>NZ_MPOI01000022.1:0-172493 GCF_001896145.1 Archangium sp. Cb G35
GGGCGGGGTGGACCCCAAGCGCTACCTGCGAGAGGCCGCGCTGGCGGCCCTGCGCGGGGAAGCGATTCCCCTGCCCAACCAGCTCGCGCAGTCCGCTGCGGGCTGACTCGCCACGGCACTCATTCCCACCTGTCTTGAGCTGACCGGGCGCCGCGCTGGCTGTCGCACCGCGGTGAGCGCTCCCTCATGCCCCGCGCTCGTCGTCAAGCTCCTCGACCACGGGGCTCGGCGAGCATTTACGGTGCGCCGCGCTCGCCATGTCCCTCGCCACTACCGCCTCATTCTCCACCAGCCGATACGCCCCCTCCCTCTCGGCTCCCTCCTCCCATACCTGCGTCAGCTTGCCTGCTGGCCTCAGCGCCACATGCGCCGCCATCTCCACCAGCCGCTGCGTGCGCCTGTCATCCCCTATCTGCGCCCTACCGAACTCCTGCTGGGCCCATACCCGGGCTACTGCCGCCGTCACTTCCGTTTCCATTACTTCTCAAGTCATGGAATGCGGCGCCACATTCCTCCAGTTGGAGAAATGTGGCTAATGATCAGCTCCCAGAGGGAGAGGGGATGGAGGGTCCATTGCACACTCCAGGAGCCGGGGTTCACGCCGAGGGAGCGCGTCTGCCTGTGAAGGCCAGGAGCCAGGAGCTCCACCGGCGTGAGGCGAGAAGGAGCACCCCGCCCAGCGCCGCCATGCCCAGCGCCGCGCCCCACCATCCGGCGGGCGTCGTCCCGGGCTCCACCGTGAAGGAGTACTGACCGGGTTGCAGCCGCACCCCGAGCAGGCCCTGCTCGGAGAAGGTCTCCAGGGTCCGCTCGCCGTCCCCCGTGGCGCGATAGAAGTCATAGGCCACCACGGGCAGCACGAGCGGACCGCCCTGGGGCGCATCGACCCGCACACTCCACCGCGAACCGTCCCGCTCCGCCCCGAGCACCTGGATGCCCCCGCCAGGCACTGGTGAAGCGGACACACGCTCCACCCACTGCTCCACGGGGTGGAGGCGTGGCAGGTACTCGCCGTTCGGCGTGTACCCGCTGAAGCCATTGCGCCGCAGCGTCCACGAGTTGATCGCCGCGTCATCCCAATCCGACACCAGGCTGTTGGTGCGCTGGAAGGGCGGCGTGGACAGGGCGAGCACCACCGTCGCACCGGCGATGACGGCGCCCAGGCGGGGGCTGATGGGGGCGCGGGCCAGGAAGAGCCCGGCGGCGGCGAGAGAGAGGAACGCCGTCACGCCCAGCAGGCGCCAGGGGAACTGGATGGCGCTGAACGCCGTGGGCAGCACGCTCACGAAGGGCAGCGGGGCCACCATGAAGAGGAGACAGCCGGCCCACAGCACGGCCAGGCCCTTCGCGAGCACGCTCAGCCGCGCGTCTCCCACCGCCAGGCCGCGCCTCGCCACCACGGCATAGGCCCCGGCCGCCAGCGCGAGCACCACCCACTGGCCCGCCCCCAGGGAGAAACACATGCTGTCGAATTGGAAGGCGGAGATGCCGTTCCACCGGTTGGGGTGCTCGTCGAACCACTGCCACGGCTCGACGCGGTGGCCGTGGACGAAGTCGGGCAGGCTCCGCATCACCTCCGGCACGCCCGCCCACACGTCCACCAGGGCGAGCCGCGCGGGGAGGAAATGCCAGAGCGTCAGGGCCACGCCCAGGAGCCCTCCCGCGGCCACGCGCCCCACTTCTCGCCAGCCGAGCCGGAAGCCGGCGGCGCCCAGCCCGAGCGCGCACAAGGCGAGGAAGTACAGGCCCATCACCGCGTGGGTGAGCAGCAGCGCCGCCACCGAGAAGGGAAGGAGCCAGGACAACCGCTGGCGCGTCAGCGTCCACCACGCCCCGGTGAGCACGAGCGGGTACCAGACGAACGTCCAGGACTCCTCGAGCGCCCCGATGACGAACACGCTCACGAAGCGGTACGGCAGGGAGATGTAGAGGAGCGCTCCCATGAGGGCGAGCCACCTTCTGCCGGAGAGGGCCATGCCCATGCCGTACATGGCCCACGCGGAGAGCAGCACCGACAGCACGAACGACACGTTGACGCCCACCACCATGTCGCCGAGGGACAGGCCCAGGACGGCGGACAGCCAGTACGCGAGCGGTGGGTGGAAGAACGGGAAGGCCGAGCCTCCACCCGCCACGGCGTCCGGGAACACCCGGGGAGGGAAGTGCCCGGCGGCGAGCTCCACGGCGTATTGCTGAACGCGCAGATACAGCCAGAAGGTCTCCCAGCTCTGGAAGGCCAGGTCCGAGAGCACCTCGAAGAAGAGGTAGAGCACCACCAGGAGGATCAACGCGGCGGCGCCCCCATGCGCGGCGAGGACCCGCCAGCGCGTGTGCGGAGTGGGGGCCGCCGGAGGGGTCGTCGTCGGAATGCTCATCCAGCGTCCATCTTTTCAATGGAGCCGGGCCCGGGTCCAGCAGGCGGGCAAGCGCCCACGGTCCGTCCATCAGGACGCGTGGACCGACGGCCGCGGGGGCTCCACCGGAGGCGGCGGCCTGGGATCGATCTCCAGGGCGTCCACGTAGCACCAGCCCCAGTGCTCGCCGGGCTCGAGGGAGCGCATGAGCGGGTGCCCCGTGGCCTCGTAGTGCTTCATGGCGTGCCGGCCGAAGGACGCATCGCAACAGCCCACGTGGCCGCACGTCAGGCACATCCGCAGGTTGTGCCAGCGCAGGTGCAGCGCCAGGCAGGCCTCGCAGCCCGACGTCCGGGGCCGCGCGTCGTGGTGGATCTGCTCCAGGTGCGAACACGAGGTGGCCGTGCCCCGCCGCAGTCCTCCCATCGTCCCCAGCATGCGCCGCGGCCCGGAGACGGGGCCGTGCTCGGGGACGCCCTCGTGGCGCAGCCCGGCCAGCAGCGTGTTCATGGACTCCTCCGCCACGCCGCCCGCGTGCAGCACCCGCGTCACCGCCTCCAGGGCCGTCTCGAACTCGCCGGCCACGATGTCGTTCGCCCCTCGCTCGTGCAGGTCTCCGATGTCCCTCAGCCGGGGCACCTTCACCAGGATGGGCACGTCCGGGGACAGCCTCCGCGCCGCCGACACCGCCCGCTGCGAGCCCTCGGGGTCGCTGATGAGCAGCACCAGCGCCCGCGCCCGGTGGATGCCCGCGCGCTCCAATATCTCCGGGCTGGTGATGTCGCCGTAGTACATGACCTCGCCACGCCGCCGCGCCTCGGCCACCACGTGCGGGTCCAACTCGATGATCACATGGGGCAGGTTGCTGGCGCGCAGGGCCCGCACCACCATGCGTCCGGCGGTGCCCAGCCCCGCGACGATGAAGTGCGCGGAGAGCTCCTCGTGCTCGGGCTCCAGCCGGTGCGGCCCATGCGCGCCGAAGAGCACCTCCAGGGGCCGGAGGTGCGCCACGCCCGCCGCCAACCGGGGCGCGAAGCTCAGCGCCACCGGTGTCACCGCCATGGTGAGGACGCTCATGCACACGAAGAGGCTCCGCTCCTCCGCGCTGAGCAGCCCCACCTGGAGCCCCGCGTTGGCCAGCACGAAGGAGAACTCGCCAATCTGCGCCAGCCCCACGCCCGCCAGCACCGCCACCCGCGGGGGAAAGCGCATCACCAGGGCTCCCACTCCGGCGAGCACCGACTTGCCCAC
Organism: Archangium sp. Cb G35; assembly: GCF_001896145.1. Lineage (NCBI taxonomy): Bacteria > Pseudomonadati > Myxococcota > Myxococcia > Myxococcales > Archangiaceae > Archangium > Archangium sp. Cb G35. The sequence continues at coordinate 3,606 of NZ_MPOI01000022.1, forward strand.
CACCACGCCCACCAGCAGCGCCGCCACCAGCAGCGGGTGCTCCACCACGACGCGCACGTCGAAGAGCATGCCGATGGAGATGAAGAAGAGGCTGGCGAACGTCTCGCGCAGCGGCAGCATGTCCGCCAGCGCCTGGTAGCCGTAGTCGCTGTCCGCCAGCGCCACCCCGGCCATGAAGGCCCCCAGCGCCAGCGACAGGCCCGCCAGCGACGACAGCCAGGCGACGCCCGCCCCCAGCCCCAGCACCGCCAGCAGGAAGAGCTCGCGCCGGCGCGTCCCCGCCACCGCCTTCAGCAGCGGCGGCACCACCACCCGTCCGAGCACCAGCGTGGCCACCACCAGCAGCGCCGCCCTGGCCAGCACCCAGGCGATGGACGCCACGCCCACCTCCCGCCCCGCCAGCAGCGGAATGGCGAGCATCATCGGCACCACGCACAAATCCTGGAAGATGAGCGCGCCGACGATGAGCCGTCCGTGGGGCGCGTCCGTCTCCTGCCGCTCACCGAGCGCCCGCAGCACGATGGCCGTGCTGGAGAGCGCCACCAAAAAGCCGAGGAAGACACCCTTGCGCGGCGAGAAGCCCAGCGCGGCGGCCACCGCCACCACGGCCAGCAGGGTGAGCACCACCTGGAGGCCGCCTCCCAGGGTGAGCACCTTCCACAGCCGTCTCAGCCGCTCGAGCGAGAATTCCAGCCCGATGCCGAAGAGCAGCAACGCCACACCGAGTTCGGCCAGGGCCTCCAGCCGCCAGGTGTCCCGCACCCAGCCGAGCCCTCCCGGGCCGATGAGCGCACCCGCGGCGATGAGGCCGGCGATGGTGGGCAGGCGCAACCGGCTGAGCGCCAGGACCACCACCACCGCCACCCCGAAGACGACCACCAGTTCCTGAAGCAGCTCGGGAGCCTGCATGGGACGCGCCTCCCCACGCCTCAGACTCCCGTAACGGCCTCAGCGCTGGAAGTCCACGCCCACGCCCACGCCCGCCGTGAAGCCGTGGCGCAGGTTGCCCTCGGCTTGCGGGAAGTGCTCCCGGCCCGCCGTGACGAGCCCGTACACCGCGGGCAGGAAGCGGTGACTCACCGCGACGGCCGCCGAGTAGCGCGGGTGCACGGTGAGGTCCGTGAGGATGACGCGCAGCTCGGCCACCGTCTTGCCGCCCGGCAGGTGCGCCTGGAGCACCGCATCCGCGTCCACCCGGCCCGTGCTCACGAAGTATTCCCCGGACGCGCTGGCCGTCAGCTCCAGGTCCTCCGGCCCGCCGAACGGAATCACCGAGGCCGCGAACTCGCCGTAGCCGGAGAACGTCCCCGGCAGCAACTCCTCGGCGAGCGGCTGCTCGCTCAGGCCCACGCCGGAGAAACGCGAGAACTCGTAGCCCGCGCCGAAGAAGCCGAAGCGGAAGCGGCCTCCCTGGCGCCGCGCCTCCAGCCGGCCGGTGAGATCCACCGTCTCGTTGGGCTGGCCGCGCACCACCATGCCGAAGGCCGCGCCGTAGTCCGGAATCGACTCGATGAGCGTATCGGCCCGCGCGCCCGCCGCCGCCTGCAGCCACAGCTGCACCTTCTCGTTCTTCACCACGCCCGCCTGGAAGCCGACGCTCGCCGCGGACAGTGCCGGCGTCGTGCCGCCTCCCTTGCCGAAGTCATGCGCCGCGTCCACCGACAGCAGGAAGCGATCGAAGGCCGTGTCCTGGTCGCTCAGCAGACGGCCCAGGTCCAACCGCACCTCGGCGGCGAAGAGGCGCATCGCCAGCACGTCGCTCGCGAAGAGCTCCACCCGCGCGGGCCCGAGGTACGCCACGAGGTTGCCGCCCGCCGGGTGGTAGTCCGGCGAAATGCGGTTGTGGTAGCGGTTCACCAGCCAGCCCGCGCCGAGCGAGTACGTGGAGAAGCCGCCCGCGCGCAGCTGCACGTGCCCATCGTCCCGGCCGATGCGCAGGTTCCTCAGGATCTGCCCGAAGTCGCTGCGCTCGTCCCAGTCCTGGCGCCGCAGCCGGCCGCCGTAGTCCTGCTCCAGCTGCTGGGGCTCTTGATCCAACACGCGCAGGCGCAGGGGCGCGCCCAGCTCGAATTCGAACTCATCGCCGCCCTTCACGCTCAGACGCGGGAAGACGACACCGAAGCCGTCCATCTGGTTGGCGCCCGTGCCCGAGGGCAGGGCCTGTCCGCCCGCCTCGAGGGCCGCTTGGAAATGAATGCCTTCTTCCGCGGGCGCGGGGGGATTTTCGACGAAGGCCTTGGGGGCCTGATGGAGCACGGAGGCAAGAACGAGGGCACCAATCATGGCGCGCCACTCTACCCCGCTTCACGCCCCGTGCCGGTGACAGCATGTCGAACATGCGGACGGCTCGCCCTCTCGGAATTCGAGCAGGCGAGCCGTTTGCCGTCATGTTGTGTGAATGGGCCCCGGCCCGCGTCCAGAGGGGGTTTGCCCCACCTTCCCCACTCCCCGACCCGCCCCGGCCCTCCCCTGGACGCGGGCCGCTGCCCGAACCCGCGATCAACCCACGAAGACGATCTGCTTGCCCGTCGCCTCGGTCATGGCCCGCGACGACACCAGCTTCACGGCGGCCGTCGTCTCGCCCGCCACATCGAAGGCCGCGGCGATCAAATCCCCCAGCGTCACCTGCACCTTGCGCACCGGCCGGCTCGCCTTCGCCTTCGCCACCGCACGCCCCGCCGTCCCCTTCACCCGACGCGCCACCTTCATCACCTGTCCACCACGCTGGGTCTTCGCCATGGATCGCCCTTCCCTCAAGTCTGGGTTGCCTGTCTCGTTGCCGACGCCCCACGCCGCCGCCCGACGTGAAACCCATAGAGCAACCCGCGTGCCTGCGCATAACCCCCTGGAAACACTGGGCTCCCACAAGGTGAGAGGGCCCCGAGCCCCCCATCCGGGACTGACATTTCTACAGAAGGGGGGGTGAAGCACCCCGGAACGAATGACCGGAACCGGGACCGGCGGAGCCACGGGCACCTCTTTCACGCGGTGCACACCGCCTCTATCGACAAGACGACGGGCGCGCGGCGCCGGGAGCACAACCCCCTGCCCTGGCCGCCTGGAATGGCGTCTACTCGGGGTCCCAGTCGTCTCGAGTCGTCTCTGACGCAGTCCTCCCCGGGAGCCAGCCAGCATGAACAACCGCGTCATCCCCCCCGAAATCCAGGTGTTGGGCCAGTCCATCATGGCAATGGTCGGAGGAATGGAGCTGCTCAAGTCCAGGGCGATGAAGATCCTGGCGGAGAACGGCATTCCGCAGCTGGAGCCGCAGGGGTGGTACCCCATGCGCAACGCGCTGACGGCCATTGGGAGCATCGAGCAGAAGATTGGCCCGGTGACGATGCGGGCGGTGGGCCGGAAGGTGCCGGAGCACGCGAAGTTCCCGCCGGAGATCCGCACCCTGGAGGAGGCGCTGGGCGCGCTGAACGTGGCCTACCAGATGAACCACCGGGGCCAGCAGAACGGCAACATCGGCGGCTACCGCTTCGAGACGGCGCCACACGGGGGCCGGATGATTTGCGACAACCCCTACCCGTGCAACTTCGACCACGGAATCATCGAGGCGCTGTGCGAGCGCTTCCGGCCGAAGGACGCGATGTGGGTGCGCGTGGAGCACGCGCCGCTGGGGTGCCGCCAGAAGGGCGGCATGGACTGCACCTACCTCATCAGCTGGTGAGGGGGACTACTTCGCGGGCACGTTGAGGACGAGGACGAGATCTCCTCCCACGTGCTTGCCGGCGCGCTGGTAGACGGCGCCCTGGCGGCCCAGCTGCACTTCCACGGCGGACTGATTGGGAACGGTGACGCGCAGGGTGGCGGAGCCGTCCTTCATTCCCAGCAGCAGGAACGAGGCGTTGACGCCGTTGGGAAGCTTCACCTCGGTGGGCTCCTTGCCGCCCACCTCGATGGACTGCTGGGACATGCGCTTGAAGGAGGTGTAGCTGAAGTTCTGACGCTGGAACGTCTCCTTCATCTTCTGCAGCTCGGGAGGATTCACCTCGTCGCCCTTGTTGGAGACGAGCACCACCTCGACCTCCACCTTGAGCTTCAGCTCCTGGGCGAGTGCGGCCCCAGGCAGGAGGAACAGCCCCAGCAGGGCCAGCACCCCCAGCACTCCCGGCATGCGCGTCGTCGTCCTCATAGCTCTCCTCCCTTGGGTGGCACTGTCTTGGCCGGGCCCTTCTTCAGCGGCTCGCCGTCCAGCTCGTCGCTCTCGTCCGGCGGGGTGCCGGCCTTGGGCCTGGATTCCGAGCCATCGTGCGCCGGAGCCGCGTCCTGGTCCACCACCCAGATGATGGTGTTGCCATCATCGGACTCGAGCACCACCGGGGCCACCTTGGCGCCCTCGGTGGCCCGGACGGCGCTCACCCGCATGCGGTCCGCGCCGTAGCCCATGGGGGCGTCGTTCTGGTTCATCACCATGGGAATCACCACCAGGGCGAGCGCCGCGGCGGTGGCCAGGGAGGAGACCATGGCGGTGCGGTGGTAGAGGAACATCTCGGACAGCGAGATGCGCAGCCGCTCCAGGAGCGGAGGACGCTCGGGCGTCACCCGGGCCATGACGCGCTGGGTGAAGTCCTTGAAGTCCACCTCGTCCACGGCCATCTCCAGGCCCACCCGGAGCAGGGCGGACTCGGCACGCAGGTCGGCGGCGCGGCTGGCGCAGTCGCGGCAAGCGCCCAGGTGGCGCTCGACGTTGATGCGGTCAGTGGGGGACAGCTCCCCGTCGATATAGGGGGACAGCAAGGGGACGAAGCGCTCGCACGCGGGATTTCCGGCCATGTTCCTCACCCAGCGTAATGGGGGACGTGCGGGTTGGACGGGGGTGGCCCACCGATATTCCAGCCCCTTTCACTCACTGCCCACTCCGCTCTTGGCCTCGTCCAACTCCAGGTATTCACTGAGGATTTTCTGTACCTTGGTCCGGGCATGGAAGAGGCGGCTCATCACCGTGCCCTTGGGAATGTCGAGGGTGCGGGAGAGATCCTCGTAGGACATGCCCTCGATTTCTCGCAAAAGGAGGATGGCGCGGTGCTTCTCGGGAACGGCGGCGAGGGCCTCCTGGATTTTCTCGGCCAGCTCCCGGCGCAGGGCGCTCTTCTGGGGGTTGGTGCCCAGACGGCTGCCCAGGGCGCCGATGCGGGCCTCGGAGAGATCATTGACGACGGACTCGTCGAACTCCTCGGTTTCGCCGCCGGAGGCGCCTTTGCGGCGCATCACGTCGATGCAGATGTTGACGGTGATGCGATAGAGCCAGGTGTAGAAGGAGGAGTCGCCCTTGAAGTGGTCGAGGTACTTGTAGACCTTGACGAACGCCTCCTGGGAGACGTCCATCGCCTCTTCCTTGTCCTTCAGCATGCCCAGCGCGACGGCGTAGACCTTGCGTTGGTAACGCTCGACGAGGAGCTTGAAGGCGCGCTGGTCTCCATCGCGGACGCGCTTGACGAGAGTGAGATCGTCGGTAGCCAAGGGTGCGCCACCCTACCATGAGCACTCCACGCCCCAAGCAATACTGCGAGGGGCGGCCGTTCACCGGTGGGCGGCCATCCCAGCGGACGAGCACGGCCGTGGACACGAGGCGCGCGCTTTCGCGGACACCACGAAACCGAGAATCGCCAGCCTTCGTTCCCCGGCCTGGCCTCAGGTGTAGACGTCTACACCTGGGGTGTGGGTTTCTAGATCACATCAAGGTTCGTGAAGGCGATCGAGTGCGGGGAGTAAGAAGCCCGGGACATGCGCGCCTACGCCTATCTCGCCATCGCCATCCTGGCCGAGGTCATCGCCACCTCGTCCCTCAAGGCCACCGCGGAGTTCACCCGCCCCGGGCCCAGCCTCCTCGTCATCGCGGGTTATGCCACCGCCTTCTACTGCCTGACGCTGTCGCTCCGGAGCATCCCCGTCGGCATCGCCTATGCCATCTGGTCGGGGCTGGGCATCGTCCTCGTCGCCGCCGCCAGCTACGTGCTCTACAAACAGAAGCTGGATGCCCCGGCCCTCATCGGCATGGCCATGATTCTCGGTGGCTGCCTCGTCATCAACCTGCTCTCCAAGAGCTCCGCCCACTGAGCTTCACGGGCGGGCCAGCAGCCAAGGCCCCCTGGCTACTCCGTTTCCCGCTCCGCCTTCACGGCGGACGTCATTCCGTTGGCATCCAGGGTCACGCTGAAGACGGACACCTGGCCGTCTCCATCCAGGTCCCCACGCGCGTAGCAGGTGACTTCCGCCTCGCCCAGGGGCGTCTCCTGCACCACCACCTGGTACTGGTAGTGGACGCGCTCGCCAGGGCTGAAGCCGATCTTCTTCAGGTTCTCGTCCGGCTCGAAGGGCAACGCCCTGGCACCGCGCGGCACCTCCCGGGGTACCGGTCCCCCCTGCAGGAACACACCGTGCTCGTCACGATAGGACTGCACGTCGCCACACAGGCGCAGCACGTTGACGCGCGCCTCGTTGGCGAGGGACGGGTCCCCCACGCCCCCTCCACCGCCGAGGGATCTGAAGACGAAGACCGCCGCGCCGGCCCCCACCAGGACGCCCATCACCGCCATCACCAGCACCAGGCTCTTCCGAGGGGCTCGGCGCGGCTCGCCAGGAACGGAGCTCTCCATGATGGACACTCCTCCTACCGAGAACCTGCCCAGTCACGCGGGTTCCGGAGCACCTCCACCAGCCGTGCCTCCTCGGTGCCGGGCTCCGGGTGGTAGTCGTAGCGCCAACGCACCTGCGGCGGCAGCGACATGAGGATGGACTCGGTGCGCCCCTTCGTCTCCAGGCCGAAGGTCGTGCCCCGGTCCCACACGAGGTTGAACTCCACGTAGCGCCCACGCCGCACCTCCTGCCAGAAGCGCTGCGCTTCCGTGTACGGCAGGTCCTTGCGCCGCTCGGCGATGGGCAGGTACGCGGGCAGGAAGGCCCGGCCGGCGTCACGCACCAGCTCGAACTCGCGCTCCAGGTTCCCGCCGAGGTTCTCGAAGAAGATGCCGCCCACGCCCCGCGACTCCTCGCGGTGACGCAGGTAGAAGTACTTGTCGCACGTCTCCTTGAAGCGCGGGTAGTACGCGGGGTCGTGCCGGTCACACGCCTCCTTGTGCACCCGGTGGAAGTGCACCGCGTCCTCGTCATGGAGGTAGTACGGCGTCAGGTCCGCCCCACCGCCGAACCACGCCTTCCCGCCCTGGTGGATGAAACGGTAGTTGGCGTGCACGGTGGGCACATGCGGATTGCGCGGATGGAGCACCAGCGAGATGCCCGCGGCCCAGAAGGTGCGGCCCTCGCCCTGCAGCTTCTTCGCGAAGGCCTCCTCCAGCTCGCCGAACACCACCGAGGTGCTCACCCCGCCCTTCTCCAGCACCGCCCCGTCCTCCAGCACGCGGCTGCGCCCGCCACCACCGCCCGGCCGCTGCCAGGGGTCCTCACGGAACCGCGCCTGCCCATCGAGCTGCTCCAGCGCGCCGCAGATGCCGTCCTGCAGCCCGTGGATGAACTCCACCATCCGCTCCTTCAACGTCTCCACGTCCACCGTCATGGGTTCTCCTGGGTCGCCACCGGCGCCTCGAATTGCAGGTTGGGCACCGCGGGCGCGGTATTACCCGCCGCGTCGAAGACCTCCAACTTCGCGCGATAACTCTTCCCGTCCTCCAGGGCGAAGGCCCCGCCGCAGGCCTGGTGGCCCACCAGCGCCACGCCATGTTGCAGCGAGGTGAAGTAGTGCTGGGGCGCCATGTCCTGGCCCTGGCGCCAGAGCGTCACCACCACATACAAGGGACTGTCCTCGCGCAGGGACATGCGCAGCTTGACGAAGCGCTCGGTGCCCTCACGGGTGCGGCGGAACAGGCCCTCGCTGACGGCGGGGCGCTCGACCCAGCGCGGGCGCGCCACGTCCTGGCCCCGGCCGCTGTGCCACTCGGGCAGCGTGGAGCCGCCCCCGTTGAGCACCTTCGCCCCGGGCAGCACGTCATCCAGGCGCAACGTATAGACATGGCCCGGCTTGAGTGGGCCCGAGGGCCGCAGGACGACGGTGGAGCGCCCGAACGTGCTGCTCCAACCGCGCTGGACACGCACCTCCACCTCGTGGCCGTCCGCCTGCAGCCGCAGGACGCGGCCCGGGAGCTCGGCCACTCGCGAGCTGAAGGAACCCAGGCCCTCCAGCAGGAAACGGCTATTGGTGGGAACCACCGCGCCGGGAATGGGGAACACCTGCACACCATCCGACGGACAGTCGGCGTGTGCGGCCGGAGCGGCCAGCATCAGGACGAGGAGCAGGACGACGGAGCGCACGAGGCCTCCGAGTCTGCGCCGGCCCGGGGCCGGAGGCCAGCATCCCGACGCGAAGTCCGGAGGACTCCGTCCGCCAGGACGCCCGGGCCATGACGCGGCCCGCCGTGGAGGGCCGGCTCGACGAGCCCGGGACACACGTGGCCCACCAGAACGTCACCGGGTCTTCGCTTGGCAGCGGCCCCTTCCCACCCGTGTCCCCAGGGTGGGAGCACCCTTCAGTGACGGCCCTCCTCGGAGAGGACGATGGGGCCGAAACGATCCTCGTACTTGGAGACCCCGTCCTGGAGGACGGCCAGCAGACGCTTGAGGTGCTTGGGATTGAGGATGACGCGCGAGCGCACCTTGGCGCGGGGCTGGTGCGGCTGGACGTAGATGAAGTCCAGGGTGAACTCCGTCTCCGTCTGATTGACGAGCGCCATGTTCACGTACTGACCATTGGCCACATCGTCGTCGATTTGAACCTGAAGGGAGACATCGGGGGGCTTGGGGGTGTCCGACATGGGAGGGGGGCATACCGCCAGAAGCGCGCGGTGACTAGACTGAGTCATGGTGCGAGCACAGCGGATGGACCCGGAGAAGACGGCGCCGTTCGAGCTGGGGCGGGGAGAAGACGCCTGCCTCCTGCTGCACGGCTTCACGGGAAGCCCCTGGGAGATGCGCCCGTTGGGCGAGGCCCTGGCCGCACGAGGCCTGTACGTGCGAGCCCCCCAGCTGCCGGGCCATGGCTCCACCCCCGAGGCCCTGTTGAGCGTGAGCCATCGGGATTGGGAGCAGGCCGCGGCGCAGGCGCTGCTGTCGCTGCGTGGCTACCGGCGCATCTTCGTCGCGGGTCTGTCCATGGGGGCGCTGCTGGCGCTGCGGCTCGCGGCGGACTTCCCGGAGCAGGTGCACGGGCTGGCGCTCGTGGCTCCGGCGCTGCGCTTCAAGGGCCCCCTCATGTGGCTGCTCAAGCGGCTGCGGCGCCACGGACTGCTGGAGCGGGTGAAACCGTGGGTCTTCAAGACGGGCACGGACGTGTCGGACCCGGCGGTGCTGGCCGAGGCGCCCATCCTCCCCGCGTTCCCCTCGGCGCGGCTGAGGGACTTGTGGGAGTTGCAGGACATCGCGATGAGCGTCCTGCACCGGGTGCGCTGCTCCACGCTGGTGGCGGTGGCCGAGCAGGACCACGTGGTGGACCCCACGTGCGGCCCGGTGCTGGTCCGCGGCCTCACCGCCTCGCCCCAGGTGCGCTTCATCTCGCTGAGCACCGGCTTCCACATCATCCCCCGGGACAGGGGCGGGCCGCTGCTCGCCTCGGAGGTGGGGAGCTTCTTCCACAGGCTCCGGGAGGCTACGCCCGCGCGCCCAGTGGCAGCGACACCGTGAAGGTGGAACCCTCGCCCAGGCGGCTCTCCACGGAGATGTCTCCCCCGTGGGCCTGGACGATCTCCCGCGCGATGTAGAGCCCCAGCCCCAGCCCACTGGCCTCACTGGCGCTGATGGCCCGCTCGAAGCGCTCGAAGATGCGCGCGCGGTCCTCCTCGCGCAGCCCGACGCCCTGGTCCTTCACGGACAGGGACACCCGCGTCCCATCGGCCGCCACCTCGACGCGCACCGGCTTGCCCGCACCGTATTTGAGCGCATTGGTCAGCAGGTTGATGAGCACCTGCTCCAGCCGGCTCCGGTCCCAGAACCCCACCACGTGGGCTCCTGGGGCGACGTCGAGCCGCACGCCCATGTGCGTGAACTCTCCCGAGACGCGGTCCACCACGTCGTCGACGAGCTCACGCAAGTCCATGTGCTCCCGCTCGAGCGTCATCTTGTGCGCGTGGATGCGCGAGACGTCGAGCAGGTCGGACACCAGCCGTGACAGCCGGCGCAGCTGCCGGTCCGTGCGATCGATGATGCTGGTCACCTTCTCGCGCGAGAGGGACGCCCCGTCTCCCCGGGCCAGGGTGCGCGTGAGGGACTGGACCTGGAGCTTGAGCGACGTCAGCGGCGTGTTGAGCTCGTGGCTGGCCACCGAGAGGAACTCGTCACGGGCCTGGACGGCCCGCTCCAGCTTGCGCTCGGCGCCGCGGAAGCGCTGGAGCTGTTGAATCATCCAGTCCACGCGCTGCTCGGTGGAGCCCTGGCCCAGCACCATGGCGGGCGTCTCGTAGTAGAGGTTGGGGCACACCTGGTTGCCGAGGATGGCGACCGGATGGGTGCGCAGCACGTCGCGGATCATGTCCGCGCTGAAGCGCTTGCGGTTGTACTGGCAGATGGCCGAGGCCCGGCTGCCGGGGAAGAAGTTGTTCAGGAGGGCTTCGTACTCGATGAGCTGGTGACACCCACACCCCTCGCCCAGGGCCCACGTCATTTCGCCTGTCACCCGGAAGCCCGTGCGGCCCGCGGCGGCCGCCTCCTGCACGGTCTTCTCCAGGAAGGAGATCATCCCCCGCGGCTCGAAGCTGCCGGAGGCCAGATAGGCCTCGCGCTTGGTGGCGAAGACGAACTGGCCCGAGCGCACCGCGGCATCGATGTCCACCCCACGGGCGATGAAGGCCTGCCGGACCTCATCGAGGGCACGGTCGTCGATGACGTACAGGCACGCCTCGTTACGCGCCAGGCCCTCGGCCATGTACGGAATCACCGCGCCCCACTGCTCCTCGGGGTTCTCGTAGACGAGGCACAGGTGGTCACCCTGGCCCATGCGCTGAAGCTCCCGCTGAATCTCCATCCGCTCTGGTTTCCCTTCGATTGCCCTGCTGCACGAGGAGCAGGTGTGGGTCGTTCGAGGACATAGGAGACAAACCCTGGACGCAGGGCATTCCAGCCTGACCGGCACACGGCCACGGCACCACGAAGATGCCTTCCCGCCTGCTCAGCAGCGGAGCATGCATCTGGCTGCGGCGAAAGCCCTTTCGGGCCTCCATGCCCTACGTCCGACGAAGCAACCGCGACAGGAGCAATCCCTCGAGGTCCCTTCTTCCATCCAGGACCGCCAGCACCAGGACGCGGTCCGTCCCCACGCGGTAGATGATGCGCCAGGGGCGGACGATGAGCTCGCGGTAGAGCCGGATGTTGCGTTGAGCCAGTTCTGGAACCACCCGTCCCCGAAGGGGCATGGATTCCAGCCGTTTCGCGGCCTGCTCCAGCCGCCCCAGGACGGCGAGGGCCGCTCCCGAGTCTTCTTGCTCGATGTAGTCGAGCAACTCATCGAGATCGATGCGGGCGACTTCCGCCCAGTCGACCGCGAAGCGCCGCCCCATGCCTACTTCTCCCGGGCGAGCCGCCGCCGAGCACGCGCGAAAACTTCCGGCTGAGGTGTCGTACGTCCCGCCTGCACATCCGCCTCGCCCTGGGAGGCGAGCTGGAGAAGCAGCGAGGCATCACGGAGGGCCTCGTAGGTGGCCACATCCAGGACGACCGCCTGGGCCTCTCCATTCTGCGTGATGACGACGGGCCTGCGCGATCGCTTCACCTCCCGCAGCAGTTCCGCGGCACGGGTCTTCATGTAGGTCACCGGCTTGATGTCCTCGGTCAGCTTCATGCGCCCGCCTCCAGTTCCGGGAACAGTACCAACTCCCGCCTCGGACCGCACGGCATCCCCCAGGCCGGGCGGGCTGACGAGGACCTGTTTTCACTCAGAACGTGCGTGAACCCCGCGCATCCGTTAGGGACTTCCCCCGCATGTCCCCCGCCCAGCCCGTTGTCGAGCTCCACGACGTCTCCAAGTCCTACGCCGAGGGCGATGCCGTCCGCGAGGTGCTCGCCAACGTGCGAATCACCCTCCACGCGGGCGAGTTCATCGTGCTGCTCGGCCGCAGCGGCTCGGGTAAATCCACGCTTCTCAATCTCATCAGCGGCATCGATCTGCCCTCGCGGGGCACGGTGCGCGTCGATGGCCGGGAGCTCGTCACCCTGAGCGAGCACGAGCGCACCCTGCTGCGACGCGAGCGCATCGGCTTCATCTTCCAGGCCTTCAACCTGCTGCCCACCCTCACCGTGGAGGAGAACATCCTCCTGCCCCTGGAGCTCACCGGCCGCGACGGCCTCGGCTCACGCAACCGCGTGCGCGAGCTGCTCGACACCGTGGGGCTCGGCAACCGGGCCGCGAGCTTCCCCGACCGGCTCTCCGGTGGCGAGCAGCAGCGGGTGGCCGTGGCCCGCGCGCTCGCCCATACCCCTCCCCTGCTCCTCGCCGATGAGCCCACCGGCAACCTCGATGAGCAGACGGGACGCAAGGTGTTGGACCTGCTCGAGGGCCTCACACGCCGCGAGAAGGCCTGCGCGCTCATCGTCACCCACGACCCCGGCCTCGTCGCACGCGCGGACCGGGTGCTGTCGTTGGAAGCGGGCCGGCTCGTCGAGCGGGAGGCCCGCGCGTGAAACAGCGTCTCCTGGTCCGCTCCAGCCTGCGTCACCTGGGCAGCCACCCGTGGCTCACCGCCCTGTCCCTGCTCGGCATCGCGCTCGGCGTGGCGGTGGTGGTGTCCATCGACCTCGCCAACGCGAGCGCCATGCGCGCCTTCGAGCGCTCCACGGATACGGTGGCGGGCCGTGCCACCCACCAGCTCGTCGGTGGGCCCTCGGGGCTGCCCGAATCCGTGTACCGCGCCCTGCGTCTCCAGCCCGGCGCCCCCGTCTCCGCTCCGGTGGTGGAAGGCTACGTGCGCGCGAGGAGCGGAGATCAGCGCATCCTCACCATCCTGGGAGTAGACCCCTTCGCCGAGGCGCCCTTCCGCTCCTTCGTTCCCCGAGGCGGTGGCAAGGTGGACATGGGCGCCTTCCTCACCGAGCCCGGTGCCGCCCTCATGACCGAGCGCACGGCCCGGGCGCTGAACGTGAAGGCCGGAGACCCGCTCCGGGTGGCCGTGGAGGGCGTTGTGAAGCAGTTGCGCGTGGTGGCGCTGCTCCACTCCGGGGACGAGAACCGCGCCCAGGCGATGGAGGGCCTCGTTCTCACCGACGTCTCCACGGCGCAGGAGGTGCTCGGACAGATGGGGCACCTCTCGCGCATCGACCTGAAGCTGCCGGAAGGCGAGGCCGGTGAGGCCCGGTTGGCGAGCCTGCGCCCATTGCTGCCCGAGGGCGTCGAGGTGGTCCGGCCCCACGCCCGGGGCAACGCGGTGGAGCAGATGACGCGAGCGTTCCGCACCAACCTCACCGCCCTGTCGCTGCTGGCGCTCGTGGTGGGGACGTTCCTCATCTACAACACGATGACCTTCTCGGTGGTGCAGCGGCGCGAGCAGCTCGGCCGGCTGCGCGCGGTGGGCATCACCCGGCGCGAGCTCTTCGCCCTGGTGCTCGGCGAGGCGGCGGTCCTGGGCGTGGTGGGCACGGTGGCGGGACTGCTGCTGGGCATCGTGCTCGGGCGCGGGTTGATGGAACTCGTCACCCGGACGCTCAACGACCTGTACCTCGTGGTGAGCGTGCGAAGCCTCTCGCTGGAGTCCTTCACGCTGGTGAAGGGCGTGCTGCTGGGACTGGGCGCGACGCTGGCCGCCGCGATGCTGCCCGCGTGGGAGGCTGCGCGCTCGGCGCCCGCGGTGACGTTGCGCCGCTCCACGCTGGAGGACGTGTCGCGCAACCGGGCGCCCCGGCTCGCGCTGCTGGGACTGGTCATCCTCGCGCTGGGCGTGGGGCTGCTGTCCCTGCCCACGCCCGAGCTGCTGCCGGCCTACGCGGGCCTCTTCTCGGTGCTGCTCGGCGCGTCGCTGCTGGTGCCCTGGTTGACGGCGAAGCTGGCGGGACTGGCGGCGGGTCCACTGGGGCGTCCCTTCGGACTGCTCGGGCGCATGGCGGCGCGAGGCGTGACGTCGAACCTCAGCCGCACCGCCGTGGCGCTGGCGGCGCTGATGGTGGCGGTGGCCACCACGGTGGGCGTGGGCCTCATGGTGACGAGCTTCCGCGGAACGGTGGCGGACTGGCTGGAGTCCTCGCTGGAGGCGGACGTCTATGTTTCCCCGCCCGCGCTCGTCACCCGGCGGGGTGGCGCCACCTTCGCGCCGGGGCTCGCCGAGCAGGTGCGCGCCACGCCCGGAGTGGCCAGCAGCAGCACCATCCGCACGGTGCAGGTGCGCGTGGACGGGGTGCCCACGGACGTGCGCGCGGTGGACTTCGGTGCCACCCCGGTGCGTCCCTACCGCTTCAAGGAGGGAGACCCGGCGCGCGTGTGGAAGGAGCTGGAGGCACCGGACGCCGTCCTCGTCTCCGAGCCCTTCGCCTTCCACCGCAGGCTGGGCGTGGGCGGCACGGTGGAGCTGGCCACGGACCAGGGTCCGCGCCGCTTCCGTGTGGTGGGCGTGTACTTCGACTACGGCTCGGACACGGGCACGGTGCTGATGCTCCGGAGCACGTACCTGCTCCACTTCCAGGACGCACGCGTGAGTGGCGTGGCCCTCTACGCCGAGCCCGGCCAGGACGTGGACGCACTCGTGGCCCGGGTGCGCGAGCGCGCCGGCACCGTACAGGCGCTCGGCATCCAGTCCAACCGTGCGCTGCGCCAGCTGTCCCTGGAGGTGTTCGACCGCACCTTCACCATCACCCACGTGCTGCGGCTGCTCGCGGTGGGCGTGGCCTTCATCGGCGTGTTGAGCGCGCTCATGGCGCTGCAACTGGAGCGGGCGCGCGAGCTGGCGGTGCTGCGCGCCACCGGCCTCACCCCGCGCCAGCTCTGGGGCCTCGTGTCCCTCCAGACGGGGCTGCTGGGCCTGCTCGCGGGACTCTTCTCGCTGCCGCTCGGCGTGGCGCTCGCGTACGTGCTCGTCCACGTCATCAACCAGCGCTCCTTCGGGTGGACGCTGCAACTGCTCGTCTCCGGGGACGTGCTCACCCAGGCGATGATGCTGGCCCTGGCGGCGGCGGCGCTCGCCGGCCTGTACCCGTCCTGGAAGATGTCGCGCGCCAACCCCGCCCTGGCGCTGAGGGAGGAGTGAGGCGATGCGCGGACGCGGACTCATCATTGGTGTGATGGTGGTACTCGTGGGGCTCGCGGCCGGCGCGGCCTACGTCACGCGCGACACGTCGCCGCCCCTGGAGAACGCCCCGACGATGAAGGTGTCGGAGGCGCTCGGCGGGGCCAGCGGCGCGGAGGGCTACACGCAAGCGCTCGAGCCCCGGGAGTTCCACTTCCCCGAGGACCATGGCCCCCACCCCGGCTTCCACACCGAGTGGTGGTATTGGACAGGCAACCTCACCACGGCGGACGGGCACGAGTTCGGCTACCAGTTCACCCTCTTCCGCAGCGCCCTGGCCCCCGGGGAGGCGGAGCGCGCGTCCGCGTGGGGCACCCGGCACGTCCACATGGGGCACCTCGCGCTCTCGGACATCAGCGGCGGGCGCTTCCACGCCACCGAGCGCTTCAGCCGCGAGGCGATGGACCTGGCGGGTGCGCGGACAACGCCCCTCCGCGTCTGGCTCGAGGACTGGAACGCGGAGGCCATCGGAGACGGCGCTCTGCCCCTGCGGCTCACCGCCCGGAGCGCGGACGTGTCGCTGTCACTGGAGCTGGAGGCTGGCAAGCCGCCGGTGCTCCAGGGGGACCGGGGCCTCAGCCGGAAGGGGCCGCAGAAGGGCAATGCCTCCTATTATTACTCGCTCACCCGCATGCCCACGCGCGGACAGGTAACGGTGGACGGCCGCGCGTACGAGGTGACGGGGCAGAGCTGGATGGACCGCGAGTGGGGCACCAGCGCGCTCGGCCAGGAGCTGGTGGGCTGGGACTGGTTCGCGCTCCAGCTCTCGGATGGCGGCGAGCTCATGTACTACCAACTGCGCCGGCACGACGGCACGGCGGACGCATTCAGCGCGGGCACGCTCGTCCCCGCCGAGGGAGCACCGGTGCACCTGTCGCGCGAGGACATCCGGTTGGAGGTGGCGGACACCTGGACGAGCCCCCACAGTGGCGTGGCGTACCCGGCGCGCTGGAAGCTCTCGGTACCGTCGAGAGGTCTGACACTGGACATCACGCCCGCGCTCGCGGACCAGGAGTTGCCGGTGAGTGTTCGCTACTGGGAAGGCGCGGTGCGCTTCTCGGGCACCCACGCGGGCCAGCCGGTCCAGGGACGTGGGTATGTCGAGTTGACGGGTTATGGCGACACTCCCGTACGAGGGCGTTGAGCGAGGACCGGCGTGTAGAATCGCGTCCAACGGGGGGTAGCACCATGTCGCAGCCTCACGAGTGGAGCTTCGGGACACACCGGGCCTGGTTCGAACCGCCCGACGTGCTGTGGATGGAGATTCACGGAGAGACGTCGCTGGAGGACGCCATCACCATCCTCGAGGTCTACCGCGAGGTAGGCAGCCAGCAGCGCTTCTTCCTGGTGACGGACCTCACGGACGCCACCACCGTGGACCTGAAGGCCCGGGACCACGTCTCCTGGAACTTCCACGCGGACTGGTTCCACAGCGCCACCTACATCGGAGCGGGACTGATGCAGCGGGCGGTGGCCACCAGCATGAGCTTCTTCCACTCCCTCACGGGTCAGCAGACGCGGCCGCAGCACTTCGTTCCAACAGAGAACGATGCACGCGCACTCATCGCCGAGGAACGCTCCCTGCTAGACAAATACAGCGGGTCCGCACGTGCCACCGCTCGCCCTCTCCACCCTGACGGGTAGGATGCCGCGCAACCGTTCTCGGGGGAGACATGACCATCCAGCGCGAGTGGAAGTTCGGGACGCACACCGCCCATTTCGAGCAGCCGGACATCCTGTGGGTGAAGATCCACGGAGAGACCACGCTGCAGGACGCCATCGCGTTGTCGGAACTCTACGGAGAGCTGGGTAACAAACACCCCTATTTCGTGGTGACGGACCTCACGGACGCCACCTCCGTCGAGACGGAGGCCCGGGAGCACGTTTCCAAGAGCATCAACCCCGGCTGGTTCCTCGGCTCCGTCTACATTGGCGCGGGCTTCGTGCAGAAGGCGGTGGCCAAGAGCCTGGCCTTCGTGCACGCCATGACGGGCAAGCTCACCTTCGACATGCACTTCGTCGCCACGGAGCCGGAGGCCCGCGAGCTCATCGCCCGCGAGCGCGCCCAGCTCAGCACGCGCGTGGCCTAGAAGACGGCCATCTGCTCGGCCGGCTCGTCACGCGCCTCCAGCGGGCGCGTGTTGTAGGCCAGTGCCTCCTCCAGGCGCGCGGGCTTCTCGGCGCGCGGAGTCGTCATCAGCCGGATGAAGGCCTCGTGGTCCAACCGCAAGCGCGGGTTGGTGAGGCGCTCGTGGGCGATGGTGCTGAACGTCCGGCCGCCATAGTCGTGCGCGGGGAAGACGAGCGTGTCCTCGGGCAGCGACAACAACCGCTGGAGGCTGAGGTACTCGGCCTCGGCATCGCCCGTGGGCAGGTCCGTCCGGCCCGTGGCGCCGATGAGCAGCGTGTCCCCGGTCAGTACCCGGTCCTCCATCACCAGCACCAGCGCGTCCGAGGTGTGCCCCGGGCTGTCCCAGACGGTGAGGTGCACGTCGCCCACCGCGAGCACCTCGCCATCGCGCAGCAATCGCCGCACCGAGCCCTCCGGAGCTCCCGCGTGCACCGCGCCCGTCATCCGGGACAGCTCGCGTCCTCCGGACAGGTGGTCCGCGTGCGTATGGGTGTCCACCACCATCATCAGCCGGAGCTGGTCCTTCGCCAGCCGCTGCATGTAGCCGGGCACCAGCTCCAGCACCGGGTCCACGATGAGCGCCTGACGCGTTCGCGGGCTGGCGATGAGGTACGTGCGGCAGCTCGCCCCGCCGTTCAGCTCCTCGAAGATGAAGCCCTTCATCCACTCCCTCCCTCTCCCGGGTGGCCCACCCCCACCGGGACAGGGACAAGGTAGGCACTGCCCGCCCATCGCACGGCCGGTCGGACCTCCGCGGGCCCGGAGACGCCGTCTGGTGGACAGGGGTTGTCCGGAAGGGTGCTTTCGTCCGAAGGGCGAGCAGGCGGGCAGCCAGGCCCCGGCCCGTCCGCGGGCTGTCCCCGGCCACCACGGCCCCCAGCTTGAAGGACACCGCACCACGGGAATGGACCCGTGGGCGATTCCACACAGGAGCGACAGCATGGCCCTCGCCAAGAAGGCACTCGGCGCCTGGATTCTCGCGAAGTTCTTTCAGCGGCCCCGCGTTCCCTGGTACCGGCGCAACACCCTCGCCCGGCGCCCCGCCGCGAACTTCCTCCTCGGCCTGACCCCGTTGGGCCGCTTCAGCCTCGGGGGGCTCGCGTTGCTCAGCGCGCGCCGCCTCATGGCCCGCCGGCAGATTCCCGCCTGACGCAGGCTCAGCGGGTCACGGGGGCGGCCATGGCCAGGTGCGCGTGGAGCGTGTCGGTACGCACGTAGAGGAACTGCGCGTCGCCAAAGGACAGGCCGTCCCCATCCACCAACTGCTGCTCCTGTTCCCCCAGGGCGATGGCGTTGACGAAGGTGCCGTTCATCGAGCCCGCGTCGCGCACGAAACAGTTGCCGTCCGCCGCGCTCCAGCGCACGAGCGCGTGGAACTTGGAGACGGACGGGTCATGGATGACCAGGGAGCTCGTCTCCAGCCGGCCCACGGCGAACACCTCGCCATCCGTCTTCGGCTTGAGGAAGAGGACCTGCAGGTGCTCGAAGCCCTGCAGCATCGCCATCAACCGGTCCGCCAGGCGCGAGCGGTGGGCCATGAACACCGTGCGCGCCCCGCCCATCTGCTGGGCCACCCGCTGGAAGACGGGCGCGGGAGGCTGCTGGATGAGCGCCACCGGTCCGTGCACGGACTGGAACGTCCTCACATCCACCTGGGGCAGCGCCCGTAATTCCTTCACCGAAGGCATGGCGCGCAGGCTAGGCGCCCACGCCGCGCGTGCCAAGAGCCCAGGCTCGGGTATGTTGCGCCCGCACACCACCCAGGCAGCCTCAGGAGGCTTCATCCATGGCGAAGGCGAAGTACGTGCTGGCAGTGGACCAGGGCACCACCGGGACGCACGTCTCCATCCTCGACGACAAGCTGCGCGTGGTCGGGAGCTCGTACCGCGAGTTCACCCAGTACTTCCCCAAGCCCGGCTGGGTGGAGCACGACCTGGAGGAAATCTGGTCCAGTGTCGAGCAGTGCATCCGTCTGGCGCTGAAGGACGCGGGGCTGGCGGGCAAGGACCTCTCCGCGGTGGGCATCACCAACCAGCGCGAGACGTCCGGCCTGTGGCTGCGCGACGGGGGCAAGCCCCTGAGCCATGCGATCGTCTGGCAGGACCGGCGCACCTCGGAGCACTGCGCGAAGCTGCGTGAGCAGGGCGAGGAGTCCCGGGTGCGGCAGACGACGGGCCTGGTGTTGGACCCGTACTTCTCGGGCACGAAGCTGACGTGGATGCTGGAGCACGTGAAGGGGGCCCGCAAGCGTGCCGAGAAGGGGGATGCGTGCTTCGGCACCGTGGACACGTGGCTCGTCTACAAGATGACGGGGGGCCAGTCGCACGTCACGGACGTGTCCAACGCCAGCCGCACGCTGCTGATGGACGTGAACCGGCTCGAGTGGGACGAGGGCATGCGGACGCTCTTCGGCGTGCCGGCGGCGTGCCTGCCGGGGATTCGCGGCTCGGCGGAGAGCTACGGCACCACGCGGGGCATGAAGAGCCTGCCGGATGGCATCCCCATCAGCGGCATGGCGGGAGACCAGCAGGCGGCGCTCTTCGGGCAGGCGTGCTTCAACCCGGGCGAGTCCAAGTGCACCTACGGCACCGGGGCCTTCCTGCTGATGAACACGGGCGAGACGCCGGTGGCGTCGAAGGCGGGGCTGCTCACCACGGTGGCGTGGAAGATCAACGGCAAGACGGCGTACGCGCTGGAGGGCAGCTCGTTCATCGCCGGGGCCGCGGTGCAGTGGCTGCGGGATGGGCTGAAGGTCATCAAGAAGGCGGTGGACGTGGAGCCGCTGGCGGCCAGCGTGAAGGAGAGCGGGGACGTGGTGTTCGTCCCGGCGCTGGCGGGCCTGGGAGCGCCGCACTGGAGGCCGGAGGCGCGCGGCCTTTTCGCGGGCATCGACCGCTCCACCACGGTGGCGCACCTGGCGCGCGCGGCGCTCGAGGGCGTGGCGATGCAGATCCACGACCTGGCCGAGGCGATGCGGCGTGACAGCGGGCGGGAGATTCCGTCCTTCAAGGTGGACGGAGGGGCGTCGGCCAACAACCTGATGATGCAGTTCCAGGCGGACATGCTGGGGACGGAGGTGGTGCGTCCCCAGAACCTGCAGACGACGAGCCTGGGGGCGGCCTTCCTGGCGGGCCTGGGAGCGGGCGTGTGGAGCGGCCCGGACGCCATCCGCCGCGCCTGGAAGGTGGGCAAGGTCTTCAAGCCGAAGATGAAGCCCGAGGTGCGTGAACGGTACCTGACCAAGTGGCGGCGCGCGGTGGAGCGTGCCTGAGACAGCGGCCCCCGGTTGCGATAGAGGAGATGAGCGATGGCCTATGACCGCACGCAGTTGACCCCCGAGGCGCTGAAGCAGTTCCTCACGGAGCACCCCGAGTGGAAGCACGAGGGTGGGATGATCCGCCGCACGTACGAGGCGCCGAGCTTCCTGGCGGGCATCGAGTTCGTGAGCCGGGTGGCGAAGGCCGCCGAGGCGGCGGACCACCACCCGGACATCGACATCCGTTGGCGCAAGGTGACGCTGGCGCTGGTGACGCACGACGCGGGAGGGCTGACGTGGCGTGACACGAAGCTGGCGGCCGAGGCGGACACGCACTTCACCCAGGTCGTGAAGCAGGGCTGATGAGGGCAGCACTCATTGTCGCCGGGGTGCTGCTGGCGGGACCGGTGGCACGGGCACAGGAAGAGGTGCCCGAGGCCACCCGGCCGGAGCGGCTGTACCTGAACTCGGGCGTGCTGATGGGCTCGTCGCGGGTGGTGGGGCTGGGCGGGGCGTACGTGGGCATCGCCGAGGGCGTGGCGGGCTTCACGCACAACCAGGCGGCGCTGGCGCACCGCGCGCCGGGGCTGGACCGGGACTGGGACGTGGGCTTCACGCTGTCCTGGATGAACCTGCCGCTGGCGAAGGTGAAAGGCGAGGACCTGGACAACGACGGCCTGGCGGACGACGCGCCGGAGACGTTGCAACTCCAGGGCGCGGTGATGCTGCAGTACCGCAACTTCGGGCTGGGCTTCTCGCTGCGCAACTACCAGGTGGCCTACTGCAACACGGTGCTCTGCGACTCGAGCGACCGCATCCGCGTGTCGCTGGTGCAGTCCTCGCTGGCGGGAGCGGTGGCGCTGGGGCGGGACGACTTCATCATCGGCTTCGGCATCTACAGCGCACAGGCGGTCTTCAGTCACAAGCCGGAGGGCGACTGGCGTTACGGAGACACGGGGCTGGCGCTGGACATGCTGTACCGGCCGCATGGCCGCTCGTACCGGGTGGGGGTGTCGGTGAGACCGGAGGTGGTGGGCGCGTGGAGGCGGGGTGAGGGACAGGTGCCCTTCCTGGCGGGCCGGCAGTTGTACTCGGCGGTGGTGTCACCGGCGGTGATGTCAGTGGGAGCGAGCTGGAGACTGGGAGAGGGCGCCCAGCGTTACAACCAGCTCTCGCCCGCGGCGCGCCGGCAGATGCTGGAGGGAGACCATTTCTCGGAGGTACCGGCCGAGAATGGAGCACAAGGGCCGGCGGGCCGATGGCTCATCAGCGCGCAGGCGGACTTCATCTCGCCAGCGGAGAACGCGGTGCCGGTGCGCTCGTTCACGGTGCTCTCGGCGCCGGAGAGGGTGGGCGTGTCGGGGATGCTGCAACCGAGGGTGGGAGTGGAACACGAAACCTGGCCGGGCCGGCTCCGAACGAGACTGGGAGCCTTCATCGAGCCCTCACCGTTCAAGGACCACCTGCCAAGGGCCCACGTGACGGGGGGCTTCGAGCTCTTCCTGTTCCGGTACCTGGACGACTGGGCGCTGACGGCGTCGTTCGACGTCTCGAGACGCTACTCGGACTTCGGAATCTCAGTGGGTTTCTGGAGATGAACACCCCTCTCCCCTCGGGAGAGGGACGGGGTGAGGGTGCCCGTCCCCCGGGTTCGCCACCGCGTCAATCCCCTCTCCCTCTGGGAGAGGGTCAGGGTGAGGGTCATCGAGCCATGTGGAAGACGGGAGTGCTCACGGTCCTCGCGCTGATCGGCTTCGCTGCCAATTCCCTGCTGTGCCGAGCCGCCCTCGAGAACGGAGCGTGGAGGATCGACGCGGCGAGCTTCACGAGCATCCGCCTGGCATCAGGAGCCATCGTCCTATGGCTCCTATTAAGGATGCGCGGCAACAAGAACGCAGCACGAAAAGGCTCCTGGGGTTCAGGGCTGGCACTGTTCGCCTACGCGGCGGGCTTCTCGCTGGCGTACGTGCGAATCCCGGCGGGAGTGGGCGCGCTCATCCTCTTCGGCTGCGTGCAGGCGACGATGCTGGGGATAGGACTCTTCCGGGGCGAGCGCCCACGGGCACTCGAGTGGCTGGGGCTGGCGATGGCACTCGGAGGGCTCATCGTGCTGCGGCTGCCGGGAGCCACGGCACCGGACGCGCTCGGAGCCACACTGATGGCGGGAGCGGGGGTGGCGTGGGGCATCTACTCCCTGCGAGGACGAGGCAACGCGGACCCGCTGGCGGCGACGGCGGACAACTTCCTGCGCGGTGTGCCCATGACGCTCGCGCTGTCCCTGCTGGCGCCCCTGGCCCTCGGAGCACCGCGAGCGACGGTGGAAGGCGTAGGGCTCGCGGTGGCGTCGGGGGCGCTGGCGTCGGGGGTGGGCTACAGCCTGTGGTACGCGGCGCTGCCGCACCTGACGGCGATGAGGGCGGCGGTGGTGCAGCTCGCGGTGCCGGTGGTGGCGGCGGTGGGCGGAGTGCTGCTGCTCGGCGAGACGCTGACGGCGCGGCTGGTGGGAGCGGGCTCGGCGCTGCTGTGCGGCGTGTTCCTGGCCCTGCTCGCGCGACAGCAGAAGGCCCCGGCGCCCTCGCGGTAAGCCATCTACCGGGACTCAGCCATGTCGCCCGGGGCGCCGCCGTGCCGCCTGCCGCACGCCGGGCAGGGGTCGGGGCGGGGACTCCAGGTGTGCGGCGCGGGGGGTCCTCGCGGCGGGGGTGCCCAGCTCACTCCCATCCTCGGGGAGGGGGCGCTCCTCCTCGCGCCGCTGCGCTGGCGCGCTGAGCAGGCGGGAGCCCGGCTGCCAGTCAAAGAGCAGGATGGAGATCAGCACCATCAGCACCACCGTGCGCCGGAACGAGGGGGACTCCTGGAGGAGCAGCTGCGGGTTCATCTGCATCTCGAACAGTCGAACCTCGCATTTTCATGCAGCAACAAGAATTCCAGGAACTGGAGTCCACAGAGACTCACAAGTCCATGACATCAAGCGCTTTGGTCGCCAGTAGTGCACGAAGGAGCTCCTCAAGCTCCCCAAGGCGCATCTTCATTTCCACCGCTTTGAACTCGACTCCTTGGTCATCCGTTACCAGAACCCATCCTTCCTGGCTCGCCTGTGCAGCAATGAGCCAGTCGATGGTCGCGCTGCATCGCTTACCGACCTTTCTCAGTTCCTCCGAGTCATGCAGCCCAAGAGTCCTGACGTAACGTAGCCTCTTCGCCTCGCGCCATGCCGATGCATCAGGGAACATTCCAGCAATCAATTCGGCGGCACGCTCGGCATGGTGCTTCTCGAAAGCCACGACCTGAAGCCCCTTATCCCGAAGACCCTGGTCCACCACGGACGCATCGTAGGGCGAGCCCATTTGGAGCAGCCTCTGCCGGATGTCGAGCAGCATTTCCATGTGCACCACAGCGGGCACGCACAGACGGAGGTTGAGCGCATTCGGCCCTGCATTCAGCCTATTCACCGAATTACACAGGTCGAGTAACCGCTTCCTTGCCAAGTACATCGCATTCGTATCGAGCGCCAGCGTGGCGTTACCAGCGCGGACCCGCTCCTCAGGCCTGTTCATCGCCCTTGTCGTCCTGGTGCACATCGAGCATCGCAGCGAACCGCTCATCCGACATCATTTCGACGTGACCGTCCCTCTTAAGGAACATTACGCCTCCACCATTTAGCAACCCCAGTTCTCGACGGATGTTCTCTGGCACCCGCACAACTCCTTCCGTTGAGAGATAGCACCGGGCCGCATCGACGCCAGGAGGTACGACATCCTCCGGAAAACCAACAGCGGCGCGGGCCAGTTCGACATTACGCGCCTCAATCATAGGCCCTGTTGGAGTGGGCTCCATCAAATAGAAATGTGGACCAGACTCGAATGCTGGCGAATGGCTCGTAAGGAAGAGTTGACTTGGTCCACCAAGCGCCCCCACTAGTTTTTGACTAAAAACGTCGCGCAGACGCTCCTGAAGCGTATAGCGAAGGTTCAGTTCGGGCTCTTCTATAGCAACCAGTGTGGCGTTGGTTATGAGCAGATGGCCAATCAATGAAACGATCTGCTGGACACCAGAGCCCAAGAGTCGCAAAGGAATTCGCGCAAATGAGGTCTGATAGAAGAGGCTCGCCTTCTGCGCCTTTCGATCATACGTGGCAACAAACACACCATCGCCAAGTATATCCTTGAACGACGACATAGCCTCACGGAAGCGTTCCCAACGCCTAGCCTGCTCAAGATCCGCAGATTCCTTCGCATCATAAAGCGCGAGCGCGAGATCTGATGTCGAAAGACGCTCGATACCAATCATCGCAAAGCGATCAACTGTCCGGGTCCGAAACAAAGGATCCTGCGATAGGAAGCTGACGAATTGGCGTACGAAATTCCTTCTTTCACCATCTACAGCCATCGACGCAGCATCGCTTCCGTCGGAAAAAGCAAAACGCCGCACTTGATACCAAACGGTGTCTTCAGCCCTGTAAAGCTCCATACTCACGCCTACTTGACCATCCGGCAATAAAGATGGCTCAAGCCCAGCACGAACAAGTTCCTGTTCTTCTATCTCGATCTGCGCGGCCATACGGATAGGCGCAGGCTTCTCAAGATTAAATATCTCAGCTGGCTCATGACCGTATTCACGGAGAACATCACCCACTTCTACCGCGCCCGTTGCTTCAACGGGAAGCCAATCGCCAAGTCGAAGTCGCACGAGAGCAAAAAAGAGCTGTATCGACTGCAGCAAATTCGACTTTCCGACGTTGTTAGGACCGTGAATGACATTGATGGCTCCCATGCCCTCAAGCCTCACGGGGTGCGTGAGGTTCTTGAATCCACTGACCTCAAATGAGCGGAGTCTCATATTCGTCGCGATCAAACGGGCACTCACGTGCCAGAAGCCATCGGGTTCTCACTAAAGATGCTTGAATACTACCCCCACCTCACCCCTCGACCAGTGGGATAAGGGGACATTACTGTTCCTGAACGACTATCTTGCGTCTCGCAGGAACGTGGCCAGCTTCTCGTAGGCCACGGCCAGCGCGGGAATCGGGGCGCACTCGTTGGCCTGGTGCGCCTGCGCCGTCTCTCCCGGCCCGAAGTTCACCGCGTCCACGCCGAACTCGGAGAAGCGCGCCACGTCCGTCCACGCCTGCTTCGACGCCGCCGGCAGTCCCGTCAGCTTCAGGAGCTGCTGGAACAGCGGGTTGTCCGCGCACACCCGGCCGCTCGGCGCCAGGTCCGTGAACTCCACCTCCGCCGCGTCCCCCACCAGCTCCCGCACGTCCTGCTGCGCCCGCTCCACCGTCTTCCCCGGCGCGAAGCGGTAGTTCAGGTTCAGCTCGAACGCCTCCGGAATCACGTTGCGCGCCCGCCCTCCCGAGGCCTTCGTGATGTTCATCACCTCGTAGAAGGCGAACTCGCCGTACATCACCTCGCGCCTCGGCAGCTCCAGCAGCCGCGCCAGCAGCGGCCCCGCCTTGTGGATGGCGTTCTCCCCCTGCCACGGCCTCGCCGAGTGCGCGCTGCGCCCCTTGAACCGCAGCGTCACGTGCAGGCTCCCCACGCACCCCACCTGCACCACCCCGTCCGTCGGCTCCATCGCGATGCCGAACTTCACCCGCTTCAGCTCCGGACGCGTCTCGAACAGCGGCCCCAGTCCGCTCTCCAGGTACGGGCCCTCCTCCCGCTCGTAGAGCACCACCACCATGTTCACCGGCAGCTCGGCGCGCGGCAGGTCCTCCGCCAGCGCCATCATCACCGCCAGCCCGCCCTTCATGTCCGAGGAGCCCAGGCCGAAAACACGCTCGCCCTCGATTCGCGGCTCGCGGTCGTTCGGATGCGCGGGCACCGTGTCCAGGTGCCCCACGAGCGCCACCGTGGGCCTCGGGTCCTGGAGGCTCCCCAGCACCAGCGAGTGCCCCAGCCGGAACACCTCGCGCTGCGGGAAGTGCGCATGGGCCCAGCGCTCCACGTGGTCGGCGAGGGCTCGCTCCTCGCCAATGGGACTCGGGATGCGGCACAGGGCCAGGGTGGATTGCGCGAGGCGCGTGGCGAGATCGCTCATGGCATGGCTTTCGGAGCGGGAACCAGGCAGTAGAGGGTGGTGACTTCGCGGGAGCGCGCCGCGTGGAGCGGGTCGGACTTGTCCTTCGCCTTCGAGTGGCGCGCCGGGGCCGAGCGCTTCCACTTCACGGCGAGCCCGCACCGCGCGAGCTCCTGCTCGAGCCAGTCCGCGGCGCGCAGCTCGAGCAGCACCGCGAGGTCGGAGAGCAGCAGCAGTCCCTCGCCCCCGGGGTTGAGGTGTGCGGCCAGTCCTTCGAGGAAGCCGCGCAGGAAGCGGTTCTCCTCGTCGAACACGGCGCGGTCCACGCGGTTCTTCGGCGGCTCGGGGAGCCACGGCGGATTGCTCACGATGAGGTCCGCCTTGCCGGGAGGGAAGAGGTCTCCCTCCATCACCTCGAAGCGCTTGGACAGACCCAGCCGCTCGGCGTTCTCCCGGGCGCAGGCCACCGCGCGCGAGTCGATATCGGTCGCGGTCGCGGAAGCCGCGCCGCGCTGGAGCAGCAGGAACGAGAGCACGCCGGTGCCCGTGCCCACGTCGAACACCTTCTTGCCGCGCACCTCCGTGACGGAGTTGAGCAGCTCGACGTAGTCGGTGCGCGTGGGCAGGTAGACGCCGTAGTGGGGATGGAGCTTGCCCTGGAGCCCGGGCACGTCCAGGCCCTTGCGCCGCCACTCCGCGGCCCCGAGCATGCCGAGCAGCGTCTTGAGGGAGACCACGGTCCTGTCCGCGTCGGGCTCGCCCCACACCTGGCGGCAGGCCTCGGCGACGTCGGGCGCGCGCTTCAGCTCCAGCCCGTAGGCGCGGTCCAGCGCCACGACGATGCGCGAGAGCGTCTCGTGCTCCAACTGACGCGCGCGGCGCTCGGCGCGGAAGGACTCCACGGGCGAGCGCGCCGCACGCGGCGGGGGAAGACGGCGGCCCATGGCGCCGAGCAACTGCTTCGCGTTGTGGAAGTCCCCGGTGTACAGAAGGTGCTCGCCCCGCCGGACCCGCTTCAGGGCGGTATCCGCGGTGAGCCGGTCATCCACGGGGGAGAGCCGCGACGGTGCGGGCTCTCCGCTCTC
Organism: Archangium sp. Cb G35; assembly: GCF_001896145.1. Classification (NCBI taxonomy): domain Bacteria; kingdom Pseudomonadati; phylum Myxococcota; class Myxococcia; order Myxococcales; family Archangiaceae; genus Archangium; species Archangium sp. Cb G35. The sequence goes on from NZ_MPOI01000022.1 coordinate 31,314, forward strand.
CGAGCGCCAGGTGAAGGAGTCCATGCGCGCGGCCTACACCGGCACGGCGAAGTCGCGCAGCGCCGCGTTGAGACTCGTCTTCTTGTCGGTGCTCTCCTTGCGCTGCCCGATGATGAGCGCGCACGGCACCATGTAGCGGCCGGCGGGGAACTGCTTCTCCTTCATGCCCGGAATCACCACGCTGCGCGCGGGCACGCGGCCCTTGTAGACCTTCTCCTCGGGGCCGGTGACGTCGATGATGGGCGTGGAGGCCGTCAGCACCACGTTGGCGCCGAGCACCGCCTCCTCCTCCACCACCACGCCCTCCACCACGATGCAGCGGCTGCCGATGAAGGCCCTGTCCTCGATGATGACCGGCGAGGCGGTGGGCGGCTCGAGCACCCCGCCGAGTCCCACGCCACCGGACAGGTGCACGTCGCGGCCCACCTGGGCGCAGCTGCCCACCGTGGCCCACGTGTCCACCATCGTCCCCGAGCCCACCCGCGCCCCGATGTTCACGTAGCCGGGCATCACCACCGCGCCGCGCTCCACGAAGGCCCCGTAGCGCACCACGCCCGGCGGCACCACCCGCACGCCCGCCGCCTCCAGCCCCTTCTTCAACGGAATCTTGTCGAAGAACTCGAAGGGCTCCACCTCCATCACCTTCATCTCGGAGAGGGCGAAGAACAGGAGGATGGCCTCCTTCACCCAGGCATTCACCTTCCAGCCCTCGGGTCCCTTCTCCGCGACCCGCAGCTCACCCGCGTCCAGCAGCGCCAGCGTCTCGCGCACCGCCGCGGCATGGCCGGCTTCCTTCAGCTTCGCCCGGTCCGCGAACGCCGCGGACACCTTCTGCGACAGATTCTCGATGGAGGACATGGCCGCCCCTTCAAGCACGAAACGCCACGCGGTGCATCATCCTCATGCGCCCACGTGCCGCGCCGCCTCCAGCTTCGTGTACGGAGGCTCCGCCAGGGGATAGGTGGCCGTGACGAGCTCCATGCGCTTCCGGCCCGCCTCGGGCTCCAGGACCTCGCGCTCCCGTCCCGCCACGTGCACGCCCCGGCCCGACACCCGCTCCACCCGCGCCAGGGGCACCGCCCACAGCTTGCGCGAGAAGCGCTTGCGCACGAACAACACCGTCTCCCCGACGCAGTCCACCCGCCCCAGCACCTTCCCGTTCAGGTCCAGGACCTTCATCCAGTGCTGGATGGACTTGCGCTGGAAAGGGGACTCCAACCACTCCGCGGCCATGGCCTCACCTCCACGCGATGAAGGTGAGGCCCGGTTCACCCTCCGGGGAGCATGGCGCCGGGAGCCAGGCCCCCGGCCGCCTGCCCGGGGCTCACGAGCCCGCTGGGGGCCCGCCCACCACCTTGGAGACCGCCTCGACGATCTGCTGCTCGGTGGGGAATTCGAAGGACTCCTTCTTCACCACGGGGGTGCCATCCACTTCCACGATGAAGCTGCCGGAGGGGCCTACCTTCAACTCGGCGTCCAGGTTCAGCTCCTTCTTCAATGCGGCCGCCGCACGGGCGGCCCGAGGCCTGTAGCCTCAAGCGCTGCAATACGTGATGGTGATGCGGGACGCCATGATGGGCCTCCAGTTCAGGGGGTATCTCCATTGAGATAATGGCTCCCGAGGGGCGTGCAAGCAGCCTCCATGGTCCCTGTCCGCTCCCCTGCATAATGCCGCCCATGGCTCCCCACCGCCCGAACCTCGCCGCCGCCTACGATTCCGAGCACTTCCGCCGCCTCGGGCACCAACTGGTGGACCAGCTCGCCGACCACCTCGCCCGCACCACCCGCCGCGAGGGCCCCGTGCTCCCCTGGGCGCCACCCGCCACCCACATCGAGCGCTTCCCCGCGGACTTCCCCGAGGAGCCTGGCGGAGACGCATCCGCCCTCCTCGCCCGCGTCATCGAGGACTCGCACCACCTGCACCACCCACACTACGTGGGCCACCAGGTGTCCGTGCCCCTGCCCCTCGCCGCCCTGTGTGACCTCACCTCCTCGCTGCTCAACAACGGCATGGCCGTCTACGAGATGGGGCCCGTCTCCACCGCCATGGAGCACAACGTGCTGCGCTGGATGGCCGGGGTGCTCGGCCTGCCCGAGAGCTCCGGCGGCGTGCTCACCTCGGGCGGCTCCGCTGGCAACCTCACCGCCCTGCTCGCCGCGCGCCAGGCCAGGGCCGGCTTCGATGCGTGGAATGGAGGCCCCACCGCCGGGCCGCCCCTCACCGTGCTCGTCCCCGAGTCCACCCACTACTGCGTCACCCGCTCCGTGCGGATGATGGGCTGGGGCTCCGAGGGCGTCACCCCCATCCCCGTGGACGCGCATTACCGGCTGCGCCCCGAGGCCCTGGAGGAGACGCTCGCCGCGGCGAAGCGCGCCGGCCGCCGTCCCATCGCCGTCGTGGCCAGCGCCGGCTCCACCGCCACGGGCGCCTTTGATCCACTCGAGGCCGTGGCCGACTTCTGCGCGAAGCACGGCCTGTGGTTCCACGTGGATGGGGCCCACGGTGCCTCGGCCGCGCTCAGCCCCCGCTACCGCCACCAGGTGAAGGGGATTGAGCGCGCCGACTCGGTGGTGTGGGACGCGCACAAGATGCTGATGATGCCGGCGCTCATCACCGCCGTGCTCTTCCGCGAGGGCCACCGCTCCTTCGAGGCCTTCGCCCAGGAGGCCTCCTACCTCTTCACCGGCCAGGACACGCGGCGCTGGAGCGACGTGGCGCTGCGCACCCTCGAGTGCACCAAGGAGATGATGGCCCTCAAGCTGTACACCTGCCTCCACACCCTGGGCACGAAGCTCTTCGCGGACGCCGTCACCGACACCTTCGACCTGTCCCGCCGCTTCGCCCAGCGCCTCCAGGCCTCCGGCGACTTCGAGCTCGCCGTCCCCCCGGACTGCAACATCGTCTGCTTCCGCCACACGCCGAAGGGGCTCCCCGATCCGGAGCTCGACGCGCTCCAGGTGCGCCTGCGCGAGTCGCTCATCACCCGCGGCGATTTCTACCTGGTGCAGACGACGCTCCGCGGACGCGTGTGGCTGCGCACCACCCTCATCAATCCGCTCACCACCGACGCGGACCTGGACGCCCTCCTCGAAGCCCTGCGCCGGGCCGTTTGAGCCCGAGGTCACGAAACCGTGAATAACAGGCAAACTGGATTTTTGCGCTGGACCTGACTTCGCAGAAAATAGTAGGAGCCTCGACGAAGTTCCTTCCCCACGGGCCCCCCCGGCCCGATTCGCGAGGTCCCCCCATGAAGTCCAGCTCCTCTCTCAAGTTCCTCCTCGGCGGTCTGATGCTGCTGGCCGCTCCGTCCGCGCTGGCGGACAGCGCCGCGAACATCGCCCTCTTCGACTCGAAGATCGCGGCCGCGCGCACCAGCACCAGCCCCAGTGGCGCAACGGTCACCCGTGCGGAGATGGCGGGTGCGCTCGATGCCTTCGACCGGGACTACTGGGTGGACACCACGGAGCGCGCGCACCTGTCCACCAAGGTGGGCAATGCCACCTTCCTCACCGGAGTGGCGGCGGATGCGAAGAAGTACCTCAACGACTTCTACGAGCTGAACGACGCGGAGACCTACGCGGCGCCGCTGGGGATGAACGCGGTGTCGGGCACGCCGGCCCAGCTCTACGGCGCGAGCGGAGCGCTCGCCAGCGCCTCGCGCATCAAGGAGGGCTACATCCCCTACGGCCAGGGCGTGGCCAACCAGGTGACGCTGACGGATACGTACGGGTGGACCTTTGGCAGCTCCTACGACTACCCGTACTTCTTCGAGCCCATCACCCCGGCCGAGCTCACCGCCAGACTGCAGGCGCGCACGGCCTACGGCACGCCGAGCGCGGCCGAGGTGAACGGAGCGGTGGCGTACATCACCCAGATTTCGCAGAACAGCCAGCGGCTCTACGTGTCGAGCTGGCGCAGCATGGGCCGGGGCGGCCCGGGCGAGTCGGCCGGCTTCGTGGTGGCCGCCGTCAGCACGGACCGGCGCTTCGTGCGCATGGTGGAAGTGCTCACCTGGGCGGAGTAACGCCCCCCGGGTGACCCGAGGGCCTGCCTGGAGCGCCTCCACCTGGGCTCCCAGGCCCCCGTACCGAAGAGTCGCGCGGGGCGCGGAAATCGGATAGAGCCCGCTTCGCCATGCTCGTCTCGGTCGTCATCCCTGTCTACAACGAGATTTCCACCCTCGCTGAGATCCTCCGCCGCGTCACCGCGGTGGACTTCCCCAAGGAGCTCGTCATCGTGGACGACTGCTCCCGCGACGGCAGCCGCGAGCTGCTCCAGCGTCTGGCCAGCGAGGGCCTGTCCGTCATCGGCGGCACCCCGAAGAACCGCAACGACGTGCGCGTCCTCCTCCAGGAGAAGAACCAGGGCAAGGGCGCCGCCCTGCGCCGCGGCTTCGCCGAGTCCGCCGGGGACATCGTCATCGTCCAGGACGCCGACCTCGAGTACGACCCGCGCGAGATTCCCCGCGTCCTCCAGCCCATCCTCGATGGTGACGCGGACGTCGTCTTCGGCAGCCGCTTCACCGGCACGCCCCGGCGCGTCCTCTACTTCTGGCACTCGGTGATGAACCAGTTCCTCACCATGCTCTCCAACATGACGAGCAACCTGAACCTCACCGACATGGAGACCTGCTACAAGGCCTTCCGGGCCGAGGTCATCCGCTCGGTGAACATCGAGGAGGACCGCTTCGGCATCGAGCCGGAAATCACCGCCAAGGTGGCCCGCGGCGGCTGGCGCGTCTTCGAGGTGCCCATCAGCTACCACGGGCGCACCTACGAGGAGGGCAAGAAGATTGGCTGGAAGGATGGCGTCCGCGCCCTCTACGCCATCGGCAAGTACGCCCTCAAGCGCTGACGTCCCCGCCCCCCGCCGTCCCCGGGTGTCCGGCGGCCAACACCGTGCACCCTCCCCGGGGATGGCCCGGCCCTTCCTCGGCCGCTCCCCCGCCCTCCTGCCGCCAGGTGCCCTTTGGGAGGCCGGTTCCTAGCTTCGGGGGGTGCTGCCGCGATTCCTCCTCTACGGTTGTGCGGGCTGGGTGATGGAGGTCTGCTTCACCGGCATGGGCGCGGCCCTGGTGGAACGGGACGCACACGGGACGGCGAAGACGTACCTGTGGATGCACCCCATCTACGGAGCCACCGCGTTGGGGATGGAGTTCCTCCATGACCGGCTGCGCTTCCTTCCCCGGCCGGTGCGCGCGCTCGCCTACACCGCCGTCATCTTCGGCGCCGAGTTCACCACGGGCTGGCTGTTGCGCAAGGCGCTCGGCCGCTGCCCCTGGGACTACGAGGACAAGGGCTGGAGCGTGAAGGGGCTCATCCGCCTGGACTACGCGCCCTTCTGGTACGTGGCCGGCCTGCTTTTCGAGCCCGTGCGCGAGGCCTTCCTGCGTGTCACCAGCGAGGCCCTGCGCCAGACGCCCGAATACCGCCACGCCGTGGAAAATGGCACCGTGGCCGAGCCCCAGCACCTGGGCCCCGTCTCCACCGAGCAGGAGGCCGGGGAAGCGGCGGACACCTTCCTCCTCGCGGAGGAGAGCGAGCTTCAGCCCGCCCATTGAAAGGAGGCAGGGAAGCGGGCCACCTGTAGGGAAAACCCCTCATCCCCGGACCCGCTCTCAGAGGGAAGACGGGGTGACGGAGGGGGAAGGACAGGGGGCCCCGTGGGCCGGACGCTCTCCGGCCGGGCCCTCCACTTGACAGTTGGCTTTTCTTCCGGCTGCGGGCCCTGCGTAGTAGGTTGCCGCGCACTCACTGTCGGTGTTGGAAATGACGCCGCACCTTTGAAAGTTTCCGCCCCCGTATGTTCGACTGGCTCCACACTCTCTTTTCGCGTGACCTCGCCATCGACCTGGGCACGGCCAACACGCTCATCTACATCCGCGGCCAGGGCATCGTGTCCAACGAGCCCTCCGTGGTGGCCGTCCAGCAGGACGCGCGCGGCGGCAAGAAGGTGCTCGCCGTGGGCAAGGAGGCCAAGGAGATGCTCGGCCGCACGCCGGGCAACATCGTGGCCATCCGCCCGATGAAGGACGGCGTCATCGCCGACTTCGAAATCACCGCGGCGATGCTCCGCTACTTCATCCAGACGGCGCACAATCGCAAGTCGCTCGTCAGCCCGCGCATCGTCATCGGAATCCCCTCGGGCATCACCGAGGTGGAGCGCCGCGCGGTGCGCGAGGCCGCCGCCAACGCCGGTGCCCGCGAGGTGTACCTCATCGAGCAGCCGATGGCCGCGGCCATCGGCGCGGGACTGCCCGTCACGGAGCCCAGCGGCAACATGATCGTCGACATCGGCGGTGGCACGTCCGACGTGGCGGTCATCAGCCTGGCCGGCATCGTGTTCGCCAAGAGCGTGCGCATCGGCGGCGACAAGCTGGACGAGGCGATCATCCAGTACGTGAAGCGCAAGTACAACCTGCTCATTGGCGAGCGCACGGCCGAGCTCATCAAGATGGGCATCGGCACGGCGTACCCCACCGAGGAGGTCATGACCATGGAGATCAAGGGTCGCGACCTGGTGGCCGGCGTGCCGCGCACGTTGACGGTGAGCAGCGACGAGGTGCGCGACGCGCTGAGCGAGCCGGTGAACGGCATCGTGGAGGCGGTGAAGCTGACGCTGGAGCGCACGCCGCCGGAGCTGGCCGGTGACATCGCCGACCGCGGCATCGTGCTGGCCGGTGGTGGAGCGCTGTTGAAGAACCTGGACACGCTGCTGCGCGAGGAGACGGGTCTGCCGGTGTTCCTCGCGGAGGATCCGCTGTCCGCGGTGGTGATGGGCGCGGGCAAGGCGCTGGAGTCGCTCGACATCCTGCGCCAGGTCTGCCAGCCGGGCTGAGCAATCGCCGCTCGCCCCCGGTCCCCACTCTCCCCAATACCCCTCTCCCCCCGGGAGAGGGACGGGGTGAGGGTGCCGGAGGTCCCGGGTTGGCTCTCTAGACGCTGGCCAACACCGGGGCACACGGAGAGCCGTGTTTCCGACACTTCGGAAGACGGACTGACCAGTGCCGCGAGGAAGTCCGCTTTCCGTGAATGCTTTTGCGTGACGCTGGAATGAACGTAGGGCCCCCATTCGCCAGGGAAGCCCATGCGTCCTGCGAGCCTTTGTTCTGAAGCCGCCAGAGTGGTGACGGGCCTCATGGCCGTGCTCTTCCTCCTCCCGTGGGGTGCACGCGCCCAGGTGTCCCCGGAGGTTCGGACCTATCTCACCTCCGTCAGCAGTCTCTACGAGAGCCTCGAGTACGAGCGGGCGTTGGAGCAGATCTCCAGCGCCCGGCGCCTGACACGCGGAGCGGAGGATGACGTGGCGCTCTCGCTGTACGAGGGCCTCATCCTCGCCGACATGAGCCAGAGCGACGCGGCCAGCGCGGCCTTCAAGGCGGCCCTGTTCCTGAACCCGGAGGCGAAGCTGCCGGTGCGGGTGTCACCCAAGGTGGCGCGGCAGTTCAAGGGCCTGCGCAAACAGGTGAATCAGGCGCTGGCCGCGGGCCGCACGGAAAACCAGCCGGAGCCCCAGCGGCCCGAAACACCGCCGCCCCCGCTCGAGGTGAAGCCGCTGCCGGCAACCCTCGCGCAGGCGACGCCTCCGCCCGCCGAGCAGGCCCAGCACGCCCCCACGGTGAACACCTCCGGACCCCGGGGCCTCCGCTCCCACGCCCTCATCCCGGCGGTGGCGGGCGGCGTACTGCTCGCGGTGGGCGGAGTGTCGTACGGGCTCGCCCGGAACGAGCAGTCGCGGCTGCGCAACGGAGACCCGGGCATCACCTCCCAGGAGGAAGCACGGCGAAGCATGTCGCGAGGGAAGACATTCCAGAACGTGGGGGCGGGGCTCATCGGCGCGGGCGTGGTGGGGTTGGGGCTCGCGGCGGGCTTCTACGTGTTCGGAGCGCCCGAGGCGCCCATGGCGCTGAGGGTGGGCACGGACGGGACGTCGGCCTTCGTGTCCGGGAGGTGGCCGTGAAGGCGTGGATGGCGAGATTCGCGGTGTCCGCGGCCGTGCTGCTCGGCGGAGCTTCCGGCTGCATCGACTTCGAGCAGGAGGGCGCCTTCTTCTGCAAGCAGTACCCGGAGCGCTGCGACCCGGGCCCGAGCGACGAGCAGAACCCGCCCACGGGCAGCGACGGACCCACGGGCGAAGGCGAAGCGGGAGCTCCGGAGATCATCGAGGCCCATCAATCCGCCACGTTGGTCCTGAGCCGGGGCACCATCCGCCTGCGCATTTCCACGAGGAACGCGGACAATGGCCCGCTCGAGTTCGCCTGGAGCGCCCCCACCGGAACACTGGGAGCACCGGTCAACGGCGCGACCACGAGCGAAGTCATCTGGACGGCTCCCCCCTGCATGCCGCAGGGAGGCATGCCCGAGGTGACGGTGGCCGTCACCAATGCCCTCCGCCGCTCCGCTTCGAAGAAGTTCATCGTCGTGACCACGCCGTGCGTAACCCTCTCCGCGGGAAACGCCCATTCGATGAACCTGCGCTCGACCGGCATTCCCTGGGCCTGGGGGAACAATGAGTTCGGGCAACTGGGGGATGGAACGAACACCTACAGCGCCACGCCCGTGCAGGTGAGCGGCTTGAGCGGCGTGCTGACCTTCTCGGCGGGAAACAACGCACAGCATGTCCTGGCGTTGGGCACCGACGGCTCCGTGTGGAGCTGGGGCGCCAACTGGTACGGACAGCTGGGGGATGGAACAGCCACCCACCGCTCCGCGCCCATGCAGGTGAGTGACTCGAGCGATGTGGTGGCCATGTCGGCGGGCGGTAACTTCTCGCTGGCGGTGCTCAGTGACGGCACCGTGCGTGCCTGGGGATACAACGCCGACGGAGAGTTGGGGGATGGGACGACCACCCACCGTTCCACTCCCGTGCCGGTGAGTGCCTTGAGCGAGGTGGTGATGGCCTCGGCCGGAGATCAGCATGCACTGGCGATGAGAAGCGATGGCACCGTCTGGGCCTGGGGGTACAACACCTCGGGGCAGGTGGGGAATGGAACGATCACCAACCGCCTCGCCCCGGTAAAGGTGAACGAATTGAGTGGCGTGGTGGCGGTCTCAGCCGGTGGCCAGCACTCGCTGGCGCTGAGCAGCGACGGCACCGTCTGGGCCTGGGGGTACAACGAAAACGGAGCGTTGGGCGATGGGAGCACCACCCAACGCCCCACGCCCGTCCGGGTGAGCGGGTTGAGGGATGTGGTGGCCATCTCGGCGGGCTATCTCCACTCGCTGGCGCTGCACAAGAACGGCACCGTCTCGGCCTGGGGCAGCAATACGTTCAATCAACTGGGGGATGGGAGCACCACGCCCCACAGTCCCACGCCCGTGCAGGTGCGGGGGTTGAGCAACGTGGTGGCCATCTCGGCCGGAAGAAACCACTCACTGGCAGTGCGTGAGGACGGCACCCTGTGGGCCTGGGGAAGCAATGCGGCAGGGCGATTGGGGGATGGAACGACCATCCAGCGTGCCACTCCCGTCCAGGTGAGCCCCTGAAGCGGCGTGGGGCCATTCCCACTGGCCAACGCCAGGCTCCAGGCACGTGGCATCCGTGATATTCCGCCGACCTCCATGAACATATCGGCCCCCTTGCACCCGGGGACTCCATACGTCCTGAGAGGAAAGCCCATGCGTTCCGCGAGCCCCTGGTCCGCCCGAGTGGTGGGCCTCCTGGCCACCATTCTCTTCTTGCCGTGGGAGGCATACGCCCAGTGCTCCACGGACGTGGGGACCTACCTCTCCTCCATCAGCCGCCTCTACGAAGGCCTCGACTACGAGCGGGCGCTGGAACAGATCGCCAGCGCCAAACGCCTGACACGCGGCATCGAGGACGACGTCGTCCTCACTCTCTACGAGGGGATCGTCCTCGCCGACATGGGCAAGAGCGATAAGGCCACCGCCGCATTCAAAGCGGCCCTCTACCTGAAGCCCGATGCGAAGCTGCCCGTGCAGGTGGCTCCCAAAGTGGTGGAGCTGTTCGAGAAGGTGCGCGAGCAGGTGAACCCGAAGCCTGCGCCGCCCCTCGCGAAGAAGGAACCCGAACCGGTACGGCCTGCTCCGAGCGAGCCAGTCGCTCCGCGCCCACCGGAGATCGTGGGGGCCCACAAGCAGAAACCTTTCGACATGAACCAGGGAGCGATGTCCCTGCGCATCTCGGCGCAGGATGCACAGGACAGCGCGCTTCGCTTTTCCTGGGAAGCCAACACCGGAACGCTGGAGACACCTGCAAGTAGCGCGACCACGAGCGAGGTCAGATGGAAGGTTCGCGGCTGTGTGCCCGAAGGGCTCACGCCAACTGTAAAGGCGACGGTGACCAACTCCCAGGGTCTTTCCGTCTCGACGAACTTCACCGTTTACGCCACCCCGTGCATCATCCAAGAGGCGGGTGACCAGCACTCCCTGAGAGTGCAACCAGACGGTACGGTGTGGGCCTGGGGGAACAACACTTACGGGCAATTGGGGGATGGGACAACCGCCCACGGCGCCGCAAGGGTGCAGGTAAGAAACTTGCGCGGCGTGACCACGGTCTCGGCGGGTGGTAGCCACTCGCTGGCCGTGACAAACGACGGCACGGTGTGGGCCTGGGGAAACAACGGGTTCAAGCAATTGGGGATTGGGTCGACCACAAACCACTCCATGCCCGTGCGTGTACGCAACTTGAGTAACGTAGTCGCTGTCTCGGCGGGTGGTGGCCATTCGCTAGCGGTGACAGATGACGGCACGGTGTGGGCCTGGGGAAGCAACAGGTCCGGGCAACTGGGGGATGGGACGACCATCCATCGCTCCATGCCCGTGCAGGTGAATGGGTTGAGTGGCGTCGTCGCGGTCTCGGCCGGCGTGCACCACTCGCTCGCGATTAGCAATGACGGCACGGTATGGGCCTGGGGAAACAACGATTCCGGCCAACTGGGAGATGGGACGACCACGAATCGCTCCACGCCCGTGCAGGTGAGTGGGTTGAGCGGCGTGGTCACCATCTCAGCTGGCCACCTCCACTCACTGGCGAGGCTCCATGACGGCACTGTATGGGCCTGGGGGAAAAACGGGACCGGGCAATTGGGGGATGGGACCACCGACACCCGCCTCTCCCCCGTTCAGGTAAGTGGTTTGAGCGAAGTCGCCACTATCTCTGCCGGCGGCGGCCACTCATTGGCGGTGCGAAATGACGGTACGGTGTGGGCATGGGGGAGCAACAGCCAAGGACAACTGGGCGATGGAACCACCATCAATCGCTCCTCGCCCGTGCACTTGACCGTATTGAACAAGGTGTCCACGCTGGCGGCCGGCATGCACCACTCCGTGGCGTTGCAAAAGGATGGCATGGCCTGGGCCTGGGGGAGCAACAAGTCCGGGCAACGGGGAGACGGGACGAACATCGACCTCTTCACTCCAGTTCCCGTCATTCGTTGAGTGGTGACGCTCACTCACGCTCTCAACGCATCGAGAATCGACAGCCGTGAGGCGCGCAGGGCGGGCAGCAGTCCGCCCAGTGTCCCCATCAGCGTCCCGAAGACGAGCGCCGCCACCACGATTCCCGGTGTCGGCGTGAAGCCGAAGCGAATCTCGGCGAACGTCTGGAAATTGAGCGTCCGGATCTCCATCCACCGCGTGGCCAGCGCCCCCAGCGCGCCCAGCACCCCTCCCGCCGCTCCCAGCACCGCGGACTCGATGAGGATGCTCGCCAGCACACTCCGGCGCCGGTAGCCCACCGCCCGCAACATCCCCAGCTCACCAATGCGCGCCGCCACCTGCGCGTACATGGTGATCATCGCCCCCAGCACCGCGCCCACGCTGAAGATGAAGGACACGAACAGGCCCAGCACCCGGATGAACGTGGCCAGCCACGTGGCCTGCTCCGCCCAATACTCGGGCTCCGATTTCGCCTCGAGCGTGAAGCGCGGATCCTCCTCCACTCCCTTGATGAACGCATCGCGCGCCTGCTCCGAGCCCGTGCGCACCACCACCGCGCTCAGCCCCGGCCGGTCGAACGCCGGCCCCAACCGGTTCACGTCCACCCACAGCTCGGACTCGTAGGCCCCACCCTCGGCGGTGAACACCCCCACCACCGGCCAGCGCTCCTCGGCGAACGCCAACTCCCCACCCAGGTTCGCCCCAGGAGAGCGCCCCACCAGCGCTTCGCCCAGGGCCACCTCGTTGGTGCCCATCCGCGGCTCCCGGCCGGCGATGAGCCGCACCGTGGGCCGGATGGCGAAGCTCTCCGGGCCAATGCCCCGCGCGTTGATGTTCGACTCCTTGCCATCCCCTCGCGGCAGCAGCACCGGCACCACCAGCTCGCCCGCCACCAGCGGCTCTCCCTCCACCGACGAGGCCACCTGCGGGGCGCTCCCCAGGGCGCGCAGCACGTCCCGCTCCACGTTGCTCATCAGCTCGCTGGTGGAGCCCTCGGCCAGGAGGATGACGTTGCGCGGGTCTCCCCCCGAGGCGAGCGCGGACTCGATTCCGTTGGCCAGCATCAGCACCGCCGAGAAGACGAAGACGACGAGCCCCAGGCCCAGCACGGTGAGCCCCGTGGACAGCCGCCGCGCCCAGAGGCTGCGCGTGTTGTAGTAGAGGGGAATCATCGCTCAGGCCACCTTCCTCAGCCCCTCGGCCACGGGGATGCGCACCGCGCGCCACGCGGGGATGATTCCGGCCAGCAGCGACACCCCCACCGCCGCCAGCACCCCGAGCACCAGCGTGCTCTCCCGCATGAAGTCAGTGGGAAGTCCGCCCATCTGCGAGCCCACCACCGCGACGAAGCCCCGCACGAGCGGCGGCGCGATGAGCACCCCCAATCCCCCCGAGGCCAGTCCAATGGCCAGGGACTCGAAGAGCACGAGCATCACCACCCGCCCGCTCTTGAAGCCCATGGCCCGCAGCGTGGACAGGTCCCTCGTGCGCTCGCGCACGCTCATGGCCAGCGTGTTGCCGATGACGAGCAGGATGATGAGCAGGATGACGGTGGCCACCACCTGCACCGCGGTGATGATGGCCGACAGCATGGAGATGAAACCCAGCGTGGCCGCGCGCTCGCTCTCCGTGCGTGTCGGGTAGGGGCTGTTGGCGAACATGGCGTCCACCGCCGAGGACACCGCCGCCGAGCGCGACGGGTCCTCCACTCGAATCATGAAGGCCCCCACCCGGTCCTTGCGCTCGTCCGGCAGCTTCTCGTTGAGGCAGCGGAAGGGAAAGAAGAGCGAGTTCTTGTCCAGCGACCCCGTGCGCACGTCGTAGATGCCGCGCACGTTGAAGGTCCACTCGCCCGGGTAGATGGTGCCTTTCAGTGTCACCCGGTCTCCCGGCTTCCACCCGTAGCGCTTCGCCAGGTCCATCCCGATGAGCGCGCCACACGGATCCGCCTGGAAGGCTGTCACCTGCTGCGGGGCCACGACGAGCTCGTCGAAGACGCGCATGAAGGAGGGCGGGTCCACGAAGGCCGAGCCGAAGAAGTCGCGCTGGGACTCGCCGTACCGCCCGCCGAAGAAGCCATAGAAGGTGATGTCGTCCACCCCCGGCACGGTGGAGATGCGCGGCAGGTACGACAGCGGCAGGTCCGCCGTGATGGAGGCCTTGGCGCGCGTGAAGAGCCGGTCCGCCTGCGCCGACTCCGCGCTCGAATAGAAGAGGTCCACCACCGTGCGCAGGAAGATGAAGGACATCACCCCCACCGCCCCGGCCAGCACCGTGAGCGCCAGCCGCAGCGGGTTGCGCAACAGGTCCTTCCACACGAGCCGCCCGAACGTCATTGCAGCAGCCCCTTCTCCAGGTGCCGCACCAGATCCGCGCGCTCGGCCGCATGCGGGTCGTGCGTCACCATGACGAGCGTCTTGTGCAGCTCGTGGTGCAGCACCGTGAAGAGATCCAACACCTGCTCGGCCGACTTGCGGTCCAGGTCTCCCGTGGGCTCGTCCGCGATGAGCAGGTCTGGATCCGTGACGATGGCCCGGGCGATCGCCACCCGTTGCTGCTCGCCTCCCGACATCTGCGGCGGCCGGTGCCCCATGCGGTGCCCCAGTCCCACCACCTCCAGCGCGGCCGCCACGTGCTCACGGCGCTCGGCACGCGAGAGCGGGGTGAGCAGCAGCGGCAGCTCCACGTTCTCCGCCGCCGTGAGCACCGGCAGCAGGTTGTACATCTGGAAGACGAAGCCCACGTGTCCCGCGCGCCAGTCCGACAGCTCCTTGTCGTTCATGCGCGCCAGGTCCTTGCCGCCCACCTCCACCACCCCCGTGGTGGGCCGGTCCAACCCCGACAGCAGGTTGAGCAGCGTGGACTTCCCCGAGCCCGACGGGCCCATGAAGGCCTCGAAGGTCCCGGCCTCGATGTCCAGGTTCACCTCCTCCAGCACCGGCACGATGATGTCGCCCCGCCGGTAGGACTTGGAGACGCCCCGGAGCCGGATGAAGGGAGTGCTCATCCGCCCTCCGTCCGCACCTTCACCTTGCGCCCCGGACGCAGCGAGCCATCCGGCGACACCACCACCTGGGTCCCCGGCTCCGGTCCCTGGGCCAACGCCACCTCGTCCCCCACCTTCTCCGCCACCTGTACCGGCTGCCGCTTCACCTTCCCGTCCTGCACCACCCACACCACGGACTCCCCACCGTTCCGCACCACCGCCGACGCCGGCACCCGCAGCGCCGCGTCCTGTTTCGTGAGCGCCTCCTCCGGCACCGCCTCCTTCAGGAAGGCCACCCGCGCCCCCATGTCCGGCAGCACGCCCGGGGGAATCTCCTCGAACGCCACGTTCACGTCCGCCGTCGCCTTGGAGCGGTCGATGGCGGGGCGCACCGAGCGCACCTTCGCGACGAACGCCTGGTCCGGGTACGCATCGAGGAAGACGAGCGCCGGCTGCCCCAGCTCGATGCGCGGCAACTGCTCCTCGCTGACCTCGGCCTCCACCTCGAGCGCCCCCAGGTCCACCAGCTCGACGATGCCGCCGATGTTCTCCTGCTCGAGCGCGGCGGGCGCGAGCACCGCTCCCTCATCCGCCAGCTTGCGCACCACCGTTCCCGCGAAGGGCGCCCGCACCACCGTATGGGACAGTTGCAGGTCCGTGGCCCGCGCCGCCTCCCTCGCGGCCTCCAACTGGGCCACCGCCGCCAGTTCCTCCGCGGACGAGGCCCTCGCCAGCGCCTGCGCCTCCTCCAGGCTCGCCCGGGTGATGACCTGGGCCCTGGCCAGCTGCTCCGCCCGTGTCAGGTCATTGCGCGCCCGCATTGCCGTGGCCCTCGCGGCGGCGAGCCTCTGACTGGCGGCCTGCAGCTCCGCCCTGCTCCGGGCCGCCATCACCCGCGCATCCCGGTCATCCAGGCGGGCGAGCACCTGCCCCTTCTCCACCGCGTCGCCCTCGTCCACCGCCACCTCCACCAACCGCCCCGCCACCTGGGGCGCGATGACGGAGCGGCGCCGCGAGGACACATAGCCGGCCGCGGACAGCTCGGTCTGCTGCTCGCCGGGGCGTGCCTCGCGGACCTCGGCCACCCGCACGCTGGGCGCCCGGCCCACCACCGCCATCCCCACCACGAGGGCGAGCACGACGGCCAGCCCCACCCATAGCGGCCATCGGCGCAGGAGCTTCCGCCGCGGGTGGGCCGCGCGGTCGATCTTGAGTACAGCCAATTTCTGGGCCTGGGCCTCCGCCATGCGCGTCTCTCCCGTGCGTCATGAGCCCTCGGGAGAGAAGGTAGGGGGCTGGCCCGGACGTGACCCCGCTCCGCGCCGCTCCGCTGGCCGCCCGTCCCCTCCCCCACCAGGGGGCACTGCGCTTCCTCCAGAAGAGGGCCAGGGCCACGGGCCAGGAGCGCCCGGAGTGTTCATCTCAAGGGACCACGCGCACACGCGGACAGAGGACCACGATGATCGATCCCGGCGACATCCACGAGGGAATGACGGTGAAGGACGGGTATGGGCGGAAACTCGGGACGGTGTCGAACGTCGGGGACACCCACTTCGAGCTGGGGCAGGGCTCGCCCGCCCGGCGGGACTACATGGTGCACTTCCACCGTGTGGAGCGCGTCCAGGGCCGGGAGGTCGTCCTCACGTCCGCGCCCACCACCGTGCCTCCCGAGGACTGACGCCTCCCGGCGCGTGCGAACCCTTCAAGCGGGCTCGAGCGACGGATGCTTCCGGGCCCAGAAGAGCAGCACCGCCGCCGTGGCGGGCGCGAGCACGGCCACTCCCATGACGAGCCAGTCGCCGAGCCCTCGCGCGCGAGGGAGGTTGTAGAGAAGCGCCTCCAGCAAGGTGAGGCAGGCATCTCCGGTGATGAGCGAGGCCAGCAGCGTGGCGAGCCCCGAGCGCCAGCGGCGGACGAGGGAGAAAAGCCCCACCGTCAGCCCCACGTCGAAGAGCACCCAGCCCCACTGCACGAGCGGCGAGGGGAAGCGGTGGGCGTTGGCCGGCAGCGCGAGCAGCACCGTCCAGGGCACCAGCAGCACCGCGAGCAGCCACACGAGCGGCAGGGGCCGGCGCAGGAGCGTGGCCAGGCCGAAGCGTGTGAGGCTCCCCCGGGCGAAGGCCCTCAGCACGTCATACAGCAGCAGGGGCGAGCCGTGCCGCGCGGGCCAGGCCAGGTGGATGCGGTGCCACGCATGCGGGCGCAGCCGGGCCTTGAAGGCGCGCAGCCCCTCGAAGTCATAGAGGGGCATGCCCACCACCCGCGCCGCGCGCAGCCAGCCGTCCACCTCGCCCGCCAGCGGCGCGAGCCCCAGCGTCAGGTAGCCGCGCCCCTCCGCCGCCGCCGCGCGCATCACCGCGTCCACCAGCAATTCCGCGGTGCCGTTGGGCGCTCGCGCGTCGCGCAGCAGGTGCTGCACCAGCCAGCCATTGCGCGCGTACACCGGCACCGCCGACAGGAAGGCCACCACCTCCCCATCCCTCTCCGCCACGAAGGAGCGCCGCTCCTCGGCCCAGGCGAACGGGGAGAGCTGCACCAGGAAGCCCATGGGCGCCATCCGCCGGGAGCTCAGCCAGCGCTCCATCAGTCCGTCCACCCCCGCCCGCACCGGGTGCGCCGCGTCCTTCAGCTCGGAGGGCATCACCTCGCGCACCCGCACGCCCTTGGCCCGCGCCCGGCGCAACTGCTCGCGCAGGCTCCGGCTCTCACGCACGCTCAGTTCCCACAGCCTCGGGTCCCACACCGGCTGCTCGCCAATGGCCAGCCTCTTCAACGGGGCCGCGTCCAACATGCGCTGCTCGGTGGCGAAGAAGCACAGCCGCCGGCCCGACTCGGCCGCATGCGCCTCGAAGCGCCGCGCCACCTCGCCCAGGCGCTCGTGTGGGGCGATGGGGGCGCCGGCCACCACCCACGCCCGGCCCGTGTCCACGTACGCCACGCACGCGTCCTCCCCGTCGAACCAGTACGAATACCCCGGCTCCAGCACCTGGAAGGACGTGGCGTTCCACCCGTGGCGCTTGAGCAGCTCCAATACCCGCGAGTGCTCCGTGTCCATGCCATCCCTCATGCCGGAGTGGGCATCCCGGGCCGCGGGCCGCCTCCGATGCCCCGCTCGTGCTGGTGCGCCTCCTCCAGCCGGCGGCGGTGCGCGGCCAGCAGATCGCTCCGCGTGAGGATGCCCACCACCTTCCACGGCTCCCCACGCTTCACCACCGGCAGCCGTCCCACGTCCTCGCGCACCATGTGGTCCGCCGCCTCGCGCAGGGTGCTGTCCTCGAAGACGACCGCCGGGGGCTTGCGGATGAGCTCCCCCACACGCCTGCCCGGCACCGCCTCCCCGTCCATCAGCTCCCGCCGGGTGATGACGCCCACCAGCCGCCCCACGCCATCCACCACCGGGAAGCCCTGGTGCCGGGTGCCCGCGCCGCCACCGGCGAGCCACGCCCGCGCCTGCTCCACGGTGTCCTCCGCCGCGAGCGTCACCACCGGCCGCAGCCCATGCGCCGCCACCAGCGTGTTGGCGAGCACGTCCGCCGCGTACTCCATGGGCACCCGCGCCCCGCGCCGCGCCAGCTTCTCCGTCATGATGGAGTGGCGCATGAGCAGCGACGAAACGAGGTACGCCGCCGCGCAGCCGCCCAGCAGCGGCAGCAGGCCCATGGGCTGGCGCGTCGTCTCGAAGGCGAACACCACCGAGGCCAGCAGCGCGCGCGAGGCCCCCGCGAAGATGGCCGCCATGCCCACCAGCGCCGCGATGCGCACGTCCACGCCCAGCCCCGGCACCAGCCATACCGCCAGCGCGCCCAGCGCCGAGCCCAGCCCGCCGCCGATGGTGAAGAGCGGCGCCAGCGTCCCGCCCGAGGTGCCGCTGCCCAGCGCGATGGACCAGGAGGTGAACTTCAGCAGGCAGAAGACGAGCGCCGCCGTGCCCACGAAGCGGCCGGAGATGATGTCCTCGATGTTGGAGTACCCCACGCCCAGGGTGCGCGGCTCGAACCAGCCCACCACCCCCACGGCGATGGCCCCGAGCGCCGGCCACCACATCCAGTGCACGGGCAGCTTCTCGAAGGCGTCCTCGATGCGGTAGACGGCCCGCGTCACCCCCACCGACGCCACGCCGATGAGCGCCCCCATGCCGATGTAGAAGGCCAGCGCGCTCCCACCCGGCGCCGACACGTCCGGCATGGCGAAGGCCGGCGCGCCCCCCACGAAGGCCATGCGCACCGCCGTGGCCGTACAGGTGGCCAGCGCCACCGGGATGACCGAGCGCGGGCGGAACTCGAAGAGCAGCAGCTCGATGGCCAGCAGCACCGCGGACACGGGCGCGCCGAAGGTGGCCGCCATGCCCGCTCCCGCGCCCGCCGCCAGCAGCACCTTGCGCTCGTCCGCCGTCACCTTCAGCACCTGCCCCAGGAGCGAGCCCAGCGCCCCTCCCGTGGCGATGATGGGACCCTCGGCGCCGAACGGCCCTCCCGTGCCGATGGACACCGCCGCCGACACCGGCTTGAGGAAGGTGATGCGCGGCGGAATCCGGCTGCGGTTGAGCAGCACCTGCTCCATGGCCTCGGGGATGCCGTGGCCCCGGATGGCCTTGGAGCCGTAGCGCGCCATCACCCCCACCACCAGCGCCCCCAGCACCGGGATGACGAGCACCCAGGGCCCCAGGGTGTTGTCCGCCGGCGACACCTCCTGGAGGGACAGCCGCCCGAAGAAGGCCAGGTTCGTGATGAACGCGATGAGCCTCCCGAGCACCTGCGCCACCAGCCCCGCGGCCACGGCCAGCAGGATGCACAGGCCGCTGATGAGCACCAGGCGCCCATCCACCGGCTGCTCGGACAGCGGCGCACGCGGCTCGTTCTCCAGCGTGGGCCCCATGGAGGGCGCCACCGGGAGGGCCTCCCTGTCACCGGTACCCTCGGACACCGAGATGAGCTCAGGCTTCTTCATGTTGTCGTTTCCCCTGGCGCCGCTTCGCGGGCGCCTCGTCCTCGAAGAAGAACGGCGCGGCCTCCGCGTCCAGCCCGAGCTCCCGCACCAGCGCGGTGAGTCCCCCGGCGAGCGCGGCCCGTTGGGCGGGCTCCATCCGGCGCAGCCCGGAAATGAGGTGCACCTGGGCCATGGGTGGCGCCGTGCGCAGCAGCTCCCGGCCCCCGGGCGTGAGCGACACCTCCACCCGCCGCCCGTCCTGCTCCGAGGGGCGGCGCGACACCAGCTCCCGTTCGATGAGCCGGCTCACCACCACCGACACCGAGCTCTGGTGCGTGAGGGTGCGCTCGGCCAGCTCGTTGATGGAGCAGGGCCCCGCCTCGGCGAGTTGTTGGAGCACGAAGAGCTGCGCGCCACTGATGCCCACCAGCCCCTCCGAGGCCCGGGCCGACACGCGCAACATGCGCACGATGCGCCGGATGGCGTCCATGCTCGTCCGGATGTCCTCCGTCTCCACCGGGGGAGTCACCGCGCGCCGATTTGTATGGGAGCCCATATATCCATCCGAATACGCCTCGCCGGGGCCGCTCGCAACTCCTTCCCGCGCCGTGGCCGCCCGCGGGGGGGACGAGCGGTCTCCCCGGGACGCACCTCCACACACGGAGTGCGTGTGACAGGGCGGGCGAGGGCGCGGTACACCAGGGCCTCCCTTTCCTCTTCAGGAGTGAGTGGGTTGACACCTCGAAACACCTTTTCCCGCCCGGGTCTGCTCGGGCTCGCCCTCGGGGCACTGGGCACCCTGCTGGGTTCCTCCCAGGCCCATGCCTTCAACCATGCCGGCAACGCGCGGCTCCTCTCCTCCGACGAGGCCGCCGCCATCAAGAAGCCCGTGCTCGGCCTGCAGCGCTCGGCGGTGCCACTGGTGTGGGGCTTCGCGCTGGACACCTCCGTCCTCGCCGACGCCGCGCTCGCCCCCAACCTCGGCCTGCGCTGGGGCGTGGAAGCCGGGCCCCACCGCTTCGTCATCGGCGCGCGCTACACCAAGTTCCTGGGCAGTCAGTTCATCTCGGACTTCGTCTCCACGCAGCAGGAGGCGGTGAAGAACCTCGAAATCAACTTCGAGGGGCCCAGCGCCTACGCGCTCTACGGCCTGCAACTGGGCCGGGTGCTGGTGCAGGGCGAGGTACGTCACTGGCGCTACCAGACGGCCACCACCACGGCCACGGCCGCGCTGGTGGTCAACTTCGCGGGCAACTGGTCCGTGGTGGGTGAGTTCGGCGTGCGCCTCCAGGAGGGCTACCCCCTGCGCGGCGCGGCCGGCATCCGCTACGCCGGAGAGAACTTCGGCTTCTCGCTCGGCGCCGCCTACGTGGACGTGAACGAGCCCCTGGTGCCCTTCAACGAGGGCCGCTTCCCCATCCTCCCCGCCTTCGACCTGTCCTGGACCTTCCAATGAAACGCGCCCTGCTCGCCCTGCTCTGCCCGTTGATGCTCTCCGCGTGCTCCGCCGAGCTCGCCGTGGACACGCCGCCCCAGGAGGTCACCATCCCCGTCACCTCCGTGGCCAGGGCCATCCACGTCGAGGTGGCCGTCGACATGCCCGAGGAGACGCAGAACCTCGACGTCGCCGTGAAGGAGATTTCCGCCGACCTCACGGTCATCAACCCCTCCAAGACGTTCACGCTGAGGTCCACCGCGCGGCTGTCCCTCACCGGCACCGCCACGCCGGAGGAGCCCCGGTTCTACAGCGACAGCAACCTGCCCGCGTACTACCACACGGCCGAGGAGCTGATTCCCCAGAAGGACTTCGCGCCGAACTCGAGCACGCCGGTGCACGCGGACTCGCCCACGCTGCGCAATGCCATCGGCAAGGCGCGCATCTGGGTCATCGTCAGCAACACGGTGACGGACGCGGGCCTCGGCAACCCGCTGGAGCTGCCGCTGGAGCTGCAGCTCAAGGACATCGTCCTGCACGCCACCGTCTCCAAGCCCTTCGAGGGGCTGGAGGGCATGCTGGGGCCCAGCGGTCTGTAGGAGAAGTGCGAGAGCCGGGCCCGAGACCCGCCCGGACCCGGCCCTCCGCTGTGACGACACCTGCCGCGGGCCACCAACACCCGGCCCGCGCAGAGACGTTTCCTAGCGCACCGGTCTGACAACTCCCGGCGGCGCGGGTAGGCTCGGGGGCGGTGCTTCCGCTCACGTTTCCCGTCCTCGCCGCCGCCTCGTCCCTCGTCGTCGCCCAGGCCCCCGCTCCGGGAGCGGCCCAGGCGGACCTCGCCCGCGCCCGCGAGCTCGCCGGCGCCCTGCGCTACGAGGAAGCCGTCGTCGAATACCAGCGCTACCTCGGCCACCCGGACCGGCCCGCCGCCGAGCGCGCCCAGGCCCTGCTGGAGCTCGGCTTCATCCACCTGCTGCTGGAGGACACGGTGAACGCCGAGCAGCGCACCACCGAGGCGCTGGAGCTGGACGCCTGGGTGCGGCCTCCTCCAGATGCGCCGCAGAAGCAGAAGGACTTGCTGGAGCGGGTGCGCGCGATGCTCGCCGCCCGGCCGAAGCTGGAGGTGCTGCCGCGCGAGGACGCGGGCCGGCCCCAGCGGGTGCGCGCCAGCCTGAAGGACCCGCAGACCCGGGCCAGCGAGGTGCTCCTGCGCCACGCTCCCGTCCCGGGAGGCCCCTACCGCGCCACGGCCATGGTGTGCCAGCAGGACACCTGCGAGGGCGAGCTGCCCGTGCCACCCCGCGCGGCGTCCTTCACGGCCTGGTACTTCGTCGAGGCGCTCGACAGCCAGGGCAACACGGTGGCACGGGCGGCCAACCCGCTGGCGCCGTTGCAGCTCTCGGTCATCGAGCAGAAAGCCTGGTACGAGAGCCCGTGGGTCTACGCGGGCGGCGCGGCGCTGGTGGTGGGCGCGGCGACGGTCTTCTTCATCGCGTCCGACCCGCGGAAGTAGGCCGCCGGGGCGCGGGGAGCGCGAGCGAGCGGTACACCTTGGACTCGGAGAAGGTGGGGATGTCGGTGGGACGCTGGCTCCACCAGTTCATCACCAGCGTCACGCGCAGGCGCGAGGTGCCCGGCAGCTTCCCGGTGGGAATCTGGTTGTGGGCATCCAGTACGCCGTGGGTGAGGTCCCCCCGGAAGTAGACGAAGCGGTTGGGCCGGGGCGCCGCCAGATCGAAGGCGTCCGTGTTGGGAGCGAGGGACGGGTTGTCCTCACAGGGCAGGGCCTTCGTCACCGCGAGCGCGCCGCCGCGGACACTGTTCATGAAGAGCAGGGAGGTGAAGCGGGGGTGCACGAGCGGGCCGCCGCGCAGGGCGAGCTTCTCGTCCCGGTCCTGGTGGAAGTCCACCTGCACGTTGGTGGTGCGCATGCGCGAGAACCACCACTCGACGCCCGCGAGGCCCCGGCGCAGGGGAACGCGCGGACGCAGCGCGAGGATGATCTGCTCGACGATGTTGGTGGGCTCGCCGAGCTCGAACCAGAAGGTGGTCTGGTAGGTCTGACGAAGGCGCTCGGTGCCGAGGGCGCGGACCTTGCGCCACAGGCGGGAGAAGTCCGCGTCGGGCAGGGCGTGGTCCTGGATGTGAACGAGGGGGGCGCGGGGCGGCATGGCGCGACTCTACGCCAGCCCGGGCCGCCTCATCCCATGGTCCGATACAGCCCCAGCTCTCTCATGAAGAGTGCATGGTGGGCCCGATCGATCCGCTCATACGCCTGATGGAGCCCCAGTTGGAGTTCCGTGCGAATAGCATGGAGGTCCATGGACCACTCCCTCCAGGTGGTCTGCCGCAGTTCCGTCCGAACGCCCAGGATCTCCGCTCGCAGTTCCCTGCGAGCCTGGTTGATCTCATTGCGCGCTGCCACCTCATCAAGGCTCAGGCGCTGCATCGACATTTCCAGCTTGTCCATCCGGCTGTTCAGGACCTTCACCTGCTCGCTCAGGCCCTGGACGGCCTGCAGCACCTGACCCAACACGTCACCACCCATCGACTCGGCCATTGAGACGACCTCCTCGCCCTCCGGGCGTTTCGTGAGCCCGAACCTCTCGCGCCCACGACTCGAAAGGTAACATCACCTTCTGACAGTGCCCAGTCTTTTTCTAACCTCTCAAGTAGGGCCGCCTGCCCTACCTTTCAGGAGATTCGCGGGTCCCCGTGCTCGGGTCAGCAGGCCCAGACGCCCATCACGAAGCCGTGCGTCACCCGGTGCTCGAGCCACACGGGGCGGTCATGCGCGGGCCTACGATGTCGTGCCGACAGCCTCGGGCTCGGCATCCTCCGGCAGGGGCTGGCGAGCCGCTTCCTCCAGCTGGTCCACCCGCCGCAACTCGGGGAAGACCCAGGCCCACAGCGCCACCACCACCAGCGTCCCCACCGCGCCCGCCACCACCGCGGGCACCACGCCCACGTGCTCGGCGAAGGCTCCGGCGCGGAACTCGCCCAGCTCGTTGGAGGCGCCCACGCACATCATGTTCACCGCGCCCACGCGGCCCCGCATCTCATCCGGCGTGGCCATCAATTCCAGCGTGTGGCGCACCACCACGCTCACCATGTCCGCCGCCCCTGCCACCGCCAGGGCCAGCACGGACAACGGCAGCGAACGGCTCACCCCGAAGACGAGCGTGGCCGCGCCGAAGATGGCCACCGAGACGAACATCTTCCACCCGGCCCGGCCTCCCAGCGGACGCATGGCGAGCACCACCGCCACGAGCGCCGCGCCCGCGGCTGGTGCACCGCGCAACAGCCCCAGACCCCACGGCCCGGTGTGCAGCACATCCCGCGCGTAGATGGGCAGCAGCGCCACCGCTCCGCCCAGCAGCACCGCGAACAGATCCAACGTGATGCTGCCCAGCAACAGCCGCTGCCGGCGCACGAAGCGGAACCCCGCCAGCAGCGTGGACATGGAGAACGCCTCGCTGGAGGCCTGACCCGTCCTCACCTTCAGGGAGAGGATCCACACCACGGTGAGCGCACACAGCGAGGCCGAGGCGACATAGGAGCCGGTAGCGCCCACCCACTGATAGAGAAAACCGCCCACGGCGGGGCCGGCGATGGTGGCCACCTGCCAGGTGGTGGAGTTGATGGCGATGGCGCGCGAGAGGTCCTCGGTGGGCACCAGGTGGGCGGTGATGGCGGAACCCGCGGGCGAGTAGAAGGCGCGCGCGGTGCCGAAGAGCACCAGCACCCCGTAGACGAACCGCACATCCCGGATGTGGCCCAGGGAGAAGCTGAGCAGCAGCAGGCTGCACAGCAGCATGACGCCCTGGCACACCGCGAGGATGATGCGCCGGTCCACGCGGTCCGCCACCTGTCCGCCAATGAGGCTGAAGGCGAGGAAGGGCAGGAACTGCGCCAGCCCCGTGTACCCCAGGGCCAGGGCGCTGCCCGTCAGCTCGTACACCTGCCAGCCGATGGCCACCGACTCGATCTGCACGGCGAGCACCGCACACAGGCGAGCCAGCTGGTAGAGGCGGAAGTCACGGTGGCGGAAGACGGACGGGGCGGCGCTGGCTGAAGAAGACATGCTGGAGGGCGGCTCTAACGCACACCCCACGCTCCCGCCAGCAACACCGTGAGCAGGAGGACTGAGGAGCGGTAGGTACGCTCATGGAGCGAGCGGGCGCCGTTCCAGCTGGATGGCCACCACGGTGGCCCCCTCGTCGCTCCGCAGCATCAGGAGCCCGGGCTCCTCCAGCCAGAGCGTCTCGTCCCGGGTCAGCGGCTCCCCGGGCAGCGTCGCCCGGCCCTCCAGGACATGGAGCAACACGGTCCCGGCACCCGCGAGCGTACGGGTTTCCCCCGGGGCCAGTTGCATCACCTCGAGCGACGCCTGGGCCAGGGCCCGGTCCACCATGAGGTTGAAGTCCCGCACCGAACCGCCGAGCAGCCGGCACTGGATGTCCGCCTCGCCCGGAAACGCGAACGGCCGCAGACGCTGGTCGAGCACCACCTCGCGCGTCCCATCCAGGGTCAGCGCTACCCCCGCGCCCTCGAGGATCATCAAGGTCCGATCCACGCCCGGGAACACGGAGAAGGGCCCGGAGGCCCCCACGGTGGCGATCGACACGCGCGCCAGGAAACGGGCCGGGTCGGACGGATGGGGCAGCTTCCACAGCTCGCGCGTCACCCCACCCCCGTTCTTCCAGGGCATGTCACGGTAGTCGTCAGGTCCGAGTCGTCTCATCATCCGCTTGCGTCTCCCAAGGGCCAGTCACGGCATAGGCCAACATGCTGGAGGGTGACAGGTGCACTCTTGCTAGGAACTACTCTTGGATGGATTGCGACGGGCGCGGAGACCGCTCCCCCACCACCGCGTAGCACTTGCCCTTGTATTCGACCGTGTCCTCACAGGGCGGACGCTTCGACAACTCCACCCAGCAGCCGCCGTTGATCTCCACCTCGCCCCTCCGGGGCCTGCACGGCGGCTTTGCTTGGTTGGAGTAGGGCTTGTCGGGCATAGGGAAGGCAACAGCATCCGGAACGAAACCACCGCCGTTGACCAGACCCATTTCTGGAGGCGTGGTGTGAGCCGTACCATCCCCGGCAAGGGTCATTTGGTCGTCGCGCTGGAAAGCCGGAGGATGCCACCAGAAGGCCACGGCCAGAGCCACCATGGTGAGCCCCGTGGCGACCAGCAGCCACCTTGAGAGCAGCAATCGGCGCACGCGCCCAGTCCACCTGCGCCAAGGCCCGATCGGTCCATGAGTCAGATGGGCACGAACCTCATCCTTCTTCTCCAAGCGCTCCACCGCCGAGGTCAGCAAGTCAAGCATGGCCGACAGTTCCGGCACTCTGCCCGTGGAGGGCGCGTGCTCCACCGCCAGCGCGACATGGGAGGGCTCCACGTGGGAGGAAACGCGGATCTGCCATACTTCGGTGGGTTCCCAGTCCGCACCCTGACCCGGCATCACCACCACGGCGGAAGCACCCGTATGAACATCGTGGGCTTCGTAGACGCGGCCCAAGCCCGCCCCGATGTCCTTGTACCGCCGGCCAAGATGGAACGCCCCCAGCCTTCCACCCTTCCAGGATGCACTGTCTGCCATGTGTGGACACCTCCTGCCCATGCATCTACCACTTCTCACGGCGGCAGGCAGTGCATGACGCGTCGAGTCACTTCCAAGGCATCTGGATAAGAGCAGTGCAGGAGACCTCTCCTGGCACGGTTTCACCAAACATGTCCAACAACTGGACAAACTCAAGAGGAGCACAGCCAGAAGGTGCTCCTGTCATGGGTTTCTGACTCAAAACACTGGTCCAAACCATCTCATTATTCATTCGTGGGTTCCAGGGCAGGATACATCTCCAGGGCCCTACGTTCCGAGCAAAACCACAGCAGCCCAGAAACTCGAACAAATATCTAAAGAGAGGACGTATCAGACGGCTGTGCCGCAGCTTCGGAGAGCGCAATGTAACGAACGAATGGGAAAGAGAGTTGCTCCCCTAAAGCCTTAAAGGAAGCAGAGTCGTTGGATGTCTCTACAAACTGCTTCAATCTCCAACAAAGCTGCCGAATCAATTCCTCATTGAGGAAGGAGACCCGATAGCCTCGACGTTCTGCAGAAAGAATGTCTCTAGGAGCGTAATTCTCCAACAACACAAAGGTGTGACACGCCAATTTTCTACCCAGCCCCGCACGGCCTGATGCTAGCAACCGAAGCGTGCGCACGAGGGCTCCAAGCGGATTTGGATTTTCCGCAAGCTCCAACTCAACAATGCGTTCCTGTATATCTTTCAAATACGTATCACGACAGTAGAGCCTCTGCGTGCTCCACGAGTAGACAATGGAGTCCCACGAAAAGTAGGTCGTTCCGAGCAGGTCCCGCAGCGATGCGCCACGGAGAATCCCCGTCCGGAATGCCCATGTCCGATGGAGCGGCCAAGCGTCCACACTGCCCAGGGACAAGTTCAACCGATAGCCACCAAAGCGATTAAGCTTGGCGTTTCTCGCCCGGAAGAACCGGTCGAACTGCTTCTCATCTTGAACATCGATCACTAAGTCGACATCGCTCCTAAACCTTCGAGGCTGATCGAGCGCCGAATCCCGAAGAAGCCCCCCAAATACACCGATCTCCCCCAGTGACTGCATCTCCTTGAAAATTGCCTGCAGTTCACCATGCGAATACTGCGTCAATATCCGACGGGCGCGGCGACGCAGAAGCACCAAGCTATTAGCTACGGCTAGGTCCAACGCGGAACCCCTCCAACTCTTTGCAGAGTTCGATAGCGTAGCCATCAGTCATGCCCGAGACCATGTCGGTCAGCAGTTGCGCTTCCCGATAACGAATCGGCAAATCTTGTGCGCTCGGTACCTTGCCTTCAAAAATCCTCCGGTAGTTTTCGGAGATTCGGCTGTACGCGAACTCAGCAAATGGGGTTATGCGCTTCGAAGCCGGGTCGTCGTAACTCTGCCGCTTCGTAATCCCTTCCCAGAGCATGTCCATCAACGTGTAGATGGTGTTATATCCGCGTAACTCCAGGGCGAGCACAGATGGGTGACGGTACGCGTGTACCTTGTCGAACTTCTTCAATGCAGTGGCAAGAGGGCCCGCCTCACTCTTAGCAAGAAGGTCCTTATCGAGTGTGCCTCCCATAATCTGCTCGTAGTTTTCTTCGAAGGCCTTCTGCACAGCCCCAACCATCAGCCCAATCGCATTCACCCGAAACCGTTGGATAGTGCTGTCATTCAACTCCGCCGGAGACAACCCATATTTCCGCGTTTCTTGATGATTCTTGCGCCCGAAATCGATCAAATCTTTAACCAACTTGTCGTTTGGCGCTTCCGCCTCAAGATACGCAAACAAATCCGACACGGAGACCAAGCTCTTTTTGATGGAGTCTTCCGCATCCAGCACCGAGTAGGCGATGTCATCGCAGGCCTCCATCAACCAAGCCAAAGGATGGCGCACTCCCGAATCAAGACCAGTGTGCTCGAAGACAGTTTTGATGACATCAACTTCACTTTGAAAGTACCCATGCTTTTTGGTAGCAGCACTACCATCTTTGGTTTGATCCGAGGCAATTGGGTACTTCATAACCGCAGCTAGTGTCGCAAGGGTGAGATTGATACCCCTATCATTCGTGACCGTCTGCAGGCGGGTAAGGAGACGGAAGGTCTGCGCATTACCTTCGAACTTCAGGAAATCGTTTCTCATCGCAAGAGTGAGCTTGCCAATGTCCTGACGCATGAGATCAGAGATGTTGCCCACTGGCTCGAATATGGACGCAGCGTTGCGTTCGAACCATTGCTGAATAGCTCGCTCGCCCTGGTGCCCGAACGGTGGATTGCCGAGATCATGGGCAAGACCGATGGCCGCCAAAATTGGCGGGAAGGTCCGTGCACACTTCTCGATATCTCGCGTCTCCTTGAAATCATACGAGAGGAAAATCCCCATACCTCGCGCAAGATTCGAGACTTCGTGACTATGGGTCAAACGAGTGCGGACACTGTCATGTTTCTCAAGAGGAAAGACCTGAGTCTTGTCCGCCAGTCGCCGTACTGGGGTTGAGAACAAAACTCGGTCGTAATCCCTCTCCCATGGCGTCCGACGCTCGACCGCATCGGCAGCCTCCATAAGCGGGCTCTTGGCCTGATTCAAGTGAGAGCGACGAATCGGTGTCAAGAGCTTCTGCCACGCAAGTCCCATAATCACCCTCACTCAATAAAAAAGAATAATTACCAACTAATGCCACGGTTAAGAACAGCGTTGCTCCGACTGCGTCCAATGCAAAGAGGACCTAGCACTGTTCGCCTGCGGATGCTCCTGCGAATGCTCCCATTGATGGAGAGCATGTAACATTTGGTCGATTGACCACTCCACTACTCATCTCACCAAAAACCACAGTCACCCACCCCTGTTCCTTCCCGGCAATACTAGAAGTTGCGCGCTCGGCATGCGTTTAGCATCACTGACCAACCACAGCACGGTCGGCACGCCGAGGCGAACAAGCAACACCGTGAGCCCGTGTGGAACAAGCCCTGGTGATAGCGAAGTTCCACCCGCCGCGTCTCCCCTCCCAGGGGAATTGCGCGCAGCCCCCTCTGTCTCACGCAGTGGAACCGACCACCCATCCGTCTCTGCCTCCCACCCGAAGAACCACACATCCCGTACCGTGACCCGCGCCCTCGAGGATCATCAAGGTCCGATCCACGCCCGGAAACACGGAGAAGGGCCCGGAGGCCCCCACGGTGGCGATAGACACGCGCGCCAGGAAGCGGGCCGGGTCGAACGGATGGGGCAACTTCCACAGCTCGCGCGTCACCCCTCCCCCGTTCTTCCAGGGCATGTCACGGTAGTCATCGGGTCCGAGTCGTCTCATCCTCTGGGCTCCCCTCTCTCAGCGCAACCGCACCTCGATGCGCACCGGCTCCGTCCGCGAGGCCTCCTGGAGCTGCTGACACGCGGTGCCCGTGAAGCGCAAACCCTCGCTCGTCAGGCTCCACGTGGACTCGCCCGGCACCAGCTCCATCCCATTCAAGAAGACCATGAGCGACTCCTGAGTGTAGGAGCCCGCGTCACTGAGAGGGAGGAAGCAGGACACATCACGCACCCTGTCGACGATGCCCTGGAGCACCGCGCTCAGCTCGCTCTGGTTGGACGCCAGGTGGAAGCGGCGATTGCACAGGCCCTTGACCATGTCGCACGTGTCACCCGTGCCGCAGTCCGCGTTCTGCGTGCAGGTGCGAGAGAAGCCGCCCTGCTCGGCCATGGCGTTGAGCACGTCCGTGCCCGCCCCCGTGACGAACTCCGAGCCAAAGCCGACGACGATGGTCTGGATGCTCTTGCTCTTCAGCGCCATCACCGCCGACACCGAGCCATCCTTGTCGAGACAGCCCAGCTTGTCGTACGGCTCGTACGCGCACAGGGAACTACCGCTCAAGGAGCCCAGTGTGCATTGACACCTCGAGTCCGGATAGGGGGACGGGTAGTTCGCATTGCAGTTGGGAAGGCCGTCCGTCAGCAGCAGCACGAAGCTGGAGCGGGCAGTCGTCTGCAGTTCCGGAAGCGTGAGCATGGCTCGGAGGCTCTCGTTGGTGGGCGTACCGCCCTTCGGCGTCTGAACCCCCGAGGTGGTCGAGGAGTTCTTGATGGCCTGGATCCTGCTGTTCACTTCCGCGGCCTTGGCCACGAGCGTGTCCTTATCGTCCGCGTCCGTGGTGGGTAGACCGACGGTGACTCCGGTCGTGCCACCGCACAGGTAGACACGGTCCGCATTCAGGTCCGGGAAGGTGGCGAGTCCAGTACGTGCAATGGCGCCGCTGCTCCCGAGGAAGGACGCCATCGCCCCCTGCAGCGACGACCAGCGCGTGGGGCACTTGAGCGTGTCGCACGGGAAGGAATCGCCCACCCCGCAGAACTCGCCACTGGCCGTGCCACCGCGCCGGCATACGTAAGCCCCGGACGCGGGATCCCGCAGATCCACGTTCACCGGGAGCGTCATCGAACCCGAGGTGTCCACCAACAACATCAGGTTCGGTTTGGGGTCGCGCACCTCCACCTGTGCCAACACCGTGCCCGCGTCCGGCTCCATCGTTCCCGCGTCCGGGTCGCTCATGCCCGCGTCCGGATCTGTCGTTCCCTCGTCCGGCTCCTTCGTGCCCGCATCCGGCTCCGTTGTCCCCGCATCCGGTCCGGTCATGCCCGCGTCTGGCTTCTCCTCCGGGGGCTCACTCGGACGGCAGCCGGTGGCGAGCAACCCTCCGAGAAGGCACAGGAAGAGACCACGTCCGAGGCTTCGACCGAGACGCGAGACGTTCATGGCATTCATGGCCAACAGCATATCCGGGAAACACCCGCCCCCTTCACCCCTCCCTCGTCACGAGGCCAACGAATCCCCGCCGGCCCCCCCGGGCCGAGCCGTCGCCCGGTGGACGCCCGTTCCACGGAAACACCACTCTCCAGCGGGCACAGGCTTGCACTCCCGCTAGAGTCGGCTCCCCTATGGCGCACGCAACCGACGACAAGAACTTCCGGCTTCCCCTGTCCATCCGTCCCCGGCGGTACGCGGCGACGGTGACGCTCGACATGGAGGCCAAGAGCTTCACGGGCCAGCAGACCATCGAGCTGGAGCTCGAGAAGCCCTCCAATGAAATCATCCTCCACGCCAACGCGCTGCAGCTCGGCGAGGTGACCTTCCGGGGCGGCAATGGCAAGAGCCTCGCGCCCACCGCCATCCAGCCCGTGCAGGTCAGCGAGACGGTGGTGCTGCGCTTCGGCGAGCAACTGCCCGCGGGCGCGGCGTCGCTAGACGTGGCGTGGACGGGCCGCTTCACCGAGGGCCTGCGGGGCCTGTACGCGGCGGGCAAGGTGGCGGCCACGCAGTTCGAGGCGGCGGACGCGCGGCGGCTCTTCCCGTGCTTCGACGAGCCGGCCTTCAAGGCGCGCTGGGCACTCACGGTGCGGGTCCCCCCGGGGCTGACGACGCTGGCCAACGGCGCGCTGCTCAAGGACGAGGAGGACGGCAAGCTGCGCAAGCTGACCTTCGCGGAGACGGAGGTGCTCAGCTCGTACCTGGTGGCGCTGGTGTGCGGCCCGCTGGTGGGCACGCCCGAGGAGAAGGTGGAGGGCATTCCGGTGCGCACGTGGGCGCTGCCGGAGAAGGCGCACCTGACGCGCTTCGGGCAGGACGCGGCGCTGGCGGCGCTGCCCCGGCTGCAGGAGTACTTCGGACTGCCCTACGCCTTCGGCAAGGTGGACCAGGTGGGCATCCCCGACTTCGAGGCCGGCGCCATGGAGAACGCGGGCCTCATCACCTACCGGGAGATCGCCCTGCTGCTGGACCCGGCCACCGCGCCGCTCTCCGTGCAGAAGCGCGTGGCCGAGGTGGTGACGCACGAGCTGGCGCACCAGTGGTTCGGCAACTGGGTGACGATGGTGTGGTGGGACGACCTCTGGCTCAACGAGGCCTTCGCCACGTGGATGGCGTACAAGATCGTCGACGCCTGGAAGCCGGACTGGCGCGTGTGGCTGGACTTCGACACGGGCAAGGCGGCGGCGATGCACCTGGACGCACTGCGCTCCACGCACCCCGTGCGCGGCGAGGTGCGCAACGCCAACGAGGCCGGTGAGAGCTTCGACCTCATCACCTACGAGAAGGGCGGCGCGGTGCTGCGGATGATTGAAGGCTTCCTCGGCGAGGTGCCCTTCCGCGAGGGCATGCGCCAGTACATGCGCACGCACGCGCGAGGCAACGCGGTGGCGGATGACCTGTGGCGGGCGCTGGCCAAGGCCTCGTCGCAGCCGGTGCTGGAGCTGGCCAACGCGTGGATCGGCCAGGGCGGCTACCCGTTGGTGTCGGTGGCGCTGGACGGCCGCACGGTGACGCTGTCGCAGCAGCGCTACTACTCGGAGCCGGGGGTGAAGAGCGGCGAGCGCTGGCCGGTGCCGATGGTGCTGCGCTTCTCGGACGCGGGCGGGGTGCGCGAGCAGCGGGTGCTGCTGCGGGATGCGCAGACGAAGGTGACACTGGAGGGCTCGGGCGAGGTGAAGTGGCTGTGCGCCAACGCGGGCTCCACGGGCTTCTACCGGGTGCAGTACGACGCCGCGGCGCTGGAGCGGCTGTCGGCGAACGTCACGACGCTGGCGCCGGCGGAGCGCATCTCGCTGCTGGCGGACCAGTGGGCGCTGGCGCGCAGCGGGCAGGCGACGGTGGCGGCCTTCCTGGAGCTGGCGAGCCGCTTCGGCAACGAGGAGGACGACGCCGTCCTGGACGATCTGGTGGGCCGGCTGGCGTACGTGGAGAGCCGGCTGGTGGAGGGCGAGGACCAGAAGCGCTTCCAGCAGTGGGTGGAGAAGCTGCTGGGGGCGGGGCTGAAGAAGCTCGGCTGGAACGCGGCGCCGGAGGAGTCGGACCGGGTGAAGCTGCGGCGCGCGGCGCTGGTGAGGGCGGTGGGCGGCGTGGCGCGCAGCGCGGAGGCACTGGGCGAGGCGCGGCCCCGGGTGGTGCGGATGCTGGACGGGGACAAGGGGGTGCTGGAGCCGAACCTGCTGGACGTGGCGGTGGCGATGGTGGCGCGCTCGGGAGACCGGGCGCTCTACGAGAAGCTGCTGGAGAAGATGCCGGGGGAGCCGGATCCGGCGACGCAGCGGCGCTACCTCATGGCGTTGACGTCCTTCGAGGATCCGGCGCTGGCGGACGAAGCGCGGAAGCTCTTCTTCACGGACAAGGTGAAGATGCAGGACGTGGCGAGCTTCGTGACGGGGCTGATGGGCAACCGGACAGGGCGCGAGGCGTGGTGGGGAGAGATGCAGAAGCGCTGGCAGGACGTGCTGGGGAGGACGGGCCGGGCGCCGATGCTGTTGAGGCGGGTGGTGGAGTCGATGGGGGCCTTGCGCGAGCGCAAGCAGCTCGACGAGGTGCGCAAGCTGCTGACGGCGAGCCCGGTGGAGGAGGCGAAGCAGGCCACGGAGCAGACGCTGGAGAAGCTGGCGCAGGACGTGGCGTTCCGGGAGCGCGCCATGCCCGAGGTGAGCACCTGGCTGAAGCGTCAGCCGTAGCCCTGGTCCAGAGCCAGAGCCACATCAACCCGAGGCCCCACCTGAGTCACAACCCCTCTCCCCCCGGGAGAGGGACGGGGTGAGGGTGCCCGGGCCCCGGCTTCCTACCCCTGGAGATCCAGATCGGAAGCCGCGTCCTGCTGCTCCACGGTGCCCCCGCCGCCGCGCAGGAGCATGAGGTGGCGCACGATGGCGGCCTCGACGGCGAGCAGGCCCAGGAGGAAGAACCAGGGCCCCGGGGCGTAGACGCTCATGTTCAGCACGAGCCACATCATGAGCCAGACGGCCGCGAGGATGAGCAGGAGGGGGTGGAAGGCGGACAGGCCGCGGTGGCGCACGCCGGAGCACGCGAGCAGCAACAGCGTGAACAGGGAGTGCGTCGACAGCCACATGTCTCCGCCGGACAGCGCCGGGACCTGCATGGTGCCCCGCGTCCACGGGAGCAGGAGCGCGAAGGTGCACAGGACGGTGCCCGCCACCACCCAGCGGTGCAGGCGGGGACCGGAGTTCCCCTCCATGCCGTCCGTCTCCTCGCCCCCGGCCGCGAAGTAGCGCCAACCCTGGTCATATCCGAGCACCGTGCCGGCCAGCACCCACACCAGCGAGATGGGCCCCAGGCCCAGCATCAGCACGGCGTACGTGCAGGTGAGCAGGGCGAAGGTCTGGGCGATGCCCGGGTGGCGCAAGTCCCTCGGAAGGCTCGCGAGCGCCGGAGGCAGGGGCCGGAGGGGTGGGGAGCCCGGCTCCTGGGCCTCGGGCGCGCTGATGAGGCGCCACTCGTTCACGGCGACGAGCAGGGCCCACGGCAGCACCACCATCGAGCCCAGGAACCCGATTCCC
The DNA here is from genome assembly GCF_001896145.1 of Archangium sp. Cb G35. Taxonomy (NCBI): domain Bacteria; kingdom Pseudomonadati; phylum Myxococcota; class Myxococcia; order Myxococcales; family Archangiaceae; genus Archangium; species Archangium sp. Cb G35. The sequence continues at coordinate 65,962 of NZ_MPOI01000022.1, forward strand.
TGCACGAACGGAATCACCGAGAGCAGCAGGGCCAGCGCCACGAGCCCCAGGCCGAGCAGCGTCAGGGAGCCGCCCGGCAGGTGCGAGCGCAGGCGCGGGTCGTCCAACACGTTCCGGAAGGCGGCGCCGACCTGTCCCACCACGGCGAGCACGGGGACGGACACCTTGGAGAGCAGTTCCTCCATCCGCGCGAGGGGCGAAGGAGGCGGTGGCTCCCACGAGGCGCCGTCCGCGCTGTAGTCGTACTCCCCCCCGCCATACTCGCCGCCGCCGTCACCGTAGGACTGGCTGCCCGGGACTTCCTGGCCACACTCGGGACAGAAGTACTGCACTTCATTGCCAAAGGGGTGGCCGCAGCTGGGGCAGGAGTTCATGGGGGGGGTCCGAAACGGGGCCCCCAGTCTAGGCCAGGGGCGGCCCGCGGCGGTACAGCCCCCCTCCTCGTAGGCGGCGGCGTGGACGAGGTTGCTGGAGAAGCCCCCGCCGTTGTCCCACACGGGCCGTGTGGATCTCAGTCGCGGTAGCTCACCGTGCAGCCCTTGCCGTCGAAGACGACGAGCGTGCGGCGCTCGGGGCGAACCACCACCTCGCAGCTCGACGGGCGCCCGGAGGAGGTGAACTGCAACGTATAGCGGCCCGCCTTCACGCGCCCCAGGACGCGCGGCAGCTCATCGAGCTCGTACCCGGGCACCTTCACCTGCCCCTGGATTCCAGGGGTCGCACCGATGCGCAGGGACCCCTCGCCAGACAGAACCTCCTCGGCGGGTGCTGACGCGGAAGCGGGTGCCGCCACGTGGGCCTGCTCCCGCGAACGCTTGGACCCCCGCTTCGGGCCCGTCGGCTCCGGCCGGATCGCGGAGGCGGACACCCCCTTGGCGGGCGCGGCGGGTTCCGGGGCTGGAGCAGGTTCGGCGGCGGGCGTGGACGCGGGGGCCGGAGTGGGCGCGGGTGCCTCGGCCACGGCCGTGGCCGGTGCGGGCTCGGGAGCGGGCGTGGCCACCGGAGGAGACACGGGCGCGGGCGGAGTCACCGGCGCGGACGACTGGCGCGAGAAGACGAAGGCACCTCCCACGAGCGAGAGCGCCAGTCCCACCACCACCCCCGCCACGGGCGCCCACACCTTGCGGCCTCCTGGAACGCCACGAGCCGCCGGAGCACGCGAGGCCGTCACGGCCTGGGGCGCTCCGATCCCGGTCACACCGGGCCGGGTCCGGCGTGGGCTCGACTTCGCGACGGAGACGTCCTCCCCCTCGGCGCGCACGTAACCCGTGAGCGAGCCGGGGCCCACCGGCAGGCCGGCCGCGAAGGCCACCGACTCCAGCTCCTCGCGCATGGTGCACGCGTCGGGGTAGCGCTCCTCGGGCTTCACACGCATGGCGCGCTCCACCACGGAGATGAAGCCGCGAGGCAGCTCCGGGCACACGCGCGAGAGCGGCTCCCACTCCCCCCGCACCAGCGCGGTGTTGCGCGAGATGAGGGTGGGGTACGCATCCAGCGGGCCCACGCCCGCGGCGAGCTGGTACAGGGTAACGCCCAGCGAGAAGAGATCGCTCCGCCCGTCGAGCGACTTGCCCTTGGCCTGCTCCGGCGAGAAGTAACCCGCCTTGCCCTTGGTGGTGCCGGCGCGGGTGAGGTTGCGGTTGGTTGCCGCCTTGGCGATGCCGAAGTCGATGAGCTTGAGCGTGCCGCCGGCCGAGAGCATCAGGTTCTGCGGGGACACGTCCCGGTGCACCAGATTGGGCCGCTCGTGCACGGCCTCGAGCGCGGCACAGGTGGCGATGCCCACGGCCAGCAGCGCCTCGTCGGTGAAGCGCTCGCCGCGCTGACGCAGCGTGCGCTCCACCTCGGTGAGCGATACGCCGGGCACCAGCTCCATGGCCATGTAGAGCAGCCCGTCCTCATCGCCCACCTCGTAGATGTGGGCGATGTTGGGGTGGCTGAGGGTGCAGGCGGTGCGCGCCTCGTCGAGGAACATCTCGCGGAAGTCCTCGGACTCGGAGTACTCGGGGCGGATGACCTTCAGCGCGACGGGGCGGAGGATGCCCCCGGTGAGGGCCTGCTCGGCACGATAGACCTCGGCCATGCCGCCCTGGGCGAGAAGGCGGATGACGCGGTAACGGCCAACAGTGGTCCCAGGCTCGATGGAGGACAAGGCCCCCCGAGCCTATCACCACAGCATGTCTTGATCCTCGGTGACGCCGGGTACCCCGGACAGCCGGTGCGTCTGGCCGTTCACCCGGACGGTGCCCTCGAAGAGGCCGAGCGGCTGGGCGAAGTGGCTCACCACCACCTTGAAGTCATGATCCTCCCGGTGGACGTAGAGGGGCTGGAAGCGGAGATCCACCGCCCCGTCGCCGGTCCGGATGCGCCAGGGGCTCATCAGCTCGCGCCGGTCGTACTCGAAGTGCGCGCGGCCGAGCGAGTAGAGCCGGGAGCCCAGCCAGAGGGCGTTCTCGTTGGAGCCGGAGCTCTCATTGAAGCCCTCGACGAGGTTGATGCCGACGGGCGTGCCATCCGCCAGCCTGCCCGCCAGGAAGGCCCACCGCCAGGCGGTATGCCGGGCGAGGTAACCCTGGGTGTAGTCGGTGCCACCCACGCCGCCATCCAGCCGGAAGCGCTTGCCGCCGGCCTCGAGGCTGCCGAAGGCGAGCATGCCGCAGCGCTTCTGGGTGACGTTGACGAAGCCATCGCCCTCCACGGGGGCGATGACCGTGAGGGCGGGAGGGCCGCCGGCGACGAGAAGGTCGCCATTCCACTGGAAGGACTGGAGGCTGCCGGTGCGCAACCGGCTCACGTCGACCTGGAGGTGGTAGCGCTCGTCGTCCTCGCCGCGGCGCGCCGTGAGCCTGCCGCCGAGGGTACGGAACGAGGCGGTGAGCCCGGCGCCGGGCTTGTCGCCGACCTCGGCGAGGGGGCCGGGGGCGCCGAGGAAGCTCACGTCACAGAGGGGACGCTGCTCCTTGAGGTCCAGGGCGACGGCGAAGGCGTTGGCGGAGTAGCCCACGTCCACGACGGCGAAGAGGGCGAGCACCTCGGGGGTGGCGGCGAGGGTGTAGTGCCAGCGCTTGCGCTTGAGCAACCGGGCGGGAGCGGCGGCGGGAGCCCACCGGCCCTTGAGCCGGGAGAGATCCACCTCGGGCAGTTCGCCCTGGTAGGTACCAAACCGAGGTTCACCCGACGCAGTGGCCACGGAGGCGGGCGCGGGAAGGAGATCCAATTCTCGCTCTGGTGTCATTTCATGCCCACGGTGGGCCTTCTCCTTCCCATCTGCCACCCGGCCCCAGGGTACGACGGATCACTCGCGCACAGAACGCTGTTCCGAGTGTGCGGGGGTGGACCCTTCCTGGCGCCGGGTATACTCCCGCGGATGCGCGGAGCCTGGAGAAGGCACGGTTCGTTCCGCATGACACGCTCATCCGGCTGGACCCGGATGCCCGGTGCGGACCCACGCTCCATGCCCCCCTGAAGCCGGAGTCCTCCACCCGAATGTGGTGAGCGGCGCCCGTCCGCACGGCCCCCCACCTACCCGTCTGGCCCGAACCCGCCATGGCCCTTCCCTCCCATCGTCCCGGCGGGTATGCACCGGTGCGATGAAGAACGCCGAGCCAGCCCAGTTGCCCCCGTCCACGGAGCCGCGGTCCACCTTGTCGCTGGAAGAGGTGCACGAGTGCACGCGCCTCCTCGAGGCGCTCGCCGAGAACCGCATCCTGCTCAACCGCGTCCCCGAGTCGGACCGGAAGGCACTCCTGGCCGCGGCCGGCCGCCTGGTGCACCCGGATCGCGACGCGAAGTCCCGGCTCCAGAAGGCGCTGAGGCGCGAGCGCAAGGAGACGAAGCGCGAGCACGACCGCAACGTCCGCGCGACCTCGGAGATCCGCTCCCTGCGCCGCTCTCCCGTCTTCAACGTGCCGCAGCTGCCTCCGCCCCCGCCCTCGGAGGAGGGTCCGGAGCGCATCCTGGAGAATCCGCGCCGGTGCTACGTCTGCAAGGCCGAGTACCGCAAGCTGCACTTCTTCTACGACACGATGTGCCGCGAGTGCGGTGACTTCAACTACGCCAAGCGGACCCAGCGCGCCCCGCTGTCCGGCAAGGTCGCGCTCATCACCGGCGCACGCGTGAAGATCGGCTATCAGGCTTCGCTGATGCTGCTGCGCTCGGGGGCGCGTGTCATCGCCACCACCCGCTTCCCCAACGACTCGGCGGAGCGCTACGCGCGCGAGCCTGACTTCGCGGACTGGTCGCACCGGCTGCACATCCACGGGCTCGACCTGCGGCACGCTCCCAGCGTCGAGCTCTTCGCCCGTCACATCGAGCAGACGCACCACCGGCTGGACATCCTCATCAACAACGCGGCGCAGACGGTGCGCCGGCCTCCCGGCTTCTACGAGCACCTGCTGGAGGGCGAGCTGCGCCGTGTCGAGCAGCTCCCCGCCGAGCTGCGCCCCCTGCTCGCCGGGCACCAGGAGTGTGTCGCGGCGCTACAGCCCACGCTCGGCGCGGGGGGCTCGGACGCCTCGGCGCTCATGCCCACGTGGCGCAGCAGCGACCCGGCCATCGGCATCCACTCGTCCGCCGCGCTGTCGCTGCTGCCCTATGCTCTCGAGCAGGAGGGTGACACGAGCGCCCTCTTCCCCAAGGGCCGGCTGGACGCGGACCTGCAGCAGGTGGACCTGCGGGAGATGAACTCCTGGCGGATGAAGCTCGCGGACGTGACGACGGCCGAGATGCTGGAGGTCCACCTGGTCAACGCGGTGGCGCCCTTCATCCTCTGCGGCAAGCTCAAGCCGCTGATGCTGCGTGACCGCTCGTCGCCGGGCCACATCGTGAACGTCTCCGCGATGGAGGGCAGCTTCTCGCGCGGGACGAAGACGGACAAACATCCCCACACGAACATGGCCAAGGCCGCGCTGAACATGATGACGCTGACCTCCGCGCCCGACTACGCGAAGGACAACATCTTCATGAACGCGGCGGACACCGGCTGGGTCACCGACGAGGACCCGGCGCAGCACTCCGAGCGCAAGCAGAACGAGCTCGATTTCCACCCGCCGCTGGACATCGTCGACGGCGCGGCCCGCGTGGTGGACCCCGTCATGACCTCGGAGAACACCCGCCAGTTCGTGTGGGGCAACTTCTTCAAGGACTACCGCCACCACCCGTGGTGACGGCCCTCGGCAGGCCGGCCCTGACGCCTCACACTCACGCGTCGGTGCGCGCACCGTTCTCGGCAATCCGCCGCAGCAGCTCTGCGGTGGGCCGATCCGCGGGGAAGAAGGACTCGATCGCCAGCTCCGAGAGCGTGATGTCGAGGGGTGTGCCAAAAACCGTCGTGGTGCTGAAGAACGACAACACCCCGAACCGGGTCTTCAACCGCATCGGGACGACCACGCCCGCGAAGTCCGGCTCTCGCGCATTCCCACCGGGCCGGGCCGCGCCCCCGTGAGCGGCATCACCGCGGAGCTCCTCGTGAAGCGCTGTGAGCGTCTCATCGGCGGAGGCATCGATCTGCCGCTGGAGCCGCGCGAGCACATGGGCCCGCCACTGCTCCAGATTGAGGATGTTCCGGCCCAGTCCGTCCGGATGCAGGCTGAGCCGGAGGACGTTGACGGGAGGCTGGAGGAGCGCGGGTGAGACATCGGCGAGGAGCATGCCGACGGCGCGGTTGGCGGTAATCAGAGTCCAGTGCCGGTCCACGGCGAGTGCCGGGTAGGGCTCGTGTCCGGTGAGGACGAGGTCGACGGCTTCCCGTGCGGCCCGGAGAGCCGGAGCGTCGAGGCTCTCCTCGGAATAGACGGGGGCGAACCCGGCGGCCGTCAGCAGCGCGTTGCGCTCACGCAGGGGAATGTCGAGCTCCTCGGCAAGGTGGAGCAGCATCTCCCGGCTCGGTTTCGAGCGGCCGGTCTCGAGGAAGCTGACATGCCGGGCGGAGACATCCGCGCGGCAGGCCAGGTCGAGCTGGCTGAGCGAGCGTCGCTGGCGCCAGGTGCGCAGCAGTTCTCCAACGGGGCGGCTCGAGAGCGTCATGTCCCGAAGATAGGACCGGGGCGTAAGGCCACCAATTACCTCGCACGTAATCGACACCGGACACGGCGAAGCGCACCTTGGGTCTTGAAGCGAATCAAACCCGAACGGAGCACACGACCATGAGCGCAACGACCGTTTCCCCGACCCTGCTGAGCCGTGCACTGCTGGCCGATGGCGTCGTCAGTGGTGCCACCGGCGCCCTGATGTTCGCCGCCGCCGGCCCCCTCAGCCAGCTGCTCGGGCTGCAGACCACCCTGCTGCGGACGGCGGGCTTCAGCCTGCTCCCCTTCGCCGCCCTGCTGGTGTTCCTCTCCGGGCGGGCCCACGTCCCGCGTCCGCTCGTCTGGGGAATCGTGGGCTACAACCTCCTGTGGGCGATCGACAGCCTCGTGCTGCTGACGACCGGGTGGGTCGCCCCGACACCCTGGGGCTACCTCTTCACCGTGGTGCAGGCGCTGGCGGTCGCCCTCTTCGCCGGGTTGCAGTACGCCGGACTGCGGCACTCGCGCGCGGTGATGGCCTGAGGCTCACCCCACCGCGATGCCACCGCCCGCGTAGAGCTGCTCGATGACTCCGGCGTACCGGATGTTGATGCCGCGCCGCTTGAGCTTCATGGTCGGCGTGAGCACGTCGGAGTCGGGCAGCCACTCGTCACCCACCAGGGCGAAGCGCTTGATCTGCTCGACGCCGGAGACGCGCTGGTTCAGCGCGGCCAGTCCCCGGGAGAGCTCCTGCTGCACGGCCGGGTCCTCCGCCAGCGCCCGCAGGTCGGTGGCGGAGATGCCACGCGCCTTCGCCCACCCGGGAGCCACCTCGGGGTTGAGCTGGAGCACCGCCACCAGGTACGGCCGCCGGTCTCCGATGGCCGCCGCCTGCCCCACCAGCGGCAGCGTCTTCAACATCGCCTCCAGGTTCGCCGGCGAGACGTTCTTGCCACCCGCGGTGATGAGCAGTTCCTTCTTGCGGTCCACGATCTTCAGGTAGCCCTCGGCGTCGATCTCCCCGATGTCGCCGGTATGCAACCAGCCATCCGCGTCGATCGCCTCGGCGGTGCGCTCCGGATCGTTCAGATAGCCGGAGAAGATGATCCCCCCGCGGAAGACGATCTCCCCGTCCTCGAGCCTGCGCATCTCCACACCGGGAATGGGACGGCCCACCGTTCCCACCTTCACGCGGTGCGGGTCCCAGGTCATGGCGCCGGTGCCCTCGCTCATGCCGAACAGCTCGGACATGGGCACACCGATGTCGCGGAAGAACTGGATGACCTCCGGCGGAATGGGAGCCGCGCCGCTGAAGGCGAACTCCAGCGCGTCCAGGCCAAGCTTGTTGCGCAACGGCGTGAACGCCGCCGCGTCCACCGCATCCCAGGCCTGCTTCAGCTCGGCCGGAAGCGCCGCGCCGAGCGCCTTCGTGTCGCTCACCTTGCGGCCGACCGTGAGGGCCTTCTCGAAGCGCTCCGCCCGGGAGGGGTCCGCGGCCACCGAGGCACGGATGCCCGCGTGGAGCTTCTCCCAGACGCGCGGGGGCCCGAACATGAACGTGGGCCGCACGCTCGCCAGGTAGGTGGAGAGCTGCGCGACGTCCGGACAACAGGTGGCCTCGCTGCCCCAGGCGGTGTGCAGGTAGTGCGTGACGATGCGCTCGGCGATGTGCGCCATGGGCAGGAACGAGACGACGCGCTTGCCCGCGCCGTCACGGCCCAGATAGTGGAACAGCGAATCGAGCTCGGCGGAGATGTTCCGGTGCGTGAGCATCACGCCCTTGGGCTGGCCGGTGGTGCCCGAGGTGTAGATGAGCGTGGCCAGGTCCTCCGGCTGGACCGCCAGGGCCGCTTGCTCGAAGTCGAGCGGCGGGGCCGAGAGCAACTCGGACAACTCGCGCACGCCCTGCGGCGCCGCGCCCGTGCCGCCCACCCGGAGCACATGGCGCAGCCGGGGCAGCGACGCGCGAGCCTCCAGCACTCGCGAGAGGAAGGGGCCGTCCTCGACCACCGCCAGCACCGCGTCACAGTGCCCGGCGAGGTAGGAAATCTGCTCGGGAGAGGAGGAGTTGTAGATGGACACCGGGGTGGCGCCCGCGAGCAACGCGCCCACGTCTGCGATGTGGAACTCGGGGCGGTTGCGCATCAGCAGGATGATGCGGTCCCCGCGCTTCACGCCGAGCTCGCGCAGGCCCGCGGCGATCCGGGCGGCCTTGTCCGCGTACTCACGCCAGGACCATGAGCCGAAGCCCTCGCCATCGCGCCAGCGCAAGGCGGTGGCATCGGGCTGGCGCCGGACCGTGTCGAGAAGCGCGACGGGGACGGTGCGAACGGACGTCTCGGAAGAAGCAGGACTCGGCAGGTTCATGGCGGCTCCCAGGTCGAGGGCGAGACGGAAAGTCTCGCAGATCCACAACGGTATGTGACACCCCCGCCCCCCCATCAGGGGTGGGCGATGACGATGAGCGTGGACGTCCGGGCTTCGACGCACGCCATCACCTTGCGCATGGTCACGGGATCCAACGCCCCAAAGGCTTCGTCGAGCACCACGACCCGGGCCCGCTGCAGCAGCGCCCGCGCCACGAAGACCCGGCTCTGCTCTCCGTGCGAGAGCTGCCAGCCGCGCTCGCCCACCAGCTCCATCAATCCAGAGGGCATGCGTGCGAGCAGCTTCCCCAATCCGAGCTCCTCACAGAGTTCCTTCGCGGTGTTCAAGTCGTCGGGAGTGGGAGGCCACGTGCGTCCCAGCAACAGGTTCATCGCCAGCGTGCCGGACACCACATGGTTCTCGTGGAACTGGGGGGCCCCCGCGATCTGCGCGCCCCACCCGTCCCGCGTCCAGGTGGCCATGTCCAGGCCGCCCAGCAGCAGCAGCCCCGAGCCCTGGCCTCGCAGTCCCGTCAGGATGGAAGCGAACGTGGACTTGCCCGAACCCGAGGGCCCTTCGAGCAACACGCGCTCACCGGCGCGCACGGCCAGCGAGGCCCGTTCGATCACCGCCCGGGGAGCCCCCGTGTGCTTGAAGACCAGGTCACGCACCTCGAGCAGCGCCTGGGACTCCGGGGGAGCCGCCTCGGGAGGAAGGGGAGCGGCCGCGCCACCGGTGGCGTTGGAGTTGGAGCGCCGGGCGGCCTCCAGGATGGGACGCACGCTGCGGAACAGCACGCGCGCACCGGAGACGGCCAGGACGCCCACGGACAAGGAGCCCACGGCCCGGGCAGCCAGCAGCGCGGCGCCCACGCCCACGGCGATCCTCGCCGTCGAGGCCCCCGAGAGCACGGCGGGGAGCGTCGCGATGATCGCCACCGGGAGCAATCCCCGTCTGGCGAGCGCCGACACCCGGGCCGTGGCCCCGTCCAGGTACTCGGAGGCCTCGGCGTAGTGGGCCAGTTCCTGGTCCTCCGCCTCGTGCCACCGCTCCGGCCGCTCCTGAGCGAGCCGTGTCCGGTGCCCGAGCATGCGCTCGATGAGGGCATGCGTCATGGAGATCCGCGCATCCGTCCACGCGCGGAAGCGCACCGCCTGGCGCACGACGAGCACCGCCAGCACGCCACAGAAGCCACCCAGCGCCACCAGCCCGTACCCACCCGCGGGGCCCGTCACCATCACGCTCGCCGCCAACACCAGGTCGACCACCGCCAGCAGGCTGGCGAAGCCGCCCGTCAGCACCAGCTGCTCCAACCCCGCGCTCTCGAAGGTCCTCCCGACGAACTCGCCGATACCACCGCGGCGGGACTCGTCCACGGGCAGCGCGAGCGCTCCCGCCAGCAACTGCTTGCGCATCAGCGCGGAGAGTTGCATCGCCAGGGAGCCCTGCACCCAGGCCATCGCCGCCTGGAGCGGTACCAGCGTCAGCCCCATGAGGGCCCAGGCCCAGAGCCACCCCGGGTCCAACTGCCCCTCGAACGCGCCCCGGCCGATCAACCACCAACTGGAGAGCACACACACCTGGACGAGCGCCGCCACCACGAAGAGCAACAGCAGCCGCCGTCCGGCCTTCAACTCCCGCAGGTGATGGCGCATGCGGGCGCCCGGGGGTAACCGGAGCGTGCGCGCGGCGAAGAGGTAGATGTTTGCGAGCTGCGCTCCCAGCAGCGCCTTCCGGGCCAGGGTCCGATGGGGCTCCTCCAGTCCGGTCTGCTTCAGGACATGATCGACCACGGGGCCGTGGATGTGCTCGACGCGAGCCTGCGCGGCGGCGGTCAGTGAGGAGAGCGGAACCTCGTGCACCGTCTCATCCGGGGCGATGACCCGAGCGGTCTGACCCGAGGACGACACGCGGAGCAGCGCGACCACGCGAGCCCCCGTCATCTCCACGAGCGCCGGGGCCGCGCGGCCCAGGGCCTTCTCGACCTCTCCGTGGCGCGTGTAGTGCGGCTGAAGCTCGAGCCCCAACGCCTGGGCCACTCCGTCCATCCACTCGCCGATGCGGCTCTGCTCCGCGGGCACCGCGCGCGAGAGGGTCGGCAACGGGTTGGGCAGGGGCATCCGCGCCGCTCTCGCCAACGCCTCCATGGCCTCGCCCGCGCGCTCCAACGGCCAGGCCGCCCTTTCCAGCTCATTCGCCATGTACCCGCTCCTCCCCACGCCGCTCGGTGAGCACGCCCTGCGCCAGGACGAGCCGCCGCCATCCATCCCGGCTGGACAGCTCGCGTTGGATCGACGCCTCCTCGTCCAGCAGGGCGCGGTAGTGCGAGTCCTCGCGCGCCGCGAGCGTCCGGGGCGCGTCGTCCTCCACGAGCTGTCCGTCCTTGATGACCAGCACGCGGTCGAACGAGAGCGTCTCGGCGATGTCGTGCATGATGCACAGCACCGTGGCCCCCTCGAACGAACGCCGTGCCCGCTCCAGCAGCGCCGTGCGACGGTCCCGCTCCAGCCCGCGGAAGGGCTCGTCGAAGATGACCAGCCGCACCCCGGGCCGGAGCAGCGCCCGGGCCAGGCGCACCCGCTGCCCCTCCCCTCCCGACAGCAGGCCGCCGCCCTCGCCCAGCCGCGTCTGGAGCCCATCGGGCAGCTTGTCGAGCAGCTCGACGAGGTCCGCCTGGTGCAGTGCCTGCCCCACGCGGGGCAGCACCTCGGCCGAGTCGGCGCCATAGGTGAGGTTGTCCACGAGCGGCTTGTTCCAGAGCGACACATCCGGCTCCAACCACGCCGTCTCCCGCCGCAGCCGCCACAGGGCCTCGCCCTCCAGTGGCTCGCCATCCACCTCCACATGTCCTCCGGACGGCCGGTGCCAGCCCAGGAGGAGGCCCACCAGCGAGGACTTTCCCGCGCCCGAGGGCCCCACGATGGCGATGTGCTCACCGGGCCGGACCGAGAGGTTGATGCCGTGCAGGAGCGTGTGGCCCGCGGCCCGCACGTCCACCTGACGCAGGGAGAAGGCCACGCCCCGAGCCGCCTCCGCCGGCCGCTCCGTCCGGGGCCGCGTGGCCAGCGCGACGGACTTGTCCACCTCGTCCGGGGCGAGCAGCGGCTCCATGAGGCGGGCGGTGAGCGACGACGCGGCGGGGTACTGGCGCAGACCCTCGGCGATCTGCCGGCCCAGCGACACCAGGGCGAGCGCCCAGTAGACGAGCAGCAGCACCGCGCCGGGAGGCAGCCCTCGCGAGAGCGCGTGCATGACGATGCCCACCGAGCCTCCGGTCGCGGCGAACGAGGCGAGCGTCTCGGCGGTGATGCCCCGGCGCAGCAGGGTACGGGCGGCGGAGATGAACTCGTGAAGCGGCTCCTCCTGGGCGCGGCGGAGCGTGGGCCCGGCCCGGTGGGCCCGCAGCGCCACGGACCCACGCAAGGCGTCGAGGTAGTAGCCCGAGAGCACCCCGTCGAAGTCGCGCATCCGGCGGTCGGCATCGAGCAACGAGCGCTGCGCGAGCAGGGGGACGGCGACCGCCATGCCTCCCGCGAGGACGATCAATGGAGAGGTTCGCGGAGCCAGCCACATCAACCCCGCGAGCGTCACGAGCAGCTCGGCGCTGGCGCGAAGCAGCGTGACGGCGAGGGCTGGCACGGAGCGTACCTGGTGGATGCCATGACAGCGCTGCGCCATGTCCGAGACGAGCCGGCTGCGGAAGTAGCGGTCTCCCAGGCGCGGAATCTTGTCGAGGAAGGCGAGCCGGAGACGCAGCTCCAGCCGCCGGCCCAGGTGGAGCGTCCCGAGTGACAGCGGCAGCTCGAGCATGAGCAGCACGCCCAGCAAGGCGATCAGCGTCACGACTCCAGCGAGGCGCTGCTCCGAGTTGGTGAGATACCGCCCCGCGTCGATGACCCCGCGCAGCAGGAGGGCCTCCAGGAAGCCGCCCACCGCGGCGGAGACGCCGATGGCGGCGAGCACCGCGGGCGTGAGCATTCCATCCCGGCGCAGCAGGCCCACCAGCTCGCGCAACGGATGGGTGGGAGCCTCGCGCAAGGCGGCATCGAGCTCGGGAGGCAGCGGCGGGTCATCCGTGCCGCGCTTTCCGCGCAGCCCACTGACCTTGACGCACACGGCGCCACGCATGGTGAGCTGCTCGGCATCCGGCCGTCCCAGGGCCGTCCAGTAGGTGAAGGGGATGAGTTCCTGGGCACGGTTCTCGTCCAGGGCGATACGCACCTCGCGCAGGAGGTGTTCGAGGAACGCCACCGCGGTCTCGCCCCGCTGCACGCCGCCGCCCTCCACGAGCGTCCGCACCAGGCGTGCCGTCGCATCCAGGCAGGCGATGCTCTTCCAGGTGGGGTCCGCGAGGGCCTCGGCGATCAACCGCTCCGAGCGGGGCCCGCCGACGATCGACGACAACCCCCGGCGCAATCCACCGAGAAGCTCATCCGTGGCGGCCCACTCGCGGAACCCCTCGGCGGACACGGGCATCGCGTGGATGAAGAGCTGGTCCATCAGCTCGGTCACGGACATCCACCGCCGTCCCCGGGCCGGATCCATGACCTGGACGAAGGGGCCCCACTTCTTCCAGACCACCAGGAAGTGCAGGCTGCCATTCGGGAGGCTCACCACCACGATGGCCGGCAGGGCCCGGGTCTCGTCGAGGAACAGATGGTCCCGGGGGAGCATGGATTGCTCCGCCGCCAGCCCCAGCGTGACGGCCAGCTCCTCGATGACGTCGATGGAGGTGCCGTCGACATCGGTCTGGCAGGCCTCGCGGAGCCGGCCGTAGCTGACGGGCACGCCGAAGCCATCGAGCAGGGACTTGAGGGCCGCGGGGCCGCAGTCCATGGCCGAGGTCTGGATGACTTCCGGAATGAGGAGACGTGGTGTACCCGCCATGGCTCAGCTCCCGCCCTTCGGCTGCTGGGCTCTCGGCTGCCCGGCCCTGGCCGGCCCATCGAGCCCCTGCCCCATGGTGCGGAGCACGAGCTGCATGGGCGTGGCCTCGCCCACCTCGACCTCGATGGTGCCCGGCAGGCCGTGCTCGAGTGGGATGCCCCTCGGCAGCTCATCCACCGACAGTTCGGCTCGTACCAGGCCGTCGCGCGCCTCACTGGCCACCGCCACCACCGAGGCCTCGATCATTCCGAACTCCGTCCAGGAGAATCCCTCCAGCCGCATGCGTGCCCGTTGGCCCGCGCGGATGCGCCCCATCGCCTCCGGGGAGAACTGCGCGACGATGCGCACGGGCCCGCCCGCGACGACCGTGGCGATGGGGTCCCCCTCCTCGAGCTGCGCACCCACTCGCACGGAGCTCGTCTCGCCGAGGATGCCCTCCGCTGGCGCTCGAATCACCCGGCGCTCCAGCTCATCGCGCAGGCGCTCCAGGGTGGCGCGCGCGACACGCTCCTCCGACTCGAGCCGGGCAATCTCCCCGCGCAGCGAGGCGAGGCGGGTGCGCCGGTCGGTGGACTGCATGGAGCCTTCGGACCGCACCCGCGTCAGGGTGGCCCGGGCGGCCTGCTCAGCGGCCTGGGAGCGCTCCATCTCCGTGCGGACCCGGATCCACTCCATCTCGCTCACCACGCCCCGCTCGAAGAGTTGCTGAAAGCTGGCCGCTTCCTTCTGGGCCCGGCGCGTCACCACCTCGGCATCGGTGAGCCGGGCCCGAGCCTCCTCCACCCCCGCGACCCCCTGCCCCTTCTGCTCCACCAGCGCCAGTTGCTCGGCCTCCAGCTCCGCGCGAGAGGCCTCCAGTTGCGGCCCCAATCCTTCGAGCACGGCCTCCGCCTCCGCCACCTGGCGCGCCTGCTCGTCATGCTCCAGCTCGACGAGGACATCTCCCGCATGCACGGAGCGGTGGAGCTCCACCTGCGTCCCCACCACCCGCCCATCCACGGGGGCGTCGATCGCATACACCTCGCGATGGAGCTCCAGCCGCGCCTGAACGCTGCGCTCGTACACGGTGACTCGCGCATGGAAGAACCAGATGCCCCAGACCGCGATCAACCCCACCGGCAGCAACCAGAGCGCCGGCTTGCCTCGCTGTCGCAGCAGCGTCCGCCATGTGCGTGGGAACAAGCCTTCAACCTTCATGGAGAACCCCGCGGAGGACTCTCATGAGCACCCCCCCACCCTCGTGCGTGATTGAGCAGTCCGATCGGCACCGCGGGGATGGAGCCCCCACCGCCGGGTTCGTGAGAAACGCTCCCGCTCGTGACGGGCAGCCCGCTCGGACTCCAGGCGGGCCGGACGGCGGAAACGGGCATCACAAGGGTGAGGCCCCGGGCTCATTCCTCACGAGGAGCACCCGCATGAATCAGGAAGCCATGTCGCTGGAGCCCCCACTGGAGCAGGCGCCAGACCGGGAAGCCGTGCCGTTGGATCCTCACGAGACGTTGTACGTGCCCCTGCGGCGCCGCTTCACGAGCGAGTACGTGACCAACGCGGAGGGCAAGAAGGAGCTGCTCATCCACTTCGGCTACAACGAGGTGTCCTTCGATGAGCCGGACCTGTTCGCCTTCGGGGAGACGCTGATCCAACAGGACCAGTTCATGGCGGGCAGCGCCACGGCGTGGAGCACGGGGGAGCCCTACGCCTGGGAGCGCGTGAAGCGGCTGCTCGAGGCCCTGTTGACCGAGGAGTTCCTCACGCGCGAGCCCCTGGGGAAACCGCCCACCGAGAGTGAGTTCCATCGGAGTTTGATGGAGGCCGAGGCACAGCGGGACGCGCCCACCGAGCCGCTGTGGTGGAACCCGGATTGCCCCCAGGTCATGGAGCGGCTGACGGGAAGGCCGCTGGAGCTGGGCTACCTGGAGACGGTGCTGGCGGTGCATCGCATCGCCCACCCCGCGTTGGACGCGGAGGGACGCCACGTGGGGGAGATGAACGTCTTCCCCGACGCCATGCGGATGAAGATTCCGACGGAGTGGCGCATGTGCCAGTACCCGGGCAGCCGCTATCGCAACGAGGCGCAGATGAACATGACGGCGCTCAAGGCGATGACGCGGTACTGGAAGCCAATGATGCAGGGGTTGCTCGGGGTCCGCGAGGAATTCCTGCGGCGCTACCCGCTGCTCCCGGACGGGCGTTGGCGGATGGGAGACCTCCACGCCCTGGCCTGCGACGTGCTGGCGCTGCCCACCCTGTTGCTGATGCGAGGGAACGCGCCCGTGCCCAACGGCACGCTGGAGCCGGTGCTGTCCTCCATCTTCCGGGTAACGGACGGCGTGCGGATGGTGCTGGCCTATCTGCTGTTCCTCCCGGAGCGGCCGATGCCGTACGACACCCCCATCACCCCGGCCGAGCTGTACCGCTTCGTCGAGTACGGGAATTTCTTCGTCTCGGGCCGGGGTGTCTGCGCGGGTCCCCAGCCCATGGTGGAGGAGCTCTTCGCGACGCTGATGGAGGGCAAGCCCGTGACGGGTGCGCCTCCCGCGGTGCCGGAGTGGAACGCGGACATCCCCGCGGCGGTGGACTACGGGCAGCTCGGGCTCCAGCTCTATGCGCTCCAGTTCAATCTCTGGAGCTACATGTGCCGCGCCTACGAGGTGATTCGCGAGGCCCTGCTCCCGGTGGAGGACGAGCCGGGGAGCGTCCTGAGCCGGCTGCGGGAGCGTATCGAGCGGGACTGGGACAACATCCTGCCCACCCGGCTGGAGCAGGCGGCGCAGCGGGACTGGGCCGAGGCCCGTTACATCGAGATGTTCGACCAGGCCCAGCGCGGCATGCGGGGATTCCGGGAGGACACGCTGGTCCGATTGCCGGATGTGTTCACGCCCGCGAGGGACGGGATGGATGCGAGGACCCGCACGCTGCTCCGGGAGCTGCTCCACGCGCGTGCGGGCTCCCTGTCAGGGACCCGGAGAAACGCCCTCAACACCGTGGCGGACGCCATCGCCGATTTCCTGGCCATCGAGCGGCCGGTGCTCCGGGCACTGGACGGTGTCCAGCGCCAGGTCAATGCGTTGCTCCAGCGGCCCCACCCGGAGCGGAAGCTCACCAGCGAGGACCTCGCGCTCCAGCACCGCCTGCGCGTGGGCACCTTCGGCGTGCTGCCCTCTCTGATGGACGTGCTCCGGGATGAGCTGGGCATCGCCGTCGAGACCACGGAGGCCACCACGCACTGCGCACTCGTGGGGAATTGAAGTCACAAACGCCATTTCGCCCCTCCATCCATGTGAAGGTCTCACCACACGGAGCGAACACATGAAGATCAAGACGACGATTCGCGGCGGTTTGGTACCCCTCCAGCCGCGTCCCATCATCGGCCGCGGCTGCGGTGGTGGCGGTATCTTCCCCGTCCTCCAGCTCGCGAAGACCATCGTGGTGGAGTAGGCCCCGGACAGCCACGCTCGAGCCCAGTCGCCACCAGGCGGAACCCCGTCTGGTGGCGACTGTGTCTTTCGAGTTGGAGCAACGGCTCAGGAGCGGCCGAAGACGATCTTCTCGTCGCTCAACAGCCGGGAGATGGCCGCGAGGCACGCCGCCGCCAGCGCCACGCAACCCACCGTGCTCAGCACGAAGGGCAGCACGCCCAGCGGCTCGCCGCGCATCAGCTCCGAGACCAGCAGCTCCTGGCCCAGCACCGGCACCATGAACATCCACGTCTGGCTCTCGATGGGAGACAGCGCCAGCATCATGCCCGGAATCATGGGCAGCATCATGAGCAGCTGGAGGTACGTCTGCGCCTCCTTGAACGAGCGGGCGAACGTCGCCACCAGCATCTGCATCGCCGACGCGAGCAGGGACAGGGGCAGCACCGCGCCCACCATGCCCACCGCGGCCACCGCATCCAGGCTCACCTTCACGCCCAGGTCCTGCAACGGCACCCGCTTGGCCACCAGCACGAACGCCACCGCCACCACCACCACCATGGTGCAGGAGAACACCGTGGTGGCCAGCCACTTGCCCACCACCAGCGTCCCGCGCTGCACCGGGTTGAGCAGCAGCGGCTCCAGCGAGCCACGCTCCCGTTCACCCGCCATGGTGTCGATGGCCACGTTCAACCCGCCCATGAAGCAGGAGATGACCAGGAAGAGCGGAATCATGTTGAGGATGCTCGCCGCCAGCCGCTCCGGCGTGGCCAGGTCCACCTCCTCCACCCGCACCGGCGAGGCCAGCTCCGGCGCCACGCCTCGTGCCATCAGCCGCTGGGTGCCCAGCACTCCCGCGTACTGGCTCAGCAGCGACTGCGCCCGCCGGATGGTGAAGCGCGCCTTGTTGCGCGAGTTGTCCATCACCAGCTGCACCTTCGCCGAGCGTCCCGCCGAGAAGTCCTTCCCGTAGTCCTCGGGGATGATGAGCACCGCGTCCAGTGTGCCCGCCTGGATGCGTGACTCGTAGTCGGCCGGAGCGTCGGACAGCTGCACGCCGTAGCGCTCCAGGAACGCCATCAGGCTCGGCGCGTGGGCCCGCCCCACCACGGGCAGCTCCAGCGGCTTGTCCTGCCGGTTCCACGAGGCCAGCACCGTGAACATCACCGCGAAGAGGACGGGCCCCATCAGCGAGCCGCCCAGCACGCTCGACACCGAGCGCCGGTCGCGCAGATGGTCCTTCATTTCCTTGCGGAAGACCGCCGTCAGGAGCGTCTTCACTGCATCAACCCCTGGTCACTGCCGATGACCGTCACGAAAGCCTCCTCCAGGCTGTCCTTCCCCGTGCGCGTGCGCAGCTCGTCCGGGGTGCCGTCCGCCACCACTCGTCCCTTCGCCACCACCACGATGCGGTCACACAGCGCCGCCACTTCCTGCATCACGTGGCTGGAGAACACCACGCAGTGCCCCTGCTCCTTCAGCCGGCGGATGAGCGTGCGCACCGCGCGCGTGCTCATCACGTCCAGGCCGTTGGTGGGCTCGTCCAGCAGCACGTTGCGAGGCCCGTGCACCAGCGCCCTCGCCAGCGCCACCTTCATGCGCTCGCCCTGGCTGAAGCCCTCGGTGCGCCGGTTGGCGATCTCCTTCATGTCCAGCAGCTCCACCAGCTCGCCGATGCGCTTGTCCAGCGTGGCGCCCGACAGGCCGTGCAGCGAGCCCGCGTATTCGATGTGCTCGCGGGCCGTCAGGCGCGGGTAGAGGCCTCGCGCGTCCGGCAGCACCCCGATGGACCGGCGCACCTCCAGCGGCTGGTCCGCCACCTCCAGCCCATCCACCTTCGCGCTGCCCCTGTCCGGGCGGATGAGCGTGTAGAGCATCCGCAGCGTGGTCGTCTTGCCCGCGCCGTTGGGCCCGAGCAGTCCCGTCACCACGCCGTCCTCGGCGCGGAAGCTCACGTCCTCCACCGCCGTCACCGCGCCGAAGCGCTTGTGCAGGTTCGTCACTTCGATCATGTCAGGGCACCGGGCCAGCGAAGGAGGTGAAGAAGGGGGGACGCTTGAGGCCCTCGCCGCACTTCGACTCGAGCCCCTCCACGCTTCCGCGGTTCACGAAGTCCGCCATCAGCGTGCGTGCGCACCCGATGGAGCTCGTCCCGTGTCCCACGCCGGGCAGCGTCACGTGCAGGCTGTGCGTCAGCGTCTTCTTCGCGTCGTCACCCCACGAGGGCGGCGTCACCGGATCCAACTCTCCGGAGAGCAGCAGCACCGGCGTGTCCGACTTCACCGGCTCGCGGTAGTCCTTGGGCAGCTCGCCCTTCGGCCAGAAGGCGCAGGGCTTCAGCATGGTGCTCACCCCCACCTCGCCCAGCCACGTGTCCTTCGACTCGCGGGAGATGGCCTCGGCGGTGATGTGGGGCGCATCCTCCGCGCACACCACCGAGAGGAACATGCCCTGGCTCATGTTGCCGGAGATGCCGCTGCTCATGCTGTGGTGGATGGCGATGAGCGGCCGCCAGTCCCCCTGCGTGGCCCGGTCCAGCACCAGCGGCACCAGCGACGCCGCCTCGGGCATGTAGAGCAGCCCGCGCAGTATCCCGGTGAAGCCTTCCCGGGTGAGGGTGAGTTCCTCGGGCACGCCGGTGAGCGGGTGCTCCACCTTCGTGTGCACCGGGGCCTGTTGCAGTTGCGCCAGCAGCGCCTCGAAGCGGCCCCGCAGGTCCGGGTAGCGCTTCTTGCACTCGGCGTCCTGCTCGCAGTGGGTGAAGAGGAGCTCCAGGGCACGCTGGCTGTCCCGCGCGACGTAGAGGGGCAGCAGCAGCGACATGGGCGCCACGCCCTCGAGGATGGCC
Organism: Archangium sp. Cb G35; assembly: GCF_001896145.1. Taxonomy (NCBI): domain Bacteria; kingdom Pseudomonadati; phylum Myxococcota; class Myxococcia; order Myxococcales; family Archangiaceae; genus Archangium; species Archangium sp. Cb G35. The sequence goes on from NZ_MPOI01000022.1 coordinate 85,485, forward strand.
GTGCGCACGTGCTCCGGGTGCTGGCGCATGTACACCAGCGCGGCTCGCGTGCCGTAGGAGACGCCGTACAGGTTCAGCTTCTGGTAGCCGAGCGCCTCGCGCACCTCGTCCAGGTCGTCCATGGCGACGGGCGTGGTGTAGTGCCGCACGTCCGCGTCGTAGCCCGCCAGGCACTTGCGGAAGTCCTCCTCGCGGTAGGTGCTGTCGAACTGTTGGGCCAGCGGCGCATCGGGAGGCACCGGGTCGCACGCGAGCGGCCGCGAGTCTCCGGTTCCGCGCTGGTCCACGAAGAGCAGGTCCCGGTTGCGCTGGATGCGCTCCAGCACGGGCACCATGTGTCCGGCCAGCTTCGCGGCGCCCTGTCCGGGGCCTCCGGCCAGCAGCACCAGCGGGTCCGGCTCCGGCGAGGCCGCGAGCGCCGGCACCACCACCACCTTCAGCGGCACCTTCCGCCCCTTCTTCGCGGCGCGGTCCTCCCACACCTCGTAGGTGCCACACAGGGCCTGCCGTCCCACGCCCTCCAGCCTGCAGGGCTCGAGGACCACCTTGCGCGAGGTCTCCGCACCCGCACTCCGGGTACAGGCGGGGAGGGACAACAAGGCACACAGGACGGCGGGTAGGAGCCGGGAACCAGGTTCTCGCATTCTCACGGCGCCAGACTTACCACTCCTCTCGGGCCCCATGCATGTCGCACGGAGAGTGGCGGCCCGCTCCACGAGCCGGTTTGAATGGCTCGGCAGCTCATCCGTCCGCTGACATGCTCATGACCATGAACCTGAAGAACCGACCCCTCCTCCTCGTCGCCACCCTCGGCCTCGTCCTGCTCGCTGGCTGCGCCTCGATGCAGAAGATGCTGAAGAACGCCTTCCAGAAGCCCCGCCTCACCTTCAAGACGGCGCGTCTGTCACAGGCCTCGCTCTCCGACGCCACCGTCGACCTCGTCTATCAGATCGACAATCCCAACCCGCTGGGGCTGTCCCTGGCCTCCATCGACTACGCCTTCTTCGTCGAGGACAAGCAGGTGGTGGCGGGCACTCCGCCCAAGGGCCTCAACATCGCGGCCAAGGGCAAGTCCGAGCTCACCTTCCCCGCCAACGTGAAGTTCGCGGACATCGCCCCCGTGGTGACCACGTTCCTCAACAAGGACAGCGCCCGCTACAAGGCCCAGGGCACCCTCGGCATCCAGACGCCCATCGGCGTGCTGAAGTTCCCCCTGGCGCACGAGGGCGTCTTCGAGGTCCCCAAGATTCCCCAGGTGCAGTTCGAGGCCCCGCGCATCTCCAACGTCACGATGCAGGGCGCCACGGTGCAGTTCCCCCTCACGGTGAAGAACCGCAACACCTTCCCGCTCCCGGTGGCCGGCATCAGCGGTGGCCTGAAGGTAGCCGGCGCCAGTGTGGGCAACCTCAACACGGGTGACCTGGGCATGCTGGAACCCGGCGCCACGAAGCAGATCACCCTGCCCCTCACCATCAACTTCCTGAGCGCGGCCAGCGCGGCCAACGCGCTGCGCTCGGGAGGCAACGCGCAGGTGAAGTGGGATGGCAAGCTGGTGTCGGGTGGCCAGAACGTGCCCCTGGACGTCTCCCAACTCCTGAATTTCCGGCGTTAGCGGGGTGGGCGAGGGGGCGGACGGGCGGACGAGCCATTGAAGGTTGTCCCCCGGCACGTCAGCCGTTACGGTTGCGCGGCATTCTTCCGGACCCCCTCATGCGCCGAATCCTCTTCAAGTCGAAGATCCACCGTGCGACCGTCACCCAGGCCGACCTGGATTACGAGGGCTCGGTCACCATCGACAGCCACCTGCTGCGTGCCGCCGACATCCTGCCTTTCGAGAAGGTGGCGGTGTGGAACGTGACGCAGGGCACGCGGCTGGAGACGTATGCCCTGGAGGGTGAGCCGGGCAGCGGCGTCATCTGCATCAATGGCGCCGCGGCGCACCTCAACAAGCCGGGGGACCTGGTCATCCTGGCCACCTTCGCCGAGGTGGAGGAGCACGAGGCGCTCCACTGGAAGCCCACGGTCGTCTTCGTGGACGAGAAGAACCGCATCGTGCCCGGGCGGACGGAGGAGATTCCGGGCCCGGCGCGCCGCATCGCCTGAACGGCGCTGGACGCTCGGCGTCTCCCACCGCTTTACGCTCCGGCGCGGGCTTGCCATGCTCGTGCGTCCATGACGGGCGGTATGGCCGCCCCGGAGGCGAGCAAGCGATGAAGTGGACCTGGGCATGCGGAGGCCTGCTGTGGGTGCTGGCGGGCTGTATCAGCGACAAGGAAGCCTTCCGGCCCAACCCCAACGACGAGGATCCGCTCGTGGGAGCGATCCCGCTGGTGCGCTCGCCGGTGAAGGACCGGTGCGAGCAGCACGGGCGCTCGTCGGTGCGGGGCAACTGTGACGAGGCCAAGTACCTGGCCACCGAGTACACGCGCCGGCTGTCGGTGGGTGACGAGATCTGCCTGGAAGGTGGCTATGGTGACGAGCCGGGCGGAGGGTGCAAGGCGCGGGCGGCGATCATCGACACGGCGCCCAACCGGGTGAAGCTCGAGGTGCGGACGGCGAAGCCGGACTCGCGCTGGTTCAACGCGGAGATGCGTCACGCCTGGTACGAAGAGGGCGCATTGGTGGACCTTTACCTCGCCGAGCGGGGTTACTGAGGGGAGGAGAGACGGAATGGCCTTCTATGACCCCATCGCGGACAAGGTGAAGCAGCTGACGCCGGCGGAGTTGAAGAAGCTGGCGGACACGAAGCTGTCGGACCTGGTGCAGCAGGAGGTGCCCCGGTCGCGCAAGCGGGTGTTGGAGCTGGAGCAGCGTTATCCCTCGGCGGGGGTGCGCGAGCGGGCGCAGCGCCTCATCGACGAGAAGAAGCACGTGGCGAGCATGACAGGCGGGGTGTTCGGGGCGTTCGGGCTGCTGGGGCTGCCGGCGGACCTGACGGTGATGGCGTGGTTGCAGCTGGTGCTGCTGGTGGACCTGGCCACGCTGTACAAGGTGAACCTGAAGAGCGAGCGGGCGCGCAACGAGCTGTTGGACCTGTACGGGTACACGACGGGCGTGGGGCCGGTTCAGCGTTCAGGGCCGAGGGTGCTGGGGAAGGTGGCGGAGGTGTTGCTGACGAAGGGAGGCCTGCAGACGTTGGGGCGGGCGATGCCGTTCGTTGCGGCGCCGGTGACGGCGTACCTGAACAACCAGCACATCCAGAAGGTGGGAGACCACGCGGTGCGCTTCTACGAGGGATTCGACAAGGCGCACGCGAAGACGAAGGCGGCCTCGCGCAAGGCGGGCTGAGTCCACTCGCCGATGAGCGACCGCGCCCCACAAATCTGTCCGAGCACCGGGGCATACCTGCGCCCCTACTTCGAGTCGTTGCTCGCGAAGGCGGTGTCGGACGCGAACCTGGCGCGGATGCCGCTGACGTTGCTCTGGGTGGACGTGGACGAGACGCAGGAGGGCAACGACGCGCACGGCCGTGAGGCGATGGACGCGGCGCTGAGCGGGTTGGTGGACGAGCTCGGGGCGGAGTTGGACGGACGGGGGCCGATTGGCCGGATGGAGGGGGATGCCTTCGCGGCGAGCCTCTACGCGGTTGCGCCGTACGTGGGAGAGAGGCTGGCGGAGGGATTGCGCCGGCGGCTCACGGACAAGGGGTTCCGCTCGCAGACAGGCGGCTTCCACATCACGGTGTCGGTGGGAGTCGCGGGGCTGAGGCCTGGAGAACCCTACGGCAACCTGTTGGACGCAGCGGAGGCGGCGTGCGTCCAGGCGAAGCAAGCGGGACGGGACCGGGTGGTGGTGCGCTAATACTCCCTCTCCCCTCGGGAGAGGGTGGGGGTGAGGGTGCCTGGGCCCGTTCTTCAACCCGTGACCCACGGCGTGGACAGTGGGTTCAACCCGGGTTCATCCGATACCCTCACCCCGTCCCTCTCCCGGAGGGCGAGGGGAAATGGGCGCGAGTCAGCCCATGTGCCCAGCGGCCCACTGCGTCCCTCACTCGATACCGAACGCCTTCATCCGCGCCTTGAGCGTGTTGACCGCGATGCCCAGTTCCTGGGCGGCTCGGGTCTTGTTGCCCTGGTGCTTCGCCAATGCCTCCCGGAGCTCCTCCGCGGTCAGATCCGCGGGCCTCTTGCGCAACGCGGTCGCTGGCACCTCCATGGTCACCCGGGGCATGGGAGCCGCCCCCTCGCCCTCGAAGCCCACCTGCCGTTGCACCAGATAGGTCTTCACCGCCTCCAGCGTGATGACGGTCCGCCGGTGTTCAATCCCCTCCAGTGACTGGAGCGCCACCTCGCGGGCCACCACCGTCCTCACCGTCGACTCCAGCTCGCGGATCTGCCCTGGCCAGCTCGCCTTCTGCAGATAGGCGATGGCATCGCTGGTGAGCTCGGCATCGTACTGCTGCTCCACCTTCAGCCGGTGCAGGAAGGTCTCCACCAGGCTCGGGATGTCCTCGCGCCGTTCCTCGAGCGTGGGGAGGATGATGACATCCCCCGTGGCGAGCCGCTGCGTGAGATCCGGCCGCAGCCCGGTCTGCTGGAGCGCCACCTTGGAGGCGGAGATCAGCCGGAAGCGCGGCGGGGGCTCGCGGAAGTCCGCGGGAGCCCCCAGCGGCGCGAAGTTGCCCGTGCCCTCCAGCACGTCCACCAGGAAGTCCTGCGCGAGGCGCGGCAGGAACTCCACCTCGTCCAGGAAGAGCGTGCCCCGATTGGCGCTGTAGAGCTTGCCCACTCGCGCGTAGGACGCATCCGTGAACGCGCCCTTCACGTGTCCCAACAGCTCGCTGGTGAGCGCGTTGATGTCCTGGGGCAGCCGTCCGCAGTTGAGGATGACGAAGTTGCCCTCGAGCCGGCTGCGGCTGTGGATCTCCCGCGCGATATAGGTCTTCCCCGTGCCCGACTTCCCCAGCAGGAACACCGGGAGCTGGTGCCGGGCACAGACGTTGATGGCGCGCTCGAGCCGGACCGTCTCGGGTGATTGCCCCTGTTGCGAGCGCGAGCCCGCCACCAGTCCGTGCGGCACCTCCTCCAGGAGGGTGATGCGGCTCCTGCCATTGCCCAGCAGCACCACGTCCCCGGCCTCCAGCACCTGGTCCCTCGAGGCGCGGATCTCCTGGAAGTGCCTGCGCTCGTCGCCCTCCACCTGGACGTCGCTGCGGCCCAGGAAGCTGTGGTTGCGCGAGTTGAGATCCCGGTACACCCAGCGGTGGTCCTCGCGGAACGACAGCCGCCCGTGCTGCCGCGACACCGCGTCGTGCGGAAAGACGACCGTGGACTCGGGCGCCCGCCCGAAGACGTACGAGCGATCCGGGTACAGCGGGACGATCAGATCCTCGGTGCCCTCGCGCTGGACCCGCAGGGCCCGCGGCTCGCGGTAGGGCGACTGATCCACCTCCTGCTCGGGAGCCGATGGCCCCAACGTCCTCAACCGGCCATCACTCGTGCTGGACAGCTCTGACGCGGAGTCCGGGATCGCCCGGATGGAGACGCTGGTCTTCTCCAGCGAGGGGCCGTTCGGCGCGCCACCCTGCGCCTCCTCCTGTTCCCCACCCTGCCCCTCTCCACGCCTCTCCCGGGTCGTCATTCGGCCCCCCTTCGGCTGATTGCCATCAGAATTGATAGCAGCTTTGACGACCCCATGCCGGCAGGTCCCCCCATCCCCCGCGGCGACAGGGCGCAAGTCCTTGAAACAACTCGGAATCCGTCCTCGGGCGAGGCCCGGCACGAGCCGTGCTCCGGAAGGGTCCATCCACCCGGAGGGCACACCATGTTCGTCATCACTGTCGGGCGCGTCGGAACGAATGACAGGCACACGGGCACCCTGGCCTCACGCGAGGTCAGCATCGGCCGCGCGGCGGAGAACGACCTGGTGCTCGAGGACGAGCTCGTCTCACGCGTGCATTGCCGGCTGGTGGCCGTCGAGGGCGGGGCCGTGGTGATGGACGAGGGCTCGAGCAATGGCACCTGGCTCAATGGTGAGCCCCTCACCCATCCCACGTTCATCTCCTTCCACGACGAGCTCGTCGTGGGCCACTGCGTGCTGCGCGTCCAGTCCCTCGTGGGCCGCTGCACCACCGGGCGGACACACCTCCACGCGGAGCCCCTCCCGCCGGCCCGGCCCGCGCACCGGGAGCCCTTCCTCGATTGGGCCCACCTCCAGCGGCTGCCGGTACTGTTGCCCCGCTTCGTCACTCGATGCCGAGCGCCTTCATCCGCGCCTTCAGGGTGTTGAGCGCCACCCGCAACTCCACGGAGGCCCGCGTCTTGTTGCCCTCGTGCTTCTCCAGGGCACGCCGGATGTCCTCGCCCGTCAGATCGCTCGGGCGCTTGCGCACGGAGGCGAGCCCTTCCTTCGAGGGCCGTTTTTCCTCCTGCGCGGGCTCGGAGACCGGGCCTCCGAAACCCAGCTCCCGCTGCTGCAGGTAGCTCCTCACCGACTCCAGCGTGACGAGCGTCCGGTGGCGCGCGAGTCCCTCCAGCTCCTGCTGCGCCGCCTCGCGGGCCACCACCGTGCGCACCGTCGACTCCAGCTCGCGAATCTGTCCCGGCCAGCGCGCCTTCTGCAGGAAGGCGATGGCCTCGCGGGTGAGCTCGGCGTCGTACTGCTGCTCCACCCTCAGCCGGTGCAGGAAGATCTCCACCAGGTGGGGAATGTCCTCGTGCCGCTCCTCGAGCGTGGGGAGGATGATGAAGTCCCCCGTGGCGAGCCGCTGCGTGAGGTCCGGCCGTAGCGCCGTCTGCCGCAGCGGCACCTTGGAGGCGGAGATGAGCCGGAAGCGCGGCGGGGGCTCGCGGAAGTCCGCGGGAGCGCCCAGCGGCGCGAGGCTGCCCGTGCCCTCCAGCACGTCCACCAGGAAGTCCTGCGCGACGCTGGAGAGGAACTCCACCTCGTCCAGGAAGAGCGTGCCCCCGTTGGCGCTGTAGAGCTTGCCCACGCGCGAGAGCGACGCACCGGTGTACGCGCCCTTCACGTGCCCGAGCAGCTCGCTGGTGAGCGCGTTGGTGTCCTGCGGCAGCCGGCCACAGTTGAGGATGACGAAGTTGCCCTCCACCCCGCTGCGGCTGTGGATCTCCCGCGCGATGAACGTCTTGCCCGTGCCCGACTTGCCCAGCAGGAACACCGGCAGGTGGTGGCGGGCACAGCGCTCGATGGAGCGCTCCAGTTGCATCGTGACGGAGGACACCTGCTTCCTCGGACGGGGACCGGCCTCCACCTCTGGCGGCACCTCCGCCAGCAGGGTGATGCGGCTCTTGCCATTGCCCAGCAGCACCACGTCCCCGGCCTCCAGCACCTGGTCTCGCGAGGGGCCCACCCGCTGGAAGTGCAGGCGGGGATCCACCACGCCCTGCTCCTCCTGGCGCCCGAGAAAACTCCCATTCTTCGAGTTGAGCTCCCGGTACACCCAGCGCTGATCCTCGCGGAACGACAGCCGCCCGTGCTGCCGCGACACCGCGTCATTCGGAAAGACGACGGTGGACTCGGGCGCCCGCCCGAAGACGTACGAGCGATCCGGGTACAGCGGCACCGTCAGGTCCTCGACCCCCTCGCGCTGAACGAGCAGCACCCGGGGCTCCCGATAGGGCACCTCCCAATTCCGGGGCTCCTCCGCGCCGTCCTCCTGGACCTGGGGCTCGCGCATCAACCGCTCGTTGCGGGTGTCGGCGTCGGACTCCTCGTCCTGTCGACGCGTCGACGGAATCGCCTGCCAGGTCCTGCTGCGCGAGGGCCGGCCCGGGGTGGGGGGCGACTCGCCATCACCACTCGTCATCAGCCCTCCCGTGCGACATCACTGTCACGATTGATAGCAGTTTTGACAGGCACTGGGGGACGACTCGGGGTATAGGGGGCGCCGCCGGGCCCCGAAAGGTCCGGATGTACGGGGTAGTCCGTAAAAGCCCTACCGTTGGCACACATCGTGCTTGGAGATTCGGAGGCAGCCGGAGTTGGACCGGCCTTCCCCCCCACCCTCCACCCAGAGGAGCACGCGTGTTCACCATCACTGTCGGGCTCATCGGAGAGAGCAGCATGAAGACGGGCACCCTGGCATCGCGCGAAATCGCCATCGGGAGGGACCCGGCGAACGATCTCGTGCTCGACAATGGGAGCGTCTCCCGCACCCACTGCAGACTGGTCGCCATCGAGGGAGCCACCATCGTGTTGGACGAAGGCTCGAAGAACGGAACCTGGCTCAACGGGAGGCCCGTGGCCCACCCCTGCGTGCTGAAATTCGAGGACGAGCTGGTCATCGGCCCGTACGTACTCCGGGTGCAATCCCTGGTGGGCCGGGGGCTGTCCACCGCGCCCCAGGAGCTGGGGGTCCGTCCATACCCAGGGCCCACCCCGGAGTCCGGCGAAGCCCGGGAAAACACGGTCGTGTCCCGGGGTCTTTCCACGCTCGAGGAGCGCCGGCAGGCACTGCGCTGGCTGATGCTGGAGCAGGGCCCCAACCCCCGTTTCGACGAGGTGCTGCGCGCCGCTCTGAAGGATTCCGACCTGGAAGTGCGCATGACGGCAGTGCTGGCGACCGCCCGGTTGCGGGCCCGTGACGTGCTGCCCGCCCTCCAGTCCTCGGACCTGCCCACCCTGTTGCAGGAGGTGGACGAGCCGCGCGAGCGCCGTTTCCTCGAGGCGCTCTGGCAGGGGGTCATCCGATACCTCCAGGAGCGCCGTCACCCAGGGGACAGCGTGCCGGGGAGGGATCCCCTCAAGCCGCTGTGGAAGCTGCTGGCCGGGGAGCTGGAGGTGTCGGACCCGGCTTCCATGCTGCTGTACTCGCTCACCACCGCCCTGAGCATGGGCAAGATGCCCCGGCAGCTACCGCCCGGCGTGGTGCAGCAGGAGGGCCGCTTCTACCTGGAGCGCTCGGGGCTGCCGCTGCGGTGGATTGCCCCCGTGGAGCACCTGCTGGGCGCCAACCCCGTGCGCCGGGTGACGTCCCCCGGCTTCTTCGTGGCTCAAATCCCCGTGGACAGACGTCTGGCCAAGTGGGTGGGTAACCCACAACCCACCCGTGTCGAGCTTGACCACGAGCAGGTGTGGCTTGGCTCCTTCAAGGAGGCCGAGCGGCTGTGCGAGGAGCTCTCGAAGATCGAGAATGCGCACATCCGCCTCCCAAGTGCGGATGAGTGGGAGATGGCGGCACGTGGGACGGACGGGCGGCGCTACCCGTGGGGCAACCTTCCCCAGGAGGACTGGGAAGAGTGCGCCTCACCGTGGGGCGTGGAGTACCTGGTGGGAGACGTGCCGGAGTGGACGCTGGAGCACGAGACGGGCGCGCAGCTGCTGCGCGGCGGAGTGGAGGCGCGCACGTGGGTGCGGCACCCCGTCTACGAGGGCGAGGAGGAGTTCGCCGCGGCGCTGCGTCCCGTCATCCCCGGCGTCTGAGGGGCGCTCACAGCTCGCGTCCGCCAGGACACAGACCGCGTTCGCGGGCCCGCTGCTGTGCTTCCGGGCCCGCGGTGAGCCACTCGCGCACCGCTACCACCCGCTCGCGCAACGCGGGGCTGCCCGCCGCGAGATCCAGCCTCGCCACGTCGTGATCCGTCAGGGCCCAGCTCAACGGGGCCGTCTCGCCGAGCTCGAAGATGGCGGTGGTGAAGAAGCACGGCTCGCTCACGTTGAGCTCGTCCTGCACCAGGCTCAGCAGGGCGTCGTTGCGGAAGGACATGCTGGACTCACGCGCCCGCAGCACCGCCTCCAGGGGTGACGTCAGCCCACCCAGCAGCCCGTCCGCCGGGGCCACCTGCAGCTTCGTGCGCCGGCCGTTGCCCAGGTGATCGCGAATCTGGATGAGCACCACCCCCGATGTGCACTCGCGTACCCACTCGCGATGGGTGTGCAGCCACTGCACCGCCAGATCCACCCCGTAGTTGTCGTAGTAGCCCGCGTCCACCACGCGAACGCGCGGCGAGGTGGGCAGGGCGCTCGCCGGGCTGACGTAGGGGAAGGACGCGCTCATCCGCGCCGCGGCCGCCACCGGGAAGGCCCGCTGCTTGAGGGGGAAGAGCTGGAAGAGCTGCACCCCCGAGAGGGACAGCCGGGACAGCGCCTTCTCGCGGGGCTCGTCGCCGTTGCGCTCCACCACCAGCGAGCTCGCCTCCGAGGACGTCAGCGCCGACAGGTCCAGGTTGCTCACCAGCAACCGCCGCCCGTCCTCCACCAGCATCGGCGAGTACACCAGCGAGGGCAGCCAGCCCTCCGCCTCGCCCTGGCGCAGGTCTCCGAAGGTGCGGCTCAGCAGGCCGTCCGTGTGCCGTCCCCAGGCGTTCTCCAGCGCCCGGCCCCGGCCCTCGCCGAAGGGCAGCATCAGCGCGATGGCCGCCGATGACAGGCTGTCCTTCTGCATCATCGTGGGCAGCACGCTCGGGTCCGCCATGCCTCCGGGGTAGAGCCCCGCCACCCAGGTGCCCGCTCCCACCATGCCGCCCGAGGCTCCGGTGACGAGGCGCACGTAGCGGTGGAAGCCCGGCACGCCCTCCGGCCCTTGCAACTTGGAAAGCACATGCGCCGTCCACGCCGCGGCGCGGATGCCGCCTCCGCTCGTCGACACCAGGGCCAGCCGAGGCCTCGGCCCCGGCTCACAACGAGGCACCGCCTGCCCCGAGGCGAGCTGCACCTCGCCCTGGGCGGGCCACACCGCGCCGGGAGGGGGCTCCGCCCGCATGCGCGCCAGCCACGCGTCCAGCACCGCCTCGTCGCCCAGCAGCCCCGCGTCCCGGGGAGACGCGAGGCTCGTTCCCGCGTATGCGGGCGGCTGGGGCAGGGACAGCTCGTCGTAGTAGGAGACGTCCGCGCAACCCCTTCCGGCGAACACCACCAGGACGCCCGAGACGAGCAACGCGCCCATGTGCCGCTCGGGGAAGAAGAAGCGGACGGCGCCGTAGAGGGCACCGACCAGGCCGATCGCCACGCAGATGACCACGGCCGGCGACACCCATCCGTGGTTGCCCGTGAAGGCCACGTGCGCGGCCACCAGCAAGTAGGCCAGCAGGAAGACGGCGAGCAGCCCTGCCTGGAGCACGTGCAGCACCACGATGAGCGTCGAGCGCCTGCGGAAGAACGTCGCCTCGATCCACCGCAGCCACGCATGGCGTTGCCGGTCCGACTCGCACCAGCGCTGCAACCACTCGGCGCCGCGCGTGAGCAGCAGCGTGACGCCCAGCGCGGACAGGACGCCGAAGAGGAAGGCGAATTGCCGGTCGATGAGGCACGGGATGCTGAGCATCACGAGCCAGGCGGGATAGGTCCCGGTGCGGAAGAAGTACCAGCGGACGGAAGGCGGAACTCCACCCGGCTTGCCCCGCCGGGGCGCCAGGGCCCACTTCTCGTCCGCGTCCAGCAGGAAGCCGACGAAGCACAACTGCCCCAACAACATCGCCGCCATGAAACCCGCGACGAACGTCACCCGGGGCACGTCATGGAGGAAGAGGCGCGGCAGCCCCATCGACTCGAACCCGCCCCAGACGATGCAGACGGGCAGCAACTGGAGCACCACCAGCAGCGGGTAGCGGCCCAGCCACTCCACCACGGGACGCAGGGGCTGTGCCGTCTCGCCCCGCCACCAGGACCGGACCCGTTCCAACGCCATGGACACAAGCCTGCCCCAGAACGGCACCCGCATGGAACGCGGGGAGGCTTCGACTGTTCACCGCCCGGCCGGTCCCTCGGGGAGCCAGAGCAGCTCCAGTCCGAGCTCCACCGCCTCGAAGGGCTCGGCGCGTACTCGCTCATCCCCCGTGTGCGTCGCCACGAGCAGCCACCCCCTGGCCTCGCGGCGAAGCACCTCCAGAGTCCGTGCGAGCGGATCCACCAGCCACACGTGGCTCACTCCCTCACGGTGATAGAGCGGCAGCTTGCGCGCGCGATCCATGGACTCGGTGGACGGAGAGAGCACCTCGCACAGCCAATCCGGCGCCACCGTCATGAAGGGCTCGTTGGGAGCAGGCGGCTTCGGCAAGCGCTCACGCCGCCAGCCCGCCAGGTCCGGCACCAGCACATTGCGGCCGAGGTGGACCTCGGGCTCGTCGAAGATCCACCACCCACCGGGCCCGCCCCGCCCCAGGTCGAACGGGCCGCCCAGCTCCGTACCCAACACAGAAGAGACCCGCGCATGACCCATCGCGGGCCTCGGCGAGGCCACCAGCTCATCCTCGATGATCTCCCCCACCCACCCCACCGGCAGCGCCTCGATGTCCTCATAGGTCGCTGGCTTCTTCCCCTTCCCCATCTCCGCTCCTCCCGCTCCGGGCAACGCCGCCCCACTCGACTCCAGCGGTATCCTTTCAACCGGTGACCGCTCAAGTCAAGTCAGGGTCCCCTCGTCCCGGCACGACTCGAGGGCGGAGGACTCAGAAGCAGCGCGTGGCGCCCTGGGCATCGGGACTGGGACGCCGGGCGAGCGGGAGTCCCTTCCGGACGAAGACGTTGTAGTGCCAGATCCACCCCTCGGTGCTGGGGTCCGAGGGCTGGCCGCAGAGGAACTCGTACTCGTCGGCGAAGTTCGGGGCCTCGAAGAGGGCCCGGTCCTGCTGATAGGCCGCGCGCAGGGGCAGGGGCCTGCCGTCCTCGCCCCGCAGCCGCTCCTCGAGAATCCAGGGCAGCTCGCCATTGAGGCGCAGCACCACGAACGAGGGCTTGTCGCCGAGTACCACCCGGGCGATCTCCCGGGAGCCCGCGTTGTCCGGGAAGAAGAGGTGGCCCTGGTAGGTCCCCCGGCTGGCGTTGATCACCCGGGCAATCCGCGTATCCGTCAGGCCACCCGTGTCGATGACACGCAGCTCGTTGCCATAGGCCACGGCCCCCACATCGAGCATCGCCACCGAGGCGCCCGGCCCGCCCACGGACGAGAGCCATGTGCCGAGCGGCTCGCGCGCCAGGACCGAGGCGCCGGTGTCGATCCGCGCCTGCGTGAACACCTCCTGCACCTGGAGCACCGCGGGAGGCAGCAGGGCCGCGGCCACGAGCAGCACGAGACCCGCCCGGGCCGGAGTCCGCGAGCCCTCACGCATCCGCTCGCCGAGCAACCGCCAGAGCAGCACGAGGGCGGTGGCGGTCGCCACGGCGGCGATGGGCACCAGCGGGACGAGGAAGCGGAAGTGGGGAATCCAGTCCCCGCCCACGGAGGCGATGTACGCGGCCCACACGGTGAAGAGCACAGCGAGCAACCGGAAGCGCGGGTCCCCCTTGAAGGCGAGCACCCACGAGCCGAGCAGCGCGAGGTACCCGTAATGCGCCACGCCGTAGTCCGCGAGGTAGTCCAGGCCGGAGGCGAGGCGGCCCGTCGGGTCGCGCGGCACCTTGGCCAGCAACGTGTTGGGGGTGAGCGAGCCGAACCAGGCGGCCTTGTAGGCGGTGGCGGGCACCACGAGCACCAGGGTGGGCAGGGCGAGGGCCACCCAGCGGCGCCAGCGGTCGGGCTCGCGGCGCCAGCGCCACAGCGCGCTCACGCCGATGAACGCGAGCGGCAGTCCTCCCTCGGGACGGAAGAGGATGGCCAAGGCGAGTGCCAGACCGGCCAGCCCCTCGTCACGGGGCGAACGGGCCCTCACGTGGAAGAACAGCCCGAGCGCGACGAAAGCGGCGAAGGGAGCGGTCTCGAGTCCATTGACGCACGCCACCGCGACGCCCGTGTGCAGCGCCACCAGCAGCCCCGCGAGCACCCCGGCCGCCCGCGAGCCGCTCAGCTCCCGGGCGAGGGCCATGCTGACACCCACCAGCACGAGCCCGCACACGACCCCGAGCACCTTCACCGCCAGGAGCGGCTCCACGCCCAGGCGAAGCAAGGCCGCCTCGAGCACCACCATGGCGGGGCTGGTGAAACCCTCCACGCGCTCGCCCACGTTGAAGACGGGGCCGTGGCCCGCCGCGAGGTTCTCCGCGTAGCGCAGCAGGATGAAGGCATCATCCACGCGCATCGGGAAGAAGGGCAGCGTGTGGAGGACGAGCAGGAGCCCGAGAGCGGAGAAGGCGAGGGCTGTGGCCCGGGTGTCGCGTGACATGGGGGGCCGGACGATACCAGCCCGCTGGCGAAGGGGAGTGTAAGGTGCGTCCCCGAGCACATGCCCCTCTCCCAGCAGGCCAGAATCCGTCTCGCGGTGGTGGCGGCCATCGTCGTCCTGCCGCTGCTCTACTTCCACCGGGCGAGCCTCACCGACGAGGTCTTCATCGCGCGAGACATCCTCCGGGTCTACTACCCGCTGAAGCAGTACTGGGCCGAGCGTGTCTCCCAGCTCCAGTTCCCGGGCTGGTACCCGTACGACGGGATGGGGCAGCCCTACACGGGCATGCTCATCTCCGGGGCCTTCCACCCGGCCAACCTGCTCTACCTGCTGCTGCCGTTGGGGCCGGCGCTCAAGCTCACCACCCTGCTGTCCTACGTGGCGGCCCTGGGAGGCACGTACCTGTTCGCCCGGCTGTGGGGCATGGGACGAGGCGCCGCGCTGCTCTCGGGGCTCACCTACGCGCTGTGCGGCTACATGGTGGGCATCAGCAACAACCTGCTCTACCTCATGGCGGCCGCCACGTTCCCCTGGGCCCTCTGGGGTGCCGAGCGCTTCCTGCGCCAGCCCTCCGCGGGCCGCGCCTGCGCCACCGCCCTTCCGCTGTGCCTGGTGCTCCTCGGGGGCGACCCGCAGAGCTTCGCCCTGTGCAACGGCATGCTGCTGGGGCTCGTGCTGCTGCGCCCGGGCCGCGCGGACGTGCTGCGAATGGCGCCCCGGGCCGGACTGCTCATCGTGCTCGGCGCGCTGTTGTCCGCGGTGCAGATCCTCCCGGTACTCGGCATCCTGAAGGACGCCCAGCCCACGGCGGGTACCTTCACCCAGGCCACCCTCTTCTCCTTCCATCCCCTTCGGCTGCTCGAGCTGGCCTTCGGGCCGCTCTTCATCGATCCGGAGCTGGCCCGGGCCGCCTCCTCTCCGCTGGCGGATGAGCTGTTCCAGTCGGGCATGGGCACCTTCTGGGTCCCCTCAGTGCACCTGGGGCTTCCGGCGCTGCTGCTGCTCGCGAGCGCGCTGTGGACCTGGCGGCGCCACCCGCTGACGTGGAAGGTGGCCGGACTCGCGCTGTTCGTCCTGGCGCTGTCGTTGGCGCTGCACCTGCCGCTCTATGGCTGGTTCTACCGGTGGGTGCCCTTCTGGAGCTCCTTCCGCTACCCGGAGAAGCTGCTCCCCTACTTCCTGTTCGCCTGCGCGCTGGGCGCCGGAGCCGGACTGGAGGGCGTCCTCCGCGAGCCCGCCCTGGCCCGTCGTCTCGCCCTGGCCGGCTTCGGGCTCGCGCTGGTGTGCGGCCTGCTCGCGCTGGGCGAGTGGCGGTGGCACGTCTTCTCGAACGGGGTGGTGGGCGCCCTCTGGAAGAACGGCGACGCGCGCACCCTGGGGATCCTCCACGGCAACTTCCTCCAGGCCTCCCTGCTCGCCGCGGGCTCGCTCGGGTTGATGGGCCTGATGCTGCTCCAGGAACACCGGCTCACGCTGCGCACGGGAGCCCTGCTCACGCTCCAGTTCGCCGTCCTCTATCTGGCCAACGAGGGCACGTACCAGGTGACCTACACGGACCTGCTGGAGCAGCCATCGGGACTGGTGGACGTCGTCCTGCAACGGGAGCGGGACGCGGGCGCGGTCCGGCCCCGGGTCTTCAGCGCGGTGGACAATCCGCTGCCGAGCCGGCTCCCTCCCGGGCTCAGCCTCCTGGATGTCACCGCCCTCGGCCTCGTGTCGACGCTCGCGCCGAACACGACCGCGCTCTGGAAGCTGGAGAGCGGCAACAGCTATCTGCCCGCGCACTCCCGGCGGCTCGGAGGGCTGATCACCACGTTCGACTCGTTCGCCACCTGGATGGGACGCCTCTTCGGCCTCTACAACGTGCGCTACATCTCCCTGGAGGCGCGAGACTTCGCGCGCATGCGCGGCAATCCGGACGTCGTCGTCGCCGAGGATCCCCGGATGGAGGCGCTGCTCATCGGCAATCCCCGGGTGTTGCCGCGCGCCTACCTGGCCATGCCCGTGTGCGTGGCGGACGAGAACGCCGCGCGTACGCAGCTCGGCTCACGCTCCTTCCAGCCCGGCCAGCAGGCCATCCTCGAGTGTGCACCCGAAACGCCACGGCCCGCCGAGGCGGCTCCCGGGGCCGAGGGGCTCGGCCAGGTGCGCTTCCTTCACTACGCGCCGGAGTCCGTGGAGCTCGAGGTGGACGCGCGCATGCCAGCGGCGCTGGTGCTCAATGACGCCTGGTACAGCGGGTGGAGCGCGATGATGGATGGACAACCCACGCCCATCCTTCCGGCCAATGTGCTGGTGCGCGGGGTGCTCGTCCCGGCGGGTGTCCACCGGGTCACCTTCACGTACCGCACGCCCGGCCAGCGGCTCGGGGCCATCCTCTCCCTGGGGACGCTGGGCCTGCTCGCGCTCGCGGTGCTCATCGAGCGCCGTAGGGCCATGAGGCAGGCCACCCCACCGACGCACCCCGCCTGAGCCATCCAGAGAAAGTCCGTGCAGGGGTTTGTCCGCAGCTGGCGAGCAGGAGGGACCCCTCCGGGCACGGTGTCGCCAAACTTGTCCAACAGTTGGACAAGTTCGAGAAGAGCGCGCCCGGGAGGCGTCTCCCCGCGGGAACTGACTTCCGCTGGCTTGCGCCCGCCGCACCCCGTCAATGTTCCGCACGCGACCCTGGCCCCGGAATGCGCTGTCCGGGCCGGACGGGGTTCCCTACCGTCGAGAGCCGCTCATGCGCTCCGACCTCCTCCGACGTTCGGCCCTCGTGACCTGTGCGCTGCTGCTCGGCGGCTGCTTCCACCTCACCGCGGGAGACAAGACGCGGGAGGAATTCAAGCCGCCCCGGCGCATCGATCCGGCCGCCATCGCGGTGCCCGAGGGCTACCGCATCGACCCCATCGCCACCGGCCTCACCTACCCCACCGGGGTCACCTTCGATGATCAGGGCACGCCCTACGTCATCGAGGCGGGCTACTCCTACGGAGAGGACTTCACCGCGCCGCGCCTGTTGCGCATCCACCCGGACGGCGGCCACACGGTAGTGGCCACCGGCGGCCACCCGCCGTGGACGGGCGTGACCTTCCACCAGGGCGCCTTCTACGTCGCCGAGGGCGGCACCGAGGGAGGCGGCCGCATCGTCCGCATCACGCCGGACGGGACACTCACGCCCATCGTCTCCGGCCTGCCCAGCCTGGGAGATCACCACACCAATGGGCCAGCGGCCGGGCCGGATGGAGCGCTCTACTTCTCCGTGGGTACCGCGACGAACGCGGGCGTGGTGGGACCGGACAGCGCGAACACGGAGAGCATCAACTGGATGGCGCGGGCCTCCGAGTTCCACGACATCCCCTGCCGCGACGTCATCCTGAGCGGCCTCAACTTCACCAGCGCCGACCCGCGCACGCCCGACCCGGACGACACGGTCACCACGGGTGCCTTCGTCCCCTTCGGCACGGCCACGACACCGGACCAGGTCATCCGCGGCCGGGTGCCCTGCTCGGGCGCCGTCTTCCGGCTCGCGCCGGGTGCCACCGCGCCGGAGCTGGTGGCGTGGGGCTTCCGCAACCCGTACGGCCTCGCCTTCTCTCCGGAGGGCCAGCTCTACGTCACGGAGAACGGCCACGACGAGCGCGGCAGCCGCCCCATCTTCGGCGCCGGGGACTACCTGTGGGCGGTGGAGCCCGGACGCTGGTACGGCTTCCCCGACTTCGTGGGAGGGCGCCCCGTCAACCAGGAGTGGTTCAAGCCCTCCGGCGCGGAGCACGCGCCCCAGTTCCTCCTGGCCCAGCACCCCGCCCCGCCACCCAAGCCGGTGGCCTTCTTCGGCGTGCACTCGTCCTCGAACGGGGTGGACTTCTCGCGGGGCGGCGCCTTCGGTCACCGGGGGCAGGCCTTCGTCGCGCAGTTCGGCGACCAGGCACCCGACACGGGCAAGGTGATGTCGCCGGTGGGCTACAAGGTGGTGCGGGTGGACGTCACCCACGGCGTCATCCAGGACTTCGCGGCCAACAAGGACAAGGGCAATGGCGGCCCGGGCTCGCACCTGGGCACTGGCGGGCTCGAGCGCCCCATCGCCGTGCGCTTCGACGCGGACAACGGCGCGCTCTACGTCGTCGACTTCGGGGTGATGACGGTGCTCGGCAAGGACATCAAGCCCTACCGGGAGACGGGCGTGCTCTGGCGCATCACTCCCACGGGGAAGAAGGAGGGCCCATGAAGGCCACCGGCTGGCTGCTCGCGCTCACCACCCTGGCGGCCCTGGCCTCCGGCGGCTGCGGCCCCGCGCGCCGGGGAGTCCCCTTCGGTCCGCCCCTGCACCTCACCGAGCGCCAGAAGCAGGGACAGGTGCTCTTCATGCGCGAGTGCAACGGCTGCCACCCGGGAGGAGCGGGCGGCCTGGGTCCGGGCATCGCCAACAAGCCGCTGCCGGGCTTCGCCATGCGCACGCAGATTCGCAAGGGCGTGGGCGCCATGCCCGCCTTCACCGAGCAGATGCTCGGCGACGCGGAGGTGGACGCCATCGTCGACTACCTCAACGCGCTCCAGGAGACGCCGGGCCCCTTGTGAGCGGCAGGAGGGGCAGCAGGTCGCCCAGCCGCTCGATGCGGGCATCGCCGTCCAGGCCGAGTCCCACGAAGCGCACGCCCGCGGCCCCGGCGGCGCCGCGATCGAAGCGCGAGTCACCCACCATCACCGCCGCCTCGGGGGGCAGACCCAGTCGGCCGAGCGCGTACAGCACCAGGTCCGGCGCCGGCTTCGCGTGGGCCACGAGGTCCGCGCACGCCAGCACCTCGAAGAAGTCGAGCAGGCGCGCGGCACCGAGCAGCGCCTGGGCGAGCGGGGTCACGGTATTGGTCACCAGCGCCCGGCGCAGACCGCGGGCGGCCAGGGACTCCAGCAGCGCGTGCGCGTCCGGGTTGATCCAGACGCCGCTGGCGTGGGCCGGCAGGTGCTCCAGGTAGAAGGCATCCAGCTCGGCGGGGGTGCAGCGCAGACCGAAGACGCGCACGTCCTCGGCCGTGCCCTGCCCGAAGGTGGGCGCGAACTCCTCGCGCGTCACCGGACTGCCCCGGAAGCGCCGTCCCGCGTCCTCCAGCACCCGCAGCCAGGCCTCCTCGCTGCGGATGAGGACTCCATCCATGTCGAACAACACGGCGCTCGGAACCATCTCAGGCCCGCGGCTCCTTCTCCTGCTTGCGCTTCTCGATCTCCCGGCGCACCTCGTCCATGTCCAGCTCGCGCACCTTGGAGAGCAACTCCTCGAGCGCGGGCGCGGGCAGGGCTCCGGCCTGCTCGAAGAGCAGGATGCCGTCGCGGAAGATCATCAGCGTGGGGATGGAGCGGATCTGGAACATGCCGGAGAGCTCCGGCTGCGCGTCCGTGTCGATCTTCCCGAAGGTGATGTCCTGGTGCTTCTCGGAGGCCTTCTCGTAGATGGGAGCGAAGGCGCGGCAGGGACCGCACCACGCCGCCCACCAGTCGAGCATGACGATGCCCTGCTTGGACACCGTGGCCTCGAAGTTCTCCTTACCCACTTCCAATGTGGCCATGGTGGCCTCCTAGCGGACGTCCAGCAGTTCCACTTCGAAAAGAAGGGTCGAGTTGGGCGGGATGACGGGCGGGAAGCCGCGGGCGCCGTAACCCATGTCGGGGGGGATGGTGAGCTTGCGCACGCCGCCGACCTTCATGCCGGCCACGCCCTTGTCCCAACCCTGGATGACCTGGCCCGCGCCGAGCCGGAAGGTGAAGCCCTGACCGCGATCCCGGCTGCTGTCGAACTTCGAGCCATTGGTGAGGGTCCCCACGTAGTGGACCGTCACCGTCTTGCCAGAAACCGCCTCGGCGCCCGTGCCGACCTTCACGTCATCCACCTGCAAGCTCATGCACAATCTCCCGTGAAAGCCGCCACCATAACGCGGGGGTGACGCCTTCGCTGCTCTCTCGGAAGAAAAACGCGGCGCGGTGCCCATTCGTCGAGGCACCGCGCCGCTGGACTGTCATGCCGCCATCACACGATCAGGCTCAGAAGGTGCCGCCGAGGTTGATGGTGCCCTGGTAGCTACCAGTGGAGAAGGCGTCATCCACGGCCGGGGCGAAGTCCTCGCTGAGGAGGATGTTGTAGTTGACGCGGGCATCGGCGGTGAAGTCACCGATGTGGGTGCGCAGACCGACGCCCACCGGGACGCGCGAGCTGGTGTCATCCACGAAGCCGGCGCCCGCGCCATTGCGGATGTTGTACCAGTTCATGCCGAAGCCACCGAGCAGGTAGGGCTGGATGGGAGCGGCGGTGAGGCCGAGGGTGAGGTTGGCCACGGCGCCGTTGCGCACGATGTCCGGGCCGCTGCCGCCCACGTCGGTATCCAGGTTGTTCACCGCGCCGCTGTAGCCGAGCTCGATACCGAGCACCTTGGAGGGCCGCAGGCCGGCCATCACGCCCACGGTGGGGCCGGGGTTGATTGCCGGAGCGAGACCACCGGTGTAGCCCTCGACGCCGGCGCCGACGAGCACGGACAGACCGCGCATGTCGCCCTTCTTCTGGCCCTGATCCTCCTCCTTCACCTCGTAGCCGGAGCCGCCGAAGGCATCCTCCTGCGGCTTCACGATGTTCTCATCGACCTGGCCGGTCTGGACGTCGTAGTCCCGCTGCAGCGAGGACTGCTCGTTGCCCGGGAGGGTGGTGCCGCTACCGCCGGTGGACTGGCCCTGCTGCACGGGGGTGCAGAAGAGGGTCATGCCGCCCTGGCCCTGCATGGGGATGCCACTCTTGGGCTGTACGGGCTGTGCGGGAGGCGTCATGGGCTGACCGGCCTGGCCCGAACCGCCGAAGGCGTCCTGGTCCTCGAGTCCGGAGCCGCCCACGCCTTCATCCTGCTGGGTGGTATCGGGCACCGGAGCCACATCCTCCTGGTCGAGGATGAGGATGTCCTGCTGGTTGGGGTCATCCAGGCCCGACCCCCCGATGTTGTCCGGGGACGTCTGTCCCTGGTCCTTGCTGGTATCGGTGTCACTCACGTCCTGGGCCATGGCAGCGTTGCCGTAGAGAAGCGCCGTCACGAGCCCAGCCAGAATCTTCAGTTTCATCCGAACCTCCGTCCGTCGGGTGGCTGACGGAAACTTCGGTACCGGGAAGATTCGAGGCAAGGCTTGGATCCACCGCCGGGAGTGAGCCGGGACCTCGACCGGGA
Source organism: Archangium sp. Cb G35 (assembly GCF_001896145.1). Taxonomy (NCBI): domain Bacteria; kingdom Pseudomonadati; phylum Myxococcota; class Myxococcia; order Myxococcales; family Archangiaceae; genus Archangium; species Archangium sp. Cb G35. The sequence continues at coordinate 106,657 of NZ_MPOI01000022.1, forward strand.
AGCATCCAGCCGGGCGAGGCGGGGATGGCGGGGGCACGAAGCGTGAGCAGATTAGACGGTGGTGCGCCTACCCCTTCGTCCAGTCGCTGCTGGTGACGACGGGCAGTTGCAGAGCGCGCTCGCGGTCCAGGTCCAGGTTGCCGATGTGCAGCGACAGCGGCGCCTGCACCCACTTGTAGATGGACTGGAGGAAGAGCCGGATGAACTTCTCCACGTAGCCGCGCAGCCGCGCGCTCTCCACCTCGGGAAACATGGCCTCCAGCGCGGGCTGCATCTCCGAGGGCACCAGCTTCTCTCCCGCGAAGAGATAGAAGCAGGCATCGAGGATGGGGAAGGGCATCAGCTCCTCCTCGCCCACCTGGTTGTGCGCCAGCTCCGGCCCGGCCGGCTTGGCCAGCACCTTGCGGATGCCCTCGTGGCCCGTCTGCTCCAGCAGGTAGTCCAGCAGGTACATGACGACCGTCTTCGGCACGTTGGCGATGACGGCCAGTGCCCCCATCAGGTCTCCACCCGTGGTGGTGTAGCCCACGGCGCGCTCGCTCATGTTGCCCGTCTGCAGGAACAGGCCGCCACTGGAGTTGGACCAGTTCCACATGCGCTGGGCGCGCAGACGGGCCTGGATGTTCTGCTCGGTGATGGGCGTCACCTCGCCGCCCGCGAGCATGGTGCGCGCGATGTTCAGCTCACGCTCGAAGGCCTCCTCGATGGGGACCACCAGGAAGGGCACACCCAGCTCCCGGGCGATCGTCTCCGCGGCCTCGCGGGTGGCGTCGCTGGAGTAGCGGCTGGGCATGTAGAAGGCACGCAGCAGGCTGCCGGGATTGTCCGGCCGCACGCGCTTCGCGTAGCGGTGGGCGATGAGCAGGGTGAGCAGCGAGTCACGTCCGCCCGAGAGCGCGATGCCGATGACCTTGAAGGCGCGCGTCTTCTCGAAGTAGTCGCCAATGCCCAGGGCGAGCGCGTCGAGGATGTCCTCGCACAGGGCCTCGCGGGGCGAGCGGCGCGTGTCCGGAGCGGGGAGGAAGAAGCTGCGGTGCGAGGGCACCGGGTAGCGCAGCTTCTCACGCCGGCTGGTGAAGGCCGGGGTGCAGTCGATGGTGGGCACCAGCTTGCCGCCCTCGCGCAGCCACGCCTCCCGGTCACTGCGCCAGGTGGTGTTCTCCGCGCGCAGGCGCAGCGTGCGATCCAGGTCCACCACGGCCGAGGCGAACCCCTCCTGGAAGCGCGGCGCCTCCAGCACGGGCTTGCCGTTCTGGTTGATGAAGCCACCGCCGTCGAAAATGATGCCGTCGTTGCTGCCCAGCGCGTTGGAGTAGGCGACGGTGCACTGGTGGTCCGACGCGCGGGTGGCGAGCAGCTCACGCCGGGTGTCCCCGTGCCCCACGCGGAAGGGCGAGGCGGACACGTTCACCACCAGCTCCGCGCCCGAGTAGGTGCGCCGGCGCATGGGCGCCTCGGGGCTCCAGATGTCCTCGCAGACCTCGGGGGCAATCAGTCCGAAGTCGAAGCGGAAGAGGAAGTCACCGAAGGGGATGCCGCGGAACTCCTCGCGCATGCCGGGGTAGCCGCGGGAGAAGGTGCGCCCCTCGTAGAAGATGTTGTAGGTGGGCAGCTTCTCCTTGGGCACCAGCCCGAGAATCTTCCCGCCGGCCACGAGCGCGGCGCAGTTGTAGCGCAGGCCCTGGTGGTTGATGGCGACGCCCACGAGGAACACGGTGGACAGCGCGCCCGTCTCGCGGGCGAAGCGCTCGAGCTGCGGCCATTGGTTCTCGACGAAGCCCTGCCACTGGACCAGGTCCTCGGGCGGGTAGCCGCCGATGAGCTGCTCCTGGAAGACGCCCACGGTGACGTCCTCGGCGGCCATCCGGCGTGCCAGGTCGAGCGCCCTGTCCACGTTGCGCCCGAAGGCACCCACGGTGGTGTTGACGCTGGCGAGCCCAATCTTCACGAGCCGCATGGAACGTGCTCCTCCCTCACGAGTTGGTGGAGCACTAGCAGACGCCCGCGAGGCGCGGCACGCAAGGACTCAGTTCAACGGCCCCACCGGCTTCACCGGACTGAGGCGGGCGATGAGCTCGCCCACGTCGTCCAGCACCGCGCTCAGCCGGGTGCGCACATCCAGCTCGCACAGCAGCTCCTGGCGCCGCTCCGGCTCCGGGACGACGGCGGCGGCCACCACGTCCGCCAGGGCGCCTCCATGCGAGCGGGCCACCACCGGCAGCAGGTTCTCCGCGAACGAGTTGGGGACCCGCCCGGCCAGCTCGAAGACGGCCTGGCGGAGCCTCTCCTCCTCGGGCCCCTGGTATTCACCATCCGGCAGCAGCTGCACCCGGACCTGCCGGTAGAGCTGCTCTCCCGCTGGCAGCTCCTCGAGCAGGCGGGCGCGGCTGACGCCCTGCAGGAGGATGTTGTAGCGCCCGTCCTGCAGCTCCTCGTGCCAGATGATGAGTCCGGCACACATCATGGGCTGCATGGGAGGCCGCTCGCCGTACTGGCCTTCCCAGCCGGGTTGCAGCTGGGCGAGCGCCATCACCTTGTCTCCGGCGAGCGCGTCGCGCACCAGGGCGCGGTAGCGGGGCTCGAAGATGTGGAGGGGCAGGGCCGCGTGCGGAAAGAGAACCGCCGAGGGGAGCGGGAAGACCTTCACCGCGTGGGTGGTGAGCGCGAGGCGTTCGAGAGCCGTGGTCATGGCAGGGGCACCGTACCCTGGTCATAGCGTCCGGGAGAACGCGGCGCAGCCCCAGCCGCCAGGCAGGCGTCAGCCCTGGGACGGAAGGCTGGTAAAGTCACCCCATTCCGCTAGGGTGCGCGGCCGCGATGTCCGATTCGACCCCCTCCGTGGCCACCACTCCCGAGAAGCTGTCCTGGTACCGTCGTCTCTACCTGCGCGTGGAGGCGCTGTCCTCCACGAAGCACGCCGTGGCCGCCATGCTGCTGGTGTCCGTGGTGGACGGCTCGGTGTTCCCCATCCCGCCCTTCGCGCTGCTGGTGCCCATGGTGCTCGCCCAGCCCCAGAAGTGGCTGCGCTACGCGGTGCTGGGGACGGTGGCCAGCCTCTTCGGCGGCTTCATCGGGTACTACCTCGGAGACCTGCTCCGCCAGGGCGCCATCAGCTTCCTGGAAATCGACATGAACATGCGCATCCAGCGTTTCGGCATCGACGCGACGCTGGGTGAGCTGCTGGGGCAGAACTTCTGGGCGCTCGCGCTGCTGTGCTCCATCCTGCCCACCCCCTTCAAGGTGGTGGCCATCGGCAGCGGCATGGTGGGCGTGCCGCTGGACCGCTTCTTCCTGGCGGCGGTGCTGGGCCGCTCGGTGCGCTTCTTCCTGGTGTCCGGCGTGATGCGCTTCTTCGGGCCCACCGCCCGCAAGTGGCTGCGCGTCTGAGTCAGGCCGCCGAGGTGGTGGCCAACGCCTCGTCGATGGTGGCCAGCAGCTCGTCGGGCCGTACCGGCTTCTCCAATATCCGGTTGCGCACCGAGCGCACGAAGTCGCGCGTGGCCTGGGTATAGGCCCCGCCGGAGATGAAGACGAGCCGCTCGGCCAGCTCCGGCACGTGCGCGCGCAGGTGCGAGTAGACGTCCATGCCCGTCGTCCCCGGCATCTGCAAATCACACAGCACCAGGTCGAAGCGCTGACCCTCGTTCACCCACGCGAGGGCCTCGGCGCCGCGCGTGGTGACGAACACGTCGTGCGAGGGCTCGATGAGCATGCGCATGGACTGGGCCAGGCGCGGCTCGTCGTCGATGATGAGGATGCGCCGGCGCGGCGGGAGCGCGGACACGGGCGTGGGCGCCGCGGGCAGGGGCGTCTTCGCGGGCCTGCTCTCGGCCGAGGGCAGCAGGACGGTGAAGCGCGAGCCCTTGCCCTCCTCGCTGCTCACGCGCAGCTCGCCGCCGTGGGCCTGGACAATCTGCTGACAAATGGCGAGTCCCAATCCGGTACCCTCCCCCCAGGGTTTGGTGGTGAAAAACGGGTCGAAGATGCGGGCCAGCACGGGCTGAGGCATGCCACAGCCGGTGTCGGACACCTCCACCAGGGCGCGGCCCGTGTCGTCGCGGCCGGTGCGCACGCGCACCTCGTGGTGGTCCGGGTTCCCCTCGGGGATGGCCTGCAGCGCGTTGACGAGCAGGTTGAGCATCACCTGCCCGAGCCGTGCCTCGCTGCCCAGCACCTTGGGAGGCTGACCGAAGTCCTCCACCAGCCGGGCCCGGGGCCGCACCGCGTGGGCCGCCATGCGCAGCGCCGGCACCACCACCTCGTTGACGTCCAGCATCGCCCGCTCCTCCCCCTGCTGCCGGCTGAACACCTTCAAATCGCGCACGATGACGCGGATGCGCTCGGCGCCCTCGCGGGCACTCTCCAGGCTCGCCCGCGCCTCGTCGAACCCCTCGGGCCCCCGGGCAAGACTCTGCCCCACTCCCTCCAGGTTCAGCATCAGGTAGGCGAGCGGATTGTTGATCTCATGACCCACACCGGCGGCCAGCGTGCCCACGGCGGCGATGCGCTCGGCGGACACCAGCTTCGCCTGGAGCTGCTTCTGCGTCGTCATGTCGCGGTAGGTGGCCACGAAGTAGAGCACCTGGCCATCCACGTTGCGCACCGGGGACAGCTGCACCTCGCTGTACACCCGCGAGCCGTCCTTGTGCGCCAGCACCACCTCGCCGCGGAAGAAGTCACGCATGCGCAGTGCCTCCTCCAGCCGCTGCTGCACCTCCGGCTCCACACCGGTTCCACACAGCTCCCGGGGGGCGCGGCCCGCCAGCTCCTGGTGGGAGCAGCCCACCATGGCGCGGAAGGACTCGTTGGCGTACACCAGCTGGAGTTCCTCGCCCGGACGCAGCTCGCAGATGAGCACGCCCTCCTGCACGCTGCGCACGGCGGTGGCCAGGAGCTCCAGCTGGGCCCTGGCGCTCTTGCGCTCGGCCCGGGACGCCGCCAGCAGCAGCCCGGTGAAGGCGATGATGGCCAGGAAGAGCTGCAGCTCCAGCAGGTCCACCTTCCGGCCGTCCGCGCGCGAGAACGCGCCATGGCCCAGGAGAGTGCCCCAGATGGACGCCGCCGCGATGAAGAGCGTGGAGAGCGCCGCCCCCTGCGAGCCGAAGCGGAGCGCCGCCCACACCCCCAGGGGGAAGAGGAGGAACACCTGGGCATAGGCCAGCGGAGTGCCGCGATGATCGCCGCTGAAGGACCACAGGGCCACCACCAGGGTGAGTCCCGCCAGCACCAGCGCCTCGCGCCGGCGCGGCTCCGGGCGCAGACGGGAGAGCAGCAGCAGCACCGGTGCCACCACCAGGGCGCCCATGACGTTGCCCAGCCACCACACCCACGCGGTGAGGAAGAAGCCCTCCCAGGGCACCCCGCCCGTCAACCCCAAGCTCAGCGCCCCCACCAGCGCGCTGGCCAGCGGGCACGAGACCACCGTGGCGGTGAACGCCAGCACGTCCTGCGTCCGCGAGAGCGAGGGAGAGAAACCCAGGCGCCTGAGCAGCAACACGCCCAGCACCGCCTCCAACGTGTTGCCCACGGCCATGGCCAGCGTCGCCGCGAGAGGAGCCCCGGAGCCGAACCCCAGGATGGAGACGAGAGCGCCCACGAAGATGGCCGGCCAACGGGACACCCCGAGGAGCAGCAGGCCCGCGAGCGACACGCCGGTGGCGGGCCACACCGGGCTCGCGGCGTTGGCGATGGTGGCCTGCGTCAGCCCCAGCCAGCAGGCGGCTAGGTACACGCCCCCCAGCGCGAGCATCTCCGTGATACCCCGCATGCCGGATGGCGCTGAGCGGTCGAGGCGCTGTGGATGCGGCTGGATGGCGATTCCCCCCGTACACGCGCTGGCTCGCCAGCGGTGTTGACGCGGCATGCTACCCCGAGCGGCACGTGGGGAAAATGGTCCCCCCGCTCGCTCTCTTGCCTACCCGACAGATGAACGGGCGGATTTCACTGTCTGTCCTTGTGGCCGTCCTTGGAGGAGCAAGGGGTGCGGTGCAATGGACCGGCGCGGCCTGCGTAGAGAAGGACAAGGAGGCAACGCGCCACATGTCCCGCCCTGGTATCGCCGCCGTGCTGTCGTTCTTCATCCCCGGACTGGGTCAGCTCTACAACGGGGACATCTTCCGGGGTCTCTTCTGGCTCATCATCACGCCGGGCTTCTGGCTGGGCACCGGTGGATTGCTCGGCTGGGTGTGCCACTTCATCTCCGCGGCCACGGCTCACGGCCGGGCCGAGGAGAAGCAGCGGGCCGAGCTCGCCAGCGGCTTCCCCCACCGCGTCAAGGTCGTGTAGCGGCGCGGGGCGCGCTCGCGAGGGCCTGGAGCAGCTCGTCCGCCGAGTGGGCGAGCGCCCGGGCCCCATGCGCCTGGAGCTCCTCCACGCCCCGGAAGCCCCAGGTGACCCCCACGCCGTACATGCCGGCGGCGTGCGCGGTATCCATGTCCACCGCCGTGTCGCCGATGAAGGCGCAGTCCCCGGGCGCCACGCCCAGCTCGGCGGCAATCCCGAGCGCCGCCATGGGGTCCGGCTTCCGAGGCACCCCGCTCCGCTCGCCGTAGACGGCGCCAAAGCGCACGTCCGGCAGCAGGGCCTCCACCAACCGGCGGGTGGCCGCGTCGGGCTTGTTGCTCAACACCGCCAGCTTCACCCCCTCGCCCTGCAGCCGGGCGAGCACCTCGCGCACCCCGGGGTAGGGCCGGGTGTGGTCCAGGAAGTGCTCGTCGTAGAAGGCCTTGTAGGAGGCCATCACCGCCTCGTGGAGTTCCTCGCGGCCCGTGGGGACGGCGCGGGCCACCAGCACCCGGACGCCCTCGCCCACGAAGCGGCGGTAGTCGGCCAGGGGGTGGACGGGCAGGCCATGGGTGGTGAGCGCGTGGTTCATCGCCGCGCCAATGTCGTGCAGCGAGTCCAGCAGGGTGCCATCCAGGTCGAAGAGCGCGGCGCGCGGGTACATGGGCATATCCCCTGGAAACACCAACGCCCCGGCCCGGACAAGTCCGGAGCGCGGGGCGCGGTCACTTCGGGCTCGAGGGCCCGGAGGGTTTACGGGGTGGCGGCGGCCGTGGGCGGCTCGGCGCCCGCCTCGCCCTTCTGCAGGGTGGCGAAGTTGATGTTGTTGTAGCCCGCGCTGGCGCAGCTGAACATCACCCGCTTGATGATGGAGAACTCCACGTCCTTGTGGGCCTGGATGTTCACGTCACCCTTGAAGGCGTTGGTGTTGCCCTCGGCCATGGCGTGGAGGTCCTCGAACTGCTTCTTCATGTCCCGCAGCTTCTCCTCGAGCGCGGGAATGTTGAGGTACTCCTCCTTGACCAGGTCCTGCACCTGGCCCACGACGTTGCCGGAGATGGAGACCTGATCTCCGGACACCATCACCACCGGGTGCATCTCCACTTCCTTGACGTTGACCGCCTCGGGCAGCTGGATGTCCTTGGTCATCATCAGCACCTCGCCCGTCGCCGAGAAGTTGGCGATGAGGAAGAGCACGATGATCACGAACATGTCGACCAGCGGCGTAATCAGCACGTCCGCGTTGCCGCCGTGCTTGCCGTGCACGCCGTGGCCGAACACCTTGGAGTGTTGCAGCCGCTTGCCGTAGCGCTTACCGGGAACCTTGATGGCCATGGTGGATGCCTTCCCTAACCCATGATGGCGGACACCGAGACCTGGGGCAGGCCGGCGCCGATGCATTGGTCGATGATGCGCACCAGGTCCTCGTAACGGACCTTGTCCTCGGTCTGCAGCGTGATGGCCGACTGATCCGGGAACTGCGCCTTGAGCTCCTTGAAGCGGGCGATCAACGGCGCCAGGTCCAGCTTGCCGTTGGAGCCACGCTTGGCCTCGATGGCCGGGAACTCGCTCTGGTCCGCCGCGAGCCGCAGCTCGGTGGGCGTGACGAACAGCGTGAGCTGGACCGTCTTGGTCTGCTCTTCCTGTTTCTGCTCTTCCTCGGTGGCGGGGCCTCCGGCCTGCGCCACCTGGAGCCGGCCGATCTGCGTCCACACGGCCGTCATGATGAGGAAGCTGATGGTCACCGCCATCAGGTCGATGAAGGGGGTGAGGTTGATGGCAACGTCGAGTGACTTCTTGCCTTTACCTCCCCCGAGATCCATTCCACCGGCCATGACACTCTCCTTCCGCCCGCGCTACGACGTTCTACGATGAAGGGCGCGCGCCGTACCCACCGACAACGCGCCCTGATTCCAGGTTCCCTGCAGGAGTGAACTACTCCTCGGAATCCCGGGCGGAGGCGGAGACGGTGGCGTTCTTGAACTTGTCGCGGTTGTTCACGATCAGGTTCAGCACGGCCACGCTCGTCTCGTTGATGTCGTTGACGATGGCGGTGGCGCGGCCCGACAGGATGGAGAAGGCCACGACGGCGGGGATGGCCGTGAGCAGACCGAAGCCGGTGCAGTTCATGGCTTCGGAAATACCGTTGGCGAGAATGGTCGCCTTGTCGGCCGGGTTCACGTTGGCCACGGCCTCGAAGCAGGAGATCAGACCGGACACCGTTCCGAGCAGACCGGCGAGCATCGCCGCGTTGCCGAGCATGGCGAGGTAACCGGTGCGGGCCTCGATCTTCGGGGTCTCGCGCAGGCTGGCCTCGTCGAGGGCGGCCTGGACCTCCTCCTCGCCCTTGGGAACGTTCATCAGGCCGGCCTTGATGACCTGGGTGAGCGGCGTCTGCTTCTGGCCGGCCACGTAGTTGATGGCCTTGTCCAGGTCACCGGCGTAGATGTGCTTCTTGAGTCCGCGCAGGAAGGCATCCTTGTTGATGGAGGCCTTACCGAACAACACGATGCCGCGCTCGATCATGATGGCCAGCGCGAACACCAGGCAGACGGCGATGGGGTACATACCCCACTGACCCGCCTCCCAGCGCATGGCGACCTCCTCGAAAAACGAGCGCTGGGCGCCGTGACCGCCGGCGTTCGCGAGGATGGTCAGATTCGTCAAAAACCCCAGGTTCATCGCTTATGGCCTCCAGAGAGGGGCGTGCCCGACATGGCGGGCCGTGCCAGCCGGTTGGTTCCCGTACGGATACCCACACGGGTCCCTTACCGGGAATGGCAGAATTGGAGCCGGACTTTAGGAATGGCGGTCCGGCAGTGTCAAGGCACGCTCCGTGCTCTTAGTTGCTGAAATCCCACGGGAATTTTGCGATCGGACACCGACTGGACGGCTGGTCTGGTGGCGAACGGACGGTGTTTGTCGCGCTGCGTCGCCTGCTTGACGCCCCCCGGGAGCGAGGCTAAGGGCCGCCGATCATGGCCCGAAAGCGGATCGGCGAGTTGCTCCTGGAGAGGGGGGCGATCACCGCGGCCCAATTGGAAGCGGCGCTCCAGGCGCAACAGCGGACCCGGCAACGGCTGGGGGCGGCACTCGTGTCCCTGGGCGCCATCACCGAGAAGACCCTGGCCCACGCCTTGAGCGAGGCCCTGGGCGTGCCCGTCATCGACCTGGGCACCCGGCCCCCGGATTGGAGCGCCATCCACCTGCTGCGCTCGCGCTTCTGCGAGCAGCATGACCTGTTCCCCGTGGCCCTGGAGAACGTGGGCGGGCGCCGGCTGCTGGTCGTGGCCATGGCCGATCCGCTCGACACCGCCGGCCTCCAGGAGATGGAGTTCACCACCGGCCTGAAGGTGAGCCCCCGCGTGGCGTCGCTGTCCGCCGTGCGCACCGCCATCCAGCGCTACTACCACCGGCCTCCCCCCGCCACGACCCCGGCCCCCATCCAGGCCCCGGAGCCCCTCCCCGACGCCCAGGAGGACGATGTCGAGGAGATCATCGTCGGCGAGGAGCTCCCTCCGGGGGAGACGACGCGCCGTGTCTCGCTCGAGCAGCTCATCCAGGAGCGCGAGCAGCAACGGCGGCTCAAGCGCGGACAGGGCAAGTCCAGTGCCAGGCCTTCGACCGGTGACGTCAGCGCCGAGCTGGACTCGCTCTTCGGCGAGTCGGCCTCCGCCGAGCCCGTGGACCGGGTCGAGGAGCTGGAGCGCAAGTTCTGGGCCCTCATGCGCATCATGGCCCGCAAGGGACTCCTGACGAACGAGGAGTTCACCCGCGAACTGGATGACGAAGAGGGGAACTGAGCGGAAGTTGGCTCAGTCCGCGAGCGGCAGGCGCACGGTGAAGGTGGTGCCCTGGCCCAGCTCGCTCTCCACGCTCAGCTTGCCCCCGTGCTTCTCCACGATGCGCTGAACGATGGACAGCCCCAGCCCCGTCCCGTTCCCCTCCGTCTTCGTCGTGAAGAAGGGCTCGAAGATGCGCGACAGGTTCGCCGGCTCGATGCCGCTGCCCGTGTCCTTCACCCCCACCACCGCCTCGCGCCCCTCCCGCCTCGTCCGCAGCCGCACCTGACCGCCCGGCTTCATCGCGTGGCACGCGTTCGTGATGAGGTTCACGAACACCTGCTCCAGGTTCGCCGGCACCGCGTGCAACGGCGGCAGCTCCCCGTAGTCGCGCTCCACCTTCACCTTCGCCTGCGTCACCACGTGCTCGCAGTAGCCCACCGCCTTGTCCAACAGGGCGTTGAGCTGCACCCGCTCCACCTTGTCCTTCGCCGGCCTCGCGTAGGACGTCAGATCCTTGGTGAAGCGGAGAATCCGCTGCCCGCTCTCCAATATCTTCCGCAGCTTCTCCGAGTCCGCCGCCCCCGCGCTCCCCAGCATCATCGCCCGCTGCAGCAGCGACTCCGAGTACGCCACCACCGCCGTCATCGGGTTGTTGATTTCGTGCGCCACGCTCGCGGCCAGCTGCCCCATGGACGCCAGCTTCTCCGCGTGGATGACCCGCTGCTCCAGCTGCGCCACCACCGTCACGTCCTGGCCAATGGCCATCACCCCCTCCACCTCCCCCTGCGAGGCGAGCGCCGAGGATGTCGCGAACGAGGCCCGCGCCTCCCCCATGCGCGTGCGCAACCGCAGCTCGAAGTTGGGCACCGCCTCGCCTCGCATCGCCGCCGCCAGCACCGAGGCCAGCCGCATGTGCTCGTCCTCGGGCACCAGCGAGAAGACGTCCTGCCCCAGCACCTCTTCCTTGCTGAAGCCCGTGAGGCGGCTGATGGCCTGGTTGAAGACGACCACCTTCTTGTCCCGGTTGGCCACCAGGATGAGCGCGTTCGCCTTCTCCAGCAGCTCCTCCAGGTACTTGCGCACGAACGTCAGCTCGTCGATGAGCTTGGCGTTCTTCACCGCCACCGCCACCTGGTTGGCCAGCTGCACCAGCACCCGCTCGTCCTGCATCGGATCCGGCTCCTCGCGCAGCGAGGACGGGTACTCCAGGTTGATGGCGCCGTAGAGCTGCCCGCTGGCCACCAGCGGCGCGCTCACCCCACCCGTGCTGCTCTCGAAGAGCAACGGCACCAGCGCGGCCACCACCACCTTGCCCGCAGGAATGCTCTCCGCCGTCAGGTGCATCTTCTCCACCGCCGTGCGCTTGAGCACCAGCGGCTCGCGGGAGCCCTCCTTCAACCGGCCCTCGGCGTACAGGCTCGTCAGCCCGCCGGTGCGCGCGTCGATGATGCGGATGCAGAAGGAGCGCCCGGGGAACAGCTCCTTCACCCCGCGCGCCACCGACGCCACCAGCTCCTCCTCGCTGCCCGCCTCGGCCACGCTGCGCCCCAGGTCCAGCAGCACCCCCTCCGTGCGCGCCTGCTCCAGCAGCGCCTGCTCCACCACCACCAGCTGGCCCCGCATCAGCTCCGACTCGCGCCGCCCCACCACCGACACGGACTCGCCCCGCCGCGCCAGCTCCATCACCACCACGCCCCCCTGCGGCAGCGGCACCTCCACCACACACGCCGCCCCGTCCTCGGGCACCCGCGCATCCGCGAGCCCCTCCATCATCTGCTCCACCGTCAGCCCATGGTCGAAGCAGAAGCGCGCGAACGCGTTGTTGCACAGCTTCAGGTGCAACTGCGTATCGCAGAGCGCCGCGGGCAGCTCCACCGTCTCGAAGAAAATACGGAAGGCCTCGGCGGAGGGGACCTCCGGCAGGGGCAGGCGACGTGACTCAGTCGTCATGGGAGCTGGCTTTGTCGAGGTCCACTATCTGCTGGGACCCCATGTAGGCTTTCGTCTCGTAACGGGTGATGCGGCCAATCTTCCGGACAATCTCCGCCATGCGCTCGGCCTCGCGGTAGATGATGTCCACCGGCTTGTAGGAGCTGTCCTCCTCCTTCAACCGGCGCTTGAGCAGCTCCGCGTAGCCCATCACCGAGGTGAGGGGCTGGTTGAGCTCGTGGGCGGCGGTGCCGGCCAGGGCGACGATGACCGCGTTCTTCTCGCTCTCCTCCAGGCGCGTCTCCACGTCCGACAGCTTGCGCTCCAGCTCCATCCGGTCGCGCAGGTCCGTGAAGATGCCCACGCTGGCCACCTCGCGGCCGCCCTCGTAGACGATGGAGGCCGTCATGTTCACCGGCACCAACTGCCCGGTGCGGTTGACGACGTCCTGGCGGCACACCGACAGCCGGCCCCGCCCGCCGTACTCCGGGCTGCGCAGCTGCTTCATGATGCGATGGGCCACCCCCTCCGGGTAGAGCTGGTAGACGTGCATGCCGCTCAACGCCTGCGGAGCCCCATAACCGAAGAGGGCCTCGGCGCCCTTGTTGAACAGGATGATGCGGCCCTGCATGTCCGCGGCGACGATGGCGTCCACCGAGGAGTCGATGAGCCGCTCCAGGAAGTCCTTGGTGTGGCGCAGCTCGTCCGCCAGATGGCGCGCCTGCGTCACGTCCCGGAAGGAGAGGATGATGGCCCGGCGGCCGTCCTCCAGCGGTGCCGCCGAGAAGCTCAACGTGAGGCGCCGTCCATCGGGCGCGCGCACCATCAGGTCCACGTCCGAGCGCGACTCGCCACGCCGGGCCGCCGTCACCAGCTCCATCAACACCGACTCGTCCAACGGCTGCGTCACGTCCACCAGGTGGCGGCCGTACGAGCTCTCGGAGGGCGCCGCCAGGATGGCCTCGCCCGCGGGGTTGAGGCTGAGCACACACGCCTTGTCGTCGAGGATGGCCACGCCCTCGCGCACGTTGGCGAAGAAGAGGTGGTACGTCTCGAGCGAGGCGGCCTTGGCCTCCGCGGCGATGCGCGCCGACATCTCGCGCTCGGTCTGCCCGCGCACCGTCAACAGCAGCGAGGCGTTGCGCAGGGCCACCGCCGTGGCGTGCGCCACCGTGTTGAGGAAGTCGATCTCGTCCGGCGCGAAGGTGCGCCGGTCCCCGCCCGAGGCCCGCAGCAACAGCACCCCGCGCACCTCGCCCCGGATGTGCAGGGGCAGCGCCGCGAGCGCCTGGATGCCCCGCGCGGCTACCTCGTTCTGCACGCCCTCCAGCAGCGGGTGGTGCGAGGCGTCCTCCACGACGACGGGCTTGCCCGTGCGCGCCGCCTCGCGCACCTCCGGGTAGCGGTCCAGGTCGATGCGGACGTCCTCCAGGTTGGGAGCGTCGCTGGCGGCCACCACGCGCGCGCCCTCCCCGTTCCTGTCCAGCATCACCAGCGCCGCGCGGCTGACACCGAGCCGCTCGGCGAGCCGGCGGGTGACGTCATGGAGCAGCGCCTCCACGTCGAAGCTCTCGGCGTAGTCCGCGGTGAGCTCGACCAGGAGCGACAGGTCCTGCTGCCGCCGCATGAGCTCCTGGCGCTCGCGGTGGCGCTCGGCCACGCGCCGCAACCTCCAGGCGAGCTCGTAGGGCTGGCCTCCCGCGGTCATCACCTCCGCGGGCTTGAGCGACTCCAGGACGGTGAAGGAGGCCTCGTCCGGCTTCACCAGGGCCACCAGCGAGAGCCGGGCTCCCGCGGGCGTGGTGAGCAGCGTGGAGAGGGCGGAGGAACCCTCCGGCGTGGTGAGGTCCACCAGACCGAGGGTGGCCTGCTCCGGCGTCTCCACCACCCGCAGGCCGGCCTGCGCCGCGGCGCGAGCGAGAGGCTCGCGTGCGGCCGAGGCCGCGGGCACCAGGACGACGCCGAGGGATGACTCGTGGGAAGACACGTTCATGACTCTACCCCGGCTCCCGCCTCAGGGGCAGTCCGTGACCCGGACTCCCCTGTCCGGTGCCGAACCGCGGGTCCACCGCGTCTTCGCAACCGGGTGGCTTTTCCACCGGGCGTGCGGCTCAGCCGCGGCCGTAGGGACCCCGGTGCGAGGGAACCCAGACCCACTCCTGCACGGACTGGTAGTAGCCCTCCACCCAGCGCTGCGCGTAGTGGCCGCCCTCGCACTTCGTCACGTTGCGGCGGGGACGGTGCTTGCAGTTCTGCTCGACCCAGACCCGCTCGTAGTGGCCCGGCACGAACTTCCGGACCGTTTGGAGCTCATAGCGGCCCGCCTGGTGCGGCCGGTTCGAGCGCGGGGGACGGGCCGGAGGAGGCGGCGCCGGGCGATAGCTCCCCCCGGGGAGAATCTGCTGAGACGGCTGACCCACCGGCGAGGCGTCGTGCCGGCCCCAGTCATCGGCCCGAGCGGCCACCGGAGCCAGGAACAGTGCGGAGAGAGCCAGGGTGAAGAGTCCGTTCCGGAGCATCATCGTCTTATCCTCCCAATCGTTCTTGCTCCTTCAGACGAGGCCTCCCCGGATTGATTCAATCCGGGCCCTCCCGAGGCTCCAGGGACTCGGAGCGGAGCGCCCTACTTCTTCGGCTCCTCCGGCTTCTTCGCCGGCTCCGGCTTCTGTCCGCTCAGGCTCTGGTACGCGACCGTGAGCCACTGCTCCGGCTTGAGGAAGCCGTCACCCCAGCTCTTGTACTTCTCGGGCATGCCCTCGGCCTTCACCTGCTCGAGCGTCTTGCCCGCGGCCTGCTTCCCCTTCACCAGTTCCACCGTGTCGCGCAGCATCTGCGCGAAGGTCTCGAGCTCCTGGCGCCCCGACACCGCACCGTGCCCCGGGATGATCTTCACCCCGGCCGGAAGCGTCTGCAGCACCCGCTCCACGTTGCGCAGGTAGCCCTCCAACGAGCCACCACTCTCCAGGTCGATGAACGGGTACTTGTCCCCGGTGAACTGGTCTCCCAGGTGCAGCACGTTGGACTGGGTGAAGTACACCATGCTGTCGCCATCCGTGTGGCCCGACGGCAGGTGCGTCACCTGGATCTCCTCGCCGTTGAAGAAGATGGAGATGCCCTGGTCATAGGTGATGACCGGCAGCGCCTCCTTGGGCGCGGGCGGAATCTTGATGCCCATCGCCGCGCTCTCCAGACCGTTCATCAGCCGCGTGCGCACGTGCTTGTGGGCCACGATGGTGCCCTCGCGGCCGAAGATGGCGTTGCCGCCCGTGTGGTCGAAGTGCCAGTGCGTGTTCAGCACGTACTCGGGCGTCTTGTCCTTGCCCTTGGTCAGTTTCCCGAGCGCCGCGCGAATCTTCGGCACCAGCGGGGCGAACTGGTCATCCACGATGAGGATGCCGTCCGGACCCGCCGAGACGCCGATGTTGCCTCCAGCGCCCTCGAAGATGTGCACGTTGCCCGCCACCGGTGAGGACTTCACCGGGGTCTTCGCGAGCGTGGCCTCGTCGAACTGCGCGGACGCCACGCCGGGCACCACCCACAACGCGGCGATGAGAAGTTTCTTCATGTGGAGCGCTCCGTTCCTTGGGGAGACGCTCCACACCATATGCCCGGTGGACGGGCCGCTCCAGGATTGGCGGCGGCCCGCCCCTCAAGGGCAGGTGGGTGGTGTCATCGGGCTGATGACGGCTCCCGTGGGAATGGAGGGGCAGCTCGACACGCCTCGCAGGAGCATGCGGCCGGCGGCACCACCTCCTCCTCCTCCGGCGCCATGCGTGCCGCCAGAGCCCGTCCCCGCGATACCATCGCCAGGACCAAACATTCCCGCCGCACCGAAGCCTCCCCCACCTCCGTCGGCCGCGCCGCCGTCACCGCCCGCCACCGTAGCGGCAGTCACGAGACTTCCATCCACTCCGGCGACGCCCGGAGACCGCGACGAGCCCTGGGCGTCGGAGCCTTCACCACCCGATCCGCCATTCGCGGTGACCCGCGCGGCGTCCTCGACCACGAGAGTCCCGGCCTCGAGCACCAGCATTCCTCCGCTACCGCCACCACCACCGCCCACCGCGTTGGGGACGGTATTGGAATCGCCACCGCCTCCTCCAGCGCCACTCACGCTCACCACGCTCTTCAGCGTCAGCGTGCCTGCCACGGAAATCTGCAACGCCCCACCGCCCTGACCTCCCACGCCCGGGGTCGTGTCCGCGATACCGCCGCCCGTTCCACCCTGGCAGCCTCCCACCAGCGGAACGAAACCACTCGTCGACAGAGCGCTCCCCCTCGGGCCCGGCACGGCGTTATCGTCGTTGGCACCGCCCAGCCCCCCCGCCGTCGCGAGGCCGCCTCCGCCTCCGCCTCCGCCATCATTACCGCTGAGGCCTCCCGCGCCCCCCATCCGTCCCGTGCACTCCACCCCACTCCCCGCCCCTCGCCGCGACTCGGCGCGCGCCGAGTGGGCCAGGACATCGGCATTCAGCGTGGCATCGCCATACACCGCCAGAACGACCGGCCTCGCGCCCACCACGCGCAGGGGTTGATTCACGGTGAGGTTCCGGACCGGAATCACCACGACGTCGGCACCCGTCACCACATGCGTGGGCGGCGTGAAGCTGCAGCCCGGAGCGAACGTCCACGTCGGCGTCCCCGAGGAGTCGAAGGTGGCACCACACGTGATGTCCAGGTCGGCAATGGCCGCGGACGAGATGGCCACCGGGTCGAAGTTGTTCGTGACGGCGTAGCTGAACTGGAGCAGCTGGCATTCCCCATCCGCCACGCACGTTCCCGCCCTTCCTCCCTCGCTGCAGATCTTCCCCACCTGCGTGGAGTCCACCTCGAACTGGCACTTGCCATCAGCGGTACACATTTCGATGGCCTTCTTGCAGATGGTCGGTGGATCGCAGTCGAGCGTGCTGACACAGTTCCCCATGCCATCGCACGCGTCCGACGTGCATTCCTTGCCATCCTCACAGGCCGTAGCCGGAGGCTTGGGCGAGTAGTTGCACGAACCGGAGGAGGGCTCGCACGTGCCCATGTGGCACTGACTCGGCGGCATGTCACACGTCTTCGGCGTGCCCGCCACGCATGTCCCGCTGACATCGCACTTGTCGACGAGGGTGCACAGGTTCCCATCCTCGCAGTCCGAATTCGCGGGCTTGAGCGCGTAGTTGCAGTCGCCCGTCGGCTCCTCGCAGGTGCCGGTCCCCTCGCGGCACTGGCCCGGTGGCGTGTTGCACGTCTTCCTCGGGCCCGCCGTGCACGACCCGCTGCCATCGCACTTGTCATCGAGGGTGCACTGCAGCCCATCATCGCAGGACGCCGTGGCGGGGAGAGGCGCGTACTCGCACGCGCCCGTCGAGGGCACACAGGTACCCGCCGCCGCGTGGCACTGACCCGGCGGCGTGTTGCACGTCACCGCTGGCGTGCCCGTGCACGTCCCGCTGGCATTGCACGTATCGCCGCTGGTGCACTTGCTCCCGTCATCACAGGAAGCGCCAGGGTTGACCTGATACACACAGGTGCCCGTGCCGCACGTCCCCACTCCCTGACACTGCGACGGCGGCGCATCACAGGCGTTGTCGCAGCAGACGCCCCCCACGCAGAAGCCCGAGCCGCACATCTCATCGCTCGTGCAGCCTCCGCCGTTGCAGTCCAGCTTGTCGTCACAGTTCCAGTCCGTGGCGAGGTTGGCCGGCCCGTCGCACACCGCCGCGGCGCCGGGGTGCACGGTGGCATTGCCGTCGTTGCAGTCCGAGCCCCGGATGGCACTGTCCCCCGGCTCGCGGGCGGGATGGCCGTCCTTGTCCACATCCTGCGCCAGAAGTTCGAGCGCCGCCGGCACGGAGCCCTTGGCGGGCAGCGTCACCGCCGAGGCCAGCTGGCGCGTCTCGATGGCCAGGCCCGAGCAGTCCGCCGTGTCGTAGGAGGCCACCTCGGCCTGCAGCTGCTGACTCCAGCTCTTCTCCCGGTACACGGCGAAGACGAGCGTCCGGTCCTCCTCCGTGGCCAGCTTGGATTGGAGGATGAGCTCGTCGCTCCGGCGCTCCGGGGCCGCCGCATCCAGGGCGGTTACCCGAAGGCACAGGGGGGTGTAGCCCGGGTACTTGACCGTGAGGGCCACCGCGCTGTCCGTTACCTTGTTCGAACAGGCGGTGAGCAGCAGCAGGAATCCGGCAATCCACGCATGACGCATGGACGCGGAGCCTACATCAATCCTGGGCCGGCTGCGGCACCGACTCGCCCGCGGGTGCGGCCTCGGGCTCCTGCTTCACCGGCCGGAGCGCGTAGCCTTGCACTCCCGCGGGCAGCACCACCTCCACCAGCGGATTCTCCGCGAGCAGCTCCGGCGTCACCGGCATCCGCACCAGCCCCTCGTGGTCGCTCACCAGCGACACGCGTGTTCCCCGGTTCGTGGTCAGGATGACGCGCGAGCCCGGAATGGGCCGCTCCGTCCCCAGCTCCACCACCCGCAACAGCACCGCCTCGCCCTGACCCTCGGCCGCCGCGGGCTTCATCGCGGACATGTCGGGCGGCAGGACCTGCCGGTAGTACGGGCGCAGCGCGCAGGCCGACAGAGGACCGAAGGACACCAGGGCAACGCACAGCAGGGAACGCATCGAACGCATGAAGACTCCATCCGGCCAGACAGGGGCACGAGGGAGGCGCAGCATACCGGCCAACCTCCCGCCGCCAAGTCCCGTCACGCCCGCCCGCCCGGCTGCCCTCCCATGGGGCGGCCTCCCCTGTCTCCCGCCCCGGGATGCCGCATCTTCAACGGCAGCACCATCGGCGGAGCCTTCCGCCTCCACCCACCGGGAGAGCACGCATGTCCGAGTTCATCGATCCCCAGAATCCCAAACCCAGGACGCGCCGCGAGATCCTCGAGGACGGCCAGTGCGAGCGGGGTCTGCTGGGAGGCCGTGAGATCCGCACCACCGCCGCCGAGCCCCTGCCCGACATCCAGGACAGCGGCTACCGCGAGGTCCTGGTGCGCGAGACGCCCACCGAGGGCCTCGTCCTCAAGAACCGGGGCCAGGTCATCGGCACCTTCACCATGGTGTTCGTGAGCCTCATCACCTTCTGGATGCCCTTCCTCAACGGCATGCTGGGCGGCGTCTTCGGAGGCTTCTTCGCCAGGACGTGGAAGCGCGCGTTCGTGGCGGCGGCCCTGACATCGGTGGCGGTGCCAGCCACCATTGCCTTCTTCTACGGCTTCGACACGCCGGACCTTCTCTATTTCATGTATGGCCTTGGCTTCTGGCGGTGGACCGCGCTCCACGTGCTCGGCACGTTCATCGGCGCGGCGGCGGGCGTGTACTCGCGCCCCGAGGCGGACCGGCGGCGTTTCATCCGGCGTGAAATCACCGCGGGCTAGCCGTATGAGCCACGTGACCCGGCCTGGTTCTTCCTCGGAACCGGGTCACGTGGCCCTGCGACTGCATGTCCCAATTCCATGCGGGAAATCCCTTAGAAACTCCCACCGCGAGTGCAACTCTTCGCGTCATTGAAAGGTGTCCTTGGCATTCCAGCCGAGCCGCCTATAGTCCGTTTTAGCTTGGAACCATTGGATTCGCAGGATCAGCGATTGTTAGAGGACCTGCGGGCCCGTCTCGACCTTGTCGAGCCGGGGGTGGACGTCCTGCCCGCCCTGGTGGAGGCCCTGCGGGAAGCGCTGCGCGCGGAGCGCAGCCTCGCGTATGGCGTGGACATCGGGCCCGAGCGCTACCAGTTGAGCTTCCTGAATTACTCCGGCTTCTCCCTGGAGCCTCAGGTAGCCCACGCAACACTGGATGGCTTCGTCGGAGCGCGGAGAGATCCCTGGGGGTATTTCAACCCCGCCAACCCCCAACCCTCCCAGCGCAACCGGGAGCTGCATTTCCACGCGCCCGGGATGGAGGAGCCCTCCCCTGCTCCACCGCGGGACGACCGGTTCACCCTCTGGAAGACGCTCGGAGTCCCCATGGAGGAGCAGGCGCGGCTCCAGGCCCATGTGCGCGCCTCCGTGGGTGGATTCCTCCAGGAGTACGGACTGGCACGGATGATGTTCCTGCGCGTCCTCGTCTGTGAAGGACCGGCCCTGCTGGGGTGGGTGGGCGCGATGCGCTCGGAGCCCTTCAATCCGCGGGAGCTGAACCTGCTGCGCGAGCTCATTCCCTCGCTGCAGCGCAGGCTGGCGCTGGACGCGCGGCTGCGCGAGGGGGGGATGCTCCACGCGGCGCTCGAGGCGGCACTGGAGGCGCTGGGCCAGGCGGCGTACGTGGTGACGTCCATCGGCCGCGTGGCGTTCGCCAACAGCCTGGGGCGGGCCCGGCTCGAGCAGGACTCCGGACTGGTGGCGGAGGCACTGAAGCGGCACCTGCGGGGCGAGCCGATAGGAACGGAGCTGACCTTCTCCCCGTTGCGCATCACCGGCGCCCCCGCGCACTACCTGGCCATCGTCCAGGGCGAGCCCCAGAAGGCCCTCGCCCGCGTGCACACGCTCAGCTCCGGCTGGGGACTCACGGCCCGGGAGATGGAGGTGCTCGGCCGGCTCGTGCGCGGTGAGTCCAACAAGGCCATCGCCTTGCACCTGGGCTGCGCGGAGCGCACCGTAGAGGTGCACGTCACCCGAATCCTCGCCAAGGCCCAGGTGGAGAGCCGCTCGGCGCTCATCGCCAAGTGCTTCCTGGCCTCCTGAGCGGGGCGGGCAACCGGGCACCGGCTCGCGGGCGGGACTAGGATGGGGCCGTGAGCACGCCCCTCGTCCAGTCCGCCCTCGCCCGCGCCGCCGAGGCCGTCCGCCGTGGTCCCCACTCCACACCGCCCGATGGCCAGCGCCGCACCCGGCGTTTCGCTATCGGGGACCCGCAGGCGGACTTCACCCGCTTCCTCGCCATCCTCGACCGTCATGGCCTGCTCGGCCCGGAGGGGAAGCTGCTGCCCGAGGTACAGCTCCTCTCGGTGGGGGACCACTTCGACTGGGGCAGGCCCGCCGAGCGAGAGGAGGTGGCCACGAGCGCGCTGCAACTGGTGGCGTGGATGGCCACGCACCCGGCGGACCAGGCGGTGCTGCTGCTGGGCAACCACGACCTGGGGCGCGTGGGCGAGCTCTCCGGCTTCACCGACGCGCGCTTCGCCGCCGCCCAGGCGGAGGCGGACGGCATCTATAAAGGTGAGGACACCGACGAGGCCCGCGAGCGCGACTTCCTCACCCGCTACCCGGAGCTGCCCAACGTGGAGCTGGCGGCACGCGACTTCGGCAACTTCCGCGAGGTGCAACGCGACTGGGTGGCGTACCTGCTGCGCGCCGGGCGCTTCCGGGTGGCCCACGCCGGGGCGGAACACCTGCTCGTGCTGCACGCGGGCGTCACGCGCGAGGACCTGCGCGTGGTGGGGCTGCCCGAGTCCCAATGGGCCCACGCGCCCACGGTGGCGGACGCGCTGAACCGGGCGCTCGATACCGCGGTGGCGGCCTGGAAGGAGGGGCCCTTCTCCATGCCCGGGCTGTACCAACCCGGCAGCGCCACGTACGGCGAGGGACGCGGCATCTTCTACCACCGCCCCAGCCTGCTCCCCCAGGACGCCGCCCACCGTGCCGCCACGCCCCGGCGCCGGTTCGACCCGCACCAGCTCCCGCCCGGCCTCACCCAGGTGGTGGGCCACACGCGCGACAAGCGCACCCGCGAGCTGCTCGCACAGCCCCGCGAGGGCGCCCGGGACGGTGTGCTGCGCCACCTCGTCACCGACGGCACCTCGCTCCGGTACAGCCTCGGCACCCCGCCGCCCACCGGTCCCGGCGAGGCGGTGCTCATCTTCACCGACGGCGGCATGCGCGAGTCGCCCCTGGAGTCCTTCGAGCTCCTCGATCTCGATGCCCGCGCACCGGCACGGCCGCTCGGCCACGAGCACCAGGAAGGACAGGGATGATGAGGACGACACGGAGACTCGTGGGGCTGGCGCTCGTGGGCAGCGTGGCACTGGGCGGGTGCGCGGCGCCCCAGCGCGCGTCCACTCCAGAGGCACGGGCCACCGAGGCGCGGCTCTCGGAGCACGCCGAGGGGCAGGAGGAGACCTCCCCCGAGCAGGAGCAGGCGGAGCGGGATGCCTTCGCCCAGCGGGCCATGGAGGCACTGCGCGCCTCCGGCGAGACACGCCCCATCCACTACGACGCCGAAGGCTTCCTGCTGCGGCTGGGGGACAAGGACGGGACCACGGTGTTCCTGGCCAACTTCTTCGACGAGTACCACGCCGTGCCTCCAGAGAGGCGGGACGAGGTCTTCACTCGAATCACCCGCGTGCGGAGCATGCCGGGCCTGCCGGCGACGCTCGCCGAGGCCCGGCCGAACCTGCTGCCGGTGGTGCGCAGCCGCACCTTCTTCGAGCAGCTCCGGCTGGTGATGCAGGGCCCACCGGGCAAGCCGCTGCCCATCGTGTGGAAGCCGTTGGGAGGTTTTCTCGGCGTGGGGCTGGCCTTCGACGGACCGGACACCCTGCGCTACCTCGGGCCCGACGAGCTGACGCGCTGGGGCGTCTCCTTCGAGCAGGCGCTCGGGATGGCCATGGAGAACCTGCGCTCGCGCAGCACCGAGCCCCTCGAGCAGCTCGCTCCCGGCACCTGCAAGGCCCCTTGGGAGGACAGCTACGCGGCCTCGCGCATGCTGCTCGACGAGGTGGTGCGCCGCTGCCAGGTGAGGGGGTCGCCGGTGGTGCTCGTGCCCCATCGCGACCTGCTCTTCATCACCGGCTCCGAGGACGAGGACGGACTGAACCAGGTGGCCGCCCTGACCCTGAAGGCGGTGATGGCCCCGCGCGCGCTGGATGGCCGGGCCATGCGCCTCACGCCCGCGGGCTGGGTGCCCTTCATGCCGGAGCGGCTCAGCAACGCCTGGGGGGACTTCCGCAAGCTGGAGCTCTTCACCCGGGCCCGCGACTACGACGAGCAGACGCAGCAACTGGAGAAGTTCTACGAGGAGAAGGGCGTGGACCTCTTCGTGGCCGCCTTCACCCCTTACCAGGACGAGCGCGGGCGCAGCCTCAGCTACGCCGTCTGGCTCAAGGGCGTGGACGCCGTCCTTCCGCGCGCCGAGGTCATCTTCTTCATGGACCCGGCGCTCGGCCCGGAGGCCCCGCCGGTGGGCATCGCGCGGTGGGAGGAGGTATCGCGGGTGGCCGGGCAGTTGCTCGCGCCGGTGGAGGGGCTGTACCCCGAGCGCTACCGGGTGACGGGCTTCCCCACCCTGGAACAGCTCGCCCGGTGGCAGAACGACCCGGGCGACCTGTTCGACGAAGACGGGCCCTGAGCACGGGCCCGTCTCCTCACTTCGCCTTCGTGGCCGCCAGCTTCTTCTCCAGGGCGTCCACCATGCGCGGCGAGGCCTGCGCCCCGGAGAGCGTCTTCGCGTAGGCGAGCGCCTCCTCCAGGGTACGCACGGCCGCGTCCTTCTCACCCCGGGCGACGTAGATGTCCGCCCGCTCCGAGAGGACGCGCAACCGCCGGCCGCCCTGCACCTTCGACAGCGCCCGGGTGCTCGCGGCCAGTGCATCATCCAGCCGGCCCAGCCGCCGGTAGAGGTTGGCCAGGCGCGCGGGCGGGTTGTAGTCGTCCGGCAGGTCCTTCTCGCTCTGCTCGATGGCTGGCACCACCCGCATCGGGTCCCCCAGCAACAACGCGGCGCCGATGCGGTGCGAGTCGAACACCGTGCGTTGCTCGGGCGTCGGGGCCTTGGCCGCTTCGCCCTCGAGGAAGGTGAGCCACTGCTCGGCGAGCGCCTTCCCGCCGGCCTCGTCCTTCGCCTTCATGCGGGCCTGCACCAGCACGTCGTACACGCCCGAGCGGTCATCCCCCGGCATGACGATGTCCGGCGAGAGCGCCTCACGGGCCTTCGCCTCCAACGAGTCCCTCAGCGACGGAGCGTCCGCGGTGCCCTCCGGCAGTTGCAGCGCGCAGGAGAGCCCGAGCGCCGCCGCATTCGCCCACGAGGCCGAGTGCTGCAGCTTGGGGAGCTCCGCCAGTGCCGTCCGGGCACACGCCGCGTACCGGCTGGCGCCGTACTGGGCCACGAGGGTGGACTCCAGCGCACGGCCACGGCGGGACCAGTCCGCCGGAGCCTCGGCCAGCGCCTGGGCGAGCACGTCCGCCGCCTCGGCGGCCTTGCCCTCACCATAGAGGGCATCGCCGCGAGCCAGCAGCGCCTCGGGACCCTGGGCGACGCCTCGGTACGCCCGCTCGCCGTCCTCGAAGAGCTTCTCGAGCTGCGGGACGGTGGCACTGCCCGCGAAGCGCACGAGGGCCTTCTCCTCCCTCGGATCGATGATGAAGAGGGTGGGCCAGTTCTCTACCGGGTATTTCTCCTGGAACAGCGCGTTACCGGGAACATCCGTGTTGATCTCGAGCCAGACGAACCGTCCGGCGTGCCGCGAGAGCGCTTCATCCGTGAAGACGAAGGCGCGCATCGAGCGGCACGTGTGTCACCACGGGGCCCAGGTATCGACGAAGAGGGGCAATCCCCTCGACTTCGCCTCCGACAGGGCGCGCGGGTAGTCATCCTCGATGAACGGCAGGGGGGCCCGGGCATGCGACGCCGCGGGCTCGGACACGGCCGAGGTGCGTGCAGCGGAGCAGGCCAGCAGGCCCACCACGAGCAGGCTGGAGAGGTGCGTTCTCATGAGCCCGGTACCCTACTCCGGGGGCGGGCAGGGGAGAAAGCAAGGCGCCTCGGCGGTGTCGGGAGTGGGATATGGTGCCCCGATGAGCGGCCGAGTCCTTCTCATCGACGATGACCCGAGCATGCTGGAGATGCTCCAGAACCGCCTCACCCGGCGCGGCTTCACCGTCACCCCGCTGAGCGATCCCCACGCGGCCCTGCCGCTGTTGATGGAGCAGCCCTTCGACGTGGTCCTCACGGACCTGAACATGCAGGGGCTGAGCGGCACGGAGTTGTGCGAGCGCGTGGTGGCCAATCTGCCGGAGTTGCCGGTGGTGGTGTTGACGGCCTTTGGCAGCATGGAAACGGCCGTGGCCGCCATCCGGGCGGGTGCCTACGACTTCATCACCAAGCCGGTGGACCTGGAGGCGCTGGCGCTGACGCTCGCCCGCGCCGTGCAGCACCACCACCTCAAGGGCGAGGTGGTGCGCCTGAAGAAGGTCGTCACCGAGTCGCAGCGGCTGGGCGGACTGCTCGGCTCCAGCCCGCCGATGCGCAAGGTGTATGAGCTGCTCACCCGCGTGGCGGACTCGGACGCCACGGTGCTCATCAACGGCGAGAGCGGCACGGGCAAGGAGCTGGTGGCCCGGGCGCTCCACGAGAAGAGCCGGCGTGCCTCGGGGCCCTTCGTGGCCGTCAACTGCGCGGCCATGCCCGAGGCCCTGCTGGAGAGCGAGCTGTTCGGCCACGCCAAGGGGGCCTTCACGGACGCCAAGGCGGCGCGCTCGGGCCTCTTCGTGCAGGCCAACGGCGGCACGCTCTTCCTGGACGAGGTGGGGGAGATGCCCCTGGGCCTGCAGCCCAAGCTGCTGCGCGCCCTGCAGGAGCGGGTGATGCGCCCGGTGGGCGGGGACCACGAGGTGTCCTTCGACGTGCGCCTGGTGGCCGCCACCAACCGCGACCTGGAGGGCATGGTGGAGGAGACCCGCTTCCGCGAGGACCTCTACTACCGCCTCAACGTGGTGCAGATGGAGCTGCCGCAACTGCGCGCGCGCGGAGGGGACATCCTGCTGCTGGCCCAGCACTTCATCGAGCACTTCGCCGCCCGGGCCAACAAGCGGGTGACGGGTCTCAACGAGGCCGTGGCCGAGCGGTTGATGAGCTACAGCTGGCCCGGCAACGTGCGCGAGCTGCGCAACTGCATCGAGCGCGCGGTGGCCGTCACCGTCACCGAGCGGCTCACGGTGGAGGATCTGCCGGAGAAGATTCGCGCCTACCGCGCCTCGCACGTGGTGGTGGCCAGCGGAGACCCCTCGGAGCTCACCACGCTGGAAGAGGTCGAGCGCCGCTACATCCTCCGCGTCATGGAGGAGGTGAAGGGCAACAAGTCGCTCGCCGCGCAGATTCTGGGGCTGGACCGCAAGACGCTCTACCGCAAGCTGGACCGCATCAAGGGCTCGGGGGAGTAGCCCATGGCGGGGACGGGGGACGCCTGGCGGGGCCGGGTGGTGGCCGGGCGCTACCAGGTGACGGGGACGCTCGGCCACGGCGCCATGGGCACGGTATACGAGGCCGAGCAGCTGGGCCTCGAGCGCTATGTGGCCCTGAAGGTGCTGCACCCGCATGTGGCGAAGACCCCCGGCGCCGTTGCCCGCTTCCAGCGCGAGGCGCAGCTCATGGCCCGGCTGAAACACCCGGGCGCGGTGCACCTCTTCGACCACGGCGCCGACGGGGAGGTGCTCTACCTCGCCATGGAGCGGGTGTTCGGCATCCCGCTCGACGAGGTGCTGGAGGCCCACGGCCAGCTGGAGGTGAAGACCGCGGTGGAGCTCGCCGCGCAGATGCTGGAGGTGCTGGAGGCCGCGCACGGCCTGGGCATGGTGCACCGCGACCTCAAGCCCTCCAACGTGATGCTGGTGGGCGAGCTGTCCGCCCCGGCGGTGAAGGTGCTCGATTTCGGGCTGGCCGCGCTCGTGCACGAGGAGCCTGGAGCCCGGCTGACCGGGAGCGGACAGGTGCTCGGTACGCCCGCGTACATGTCTCCCGAGCACTGCCGTGGGGAGCTGCCCGATGGGCGCGCGGACCTGTACTCCGTGGGATGCCTGCTGCACGAGCTGCTCGTGGGCCAGCCTCCCTTCGGAGAGTCGCCCGCCGTGGAGGTGATGAGCGGCCACCTCTACCGCCCGCCGCCTCCCGTGCGCCAGCTGCGGCCGGAGCGAGACGTTCCCGAGGCGCTGGAGACGCTGGTGCTCGCGTGCCTCTCCAAGTCGAAGGCCCAGCGCCCGGCGAGCGCGCGGGAGCTGGCCGCCCGGCTTCGCGAGTCCCTGGCTCCCCCTCCCCCGCGCGGCGAGGGCAAGAAGCAGGAGCGCATGCAGCCTCCGCCTTCCCCACCGCCCACACCGGCGCCCGAGGTCCTCGCGCGGCCCGTGGGTGTCATCGAGCCGGACGGCCCCGGCCACTCCCTCGGCATCGGCACCGCGCTGGCGGTGGCCGGTTACCGGGTGGTGCCCTGCCGCGAGGGAGACTCCCTCGAGGGCCTCCACGCCGTGGTGGTGGTGCCCCGGAGCGGCCAGGCCCAGGAGGAGGCCCTGGCACTGGCGAGCACCCTCTCCACACGGCCCCACGCGCCGCCCGTGCTGCTCTGCGGGAGCGGAGAGGACTTCTCGTTGATGTCCCGCGCCGTCGCGAGCGGCGTATACGACTACGTGCCGCTCCCCCTGGACCCCACGGACCTCGCCCGGAAGGTGGGCCGGGCACTGCGCTCGCGCCGTTGAGCCCTGTGGCGGATCGCCACAGTCCCCAAATGCCGCACCCCCCCTCCGTGGGCCCGCACCGCGGCGGAACGCCACAACGTCTCCCCCTCCGTTGAGCTCCCTTCCGAGGGGAGGAGACCTGGCACGCGCGTCGCAATACCGCTCCCCATGAATCGCATCGTCCTGGCCGTGCTCATGTCCCTCACCTTCGCCCCGAGCGCCCACGCCGCGCGGGAGGACGAGGCGGCCCGGGAGATCCGCCTGCTCCGGGCCCAGTCCGCGCGCATCCAGAAGCAGCTCGAGCGCGATGTGCGGCACATGGCGAAGACGACGCCACGGCTGGACGCGGTGGGCACGCCCCCTGCCACCAAGAACCCCTGACCTTCGGGTGACTCGGGTCACATTCGTCCAGGGCCGACAGACCCGGCACGTCTTCCGTGGGCATCCGGCCCGCCACGTGCTGTCTTCCGGCCCCTGGATGAACGACCTCGCCCACCTGCGCACCGCCCTCGAGTCCGCCCGCGACGCCCTCCCGCCCCCCGAGCGCTTCCCCGAGGCCGCCGACGCGGACACCGCCCGCCGTCTCCTCGAGCGGCTGCGGCGCGACCTGCTGCCCCGCCTGGGCGGCGCGGATGCGCCCCTGCTGCTGGTGGCCATCGCCGGGCCCAACAACGTGGGCAAGTCCACCCTCTTCAACTCGCTGGTGGGCACGCATCTGTCCCCGGCCCGCCCCGAGGGAGGCCTCACCAAGCAGTGCCTCGCCGCCGCGCACCCGGACACCTGGACGGGCTCGCTCAAGGACTTCCTCACGAGCCGCTACGACATCATCCCCGTGGCCTCGGGCGAAGCCGCGCCGGTGGACCAGGCGGGACCCGCCGGGCGCCTCTACCTCGTGCTCGCCGAGGCCGTGCCCCGGGGCCTGGTGGTGATGGACACGCCGGACTTCGACAGCGTCTACCGCGACAACCGCGAGCGCGCCGAGGCCCTGCTCGTCACCGTGGACGTGCTCGTCTTCGTCGTGAGCCGGCAGACGTACCAGAACGCCGCGCTGGTGGACTTCCTGCGCGCCGCCGTGGGCCACGGGCGCCCCTACCTCCTCGTCTACAACGAGGCCACGCGCGAGGAGGTGGCGCGCGGACACCTGGAGAAGCTGGCCTCGGACGTGGGCCACCCGCCGCTGGCGCGCTACCTCGCCCCTCACCAACCGGAGGTGGAGGCCGGGGAGAAGCCGCTCGCCACGAACCCGCTGGACGCGGCCCCCGCGCTCACCGCGCTGCTGGGCGAGGCCGAGCACGCCCACGCCCTCAAGGCCCGGGCCCTGGCCGCCTCGCTGCGGGACGCGCGCGCGGAGATGGAGCAACTGGCCCGGGCCGCCACTACCGCCGCCCATGAACCGGAGCGGCTGCGCCAGCGGCTGCGCCACGAGCTGCTCGGAGTGGGCCGTCACGCGGCCCTCAAGGCGGTGCCCGCGGACGTGCTGGTGGAGGCCTTCCGCGACGAGCTGGACGCGCGCAGCGCCTTCCACCGCTACGTGCGCCTGCCCTTCCGGGGACTGGCCACCGCCCTCACCTTCCTCTCGCGCCAGGTGCGCCGTTCCTTCACGGGCCCCGAGCCCACCCCGGCCCCCGCGGGCCAGCTCACCGAGGACACCTTGCGCGATGGGGTGCGGCGGCTGGTGGAGCTCTTCGCCCCCGAGGTGGCCGCCTGGCACGGAGACGCCCGGACGCGCGAGCTGCTCTCCGAGTCCTTCGGTCCGCCCACCCTGGCCCGCCTGGAGGAGCCCCTGGGCTTCGAGGCGATTCAGGCCCATACCGCCGACCGCGAGAGCCTCTACGCCTTCTGCCGGGGACTGGTGGGCACCGAGTTGCAGGGCGGCCTGCGCGAGGAGGTGCTGCAGACGCTCACCACGCTCGTCTACTCGGTGCCCTCGGGGGCCGCCGCGGTGGTGACGGTGGCCACCGGCGGCCTCGGCCATGACGCCGTCATCTGGGCCGGAACGCTCCTGTCCACGCCCCTGCTGGAGCGCTTCGTGGACGCGCTGGGCGCGGACATCCGCGAGCGCCTCACCCAGAAGTGGGCCGACGCCCATGGCGCCACCCTCGCCCAGGCCCTGGAACGGCGCTTCTTCTCCGGGCTCCTCGAGCACCTGGACACCCAGGTTTCCGACTGGGCGCGCACCACCGCCACCTTGTCCGAGACGACCTGCCGGATCTCCTCTTGAGGACCCGTCGTGTCAGACCCCTCCGTCATTCTGTGTCCAACCGCGACACGCGGACCACAAGAGGTGGGTGGGAGCACTTCGCACATGGGTTTTCCCGAGTGAAGACGGGGTTGGTCACAGGAGCGGAAGGCGGCATGTTCCAGCCTTCGCGGGAAGCAGGACAGAACAGGGTGACTTCAAAAATAGGGTTGAAGAAGTGACCTTTACAGTCCTGTTCCGACAACCTGATGCGTCGTATTCCGCCTTGCCTACACTGTAGGGTGGGTTCAGGTATGGACAAGAAACTAGCGAAGACGATTGGGGAGGCCGCCCGTACGGCCCGGCTGCGTGCGCAGCTCACCCAGGCGGATGTAGCGGAGATGGTCGACCTGGTGACCGAGGTGTACGGCCGTATCGAGCGCGGCGGCATGGTGCCGAGCGTTCCGACGCTGTTGCGGCTGTGCCGCGCGTTGAGAATTTCGGCGGACGAGTTGTTGGGACTGGCCGGGCCGGATGGTTCGTTGCGGCTCGCCGACCCGCCGAGCGAGCAGGGAGAGAAGCCCGAGGTGAGGGCGGTGCTGCGCGTGCTGCGTCAGCTCGACTCCGGGCAGATCAAGCTGCTGGGGCGGCTCGCGGTGGCGCTCAAGAAGGAGTAGGCCACCCGCCGCTGGAGGCCTACCGGGAGCCGGGGTAGAGTCGAGTCCCCCCCTTTACAGTGAACCCCGGCCTTAACTTGACCGTAGAAGTAGGCCGGGGGATCCTTCTGGCCCCCGTGTACGCGCATCCCTTCCGAAGAATGGCCTCCCTGGTGGCGGCACTGCTGGTGACGCTCGCTGGGGTGGCACATGCCCAGAGCCGTAAACCGCAGCCGCTGCCCGCCGTGGTGATTGACGGAGACCCGGTAGCGGCCTCGCCAAGGGAGCCAGGAACGGGGCTCTGCACCGCATCGAAGGTGTCCTCGAATCCGGACGTCGACTTTCCCAGCGATGGTTCGAGCTTCGGCTACTACTTCAACACCTTCATGGAGAGCCCGAGCGGCACGCGTGTCTCCACCGTGCTGCGAACTCCGTTCGACCTGTCGAACAACAACCTCGGCAGTCTGCAGAAGCTGAGCTTCGGCGACTTCGTCAATGCCGTGACCAGCTGCCCCGAGGGCGGGTGTGGCTTCTACATCAACGACACCACCACCGCGTTCGGCACGCGTCTGCGCGGATACCTGAACGTCACGCCCGAGATGGTGGGACAGCCGGTGCACTTCGGCTTCTTCGCGGATGATGGGGTGACGCTCGTCATCTATGACCAGACCGCCAGTTACCGAGTCATCGAGCGGGCTCCCAAACGGGGCTTCGCGACCTGGCGCACCACCAATCGGGTCGAGTTCAAGAAGTCCGGCCTCTATCCCGTCGAGCTCCTCTACGCGGCGCTGGGGGGTGATTCCGCCCTCGAGATGTCCATGTTCGTCGGCACCTACACGGACATCGAGCACGAGGCGACCCAGGTGCCGCCCATCAGCCTGAAGGATGACGGCTTCACCCTGGTGAGCCACGGCTCCTTCTACCAGACGGAGAGTGGACGTCAGCCGTACGCGGACCCGGCACGGTGCGAGCAGTGCAATCGCCAGTACGCGAACACGGCCGGCAACAACGGGTGCGGCCCGGGCTACTACTGCAACGGAGCGGCGCTGTGCGCTCCCTGTGACTCCTCCGTCTTCTGCGGCCCGAGCTGCTCTCCGTGCGGTGCGTCCACCCCGCTCTGCCTCAACCGCAACGGCACGTTCACCTGCGCCCAGTGCGAGAATGACTCGCAGTGCCCCAACGGCCGCTGCGACCTGACCACCAACCAGTGCCGGGGCTGCAAGACCGACGCGCACTGCCCCAAGGGCGAGTTCTGCGGCGCCGACAACGAGTGCCACGAGTGCGTCACCAACGACCACTGCCCTCGCGGAGAAACCTGCGCCGACAACACCTGCCAGCCCTGCTCCACCAACGACAGCTGCGCGGGCACCTCCTGCAACTGCTGCCCCGGCGGTCTCAAGTGCGCCGCTTCCGCCCCTGGCGCCTCGCCCAGCTGCGTGGAGTGCACCACCGACTCGGACTGCTCCGACGGCAAGAAGTGCGACATCGCCAACGGCCGCTGCGTGGAGCAGATCGCCGAGTGCAACACCTCGGAGCGCTGCGGTTCCCAGTGCGCCAAGTGCCCCTCGGACCGGCCCTACTGCATGGACGGCCAGGTGTGCGTCGAGTGCCGCTCGGACCTCGAGTGCGGTGAGGGCAGGTTCTGCGTCAGTGGCGAGTGCGCCTCGTGCACCACGGACAAGCGCTGCGGTGAGCGCTGCGAGTCCTGCCCCGGCGAGCAGCCCTTCTGCCTCACGGACGGCACCAGCCGGGGCAGCTCCTGCGTGGGCTGCCGGGAGAACGCCGACTGCGGCCCGGGCGGCACGTGCGATCCCACCACGCACACCTGCTCCGCCTCCACCTGCTCGGTGAGCTGCAGCGAGGACACCGTGTGCTACGGCGACGCCTGCGTCCAGTGCTTCGCCGACGCCCACTGCCCCTGCGGCGGTACCTGCGACACCGCCCTCAACGTCTGCACCACCTCCTGCAACGACAGCGACGACTGCCTCGGCGTCCAGCACTGCTCGGCCAACACCCAGCAGTGTGAGCGCGGCCGGCGCATGCCCGGCACCGAGCCCCAGGGTGGCGGCTTCTGCTGCGGCACCACCGCCGACAGCACCCCCGGTGGCCTCGCCCTGCTGTTCCTCCTGGCCGCCTTCCTCGCCCTCCGCCCGCGAGGCTCCGCGTGAAGCGCTTCACCCCCATCGCCTTCGGACTCGCCCTGGGGCTCGCCGCCTCCGGGCCCGCATCCGCCCAGGACTCCCGCTTCGACGTGCAGGCCTTCCGCCCCGTCGGCGCGCCCCGGGACCTGGTCATCGTCACCCAGTCCCGCCCGATGGGGGATACGGAGTTGGACAAGAGCATCGCCGTCTCCGGCGGCGCCTTCTTCAACCTCGCGTTGGATCCGCTGACGCTGGTCACCGCGGGCACCCACTCCAAGGCCGTGAGCGTGGTGGGCAACCGCCTCCAGCTCGATGTCATGGCCACCGTGGGACTCTTCGGCTGGGCCGAGATCGGCGTGGACATGCCCCTCGTGCTCGCCCAGGCCGGAGACAACCTGGAGGCCATCGGCACCGAGGGCTTCATCCAGTCCTTCACGCCCGGAGACCTGCGCTTCAATGGCAAGGTGGCCGTCCCCGGTCTGCGCCGCAACAAGCCCGAGGACGCGGGGTTCGGTGCGGCGCTCACCTTCGGCGTGGGCTTCCCCACCGGTCTCCAGGAGGCCTTCGCCGGTGACGGTGATTTCTCCGGCAACCTCGGCGTCGTCCTGGACTACCGCTTCGAATCGGGCGCCCTGGTGGCCCTCAACGCCGGTACGTGGCTGCGCCCGGACTACGAGTTCGCCGGCGTGCAGTGGGGCAGCTCCGCCACCTTTGGAATCGGCGCCGAGCTCCCCCTCATCCGCGGCTGGGGCATCAACGCCGTGGGCATGTTCTCCGGCAGCACACCCCTGCAGAAGCTCCCGGAGGACCCCCGGCAGATTCCCGCCGAGCTGCTCGTCGGTCTGCGCTGGTACAACACCGCGCTCGGACTCCACCTCACCGTGGGCGGTGGCGGCGGCTGCGGCTGCTCGCTGACGGCGCCCACCATGCGCGTCTTCACCTCCCTCCTCTGGGCTCCCGGCCCGGAGACGGCGGCGATCAAGCGCTACATGGATCCTCCCGAGCCGCCCGTGGACCCCGACGAAGACACCGTCATCGGCGAGGGAGATCGCTGCCCGACCATCGCCGGCCCCGTGGCGAACGGGGGCTGCCCCGATACGGACCAGGACAAGGACGGTGTGGTGGACCGGCTCGACCGCTGCCCTGCCTCCGCCGGTCTCGAGGACAACGGGGGCTGTCCCGACCCGGACCAGGACCAGGATGGCGTGGCGGACCGGCTCGACCGTTGCCCCGCCTACCCGCAGGGGCCGAAGGGCCGCGAGGGCTGCCCGCTCACGCGCATCGACGGGAACAAGATCGTCATCCTCGACCAGGTGCACTTCGCCACGGACCAGGACGTCATCCTCCCCGAGTCCTTCCCCATCCTCGAGGAGGTGGCAGATCAGCTGCTCAAGCGCCTGGAAATCCAGCGCGTGCTCGTCGAGGCCCACACGGACGCGCGAGCCACGGACGCGTACAATTACGATCTGTCGCGCCGCCGCGCCGCCAGCGTGATGAACTTCCTGCTCGACAGCGGCATCGCCGTGGAGCGCCTGTGCTCGGCGGGCTTCGGCCGCAGCCGCCCGATGGCCGCCAACGACTCCGAGTCGAACATGGCGCTCAACCGCCGGGTCGAGTTCACCATCATGCCCCCCTCCGAAGGGAAGGTGATGCCGCCCTGCCCCGCGGACCCCGCTGCCGAGCAGACCCTGCCTCCGGCCAAGGGCAAGCGGTAGCAGGAAGGCCCCCTCTCCCAGAGGGAGAGGGGACAACTACGGGGGCAGAGGCTCAGCGATGAGCCGTCTTGACCTCGAAGACGACCTCGGCGGCGGCCTTGCGCCTGCCAGCCGTGGCCGTCACCACCGTGCGCCCCGGCCCCACCGCCGTCACCTGCCCGGTGGACGACACCGTCGCCACCGACCAGTCCGAGCTGAACCAGGTGACGGGCACGTCGCTGAGCGACACGCCCCGGTTGTTGAACGTCTTGGCGCGCAACTGCTGCTTCTGTCCCACCTTCGCGAAGATCAGGTGCGTGGGCTCCACCTCCACCCGCGCGAAGTCCGAGCGCACCACCTGCACCTGCAGGTTGCGGCTCAGCGGAGGCACCGTCGCCGTGATGGTGGCCCGCCCGGGCGCCACGCCCATCAGCCGCCCCTTCTCCACCCGCGCCACCGTGGGATCGCTGGTCGTCCACTGCGGCGGCACGTCCACCAGCGGCTTGCCCAGCTCGTTCTTCACCACCGCGGAGATGGCGATGGAGTTGCCCGCCAGCAGGAAGTCCGCCCCATCCACCCGGATGTCCACCAGGCTCGGGATGGACACCTGCACCTCCACCGAGGCCCGGGCCTTTCCAGCCGCGGCGGAGATCTTCGCCTTGCCGGACTTGCGCGCCACCACCACCCCGTTCTCCACCGAGGCCACCTCCGGCGCCGAGCTCACCCACCTGAGCTTCGGGTCCTCCACGGGTTGGCCATTCCCATCGAGCGCGACCGCCTGCAGCACCACGGATTCCCCATGGGCATGCAGCGGCCGGTCCTCCGGCATGGCGAGGGTGAGCGACTCGGGCGCGGAACGGCAGGCGCCGAGCAGCAGGGCCGACGACAAGAGCAGCGAGCGGGCGAACGTCGAGGTCTTCAAGGCAGTAAGGGGGGCCTGCGGGCGTACGAGCGTGCCACTCGAACAACGGCGCGCATGACTGTATTTCGATACGGCCAGTCCGCAATGATTTGCAAGTGCGCCCGTCCGCTCGGCTGCCCTTTTCGCCGGGTAGCCGACGCTGGAATGCACATCATGCACGAGGAGGTTCGAGCCAGGGGGGACACCGGCCTTGATCCACAACGTCTTCGCGCTGCTTTCCGTCCTGCCGGCACGCCCTCGCCGGGCCGCCGTGCGCGCACTGATGGACACCGTCTGGCACCTCCGCACCACCGAGGAGGTCCTCGGACGGGAGAACCTCCCCTCCCAGCCCAGCCTTTTCATCTGCAACCATCTGTCCAACGCGGATGGCTTCACGCTCGACCGGGCCCTGCGGCCCCGGAAGGTGTACTTCCTGGCCGGTATCAAACTGCAGGGCACCGTGATGACCCGGCTCGGCACCGAGGCCGTGGACACCATCTTCATCCGCCCCAACTCCTCGGACATCGAGCCCATCAAGCGCGCCGTGGAGACGCTCAAGGAGGGCCACTCCGTCCTCATCTTCCCCGAGGGCGGCCGCAGCCGGACGGGCGCCCTCACCCAGGCCAAGAAGGGCGCCTCCCTCATCGCCCGCCGGGCCGGTGTCCCCATCGTCCCCGTCGCCCTCACCGGGACGGAAAAGTTCATGCCCATCGATGACCGGGACATGGGCCGGGAGCAGGTGCGCCGCGCCCACCTCACCGTCCACTTCGGCAGGCCCTTCCTCCTGGACGAGCTCGAGGCCGAGGCCACCGGCGCCGAGGACCCGCGCCAGGCCCTCACCGACGCGATGATGCGGCGCGTGGCCGGATTGCTTCCCCCGGAGTACCGCGGCGTCTACGCCGGCTCCGCCCCCGAGGCCAAGGACGCGGCCCCCGTGGCGAGGCCCCCGGCGACGCACGTTCCCTCCGAGCCCGGCCGCTGAGCCCTCACTCCCCGGCGTGCCATTGCAGCCGGCTCGACGTCCCCCCCGGCGCCAGGCTCAGGGGCGGCAGGTAGAGCCCCAACCGCTCACGGTTCCACCACGTCCCCGTGCGCCGGTGCGTCTCCGGGTCCGTCATCCGGTAGTCGTACAGGGTGGCGCGGATGTAACGCGGCGGGCGCTCGGGGAAGGGATTGATGGCGAGCAGCTTCGGCACGTCCGGAGCGCCCTCGAGCAGGCGCAGCATGAAGGCGAGCAGCCAGATGGGCGGCGAGCCCAGCGCCGCGAACCACATCTGCCAGTCCAACCGGGGCTGATGGGGGGCCACCTGCCTCGGGGGCCGGTCCGGGTCGCCCACCTTGTAGCGGAAGGTGTACTCGTGCCACGTCTCGCCGTCGTCGGAGCCCTCGATGGCGATCTCCGGCCGGCTCACCGTCATCACCGTGAAGAGTCCATAGGGGTTCACCGCACGCAGCGGACGCGCCCGCCGCTCCAACCACTCCAGCCACGGCGGCGCCTCGCGCGGACGGTTGAAGCGGGCCAGGATTTCATTCGCCCCCAGGACGAGGAAGGGCGCCGCGGGGAGCCATGCCCCCAGGGTGCGCCACCAGGGCCTCGGCCTCGCGGGCGGCGGGGCCGGCAGGAAGCGCCGCAGGGACGCATCGTCCAGCAGCCACAGGCCGAGCACCAACGACTGCACGTTGAAGAACCCATAGTTCCCGGTGGCGATGATGACGCCCTGCAGCGCGGAGAAGAGCCAGAAGCCCAGGAGCCGCAACCGCCTCGGCGCGAAAACGAGGAAGGGCGCCATCGTCTCCAGCACCAGCACCGCCGCCGTGGAGAAGTGCCGCACCGGGGGCGGCAGGTGGTGCGCATACCAACCACCGCGCGTGGGGAGGGGCGCCGTCTCGTAGTAGTAGTCGCACGCGGTGAGCTTGCGCCACGTCTCGTCGCCGGACTTCAGCTTGGACACCCCGGAGCCGAAGTAGAGGCGGAAGACGAGCGCCCGCCACAGCGCCACCTGCGCCGCGGTGGGCTCGTACCGGCCCGGCCCGGGTCGCAGACCCACCGGTGCCGTGAGAAGGCCGAGCAACCCCATCTCCAGCAGCAGCGCGTCCCACTGGAACGAGAGGAAGTCCCGTCCCAGCGAGACGTAGGAGAGGTAGAGGGCCCACAGCGCCGTCAACGAAGCCTGGGGCGCCACACCCGCCATCACCGCCAGCGACAACACCTGGCCGGCGCGCAGGCCGCGCACCAGCGTCTTGTCGGACGCATCCAGCCACAACAACGAGGGGTACCAGAGGTACCGCTCGTACCCCATCGACACCATCCGGGGCGAGGAGGTCAAATCCTTCACGGGCAGGATGCCGCGCGAGCCATAGAGCCCCCGCACCTGCCTCGCCAACGAGGAGAAGGCGATGAGGTAGATGCCGCCCAGCGCCCGGAAGAACACCTGGCGCACGAGCCGGTGATGCGGTGGCGCCACCGAGCGCTCGACGAGCCCGCCGAGGAAACCACCCATCCCTCTCCGCACACGCCTGCCCGGCCGCCGGGCGGGTAGAGCACGGAGCATCCGGAAGAACGCCTTGGCTCCCTGGGGGCGGACAGCACGCATGGGGCTCCCCTCCTGCTTTCGTCAAAGCTGGGAGCACCGGAAGGTCCATGCTCGGAAGGCCCAACCCCTCGCCCCGGAAGGGCCCGAGCGGCCGGGCCTCCACGCGCCGTGTCCGCGGGTGCCTAGCTTTGCCGCATGAGCGAGCCCAAGGAACGAGCCCACCGGACGGTGCAGGTGCTTCCCGGCATCCACCGCTGGAGCGTCAAGGATGACCGCATTGGCGGCATGGAGAGCGAGGCCTACGCCGTGGTGGCCGAGGACGGCGCCGTCACCCTCATCGACCCGTTGCCCATCGACGACAAGGCGCTGCGCAAGCTGGGCCGGGTGGAGGCCATCGTCCTCACCGCCGGCAACCACCAACGCGCCGCCTGGTATTTCCGCAAGCTCTTCGGCGCTCCCGTGTGGGCTCCCCAGGATGCCTACGGCCTGGAGGACGCTCCGGATGCCACCTACGGCGCTGGTGACAACCTCCCCGGCGGCCTCGTGGCCTACCACACCCCCGGCCCCGTCGAGTCCATGTACGCCCTGTGGATGGAGCGGCCCCGGAGCGTCATCTTCCTCTCGGACCTCCTCACCCACTTCGACAACGGCACGCCGCGCTTCGTGGAGAGCCAATACCAGGACGAGCCCGGCCGCACCCGGCTGAGCATCCGGCGCATCCTCGACCACCTGCCCGTCGAGGTGCTCTGTTTCGCCCACGGACGCCCCATCCTCCAGAACGGCGCGGCCGCGCTCCGGCGCGCCCTGGACGAGGACACCGAGGCCCCCGCCCCACCCGAGCCCCGCTGAGCTGGCGCTACTTCGTCACCGAGTCCAGCCGGCAGCTCATCGCCAGCGAGAGCACCACCTCGTCCACCGACACCGGCTCCTGCTTCACCGCGCCCGGGGGCTCGCAGCCGACGAGTTGCAGCGGGGCGCGCTCGGACTGCGCCTGGGAGATGAAGCCCCGGGCGCGGTCCACCCAGCGCTTCACCAGCTCGTCCCGGCGCGCTTCCGGCTCCCGCACCTGCGCCACCGGAAAGCCGAACGACGCCCGCAGGCCCGTGTTCGCCTTCTCCGCCGCGGACGACTCCTGACTCCCCACCTTCACCAGCGTGGCCACCAGCGCCGTGCGGCCCCAGAAGTCCTGCGCCTCGGGCAGCGCCACCTCCAGCACGCCGTGCGCCATCGCGTCGTTTCCGTTTCCAGCCATCCGCTTGCTGCCCGACTCCAAGCGCACGTCCTTCATCTTCACCGCCACCTCCACCTTCGAGGCCTCGGCCGCCGCGCGCACGTACCGCTCCACCGCCGCCTTCAGCTTCGGCACCGCCTGCTCCAGCGACTCCGACTCCTGCCGGAAGGCGAAGGACACGCGCAGCACGTCCGGCCGCACCTTCAGGCCCTCCTCCACCACCGGGACGGCGTGAACCGGGTCGGAGTCGTACGAGCTGGCCACGGCACTCGAGACCGACGAGCGGCCACACGAGGTCCAGAGACAGACGAGCACCACGCAGCCAGGGAAGACGAGGGGACGCCATTTCATGAGCGGACTCTCCAAGGGAATGTGCCGCGCAGCTTGCCAGCAGGTAGGCTCGCCGTCCGCTATGTCCCTCTCCTATAAAACCCCCGCCCTGCATGAGCCCGCTCCCATCCGCGCCGAGCTCGTCGTGCGGCCGGATCTGCTGCGCGTATCCTTCTCCGTCTCGCTCGACACCGAGGGCATCGATCAGGCCTTGCCCCTCCTGCAGCGCGCGTGCGAGCAGCTCCAGCGCCGCGCCCGCGAGGCCACCGGCGCCGAGGTGACACTCCGGCCGAGGGACACGCGCTTCAACCGCTCGGCCCCGAAGAAGCTGTCGCTTCCCGAGGACGATGACCGGACCTTCGTCGCCGTGGATGGGCTCCTGGTGGTTCCCTTCCCCGTCGAGCTGGATTTCTGGGCGCGCAGTTCCCGCGTGGGCTCGCTGGTGCGCGTGTGCCACGAGGTGGAGCGCGACAGCCGCGAGATGAAGAAACAGCCCCGCTTCGGCTTCGGCTCCGTGGAGGCCTTCTTCTCACAGCCCGAGGCCCACCGCGCCGAGCTACTCCGCCGCTTCGTCGAGCGCGCCCGGGAGCTGGCCTCGGCCCTGGGCTCGGCCGAGGCGCCCCTTCAGGTGGTGGACTGCGCTCCCGTCGGCGCCGTGGAGCAGACGCCCGTGTCCCTCGAGGAGGTGGGCCTATCGCTCCAGGTGCACTGCCGGTTGGATGTGGTGCGCGAGCGGGCTCACTGACAGGTGGCCTTCTCGAGCTTCACCCGGACGGTCTCCGTCCACGGCTCGGCGAGCAGGTGCGGCCGGCACTTCCAATAGGGGCCATCCTGCACGCACGACAAGGCGCACGGCCCCACCGGAATCAGTCCGCACAGCGGCACGTCGTCGCAGATGCGCTTCGAGAGCAACGGCAGCCCCAGCAGGCCACACGACTGGGGCAGCAGCGACTCCCAGCAGACGAACACGTTGAACGCGGGAAGGATGCCCAGCAGCGGCGTGGGGGACGAGAACAGGTCACCGAAGACGGTCGACTCCTTGACGGAGTACTGCTCGTCGAAGGCCGGCTCCCTCGCGATGGTGGAGGCAGCTCCCTCCAGGAGGATGGGAACGGACGTCCCGTAG
Source organism: Archangium sp. Cb G35 (assembly GCF_001896145.1). NCBI lineage: Bacteria > Pseudomonadati > Myxococcota > Myxococcia > Myxococcales > Archangiaceae > Archangium > Archangium sp. Cb G35. Next base: position 146,815 of record NZ_MPOI01000022.1, read on the forward strand.
TAGTTCAGCCGCTGGACCATGCACGCCGTCACGTAGCGGCGTCCCGGGGTATTCAGCACGCCGCTGGTCCACGTGGGCGCGAGCCCCCACCAGCCCTTGTAGACCTCACCCGTTACGGGATCGATCACCGACTGGTCCGGGGAGAGGGCACACTCGACGGCGGAGCGGAGCACGTGCCGGCACTGCGCGGAGACCTGGCTCAGGGGGATGTCCGGCAGGAACCCACCGCCATCGACGAGCGCCGAACGGCCCAGGTCCCTCAGCGCCTGCTGGGTGCCGTGGGCCCAGAAACAGGAGGGAACCGTGCCGTTGAACCCCTTGGGGGGAGCGCGCACACCGCTCATCTCCTGCTCGACGGTCGCGAGCTCGAAGTCCTCCTCGGTTCCCCCACAGCCCACGAGTGTGACAATCAGGATGGTGGTGAACAACAGCCGTGCGTTCCGCATGGGGCCCTCTGGGGAGATGGGGTAGCACCCTCCAGGTATTCATGGCCCGCGTGATTTTAAAGCTGCACTGAATTACAGAAGTAATTGGATGTTATTGATTCATCGAACGGAACCGCGGGCCTCGCGCAGGAGACGCCGGCAGTCTCGGGCCAGGAGCGGGCTCATCTCGATCGCCATCGTGCAACTCATGTCCGCACGCGCCGCGTTCACCTGGCTCGCCCTGCGCAACACGGCCCACGCCTTCTCCACGGCTGGCGCCGGATCCCTCCCCTCACGCTGCTCGTGCTCGGCCTCGAGGAAGCGATCCAGGAGCAGCTCATCAAGCAACCAGGGGTCCTCTGGCGAGTCTCCAGCGACGGCACGAATCACCTCGATAGAGGACAACAACGACGGACGGGGATCCCAGCCGAGCACCAGGTCGTGATGGGCGCGAAGCCGGTACGCGCGCGCCTTCCATAGCGCCAGAACCGAGGGGTTGGAACCCGTCTGCTCGAGCCGGGCCACCGCGTGGAAGAGCGTCTGAAGAGCCTCCGGCGCCTCGCTTCTCCGGGCGATCTCCACTTCGAGCCGGACCATCGTCGCCTCCAACAGCCCCCCCAGCGGTAACGCGAATGCCGGGTCGATCCTCAGAGCCCGTTCGTATTGGAGGACCGCCTTCTCCAGCAGCGGTACCGCGTCCCCTCGGCGCGCACGGACCCTCCTGGCCTCCTCGAGATACGCCTCCCCCAGTTCGTTGTGCGCCCAGGTGAAGCCCGGCTCCAGCGAGAGAACCTGCTGGTAGGCTGCGATGGCCTGGTCCATGGAAGCCTCGCGGCCCAGTTCGTGCTGCACCCATGCCTGGAGATAGAGGGCCTGCGCCACCGCGTAGTGGGCCATGACACTCCTGGGGAGCGCCCGCCTTCCCGCCTCGGCATTCTCGAGCGCCTCCTCCACCACATGGACCGTGTCCTCCGACACATGGCCACTCAGCACATGAACTCGAGCCATGAGCATGAGGGCCCTCTGCAACAGGGCCTCTTCATCCCTCGAACTCGCTCGCACCGCTCGGTCACACGCCGCCTGGGCCGCATCGAAGGAGGGTCCGGATGGCAGGTCCCGCGAGAAGTCCGCCCACCCCATCTTCTCCCACAGCTCGCACTGCGCCCGGTGGACGGCCGGATCGCTGCTGCCCATCTCCGCCGCCTCCCGGTAGGCCTCCGCCGCCCGCTCGAAGTACCCCTTCATCTTCTCGTAGTCGAACGCCGCGTCGTGCCGGTACTTGCTGCCCTCGGCGAACAACGCGTCCCCCTCCAGCTTCTTCGGCTCGTACATCCACGGCGCCTTGGTGAAGGCTGCCCTCGCCTTGGCGATCGCCTCCTCATGACGGCCCTCGTACAGGGCGATCAACCCCTCCGCGTACTCCGGCACCTCGAGCCTCGCCCCCATCGCCGCCCGCAGGTGCAGGAGCGCGGGCGCTCGCAACTCCTTGTCGAGCAGCGCCACCTTCTTCTGCCGCTCCGCGGGCTGGGTGATGCGCCGGGTGTCCTCCATCGCTCGCCGGTAGAGCTCGCCAAGCGCCCCTCCCAGCGCGTACTGGAGGCTCGCCGACGAGTACCCGGCCGCCAGCGCCTGCTCCAGGTGCTCCCGCGCCTGCTGCGGCTCACCGAGCGCGAGCTGCCCCAACCCGAGCGCATAATGTCCGGGCCCCCGTCCCGCCGCGCCCGAGGCACTCATGGACCGCGCGATCTCCGCGAGCCGGGCGCGCACCACGTCCCGCTCCCGCTCCACGTCATGCAATGGCAACCCGTACGCCGCGCGGAGGAACAGCTCCATCTCCTTCACGCTCTCGCCCAGCTCCCGGGCCAGCCGTGCCTGCTCCGCCGCGTACCGCTGACCGCTCACCCAGACGGCGCCCAGTGCGAGCACACCCACCACGAGCGCTCCCAGGCTCACCGTGAGCAGCTTGTGCTTCAGCGCGCTCTTCCAGAGGCGGTACCCCCAGGAGGCCCGCTTCGCCTGGATGCGCTCGCCGTCCAGGACACGTCCCAACTCCTCCGCGAGCGCCCTCGCCGAGTCGTAGCGGCGCGCCGGGTCCCGCTCCAGGCACTTCATCACGACGAGCTCGAGATCCTTCGGGACGCCCGGCTTCACCGCCCTCAGCTGCGGCGGGTCATCCATCGCCGACATCAGGAGCAGCTTCCACGGATGCTCCGAGACGAAGGGCGGCCGCCCGGCGATCACGTCGTACAGCGTCGCCCCCAGTGAGTACACGTCCGAGCGGCGGTCCAACTGGTGCACGTCCCCATTGGCCTGCTCCGGTGACATGTAGGCCGGCGTCCCCAGCACCTCTCCCGTCTGCGTCTGTCCCCGCTCCGCCACCTCTCGCGCCAGGCCGAAGTCCACCACATACGGCTTCCACGTGCCGTCCTCTCGCTGCTCCACGAGGATGTTCCCAGGCTTCAGGTCCCGGTGGATCAACCCCTCCCGGTGCGCCTCGTGCACCGCCGTGGAGACCTGCTGAATCAGCTTCACCTGCTGCTCGAGCGTCATGCGCTCGCGCATGCGCGACAGCGGAGCCCCATCGATGTACTGCATCACGATGTACGGCTCGCCATCCGCCATCCCCGCCTCGAACACACCGCACACGTGCTCGTGCTGGATGCGCGCCTGGGCCCGGGCCTCCACGATGAACCTCCGGCACAGCGACGGCTCGCCGCTCTTGAGCAGCTTGAGCGCGATGGTCCGTCCGAGCCGCGGATCCACCGCCCGGTAGACCGTTCCCATCGCGCCTTCGCCCGCGAAGCGGATGTCCTCGAACCTCGCCGCGAGGGACGGAGGAATCCTCCTGCGCTCGGGAGATGGCTCGGCCTCCTCCTCCTTCTTTCTCACGAAGGTCGGCTCGAGCTCGGGCGGGGGGGCGCCCTGGCTATCATTGGTCCTCATGGGGCTCCTGAGCACACATTCCCCACGCGTCAGGGATATGCACACCGGCCGGGCAGGCCCCTGGGAGGGACCTGCTTCGGATAACCCCATTGGCGATCCGGTGGAGGGATGGGATTGCGCAACTTCCACCAGGTTACAGAAAACACGTCATGGCGCGAGCACACGTGCCCGGGCAATGTCCTCCGCAGGAACACCCAGTTCCAACACCACCTCCGCCCCAGGCCCCCGCACGTCCGCGACCCAGGCCCGGCCTCCGTGGCGCTTCGCCACCTCCTGAACCACCGCCAGCCCCAACCCCGTCCCCGCTCCCTTCGGCTCCACCCGGTGGAAGGGTTGAAAGACGGACTCCCGGTGCTCGGCTGGAATGCCAGGGCCCTGGTCCCTGACCGACAATCTCCACCGCTCGCCCTCGCGCTCCAGCCGCACGGAGATTTCCGTCCCCTTCGGCGCGTACCGCAGCGCGTTCGCCAGGAGGTTGTCCACCGCCTGCCTCACCGAGGACGCATGGAAGGTGCAGGGTGCTGGCTCGGGCCCCTCCACCGTCACCCAGACGCCCCGCCCCTCGGCCTCGGCGCGCGCCGCCGCCGTCGCGTCCTCCACCACCTCGCGCAAGTCTCCCGCCCGCACCTCCCAGCCCCCTCGTCCGAACGAGGCCAGATCCAACAGGCTGCCCGCCAGCGCGCTCAGCCGCTCCACCTCGCGCCGCGTTTCCTCCAGTGCCTCGCGCAGCGACCGCGCATCCCGCTCCTTCCACAACGCCAGGTCCAGGCTCGTGCGCATCAGCGCCAAGGGCGTGCGCAGCTCGTGCGCTGCCCGGGCGATGAGCTGCTCCTGCGCCTCCCGCGCCTCGTTGAGCCGCGCCGAGGCCTCGTGCAGCGCCCCCTCCACCTCCGACACCTCGTCTCCCCGCCGCCCCTTCGCCGGCCTCCCTGGAAGCACGCCCTCGCGCAGCCGGCCGATGAGCCCCCGGAGCTGATCCAACCGCCCGGCCAGCCACCGCGCCTGCCACGTCTGCAGGCCGAAGAGCACCACGCCCAGCAACACCGCCACCGCCAGCGTCACCACGTGGAAGGCCCGCACCGCCGAGTCCTGCTGCGCCAACGACGCCGACAGCCGCAGCGTGTACACCCCGCCCGCGGGAGCCCGGACCCCCAGGGTGAGCTGCCGCAGCCGCGCTCCATCCACGCCCTTCACCGTCTCGAAGCGCGGCGGCTCTCCCGGCGGATGCGGTGCGGGGGCCGGCCCATGCACCCCCTCGGCCGAGGACGGATAGGACACCAGCCGCTGGCCTTCCGGCGCGAACAGCTCGGCCGCCGGCGCGAAGGGGCGCACCTCCTTTTCCAGCGGTGAGCTCAACATGTGCAGGTGCGGCTGGCCTCCCGGCCCGTCGAAGAGACTCACCGACTCCACCGCCGCCTGCGCGAGCAACGCCCGGTCCACCGAGCGCGCCAGCCACGCCTCGAAGAACTCCGCCGCGAGCGTCAGCGTCAGCAGGATGCCCGCCATGGGCACCAGCGCGCCCACGAGCCACAGCCGTGTCGCCAGCCTCACCCGTGCCCCTCCACCACCAGCCGGAAGCCCACCCCGCGCACCACCTGGATGGACACCCCCGGCTCCACCTCCAGCTTCTTCAACTTCCCCCGCAGGTAGCCCACGTACACGTCCACGATGTTCGGCGGCCCGTCGAAGCTGTCACCCCAGACATGGCTGAGCAGCGTGGAGCGCGCCAGCACCTCGCCCGCGTGGCTCGCCAGCTCGGCGAAGAGCGCGAACTCCCGCCCCGTGAGCACCTGCTCCCGCTCCCCATGCCGCAGCACCCGCCGCCGCGAGTCCAGCACCAGCGGGCCCACCTGCTGCGCCGGCCCCTGTGCGTCACCCCGGCGGTGCAGCGCCTCCAGCCGCGCCAGCAACTCCTCGAAGGCGAAGGGCTTCACCAGGTAGTCGTCCGCTCCCGCGCGCAGCCCCACCACCTTCTCGCCCACCGTGCCGCGCGCCGTGAGCATCAACACCGGCGTGCGCAGCCCCTGCTCGCGCCAACGCCTCAGCACCGCCACCCCATCGAGGTCCGGCAGGTTCCAGTCCAGCAGCACGGTGTCGTAGGCAATCTGCAGCGCCTGTTCCAGCGCGTCCTCGCCCCGCTGACACACGTCCACCTGGTGCCCCGCCTCCGTCAGGCCCCGTTGCAGCAGCCGGGCCATCTTCTCCTCGTCCTCGACGAGCAGCAGCTTCATGCGCGAGCCCTCTTCACACGGCCCGTCAGCGTCCCCTACCGCCCTCGCCATTCCAAGCGGTAACCGTGCTGGCGGCCTGCACCTCGGGCAAGCGAGCCGGACTCACTGGCAGGTGTCCGTCTCGAGCTTCACCCGGACGGTCTCCGTCCACGGCGCGGCGAACAGGTTCGGCCGGCACTTCCAGTAGGGGCCATCCTTCACGCACGACAAGGCGCACGGTCCCAGCGGCACGAGGCCGCACAGTGGCAGGTTGTCGCAGAGCCGCGCCTCGAACAGCGGCAGTCCCAACAGGCCACACGACTGGGGCAGCAGGGACTCCCAGCAGACGAACACGTTGAAGGCGGGCAGGATGCCCAGCAGGGGCGTGGTGGACGAGAACAGGTCGCCGAAGACGGTCGACTCCTCGATGGAGTACTGCGCGTCGAAGGATGCGTTCCGCGCGATGGCGGGAGCGGGCCCCTCGAGGAGGATGGGCACGGGAGCCCCGTAGTAGTTCAGCCGCTGGACCATGCACGCCGTCACGTACCGGCGGCCCTCGGTGTTCAGCACGCTGCCGGACCACGAGGGGGCCAGTCCCCACCAGCCCGTGTAGAGCTCGCCCGTCACGGGATCGATCACCGATTGCTGCCGGGTGAGGGCACACTCGACGGCGGAGCGGAGCACGTGCCGGCACTGCGCGGAGACCTGGCTCAGGGGGATATCCGGCAGGAACCCCGCTCCCTGATCCAGGGCGCCACGGCCCAGGTTCCGGAGCGCCTGCTGCGTGCCATGGGCCCAGAAACAGGCGGGAATCGTGCCGTTCAGCCCCTTGGGCGGGTCACGCTCTTCATTCGTTGTACCCACCGCCTGTCCGATGGCCGCGAACTGGGAGTCCTCCTCGACTCCTCCGCATCCAGCCAGACCTGTCAGCAAGACAAGGGTGAACAGCAGACGTGCGAAATGGAGCTGCATGGGACCCCCCCGGTTCCGCTCGGACCTCGAGCGTTTACATCATAGGTACCCGTATCCAGCAGGATTTCAAAGATGAATGGAGTTACATCAGTAACCCAGATGTCTTGAATTCATCGAACGGAGCGGCTGGCCTCGTTCGAGAGGCGTTGGCACTCCCGGGACAGGAGCGGGCTCAGCTCGACCGCGGCCTCGCAGGCCTGCCTGGCGCGCTTCACGTCCACCCCGGCCACCTTTCGCAGCACGTCCCGCGCCTTCTCCAGGGCGGGCTCCGGCTCCCGTCCCAGGCGCCGCTCGTTCTCGGCTTCGAGGAGATGGCACAGGAGCAACTCCTTGAGCAGCCGGAAGTCCTTCGGTGCTTCGCCAGCGAGGACGCGGCTCACCTCGACCGCGGCCAGCAACGACGGATGAGGATCCCGTCCGAGTACGAAATCGTGGTGGGCGTGGAGCCGATGCGCACGCACCTTCCACAGAGCCACGACCGACGGGCTGGAGTGCAGGTGCTCGAGCCGGGTCACCGCGTAGGAGAGCGCGAGGAGCGCCCGCGGTGCCTCGCGCCTCCGAGCGATCTCCGCTTCGAGCCGGACCTTCGCGGCCTCCAGCAGGCCACCCACCGGTAACGCGAATCCCGGGTCGAGCGCCAGGGCCTCTTCGTACTGCCAGGCCGCCTTGTCCAACAGCGGCGCCGCCTCGCGTCCCAGCGCGATGGCCCTCCTGGCCTCCTCGAGATACGCCTCTCCCAGCTCGTTGTGTGCCCAGGTGAAGCCCGGCTCCAGGGAGAGGACGTCCTGATAAGCCGCGATGGCCGGCTCCATGGAGGCCTCGTGGCCCGACATATAAAGGAGCGAGGTCCGAAGGAAGAGGGCCTGGGCCACCGCGTAGTGGGCCAGGACCTCCCGGGGGCGCGCCCGCCGCCCCGCCTCGGCGGCCTCGAGCGCGTTCTCCACCAGCGGGAGCATCTCCTCCGAGTCCCTGATACTCCGCACATGCAACCGCGCCAGGAGCACGAGCGACCGCCGCACCAGCGGCTCTCCCTCCCGCGAGCTCGCTCGCACCGCGCGGTCACACGCCGCCAGGGCGGCCTCGAAGGAGGGGCCGGGCGGCAGGTCTATCGAGGAGTCCGCCCACCCCATCTTCTCCCAGAGCTCGCAGTGCGCCAGGTGGATGGAGGGATCGCTGCGGCCCATTTCCGCCGCTTCCCGGTAGGCCTCCGCCGCCCGCTCGAAGTAGCCCTTCATCTTCTCGTAATCGAACGCCGCGTCATGCCGGTACTTGCTGCCCTCGGCATACAGCGCATCCCCCTCCAGCTTCTTCGGCTCGTACATCCAGGGGGCCTTGGTGAAGGCCACCTTCGCCTTGGCGATCGCCTCCTCATGACGGCCCTCGTACAGGGCGATCAACCCCTCCGCGTACTCGGGCACCTCGAGCCTCGCTCCCATCGCCGCCCGCAGGTGCAGGAGCGCGGGCTCTCGCAGCTCCTGGTCGAGCTGCGCCACCTTCTTCTGCCGCTCCTCCGGGTGGGTGATGCGCCGGGTGTCCTCCAGGGCTCTCCGGTAGAGCTCTCCGAGCGCCCGCCCCAGCTCGTACTGGAGACTCGCCGACGAGTACCCGGCCGCCAGCGCCTGCTCCAGATGCTCCCGGGCCCGCGCGGGCTCACCGAGCGCGAGCTGCCCCAACCCGAGCGCGTAGTGCCGGGGGCCCGTTCCCGCCTCGCCCGACACACCCAGGCTCCGGGAGATCTCCTCGAGCCGGGCGCGCACCACATCCCGCTCCCGCTCCACGTCATGCAATGGCAACCCATACGCCGAGCGGAGGAACAGCTCCATCTCCTTCACGCTCTCGCCCATCTCCTGGGCGATCCGCGCCTGCTCCGCCGCCTGCCGCTGGCCACCCACCCAGACAACGCCCACCCCAAGCGCCCCCGCCAAGAGCGCCCCCAGCACCCCCGTGAGCAGCTTGTGCCTGCGGGCCTTCTTCTGGAGACGCTGACTCCAGGAGGCCTGCTTCGCCTGGATGCGCTCGCCGTCCAGGACACGCCCCAGCTCCTCCGCGAGCGCCCTCGCCGAGTCGTAGCGGCGCGCCGGATTCCGCTCCAGGCACTTCATCACGACGGTCTCGATATCCTTCGGGACACCCGGCTTCACCTGCCCCAGCGGCGGCGGATCCTCCATCGCCGATATCATGAGCAACTTCCACGGCTGCTCCGATACGAAGGGAGGCCTCCCGGCGATCACGTCGTAGAGCGTCGCTCCCAACGAGTACACGTCCGAGCGGCGGTCCAACTGGTGCACGTCTCCATTGGCCTGCTCCGGGGACATGTAGGCCGGCGTCCCCAGCACCTCTCCCGTCTGCGTCTGTCCCCGCTCCGCCACCTCTCTCGCCAGTCCGAAGTCCACCACGTACGGCTTCCACGTGCCGTCCTCTCGCTGCTCCACGAGGATGTTTCCCGGCTTGAGGTCCCGGTGGATCAATCCCTCCCGGTGCGCCTCGTGCACCGCCGTGGCCACCTGCTGAATCAGCGTCACCTGCTGCTCGAGCGTCAAGCGCCCGCGCATGCGCGACAGCGGCACCCCATTGATGTACTGCATGACGATGTACGGCTCGCCATCCGCCATCCCCGCCTCGAACACGCCGCACACGTGCTCGTGCTGGATACGCGCCTGGACCCGGGCTTCCGAGATGAGCCTCTTGCACAGCGACGGCTCGCCGTTCTTGAGCAGCTTGAGCGCGATGGGCCGGCCGAGCCGCGGATCCACCGCCCGGTAGACAGTCCCCATCGCGCCTTCGCCGGCGAGCTGGATGTCCTCGAACCGCTCGGCGAGGGACGGAGGGATCCTCCTCCGCGCCGGAGATGACTCCGCCTCCCCTTTCATCGGAACCGCATCGACTCCGGGAGCGGCCTGACTGTTCTTGGGCTGCATGGCACTTCCCCCCACGGACATTCTCCGTCCGCCTCCGTCCGTCAGGAGGGCACCCCTGCAAGGGACCGCGCTCGATGGCGATCAGGTCAACAATCGCCCCCCGGAAATCCCTTGGACTCCCCACTGATTTTACAATCAAGCTGTACTTTCATGTAGGCCACCGTCCCCTAAACGGGTTTTCCAGGCCCGCGGCGCTTCACGCGGTGGCTTCCCGAGGGCCCTCCTCCGGGTGGATCTCCGCGCTCCCGGGCGTCCCCGTGCGCGCTCCCGCGAACCACGGGTAGAGCGACGGGAGGATGACGAGCGTCAGCAGCGTGGACGTCACCAGGCCCCCCACCACCACGGTGGCCAGCGGGCGCTGCACCTCGGCACCCACGCCGGTGGCCAGCATCATCGGCACGAAGCCCAGCGCCGCCACCAGCGCCGTCATCAGCACCGGCCGCGAGCGCTCCTGGGCCGCCAGCAGCACCGCCTCCTTCACCGGCAGGCCGCTCGCCTCGTGGTGCAGCAGCCTCGACATCAGCACCACTCCGTTGAGCACCGCGATGCCCGACAGGGCGATGAAGCCGATGGCCGCCGAGATGGACACCGGCATTCCCCGCAGCATGAGCGCCACCACCCCTCCCACGCACGCGAAGGGCACGTTGGTGAAGATGATGAGCGCCGGACGCAGGCGCTGGAAGGTCAGCCAGAGCACGGCCACGATGAGCACCAGCACCGCGGGGATGACGAGCGAGAGCCGCCGCGCCGCCTCCCTCAGCGTCTCGTACTGGCCGCCCCATTCCAGGCGGTAACCGTCCGGCAGGCGGACCGTGGAGGCCACCCTCGCCCGCGCATGCTCCACCACCGTGCCCAGGTCCGCTCCCCGCACGTTGAAGCCCACCACCAGCCGGCGTTGCCCGTCCTGCCTGCTCACCAGGCCGGGCGTCGAGACGAGCTTCACGTCCGCCACCCGCGACAGCGGCACCGTGCCTCCGGAAGCCACCGGCAGCGGCAACTCCGCCAGCGAGAAGGCTCCCTCGGCGCCCGACAGCCGCAGCAGGATGGGAATCCGCACCGCCCCGTCATACGTGGCCCCCACCTCCAACCCGGTGCGCACCGCCTGCACCGCCTCCAGCACCTCGCGCACGCTGAAGCCCACGCGGGCCGCCTCCAACGGGCGCGGCACCACCTCCAGCATCGACACCTCCGGCGGCGCCAGCACCCGCACGTCCGCCGCTCCGGGCTCCCGGCCCACCTCCGCCGCCACCTGCTCGGCCAGCCGCCGCAGCGCGCCCAGGTCCTCCCCGTACACGCTCACCGCCACGTCCGTCACCGAGCCCCCCAGCAGCTCGTTGAAGCGCATTTGAATGGGCTGCGTGAAGGACGGCTCACTCCCCGGAGCCCGCGCCTCCAGCACGGCCGCCATCTCCTCGATGAGCGCCTCGCGGGTGAGGCCCGGCCGCCACTGCGCATGCGGCTTCAACTGGATGAAGACGTCCGCCTGCTCCAGGCCCATGATGTCGGTGGCCACCGCCGGGCTGCCCACGCGCGACACCACCTGCGTCACCTCGGGGACGTGTTCGAGCAGCACCGCCTCCAGGTGCTCCGCCTCGCGCGCCGCCGCCTCCAGGCTGATGTCCGCCGCGCGCGTCGTCTGCACCACCATGTCCCCCTCGTCCAGCTGCGGGGCGAACTCGCTGCCCGCGCGCAGGAAGAGGCCCACGCCCAGCGCGAGCAGCACCACCGCCACGAGCGCCACCCGGCGCGGGTGGTGCACCATGTGGTTCAGCACCGGCCGGTACACCGTGTCGAAGAAGCGCACCAGCAGGGGCGGGTGCTCGGGCACGTCCTCGGGGCGCAGCACCAGGCTGACCATCGCCGGAATGAAGGTGAGCGACAACACCAGCGAGGTGGCCAGTGCCAGCATCACCGTCACCGCCATGGGGCGGAACATCTTCCCGTCCACCCCACTGAGCGCCAGGATGGGCACGTAGACGAGCAGGATGATGAGCACCGAGAAGAACACCGGCCGCGCCACCGAGCCCGTCACCTGAGACACCTTCTCGCGCCACTCGCCCCGGCCCGTCCGCTCGTGCCCCATGTGGTGGAAGACGGCCTCCACCATCACCACCGCGCCATCGACCAGCAGGCCGAAGTCGATGGCCCCCAGGCTCATCAGGTTGCCCGGAATCCCCAGCAGCACCATGCCCACCGCCGCCCCCAGCATGGACAGCGGAATCGCCGAGGCCACCACCAGCCCCGCCCGGAAGCTGCCCAGCAGCAGGAAGAGCACCGCCATCACCAGCAGGCCTCCCTCCAGCAGGTTCTTCGCCACCGTGCGCAGCGTGCCGCGCACCAGCGTGCTCCGGTCATACACCTCGTCCACCCGCGCGTCCCCGGGCAGCGCCTCGCGCACCTGCTCCATCCGCGCGTGCAGGCCCTCCATCACGTCCAGCGCGTTGGCCCCGCGCAGCATCTGCACCATCACGTACACCGTCTCGCCCCGGCCGTTGGACGTCGCCGTGCCGATGCGCGGCAGGGCACCCGGCACCACCTCGGCCACGTCCGCGAGCCGCACCGTCCGGCCGTCCGCGCCCCGCACCACCGCGCCACCCAGCTCGCTCGGGCCAGGAGGCCGCGCCACCGCGCGCACCAGCACCTGCCGGTCTCCCGTCGCGAGGCTCGCCCCGGGCGCGCTGCCCGACACGTCCTCCAGCGCCCGTTGCAGCGCCTCCAGCGTCAGCCCGCGCTGCGCCAGCTTCACCGGATCCGCGCGCACCTCCAGCGTGCGCTGCTGCCCTCCCCAGTTGTTCACCTCCACCACGCCCGGCACTCCGCGCAACAGCGGCGCCACCCGCAGCTCCGCCAGCTCCAGCAACTCCGCCGCCGTGCGATGGGGCGAGCTGACGGTGAAGTGGAAGATTTCGCCCAGGCCTCCCGTGAGAGGCCCCAGCTCCGGCGCCTCCACGCCCGGGGGCAGCTCGCCCGCCAGCGCGTTCAACCGCTCCTGCACCAACTGGCGCGCGCGGTACGGGTCCACGCCGTCCCCGAAGACGGCCGTCACCGAGGAGATGCCGTAGCGCGACAGGCTGCGGTGCTCCTCCAGCCCCGGCACGCCGCCGAGCCCCGTCTCCACCGGCCGCGTCACCAGCCGCTCCACTTCCTCGGGCGTCATGCCCGGAGCGCGGGTGAGCACCAACACCTGGTTGGTGGTGATGTCCGGCAGCGCGTCCAGCTCCATCCTCACCGCCACCACCGAGGCCAGCACGGCGAACAGCGCCGTGAGCCCCAACGTCCAGCCCCGGTGCTTCACCGAGCCGCGTACCAGCCGCTCCATCATCACCCCTGCCCTCCCGCCACCGGCACGCGCGCCGCGTCGGCCGCCACCGAGTCCGACTCCTTCAACGGCCCGTGCACCAACGCATCCGCGCCGGACTGCCCCACCACCTTCACCGGCTGGCGGCGATGGCCCTCGCCCTCGCGCACCAGCACCGCCACCTCGCTGCCCTCCAGCAGCAGCGCCCGCGCGGGCACCACCTTCACCTCCGGCAGCCCGTCCGCCCTCACCCGCAGCGTGCCCTGCAGGCCCGCGGGCAGGGAACGTGCCGGCTCCGGCTCGAACCACGCGGCCAGGGTGCCATCCCTCACGTCCACCGAGGGCGCACGCCCCACCAACCGCACCGGCACGGCCCCGAGGCCCGGCGCGGAGAACTCGAAGGCGGTGTCCTCTGGCAGCGCCAGCGAGAGCCGGGCCTCCAGGCGCGCGGGGCCCTCGCCCGCCACGCGAACCAGCGGCTCCGAGCCGCCCTCGTGCGTCTGACCCAGGACCGCGTCCACCGCGGTGACGATGCCGTCCACCGGGCTGCGCAGCGCCACCGTGCCCCGCAGCGCCACCCCGGCCGCCGCCGAGCCCTCCAGCCCCGCCACCTTTAATAAGGCCCGCGCACTCTGCTGCGCCGCGCGGGCCTCGGCCAGATTCGCCTCGGCCTCGGCCAGCTCGAAGACGCGGGCCATGCCCTGCTCCTGGAGCGCCTTGAGCTGTGCGGTGCGGCGCTCATAGGCCTCGCGGCGCAAGGAAGCGGCCTCGTGCTCACCCGCGGCCCGCACCACCTCGGGCATGAGCACCTCGACGAGCACCTCGCCCCTGCTCACCTTCTGGCCAGGCCTCACGGCGATGCGGGTGACACTGCCTCGAAAGGGCAGGCCGAGCGCCGCGGCGCCCTCGGGGTGGGGGAGCACATGGGCGGGGGCCTCCGTGAGGGGAACGCCCCGGGGAGGACGCGGGTGCACCCAGGCAGTGCGCGCGCTGGACTGCGCGGGCGGAGGCGCCACGGCTGGAGCGGGGGGCGAGGAGCAGCCGAGGGCCGCGCCCAGCAGGAGGACGGAGGAGAGCAGCGCGGAACGGCTCATGGCGTGGAGACTCCGGAGAGAGCGTCGATGAAGAAGCGGGCCTTCACCCGCGCCCAGGCCTCCCCGGCGCGGGCGTGGCCCAGACGGATGCGGGCGGCGGCCAGTGCGCGGCGAGCCAGCACCACCTCGGGGACGGTGGAGTCCCCGGACTGGAAGAGGAGCTCGCGCAGCCGGGCGGCCTCCTCGGCGGAGGGCAGCAGCTCACCCCGCAGCGCCGCCAGCACCTGGCGCGAGTGCTCCACCTCATGGAGGGTGAGGGCCAATCCGGCGGCGGCGCGGTGGCCGACGTCACGGGCCTCGCCCTCGAGCCGCTCGGCGGAGGCCAGCAGCGCCCCCTGGTCCCGCTCCCCGCGCTCGAAGAGGGACGGCGTGAGCGTCAGCGTGAGGGCCCCACCGGCCGCCCCGTCATACTCGCGCAGCCCGGCGACGCCCACCTGCAACAGGGTGCCTCGGGAGGCGTGGGCCTCGGCCGCGCGTGCCCGCTCCAGTTGTGCCCCGAGCGTCCGCGCCGCCGCCTCTGGCATCCGGGAGGCCCGCGCCACCAGCGGTGCCCACTCCGCGTCCGGGGGCAACTCCACCTCGGGCAGCGCACCGGTGGCCTGGAGGGGGCGCGAAGGGTCCTTGCCGAGCAACATCGCCAGTGCGACCCGGCGCTCGGCCACCTGTCCCTCCGCGTCCAGTTCCGCGAGCCGGGCCTCCGCGAGGTACGCGCCGGCCTCGGCCAGCTCCAGCTTCGTGGAGGCGCCCAGCTTCGCGGCCCCCTGCACCGCGTCGCGGAAGGAGGTGGCGAGCTTCAGCTCATGCCCGCTCTGGATGATGGCCTGCTCGGCGGCCCAGAGCCGCAACCACGCCTCGGCGATGGCGAGTTGGCGCGAGAGCAGGACGGCGCGGGCCTCGGCGTCGAGCACGGCCTCCTCGGCGCGGATGGCGGTGTTCCGCGCGCCCGTCTGGCCCGAGAGGCTGAAGGTCTGGCTCACGCCCACGCGCAGGTCCGCGCCGCGCTCGTCCGCGCGCTGGCGGTAGCCGGGCTCGACGGTGAGCTGGGGGTTGAAGACGAAGGGAGAGAGACGCGCGCCTTCGGCGCGGCGGACCTCGGCGGCGCGGGCGGCGCTCTCGGGACCAGGGGTGCGCCCGGCGAGCGCGAGCGCCTCCTCGAAGGTCAGGGGAGTGACCTCCGGGGGCGAAGCGGCCAGCACGAGCGCGGCGAGGACGGCAACCATGACGCGCACCGTAAAGGCCGCGCGCCCAGGCCGCTTGAGAGGACTCTGAGAGGTTTCTCAGAGTCCCGGCATGCTCCCTCTCCCCCTGGGAGAGGGCTGGGGCGAGGGTCTACGGTCCACGCGTGCGGGAGCCGGAGTACGGCCGCGCTACTCCATGCGCAGGACGGCGACGTCGGGCTCCAGCTTCTTCACCGGCCCAGGCACCACGGCGAGCTCCCCGTTCTTCACCCCGCACGTGGCCTCCGCCGGAGGCACCACGCGCACGGGGTTGAGTATCTCGGGCCGGCCGAACTTCACCGCGCTGGTGGCGAGCATCCGCTCCTGCTTCTTCCCGCTGTCGCTGTCGCTGTAGACGACGCTGATGGCCTGGAAGGGCGTGGGCAGCTTCAGCTTCATCCGGTAGCCCTGCTTGCCGGGCAGCTCGGCGCGCTCCACCTGGAGCGTCTGCTTGGGCGAGCCGAAGGCCGGGAACACCTTGCCATCGGCGACGCGGATGCCCCACTGCGAGGGCAACTGCGCGGCCGCGGGCTTGCCACAGCCGGTGAGCTCCTGGGGCGGCTGAGGCGCCAGCCAGAGCTCCACGTGGTCATCGTTGAGCCACTTCGCGCTCGGGCCCGTCCACTTGTTGTCCCGCACCTCGACGAGCAGGGTGTCCGGCGCCACCAGCAGCGCCTTCAGCCCCGCGTCCTTCGGGTCGTCCTGGGTGCCCAGCAGGAAGTTGCCCGCCTCGAAGCCACACGCGCCGAGCCCCGCCTGCTTCCACCCACCCTCCAGGTACGCCTTGTCCACCTGGACCTGGGGCAGGAACGGCAGCGTCCGCTCGCCCAGGGAGGCCTGGCCCGGCTCGCACTCAGGGGCGGCCCGGACGACCTCGCCGCGCAGCTGCTCGGCGTCCCAGTAGTCACCGCTCTCCTTCTGCTCCGCGTCCATGCCGTCGGTGCTCCGGTGGCCCTCGATGACGAGGCGCAGCGGGGAGAGCTGCAACGTGCGCGAGACGGACCAGCGCTGGCGGCTGCCACCGCTCTGCTCGTGCGTGAAGCGGTTGTCGGCCACCGTCACCAGGTCCTCGCCCACGCCCGCGGAGCCATAGCCGTCATTGCACACGGACAGCAGGAGCTGGGCGGGCTGGGAGGGGCGCACCAGCCACCACTCGAGGGCCTCGCACTGGCCTTCCTCGCGGGAGCCTTCCTGCTTGCGGTTGCCCGGGCCGAACTTGCGCCCAATGAGCTCGGCCGCCGTGTCCACGTCCGCCCAGCCGAGAGACAGGTGCTTCACCTGCAGCGAGCGGCCCTGTGCGTCCTTGCCCGCGTCGAGTGTCTCCACGACGCGGCAGGGCTCACGCTTCGCGCAGAGCGGGTCCTGGGAAGAAGCGGGCGGAGCACCCAGCAACGACAACACCAATACCGAGGCAGTAGGGTTCATGGCGGCGCAGCTTGCACCAGCATGCGGGGCGGATTGAACCCCGGTCACGAGGGCGGCCTTCTCCCGCCTTGCAAGACACCCGGCAGCGGCAGCGGACAGGACCATGGCATGGTTTCCGGACCGTCCTGCCCCTGTCCGCCCCCAGGGACGACGAGCGGACACGCCCGGGTCCCTGAAGAACAACGGACCCATCGACAGGTTCAAGCCAAGGGAACACAGGCGTTCGAGCATCGAGAACGCGCGAGCACCCACCAGGAGAGTCACCGCTTGGAGACCCAACTCCCGCTCGAGCAATACCGGCTGCTGGTCGAGCATGCCCCGACGATGGTGTGGCGCTCTGGGCTGGATGGCCTGTGCAACTACTTCAACGCCACCTGGCTGAGCTTCACCGGGCGTCTCCTGGAGCAGGAGTTGGGTAACGGCTGGGTCTCCGGTGTCCACCCGGACGACATGAAGCACTGCCTGGAAATCTACGGCGCCCATTTCGAGCGGCGGCGGCCCTTCGAGATGGAGTACCGGCTGCGGCGCCACGACGGCCTCTACCGCTACATCTTCGACCGGGGCGTGCCCCTCACGGATGACGCGGGCCGCTTCGCGGGATTCATCGGCAGCTGTGTGGACGTGCATGAGCGCCGTGGGGCGGAACGGACCAAGGCGACCTTCCTGTCCCTCGCCGCCCATGAACTGCGCACCCCCCTCACCTCGATGCAGATGTACCTGGAGGCGGTGCGCCGACAGCTCGCCCAGGGAGAGCCAGTGGCAACTGGCGCGCTGACACGGCTGGGTGCTCAGCTCGAGCGCGTCTCCTCCCTGGTGCAGAATCTGGAGGACACCGTACGGCTGGACGCGGACATGCCGCTCGTCCTGCGCAAGGAGGAGTTGGACCTGGCCGTGCTCGTCGAGACCGTGGTGGCCCATCACCGCGGCACCGGCACGCCCCGGGCCCGCGGACGGCAGCGCTACGCCTTCGAGCTCTCCCTCGGCCCGGGCCCCTGGCGTGTCCTGGTGGATCGCCAGCGCATGGCGCAGGTGGTGAACAACCTGCTCACCAACGCCATCAAGTACTCGCCCCAGGGAGGCACCCTCCGCATCACCCTCACCCGTGTGGGAGACACGTTCGAGCTGACCATCTCGGACCCAGGCATCGGCATTCCCGCCGAAGACATCGCCCTTCTGTGCCAGCGCTACTTCCGCGCGAGCAACGTCTCCGCGGAGAACTTCCCTGGGCTCGGGCTCGGCCTGTCACTCGTCAAGGACATCCTGGAGGCGCACCAGGGCGGGCTTCGCATCCAGAGCGAGCAGGGACGGGGAACGGCCGTCACCGTCTTCCTTCCGGGAACGCCCGCCGGAGGCCAGACATGAAGCGACTCCTCGTCGTAGACGATGACCCGGACATCCTCGAATCCCTCACGATGCTGCTCGAGTCCCGCTACGCGGTCACCCCCGCGGAGGACGGCAACGCCGCGCTGGAGCTGCTGGGCGAGCAGACGTTCGATGCCGTGGTGCTCGACCTGATGCTGCCCGTGCTCAACGGCACGCGCGTCCTCCAGGAACTGCGCCAGCGGGGCCACACGGTTCCCGTCATCCTCATCTCCGCGCACCAGGAGCTCGACCGGCAGGAGGGGCGGCATCGCGAGCTGGGCGCCTTCTCATCCCTGCGCAAGCCCTTCAACATCCAGGAATTGGAGAAGCAGCTCGAGCAGGCCCTGGGTCCATCAGGCGGCCCACCCGAGCCCGCGGTTCCATCCGGAAATGACATCTGGCCGCCCTGGTGAACGGGCCCGGCTCGGGCACTCCGGGCCCCTCTGGTACACTGGGCGCATGTTCCTCAAGGACGTCGAGAAGCACGAAGGCACGGGTTCCTATTCGGAGCTCATCCGGCGCGCACGGAGCAGCGGAGCGCCGCCCTCCGGCCTCTGGCACCTGTTCGCGTTCAAGCCGGAGATGACGGAGGCGCTGGCGCAGTTCACCCAGGCGGCGATGCGCGGGCCCTCGCCGCTGCCCGCGGGCATGCGCGAGCTGATCGCCGCCTTCACCTCGCGGCGCAACCAGTGTGTATTTTGAACGAACTCCCACGCCGCGGTCGCGGCGCGAATGCTGGGCGATGAGCAGAAGGTCCAGGCCGTCCTGGAGAACCCCGACACGGCTCCCATTCCGGAGGCCGAGCGGGTGTTGTTCCGTTTCCTGGAGAAGGTGAATCGAGAGGCGGAGAACATCCGCGAGGAGGACGTGGAGGCCGTGAAGGCGGCGGGCTGGACGGACGAGGCCGTCTACGACGCCATCACCGTCTGCGCGCTCTTCAACTTCTACAACCGGTGGGCGGATGCCACGGGTGTGCGCGAGCACCCCGTCGAGGTCTACGAGCGCAGCGCCGAGCGGCTCTCCAAGGGAGGCTATGCCGCGCCCCCCCCAGCGGGAGGAGAGAAGAAGACGCCCTGAGTTCCTTATGCTCCCTCTCCCCCCGGGAGAGGGTTGGGGTGAGGGTGCCCGGGCCCGTTCTCCAACCCGTGGCCCAGCGTGGGGACAGGGGGTTCAACCCGGGAGCCGTGGCACCCTCACCCCGTCCCTCTCCCGAGGGGAGAGGGGAAATACTCGAGGGGAAATACTCGCAGGGAAATACTCGCAGGGAAATACTCGAGGATCAGTGCACGCGGACGCGACGGGCGCGGCGCAGCACCGCGTCCGTCATGCCCCTGATGGAGACGACCTCGTCCACCGCGCCACGTTGGATGGCCGCCCGCGGCATCCCGAAGACCACGCAGCTCGCCTCGTCCTGCGCGAGCGTCTCCGCTCCGGCCTGTTTCATCGCCAGCAGGCCGTCCGCGCCGTCCTCGCCCATCCCCGTCAGCAGCACGCCGACGGCGTTCTCCCCCGCCGCCCGCGCCACCGACTGGAACAGCACGTCCACGCTCGGCTTGTGGCCGGACACCCGCCCTCCGTCCATCAACTCCACCTGGTAGTGGCCGCCGGTGCGCCGCACCCGCAGGTGCCGGTTGCCCGGCGCGATGAGCGCCCTGCCCTGCTGCACCCGGTCTCCCTGCTCCGCCTCCTTCACCTCGATGCGGCACAACTCGTGCAGCCGCTTCGCGAAGGCCGACGTGAACTGCTCCGGCATGTGCTGCACGATGACGATGCCCGGGCAGTCCGGAGGCATCCGCTCCAGCAACTGCCGCAGCGCTTCCGTGCCTCCCGTGGAGGCGCCCACCGCCACCACGATGTCCGTCGTCACCGTGAGCATCGAGGGCGGCGGCCGCTCGGTGCGCTCGAGGCGTTCCGGCTCCTCCTTCACGGGAGTCCCCCGCCGCACCAGCCGGGAACGGGCCCGGGCCGCGTTGCGCAACGCCTGCACCAGCCGCGCCCGGGACTCGCGCAGGAACTCCCCCACCCCGAGCTGCGGCTTGGCGATGATCTCCAACGCGCCCTCCTGCAGCGCGCGCACCGCCGTCTCCGAGCCCGGCCCCGCCAGCCCCGAGCACACCACCACCGGCACGGGCTCGTCCTCCCGCATCAGCTCGCGCAGGAACGTCAGCCCATCCATGCGCGGCATCTCCAAATCCAGCAGGATGACGTCCGGCCGATGGCTCTTCATCTTCTGCTTCGCGATGAGGGGATCCGACGCCACCTCCACCACCATGCCCGGAACGTTCTGCAGGAGCGCGAGCACTCCCTGACGCACCACCGCCGAGTCATCCACCACGAGCACTCGCAACAAGGAAGCCATGCCTCACCCTCGCCGGGTGGCCTCCCGGGTCAAGGGCCTCGGCGCGTAGACGGTGGGAATCACCGTGCGCACGCCCCATCCGGGGCCCGTGAGGCTCTCGGAGTGTCCGAGGAACAACAGCCCATGGGGGGACAGGTGGCTCAACAGCCGCTCCACCGCCCGCGTCTTCGAGGCCGTGTCGAAGTAGATGAGCACGTTGCGGCAGAAGATGAGATCGAAACGCCCCACCACGCCCTGCCCGTCATTCAGGTTCACCCGCTGGAAGCGCACCAGCGAGCGCAGCTCCGGGCCCGCCTTCATCTTCCCTTCCTGGCTGCCCACCCCGCGCAGCATGTACGACCGGAGGTAGCTCTTCGGAATCTCCTCCGCCTTGTCCACCGGCCAGAGCGCCTGGCGCGCCCGCTCCAGCACGCGCGTGGACAGGTCCGTCGCCAGGATGTGGATGTCCCAGCCCTCCTCTTCCGGCAGGTGGTGGCGCAGCACCATGGCCAGGGAGAAGGGCTCCTCGCCCGAGGAGCACCCCGCGCTCCACACCCGCACCCGGCGCCCCTCGCCCGTGCCGGTGTCTCCATTCTCCCGCCACCGGGGCAGCACCTCGCGCTCCAGCAGCTCGAAGTGCCGGGGCTCGCGGAAGAAGTGCGTCTCGTGCGTGCAGATGGCGTCCAGCAACCGCACCCGCTCCGGCTCGTCCTCCTCCACGCGCCGCAGGTAGGCGCCGAACGACAGCCCTCCCAGCTCGCGCAGCCGCCGCGACACCCGCCCCACCAGCAGCGCCTTCTTCGCGTCGGACAGCCAGATGCCCGCCTCACGGTAGACGAGCCGCTGGTACCCGGCGAACTCCCGCTCCGTGGGCGGCGCGGACTCTCGAGACAGCACGGTGGTGTCCACTTCCCTCTGGGTCTCGCTCACGCCGCGCTCTCCCTCATGTCTCGGGTGCCGGTGACGGGAGCACGCGGGGGCAGATGCGCCAGCCGCCCGGTACCCTCCCGCAGGTGGAAGAAGGACACCAGCCGCAGCAGCGCCGCCGCCTGCGCCGACAACTCCTCGGCCGTGGACGCCAGCTCCTCGGATGCCGAGGCGTTGCGCTGCGTCACCTCGTCCACATACCCCATTGCCTTGCCCATCTGCGCTACCCCCGTGGCCTGCTCCGCCGACGCCACCACCACCTCCTGCACCAGGTCCGCCGTCTTGCGGATGGAGGGCACCAGCGCCCCCAGCAGCTTCCCCGAGCGCGTCGCTACCTCCACGCTGCTCGTCGCCAGCCCGGAAATCTCCCTGGCCGCCGTCCGGCTCCGCTCCGCCAACTTGCGCACTTCCGTGGCCACCACCGCGAATCCCTTTCCGTTCTCTCCGGCTCTCGCCGATTCAATCGCCGCGTTGAGCGCCAGCAGGTTCGTCTGGTAGGCGATCTCCTCGATGATGGAGACCTTCTCCACGATGGAGCTCATGGCCTCCACCGTCTCCTTCACCGCCCGCCCGCTCTCCTCGGCGTCCTGGGCGCCCTGCACGGCCATCCGCTCCATCTGCCGGCCGTGTTCCTGGTTCTGGGTGATGCTGGCCGTCATCTGCGTCAGGCTGGAAGTGCCCTCCTCCACGCTGCTGGCCTGCTCGCTGGTGCTCTGCGCCAGGCTCTGCGAGGAGACCGCGAGCTGGGAGGACGCCGAGGCCAGGGCGTCGGCGCCCTCGCGGACCTCACCGATGACCTCGGCCAGCCGGTGCATCATGTCGCGCAGGGACGCCAGCAGCCGTCCCGTCTCGTCCCGGGCCGTCTCCCCGATTCGCACGTCCAGGTCTCCCCTGGCGATGCGGTCCGCCACCACCACCGCGCGGGCCAGCGGCCCGGAGATGGACCGGGCGACGAAGAAGCAGAACAGCACGCTCACGGCGAGGCAGAGCCCCAGCACCCCGAAGATCCACCGGCGTGCGCGCTCGTGCGTGGCATTGGAGTGCGCCACCGCCTGCATGCTGGCCTTGTAGTGGGTGTCCCGGAGCTTGCGCAGCTGGGTGTTCGCCGCGAAGAAGTCGTGATGCGAGCCGTTGGCGATGAGCTCCTGCGCCTGCTCGATCTGCCCCGCCCGCGAGAGCTCGATGATGCGGTCATGCGAGGCCGAGTAGGTCTTCCAGAGGCCCTTGAACACCTCGAAGTCGCGGCGCTCCTCCTTGGAGACGGCGTGTGGTGCGAACTGCTCGAGGCCGTGCTCGAGCCTGGCGAAGTCATCGCGCATCCGCCGCTCGTAGTCATCCCGGCCCCTGACATCCCGGGTGATGGTGTGCAGCAGCTCGGCGCGGCGGAAGCTCGCGAGCCGATCCGTCGCGTCCGCGAGGAGGATGATGCTCGGCAGCCTGTCCGCGGACACCTCATCGGACGCGCCGCGCATGCCGTCCATGCACGTGATGGCGAAGAGGCCCAGGAAGGTGGTGAAGCCCAGCAGGACGCCAAAGGCGACGAGCAGCTTCGAGGAGATCCTCAGGTTGCGGAACCAGGTCATGGAGTCTCCACCGGGGCCTTGAGCGCGCTGGCCGCCAGGAGCTCCTGGCCGCTGAGCACCTTGTCGATGTCCAGCAGCAGCACGAACTTCTTCCCCGTGCCCACCCGTCCCATGCCCAGCAGGTAGTCCCCGTGGATGGGCGTTCCGAATGACGGCGGCGGCATCACCGCCCCGGGCTCCAGCTCCATCACCTGCCCGATGGCATCCGCCAGCAGCCCCAGCACGAGCCGCTCCTGTCCCAGCTTCACCTCCACCACCACGATGCAGCTCCACCGGCTGAGCACCGACGGCACCATCCCCAGCTTCACCGCCAGGTCCACCACCGGCACCACGCTGCCCCTCAGGTTGAACACACCCCTCACCCACGGCGGCGTTCCCGGCACGCGTGTCACCGTGTCGTATTCGATGATCTCCTTCACCTGCAGGATTCCGAGCGCGTACTCCTCCCCGGCGAGGATGAAGCTGAGGTACTGCGAGGAGGCGGCGGGCGTCTGTGTATTCATCGCGGCGGGCACCTAGAAACGCTTGAACTCGCGGTCCTCGTCCGGGAGCGCGGCGGAAACAGGGGCGGAGGCGCGAGGCGCCGGGGCTCCAGGGTGGGCGAGCGCACCCGCCTTCAGGTTGTTGAACCAGTTCATGACGGCGTGAGCGGGGAACGGCGGTCAGGCCACGGCGGCCGCGGGGGGGACGGCCTTCAAAGCCTGTTGGAGGAGCGCGGGCACGTCCAGGATGAGGGCCACGCGGCCATCTCCGAGCAGGGTGGAGCCGGCCAGTCCGGGCAGGCCCTGGCACGGCTTGCCCAGGGGCTTGATGACCGTCTGGCCCTGGCCGAGCAGCGTGTCCACGGCGAGACCCGCCAGGCCCCTGCCGTGGCCGATGACGACGATGCTCTCGCGCGGTGGCGACTCTCCTCCGAGCGAGAAGTGCTCGCGCAGGCGCAGGTAGGGCAGCGGCTCGCCCCGCAGGTTGAAGACGCCGGTGCGTCCGGGGCGGCTCTCGCCGGGCGGCAGCTCCACGCACTCCACCACATGCTCCAGCGGAATGACGTACGTCTCCTCCCCCGTCCCCACCGAGAAGCCCTCGATGATGGAGAGGGTGAGCGGCAGACGCAGGCTGAACGTGGTGCCCTTGCCGGGCGTCGTGTCCACGGAGATGGTGCCGCGCAGCGTTTCCACGTTGCGCTTCACCACGTCCATGCCCACGCCCCGTCCCGACAGCTCCGTGACGCGCTCGGCGGTGGAGAAGCCCGGCTCGAAGATGACCTGGAAGAGCGCGTCGTCCTCCGGCACCTCCTCGGGGCCCACCAGCCCGCGCTCGCGCGCCCGCGCCAGGATGCGCGCCCGGTCCAGCCCGGCCCCGTCCTCGGACACCTGGATGACGATGCTGCCCGCCTCGTGGAAGGCGCGCAGCGCGAGCGTGCCGGTGGGCTCCTTGCCCTGCGCCTCGCGGACCTCGGGCGTCTCCATCCCGTGGTCCATCGCGTTGCGGACGAGGTGGGTGAGCGGGTCGCGGATGAGCTCGGTGACGGTGGTGTCCACCTCCACCTCCTGGCCGCTCATCTCCAGACGCACCCGCTTGCCGGTAGCCAGGCACAGGTCCCTCACCGTGCGCGTGAAGGGCTGGAAGGTGCGGCCCACGGGCACCATCCGCACCTTCATCACCAGCTCCTGCAGGTCCAGGTAGAGCCCGTCCGCCTCGCGGTGC
This sequence comes from Archangium sp. Cb G35, assembly GCF_001896145.1. Lineage (NCBI taxonomy): Bacteria > Pseudomonadati > Myxococcota > Myxococcia > Myxococcales > Archangiaceae > Archangium > Archangium sp. Cb G35. The sequence continues at coordinate 171,231 of NZ_MPOI01000022.1, forward strand.
GCCTCCAGCAGTTGCTCGGGCGTGTAGCGGTGCGCCTGGGCCAGCATGGTGGTGAGCCGCCCACGGGCGATGGCGATCTCCCCCGTCAGGTCCAGCATCCGGTCCAGCCGGTCCAGTCCCACGCGCAGCGTGCGCTCCCGGGACGGGGCCGGCTCGGCGGGCTCGGCGCAGACGGGCCCGTGCCACTCCGCGCCTGGCTGCGCCGGGCCCGAGGAAACGGGCCGGGACGCCGCGACCGTGGAGGCCAGCAGACTGTGCACGTCGCTGGCCGGCAGGCGCAGGTCCGGCTCGGTCACGGGCCGCAGGCCCACCAGCTCACGCAGCGCGTCCACCGATTGCAGCAGCAACGTCCCCAGCCCCGAGTGCAGCACCAGCACCCCGGCTTCCAGCCGGGTGAGCAGCTCCTCCAGCGTATGGGCCAGCTCCACCGCCGCGGAGTAGCCCATGACGGCGGTGCCGCCCTTCAGGGTGTGGACGGTGCGGAAGACCGCTCGCAAGGTCTCCGGTCCGGGAGACGCCTCCAGAGCCAACAGCTCCTGCTCCAGGCTGACGAGCTGCTCTTCCGTCTCGGTGAGAAAGACGGCGTGAACCTTCTCCAACTCGGGATTCATCTGCCGGAGTCAACAGCAATCCCCACGCCATTGTTCAGCGGGTGACAACTCCCTGGAATTGCGTCCCGGCACCTCGGCCTGGCGCGCCATGTCCAGCATCCGGATTCTGGATTCCAGAATCCAGACACGAGCCCTGTCTCCCCGTGTTGCCTTCACGGAGAGCGAGCGGTGAAGCGACTGCCAGGGAACCCGCCCGCCCTGAACGGGACGTGGGGAGCCGGCTCCCGCCTTCCTCGGCGGACAGGCCTACGTGGGCGCGCTGGAAGAGGCCGTGACGCTCGTCTCGGGAGCCACCGCGGGCGGCTCGGCCGCCTCCACCGGGGCCTTGAGCGCGCTGGCCGCCAACACCTCCTGGGTGCTGAGCACGTGGTCGATGTCCAGCAGCAGGACGAACTTCTTGCTCGTCCCCACCCGCCCCATGCCCAGCAGGTAGTCCCCGTGGATGGGCGTTCCGAATGACGGCGGCGGCATCACCGCCCCGGGCTCCAGCTCCATCACCTGCCCGATGGCATCCGCCAGCAGCCCCAGCACGAGCCGCTCCTGTCCCAGCTTCACCTCCACCACCACGATGCAGCTCCACCGGCTGAGCACCGACGGCACCATCCCCAGCTTCACCGCCAGGTCCACCACCGGCACCACGCTGCCCCTCAGG
>NZ_MPOI01000031.1:0-32748 GCF_001896145.1 Archangium sp. Cb G35
CGCGCTGGGAGATTCGCGCCCTGCTTTTCAGGCACGACGCGAACGGCTATCGCAGCGACGCCACTCCCACCATCGGCCAGGCCGTCCTGTGGATTGCCCGCCTGGGCGGCTACTCCAAATCCTCTGGAGGGCCGCCCGGCTCCATCGTCCTGGGCCGGGGCCTTGAGAAGCTGGCCGTCATTACCGAGGATCTCCAGCGCATCCACGAGCTGGGCCTGAAAATGTGACTAATGCTCAGCTCTGGGAGAGGGTCAGGGTGAGGGTCTACCGGACGCCGCCTGTTATGCTGTGCGCGTCATGGACATCTCGGATCTGTTCTCGGGCGAGTACATCGCTTTCTTCGCCATCATGGTGGTGGTCATCCCCTTTCTCTTCTGGAGTTCCAAGCAGGGGATGATGTTCGAGGAGAAACGGCAGGCCGCCTGGGCCAACATGGCCAGTCCACTCGGGCTGACGTACGAGAAGGGCGGAGTCCTCTCCGGAGAGTTCGAGGGGCTGCCCGTGCGCATCTTCCGGGAGAAGGGCGAGCGCATGGGGTCGACGAAGGCGGACGCGTCCGTGTACGTGGTGCGGGTGGAGGTGCCCGGGAAGTTGCCCCGTGACTTCACTGCCGCGCCGCGCAAGTGGACGTCGTTGTTCGAGCGGATGGGCGTCCCCAACGTCTTCAAAGCGGAAGAGCCCGTGCTCGATGAGGCCCACATCTTTCAGTGCGGTGTGGTCTCGGCGGGCGAAAAGCTCCTCCAGGAGCCGGACGTCCAGCAGGCGCTCCGCGACCTCGTGAACCCCGAGAGCGTGAGCTTCGTGCAGGAGAACCACGTGGGCCTCGCGTTTGAGACCCCCGGCTTCGTGGAGGATGCCGGCAAGGTCCGGCGTAACCTGGAGTCGCTGGCGCGCGCGGCGAACGCGCTCGCGCAGGCCCAGGAGCGGCTCCAGCTCGCCGCCTGAAGGGGCGGGCCCGGAGCTCCGTGCTCAGCGGCCGAACAGGCCCTTGCGCTTCTGGGGCGCCCGGTCCTGCTGGGCCATCTTCGCCAGCCGCTGCCCGAGGATGCGGCTCATCTCCAGCGCCACGGAGGGGTTGGCCATCACCATGCCCTGGAAGTCCTCGCGTCCCACTGCAGCCAGCTCGCACGAGCAGGCCGAATGGGCATAGATGCTGACCGTGCGCAGGGCGGATTGGTCGATGGCAACAACAACTACGCTTCTGCTTATTTAGGACGGAGCTTCTGGGTTATTGTTGTCCTGTTTGCTCGAACCACTAGTAACGACCTTCAGTGTACCACGCTCAATATCAATAAATCCATCTGAGTGCGCGATGGTTATGCAATCACGGTCTCGCTCTTTCGAGCGAGCCTTGGCGGTATTCGCGGCGTCTGCGAGTTTTGTCTTCTCGTGATTTGACGAATGGGCTAAGCCAATGGACACGGTCAGCTTTTCCACTTGTTCTTCGACAGTAAATTCTTGAGCCGAAATAAGCAACCGTAGTTCTTCAGCGAACGCAATCGCAGTACCTGTTCCGACATTGAGCAATAATACAATAACCTCATCGCCTCCTTCTGCATATGCAAAACCGTGTGGAGTGATGGTGTCAGCGATAAGTTGTTGAAACTGTGGAAGAACGCTCCTGTCGATAGCCCGTTCGGTGTGCTTGGTATTGAGCGCTTTAAATTTGTCTATGTCCAAAAAAAGGACAGCATTGCCACGTTTGCCATGGCTGCTTCCCAAGTCGTCATTAAGCTGGCCTGGAGCGTCGAGAATTTTGAATTTTTGATGTTTTTCTCTCAGAGAGACGGGTGCTTGGCATGGTTCAGGCACTGCGGGTCCTCCATGGAGACCCGAATGAGCTACTAATTCCTCTGCATGTGCTAATTCAGAGAAGGGAATCTCGTACTCGCTTGATGCTGTAGTGATGACAAAACTCGGATCTTTCGAGGTTGGATCCTGAGTAGAGCTAAAGGATGGTACCCCAATCAAATGGGCACCGTCCTTGGAAGTAATTACAAACCGCTTCCGGGCCTCTACATTTCGGGTGAAGATTTCAGCATAGCGAAGGTGTGGCGGTCGCTGAGTGCGATATTGAGAAAACGCCATGGTGTGGCTGGTCCTCCGGATCCCTTATGGTGAGGCGCATTACTTTTTGATTTCGATCTCGACTTGAATTGGTGGATGCGCGTGGATGCGCCGGATTTGAAAATCCGTGCCTTCAAGCTCTATGAACTTGTAGTAGTCCGCTGGAGCAGAAGGCACGACTGCATTGTTTAGATCAAATGCAGTAAATTTTTCGACTTCTGTGACCGAGGATAAGATGCGTTGAGCATCAGATTCTGTGAGTAGAATACGTACGTCGCCTCCTGCGGTTGTGTTTGGTGCGAGAGTTCGTATCCAGGCGTTAACGAGCATTTCTGCTGAAGCGAGTTCCCGGAAGGGAATGCGGTACATCTGGTTGTCCGAGGACTGGAAATTAAACGCAACGTTTGGATCCATCGGGTTTGCGATGGAACCTGCCATTGGTGTGCCTATGGCTGAATCGCCAGATGTGAGAGTGATTAAGTAGGGACGATGTCCGAAATTATTTTGAAGGAAGCGGTCATAATAACGATCAAATGAAGACAACGTGGTGCGGAATCGATCGAAGCTCATGGTTTTCCTTGTTTCGAGTGAGGAATGTTTGTTTGTATGTCGTTGTTGGTGTGGTTTGCGAAGTCTACGGCTGTTGGGGAATTTAGCTGTGCGGTGGTTGGAGTTTGGCTGTGGGGTGGTTTGAGAATGGGATTGATCTGATTTTCATATCTCTCAGCGGCCGAACAGGCCCTTGCGCTTCTGGGGCGCTCGATCCTGCTGGGCCATCTTCGCCAGCCGCTGCCCGAGGATGCGGCTCATCTCCAGAGCCACGGAGGGGTTGGCCATCACCATGCCCTGGAAGTCCTCGCGGCCCACGGCGGCCAGCTCGCACGCCGTGGCGGCCAGGGCACTCGTGGCACGCGGCTCTCCCGTGAGCAGGGCGATCTCCCCGAAGAAGCCTCCCGGCTTCACCGTCTCCACCAGCCGGCCGCCCTCGGCCATCAGGTTCACCTCGCCGGAGACGACGACGTAGAACGACTCACCCGCGTCGCCCTTCTTGAAGAGCGTCTCGCCGGCCTCCTTGCGCAGGTAGTCGGCGCCGCGCGCCACCGAGGCCAGCTGCTCGTCGTTGAGCGGTGTGAGGAAGTCCACCTTGCGCAGCATCTCCGCCAGCGGCGTGTCGCTCTGGCGCTGGGCCTGGGCGGTGAGGCAGTCCACGGCGCGGGCCAGCTCCGCGCGGCGCGCCACGAGGATGATGGTGTGCCCCGCCCGCAGCACCGTGTTCCCGTCCGGCAGCGTGATGCGGCCCTCCGGGTCCACCAGGCCGATGAACACGCACTCGCGCGGGAACTCGGGCAGCGCGCGCACCTGGGCCACCGTGCGCCCTGCCACCAGTGCCTTCGGGCTCACCTCCAGCTCGAAGAGGATGGCCGTCCCCGCCGCCAGCGGCAGCGAGCCCGCCACCTGCGGGAAGTCGATGGCCGTGGTCATCTTCGCCACCACCACCTCGGCCTCCGCCACCAGCTCGCTCACCCCGGCCAGCCGGTAGGCCTGGCGGTAGCGGCTGTCCAGCATGCGCACCATGACGCGCGCCTTGCTCAGCGAGCGCACCAGCGTGGCGAAGGCCAGGTTCTCCGCGTCGCGCGCCAGCACCCCCGCAGCGATGTCCGCCCCCGAGATGCCCGCCGCGTCCAGCACCGACGGGTCGTTCGCGTCCCCGCACACCGTCACCGCGCCAATGTCCTCGAAGAGCCGGTTGCAGATGCCCGGGTCCTTTTCCACCACCGTCACCTGGTGCTGCTCCGCCACCAGCCGCGCCGCCAGCGTCCCGCCCACCCGTCCGCCACCCGCGATGATGATCTTCATGACGCCTTCCTCTCGCTGCCCGCCTCGTGCTCCTGCGCGCTCGCCAGCACGTGCTCCAGCTCCAGCGTGCGCGAGTCCAGCTTCGCCAGTTGTACCTCGGCCGTGGCCTCGGGGATGAGGCCCGCGCGCCGCGCCGACAACAGTGCCGTGCGCTCCGCGTCGATGAGGCGGCGGCGCGTGGCCAATACGATTTTCGCCCCCTGCGCCAGGTGCTGCTCGCTGAGCCGGCGCAGCTCGCGCTCGGCGCCGGCGATGCCCACCTGGTAGTCGCTGCGCAGGTGCTCATAGGCCGCGCGGGGGATGAGCCCCTGGTCGTGCAGCTCCTCCAGCTCCTGGCGCGCGGCGCGGCTGGCGATGAGGCGCGCCTGCTGCTCGGCCACCGCGTAGGCCACGGGGTCTTCATGGAAGAGGCCCAGCCGCTTGAGGACGCCCGTGAGCATGAACCCCTGCACCACCAGGGACAGGAAGCAGACGCCGAAGGCGATGGCCACCAGCAGCTCGCGCGAGGGCGTGGACTCCGGCAGGCCGAGCGCCAGGCCGATGGACAGCGCGCCCTTGATGTTGCCGAGGATGAAGACGTGCTGCCAGCGCAGGGGGACGGCCTCGGAGGGGCGCAGCCAGCGCAGCAGCAGGAAGGGCAGGTAGATGGCCACCGCGCGGCCGGCGAAGACACAGACCACCGCGAGCAGCGTCTGCGGCAGGTAGCGCACCAGCGTCTCGGGGCGGGTGGTGAGCCCCATCGACAGGAAGAGGAAGGTGTTCACCCCGAAGGCGGCGTACTCCCAGAAGGTGTGGATGGCCACCTGGCTCTGGGCGGAGACGTGGCGCCGCAGGTTGATGCCCGTGGCCAGCCCGGCCGTCACCGCGGCGATGGCGCCCGACAGGTGCAGCTGCTCGCCGATGACGAAGGCGGCGAAGGCCAGCGCCGAGGTCACCATGATCTCCGCGAGCGGATCCTCGGTGCGGCGGATGATGAAGCCGGCCACCAGGCCCAGGGTGAGTCCGATGGCGAGGCCGCCAAGGGTGGCCCCCACCACCTTGGCGCTGATGAGGGGCAGGGAGTACGAGGCTCCGCCCACCACGATGCTGGAGATGGCGGCGTAGGCCACGAGCGCGGTGCCGTCGTTGAAGAGGCTCTCGCCCTGCATGATGCCGGAGAGGCGGCGGGGGACGGGGGCGCGGCGGAAGGCGTAGAGGATGGAGACGGTGTCGGTGACGGCGAGAATGGACCCGAGCAACAGGGCGGGTCCCCAGGCGAGCGCGAGGGTGTAGTGGAGCGCCGTGCCGGTGGCGGCGATGGCCAGCACCATGCCCAGGGTGGCCAGGGTGGCGATGGGCAGGATGTTGGCGCGCACGTTGGCCACGTCCGCGGTGATGCCGCCCTCGAAGAGCAGCAGCGGCAGGCAGACGAGGAAGACGACCTCCGGGTTGAGCGGAGGCATGCCCGGGAAGATTCCTCCCACGGACAGGAGCAGACCACCCACCACCAATGCGACGTTGTACGGAATCCGAACGCGCTTGGCGGCGATGGCGAGCGAGCTGGCGGCCACCATCAGGCCGATGATGAGGGGCATTTCGAGGTGCACGCGGGCCCAAGACTCGCAGATGCGCCGGGCTTGTGCACGGGTTGCCTGCGTTCAGGTCCCACTCCGGGCCACCAGGGAGGCGAGCCCCCGGGTCCATCCCTGGTGTCTCGGCGGGGTGGTGGGAAAGGGGAGGGGCCCCTTGGGGTTGGGGGCCCCATGAAACACATCCTCCTGTCGCTTGCTCTCCTGGCGTGCGCGGCTTGTGGTCCCGAGCTGCCTGGAGACGCCTCTTCGGACAATCCGCCCCTGGACACGCTGGACACCCAGGAGGCTCCCGTGGTGACGCCGCCCGCGGGCTCCATCCCCACGGGACTTCCCTCCCGCCTGCTGGTGGGCCTCTTCGAGGAGGCTCCCCAGACCTGGATGAAGGACAGCGCCGTGCCCTGGGACGTGCGCTACCGCTACTTCACCAAGGGCTGGATAGACAATTGGGGCTGGTCCGCCAGGGATGGCTCCTGGGGCAAGCAGTTCCTGACGGAGTCCGCCGCCCAGGGCTTCATCCCAGCCATCCAGTACTACCAGGTCAACGGAGAGCCCGGTGGCGGCGAGGCGCAGTTCCTCGTCAAGGCGCAGAACGCCACCACGATGAAGAGCTACTTCTCCGACTTCAAGGTGCTGATGCAGTTGGCGAAGGCGTTCGGCAAGCCGGTGCTCGTGCTGATGGAGGCGGATGGCTTTGGCTACCTCCAGCAGTACTCGAACAACAGCCCCAATGCCTACGCGGCCGTGGCGGCCACGGGGCTGCCGGAGCTGGCGGGGCTGCCCAACACGGTGGCCGGGTGGGGGCTCGCCTTCCTCCAGCTGCGCAAGTCGGTGGGGGCCAACAACGTCATCCTGGGCATGCACATCTCGGGGTGGGCCAGTGGCAAGGACGTCGCGTACTTCTCCGTGACGGACGCGCTGCAGCCCGAGGTGGACAAGGTCTACAACTTCCTCAAGCCGCTGGGCCTGGGAGCCAACGTCACGGGGGCCACCTATGACGTGCTGGTGGGAGACCCGCTCGACCGCGACGCGGAATTCTACAAGCAGTACGGACAGGACCGGTGGTGGGACGCGAGCGACACGGCCTCCATCTCGTCCAAGAGCTTCAACCGGTACGCCGAGTGGTTGCGGCTGTGGAACCGCACCTCGGGCAAGCGCTGGGTGCTGTGGCAGATTCCGGAGGGCAACTCCGCCAGCTTGAACAAGCCCTACGCGGCCAATACGCCGGGCTCGGGCTACAGGGACAACCGCACCGAGTACTTCTTCGGCACCGGGAGCGGCCCGCACCGCGAGAAGTTCGCGAGCAGTGGCGTCATCGCGCTGCTCTTCGGCCGGGGCGAGGGCCAGCAGGCCTCGCACACCAACGACTACGACAAGAATGGCCAGCTCTTCCTGAAGACCTACGCGGGTGCCTTCCTGAAGGCCGGTGGGCTCGCCATTCCCGCGGGCTCCACCACGACGCCGGCTCCCACGCCCACGCCGACTCCCACGCCCACGCCGGGCACCGCGCAGTTCGGCTTCGAGACGGACACGCAGGGGTGGACCTTCTCGGGGACGCTCGTGAAGGGGGTGGCGTCTTCCACCGCGAAGGCGTACGCGGGCAGCCGCTCGCTGGCGGTGACGATGGGTGGCACCGCGGCGGGGATGTCCCGCGTCTCGGTACCCAACGCCGCCGTGCCCGCGGGCGGGACGGTGTCCTTCCGCGTCTGGGTCCCGGCCGGCAGCCGCATCACGGCCGTCCAGCCCTATGTGCAGCAGGGCGCGACGGGCGGCTGGGTGTGGACGGGCTCGTGGGCGGCTTCCACCACCCTGAAGGCCGGGGACTGGAGCACCGTCACCGTGCAGGTGCCCGGGAACGCGATGTCGCCCCTGTACCAGCTCGGCCTCGAGCTGTTCACCGATGCCGCCTGGTCCGGCACGGTGTACGTGGACTCGGTGAGCTGGTGAGCCCGGGGGCCGCGTGCGCATGGCGGGCACGCGGCCCCGTCTTCTTTCAGCGGCGGATGCGCAGGATGACGTCCTTGCGCGCCGTGCAGTCTCCGCGGCTGTCGCAGTTGCTGGTGGTGACGTAGAGGTGGCCGTCCGGACCCATGATGGTCTCGCGCAGGCGGCCCCACTCGTTGCGCAGGTACACCTCGTGCTGGGCGACCTGGAAGGGATTCTCCTGGGAGAAGACCACGCGGTGCAGGTGCCGTGAGCCGAGCGTGCCGATGAGCAGGGAGCCCTTCCACTCGGGGATGGCGTCGCCGGTGTAGATGGCCGCGCCACCCGGAGGCGCCGCGCTCTCCCAGGTGAGGGACGGGGTGATGAAGCCCTCGCCGGACTCGCAGCTGTAGACGGTGGGCCAGCCGAGGTTGTCCCCCTTGCGCACCACGCTGACCTCGTCATGGCCGCGGCGGAGCGTGTCTCCGCTGGGGCCGTGGTCGGTGAAGTAGAGCGTGTCGCGGTCCTTCCAGTCGAAGCCCTGGGTGTTGCGCACGCCGGTGAGGAACGCGGCCTTGCCGGGGAAGGGGTTGTCTCCGGGCACTTCGCCCTCGGGGGTGAGCCGCAACAGCTTGCCGGACGGAGTGTCCACGTTCTGCGAGTTGTCCGGCTCGCGCGAGTCCCCGGTGCCCACGTAGAGCATGCCATCCGGGCCGAAGCGGATGCGCCCGCCGTCGTGGTACTTCGCCGCGGGGATGTTGCCGAAGATGACGCGGTCGAAGGTGGCGGAGGCGTGGTCCTCGGAGAGGGTCCACCGCTCCACGCGATTCTGCGTCGAGCCGCCCTCGTCGGTGGTCACGTAGATGTAGAACTGCCGGTTGCTCGCGAAGGAGGGATGCGCGGCGATGCCGAGCAGGCCGCTCTCGCCCTCGGAGGAGATCTTCACGGTGGCGACGGGCGCGGGCTGGAGCGCACCATTGCGCAGCAGGCGGATGCGGCCGGGACGCTCGGTGACGAGCGCGTCACCGCCGGGAAGCCAGGCGATGCCCCAGGGGACCTCGAGGCCCTCGGCGACGACGTCGACGGTGATGGGCACGGTGCCATTGGGGCCGAAGCCGTCCTCGACGAGGATGCAATCGGGGGCGGTCTTCGCCTGGCTCTTGCGGCAGCCGGAGCAGGCGGCGAGGAACACGAGTGCGGAGAGCATGAGGCAGGTACGCATGCCGCATCTATGCCGCGCGGCTGGACCGTACGCCACCGGACCGTCGCGGTCACGTCAGGAGGTGGACGGGGGGAGGCCCGGTGGTAGAGGACTCGCCAGCCCGTGAACTTCCCCCTCCTCGCCCTTGGCTCCTACAGGTCTCCCAGGGACCCGAGTGCCTATGCGGCGATCGACATACGCATGGAGCGCGCACTCGCGTATGTGGAGGCCTTTCGCTCCCGCTCGGGACAGCGCCTCACGCTGACGCACCTGGTGGCCAAGGCCGCCGCCGATGCCCTCCGCCGCTACCCCGAGGCCAATGTCATCCTCCGTTGGAACCGGCCCTGGTTGCGCAAGCGCGTGAGCGTCTGTGTCCTCGTGGTGCAGCCCGAGCACCTCGGCCGCGTGGACCTCACCACCGCCACCGTTCCCGATGCGGACACGCTCTCGCTCCAGGGCTTCGCCAGCGCGATGCAGGCGCGGGTCGATCACGTCCGCCACCGCCGGGACGCCGTCATCGAGCGGGGCAAGCGGCGCTCCTACCGCGTCCCCGGCCTCGTCATGCACACCGTCCTCCGGTTGCTCTCCTTCGTCTGGTTCACCCTCAATCTGGACCTCGCGTGGGTGGGCATGCCCAGAGACCCCTTCGGCTCCGTCGCCGTCTCCAACGTGGGTTCACTCGGCCTGGAGCGCGCCTGGCTGGCCATGGTGCCCTATACCCGCGTGGCCCTCTATCTCGCCGCCGGTGCCGTGCGCGATGTCCCCGTGCTCGAGGGGGACTCCCTCGTCCCGGGCAAGGAGATGACGCTCTCGTGCACCTTCGATGCGCGCCTGCTCGATGCCGGCCTCGTCGCGCGCGTCCTGCGCCACATCGGCGATGCACTGGAAGATCCCACGTCCGCCTGGGGCCCACCCCCCGAGGAACCTCCGGCGCGGTAGTCTGGCGCGCATGAAACTGCCGCTCGTCATCACCCTCGCTCTCTCCACGGCCGCCTCCGCCGCCCCCAAGCCCCTCCCGGCCGGCTACTGGCCCGAGTCCAGGACCCAGGAACTCCTCGCCAAGACCGAGACCATCCGCCTCGCGCCGGACCTGTCGCGCCTCACCCCCGAGGAGCAGCGGGCCGTGAAGGACCTCCTCGAGGTGGGGCAGCTCCTCCAGCGTGTCTACGAGGCGTCCCGGCATCCGCAGGCACTCGAGGCCCGGGAACGCCTCGCCAGGCTGGACTCGCAGCTCGGTGGCCCGAAGCAGACGCGCGACCTGCTCACCCTCTACCGGCTCTTCCAGGGGCCCATCGCCACCACGCTCGACAACCGCCGCGAGGCCTTCCTTCCCGTCTCCGCCGAGGTGCCCGCGCGCAACGTCTACCCTCCCGACGCCACGCGCCAGGAGCTCGACGCCTTCCTGGCCCGCTTCCCGGAGCAGCGGAACTCCCTCCTCGGCGAGCGCACCGTGGTCCGCCGTGCCACGAAGGCCTCGCTCGACCGGGACCTGGCCACGCTCGCCAAGCACCCCGTGCTCGCCGTGCTCCACCCCCGGCTCGCCCCGCACCTGAAGTCCCTCGCGAAGAAGCCCGATGCGAAGGTGCTCTACGCCGTGCCGTACCCCGTCGCGTACGCGAATGACTTCGTGCGCGCGTACGAGCTGCTCATGAGCGCCGCGGACTCGCTGGAGAAGCCGGATGATGAGTTCGCCCGCTTCCTCCGCAACCGCGCCCGGGACTTGCTCTCCAACGACTACGAGAGCGGCGATGCGTCCTGGGTGACGGGCCGCTTCCAGCGCCTCAACGCGCAGATCGGCTCATATGAGACGTACGATGACGCGATCTTCGGCGTGAAGGCGTTCCACGGCATGAGCCTGCTGCTGCAGAACGAGCAGGCCACCGCCGAGTTGCGCCGGGCCCTCGGTGGGTTGCAGGCGCTCCAGGACTCGCTGCCGTACGTGCACCCCCGGCGCGTGCGCGAGGACATCCCGGTCGGGGTCTACGACGTCATCGCGGACTTCGGCCAGGCGCGTGGCACCAACACCGCGAGCATCCTCCCCAACGACGCGCTCTTCTCGCGCCGCTACGGCCGCACCATCCTGCTGCGCGACAACATCATGAAGAACCCGGACATCTTCGCCGCCGACGAGCGCATCTGGCGCGCCGCCACCGTGGAGGCCCACGCGGGAGACCTCGCCCCCGAGGGGAACTCCCAGCGCACGCTGTGGCATGAAATCGGCCACTACCTGGGCGTCGAGCGCGATGCGAAGGGGCGCACGCTCGACGTCGCGCTGGAGGACTACGCGGACGCGCTCGAGGAGATGAAGGCAGACCTCGTCTCGCTCTTCGCGCTGCAATCCATGCACAAGAATGGAACGGTGGGGGACGCCACGCTGCGCGCTGTGCGGGCCTCGGGCATCCGGCGCACGCTGCAGAACGCGAAGCCTCGCCGCGACCAGCCCTACCAGACCATGCAGCTCATCCAGTTCAACTGGTTCCTCTCGCATGGGCTGCTCGAGGCCGACCCGAAGACCGCGCGCCTCACCATCCGCTACGAGCGCTACCCGGAGACCGTCGCCTCCCTCTTGAAGGAGGTGCTCACGCTCCAGCACGCGGGAGACAAGGCCGCCGCCGCGCGCTTCTTCGACCAGTGGACCACCTGGACGCCCGAGCTCCATGAGGCGCTCGCCGCCCGCATCCGCGAGGCCCAGGGCGCCCGCTTCCGCGTCGTGCACTACGGGGCTCTCGGCGAGTAGGAGGAGTACGGGCCTGCCTCATGGACCGTGGGCCCTCTCCGCCGGAATCAGCGCTCGTGTTCGGCGAGCTGTGCCGCGAACAGCTCTTTCAGAATGCGGGTCTGTTCGCTTGGGTGGTGCTCGACCGTGTCGAAGAACTCCAGGAAGGTGTGCAGCACTTCCGGGATTTCTTCGGGCACCGTCAAAGGATAGAGGCAGCAAATCACGGCCCGGACCGCGCTGGTCTTCCGGTCGTCGAGGTCTGAACCTGCCTTGCTCGCGTCGAGATAATTCCAACAGCGGACGCGTGCGGCGGTCAGCTCCTCTTCGCTGGCCTGCTGCTTCCAATAGCGCCAGGCGGCTTCGAGGGCGTGTTTCGCGACGGGTGGAGTCCACTCCTGGATGAGGGAGCAGCACTGCGCCATGAATTGGAAGCACAGGTTGGGGTGCCGCGCGAGCTCGCCCTCCCGTTCGAGATGGACCAACATCTGAAGCGGTTGAAGGGACGCGGACGGGATGGCTCCTGCTGGAGGGGCACGCCCGGGTCTGGAGGAACGATGTGTCATCATGGCCGAGCCTACCTTGGAGCGTGAACACAGACTCGCGGGGACCCACCGCCTCATTCCACCCGAGGCGACGGTCGCGCGTGTGCGAGGCCTGATGCCCCTCATGGGCATCACCCGCGTGGCCAACGTCACGGGCCTGGACACCATCGGCATCCCGGTGGTGATGGTCATCCGGCCCAATGCCCGCTCGCTCTCCGTCTCGCAGGGCAAGGGAAGCGAGCTCGCGGCGGCCCAGGCCTCCGGGCTGATGGAGGCCATCGAGCTGTATCACGCCGAGCACATCCAACTGCCCCTCAAGCTCGCCACCTTCAACGAGCTCCGGTTCACCCACCGGATGGTGGACGTCACGGCGCTTCCCCGGCTGTCCGTGAGCCAGTTCCACGGCCACTTCCGCACGCTCTGGATCGAAGGCAGGAACCTCTTCGACGGAGGCTCCACCTGGGTGCCCTACGAGATGGTTCACATGGACTACACGCTCCCGCTGCCGCCGGGGAGCGGGTCGTTCCTGATGAGCTCCAGCGGCCTGGCCTCGGGCAACCACCCACTCGAGGCGCTGAGACATGCGCTCTGCGAGCTCATCGAGCGGGACGCCACCACCCTCTTCCGCTTCTCCAACGAGGAGGTCCGGAGCCTCCGCCGGGTGGACCCCTCCACCGTGGATGAGCCGGGCTGCCGGGCGCTGCTGGAGCGGTACGCACGCGCGGGGGTGGAGGCCGGCATCTGGGAGACCACCTCGGACGTGGGCGTGGCGGCGTTCTCCTGCATCATCGTGGACGCGGATCCCAATCCCCAGCGGCCCATTGGACCGATGGGGGGAATGGGCTGCCACCCCAGCCGGGCCGTGGCGCTCTCCCGCGCGCTCACCGAGGCGGCGCAGAGCCGGCTCACCGTCATCACCGGCGCGCGCGACGACGTGCGGCACCTGGGGCCCCAGAACAGCGAGGAGGAGCTCGAAGCCGCCCGGCGGATGAGGGACCGGCTCGTGGCCGAGCCACGGGTGCGGAGCTTCCAGGACGCGCCAGACTTCCAGGGATGCTCGCTGGAGGAGGACCGGGCCTTCCTGCTCGAGCGCCTGCTCGCGGCGGGGCTCCGGGAGGCGGTGGTGGTGGACCTGACCCGTTCCCCCTTCGGCATCCCGGTGGTGCGGGTCATCGTGCCCGGCCTCGAGCCGCTCAACGACATCCCCGGCTATGTTCCGGGCCGCAGGGCTCGCGAGCGCCTCTCGGAGACAGCGCCATGAAGGTGGTCATCTTCGCCGGTCCCACGCTCAGCGGTGTGGACTGCTCACGGGAGCTCGAGGCCCTCTACCTGCCGCCAGCGGCGCAGGGGGACATCTACCGGGTGGCGCTCGAAAGGCCCGTGGCCATCGGGCTCATCGACGGCTACTTCGAGCGCATGCCCTCGGTGTCTCACAAGGAGATCCTCTGGGCCATGAAGGAGGGGGTGCACGTCTTCGGCGCGGCGAGCATGGGCGCGCTGCGCGCCGCCGAGCTGGCTGTCTTTGGCATGGAGGGGGTGGGGGAGATCTACGAGTCCTTCGCGAGGGGCTCGCTGGAGGACGACGACGAGGTGGCGGTGGTGCATGCCGAGGCCGAGGAAGGATACCGGCCGCTCTCCGAGGCGATGGTCAACATCCGCGCCACCCTCCAGGCCGCGGAGCGCGCGGGGGTGCTCGGCGAGGAATCGCGGAGCAGGCTGGAGCGGCTCGCCAAGGGGCTCTTCCATGCCGACCGGAGCTGGCCCGCGCTCCTGACGAGGGCCCAGGAGGCGGGGCTCGATGCGGCCGGGCGCGAGGCCATCCGTCACTTCGTGGCGGAACACCGGGTCGATCAAAAACAGCTCGATGCCCGCGCCCTGCTGCGCACCCTGCGCGCGCGGCTGGAAGCGGGCCTGCCCCCGAAGGAGACCCGTTACCCCTTCGCGCATACGGACGCGTGGGAGCACATCCGCCGGAAGGTGGAGGATGCGCTCACGCGCGAGGCAGGGAACCGGTAGGCCAGCTCCCACTCAAGGACACAGCGGCGCGCGCTCACTTCTCCAGGTGGTCAATCATGGGCTGGATCGGCGGCGCGGGGTTCCGGTCCCACAGCTTGGTGGACCAGCTGCGCTGATCCAGCAGCCCCGCGTTGATGTTGTTCGCCAGGGTATCGACCTTGGCCGGGGTCTCTCCCGAGTAGTCGTTGCGCAGGGGGAGCCCGTGCTCCTGGCGGATCTTGTTCTCGCTGGGCGTCCACCCGTCACGGTTGGGGGAGTGCGGGGTGGGCTTCATGCCGACGGTCTCGAACTCCTCCTGCATGTGCGAGTGGTGGCCGATGACCTTCCCGACAATGGGATCATTGTTCTGGATGATGGGGTCGTTCCTGCGCGGGCTGACCTCCAGCGGGCTGACGGCGACGCCATTGGCATTGCGCCAGGCGTGGACCGACTCGTGGCCCAGGCTGTTGAAGCGGGTCCCCGGGTGCTGCTCGCTGAACCGATCGTCGTACTTGAGGGTGCTGGGCAGCCCGGGGCCAGGCTTGCCGTCGTAACGGTACGCCTGCTGGATGCCGCCGTAGGTGCCGTCGTGCCGCGGGGCGTTGGCGTTCGGGATGCGCTCGTTGCGGCCCGAGTAGACGTCCGCCACCGTCAGCGGCTTGTTCAGGGTGCCAACCTGGCCAGGGTTGACGGCATTCGTGCGGCCGTTGAGCTCCGTCAGCAGCCGGTTGCCGTTGGGCTTGCTCATCAGCGCGCCCGTCGAGTGGCGCACGTCACTCGTGAAGTCGGCGAACTGGTGCCCCGACTGCAGGTTGTCCCGGCGGGTGCGGATGCCCTGCAGGTCCGGGTGCACGACGCCGTAGTCGGCCGGCTTCAGGTTGTTTTTCCCGGCCTGGAGTTGCTCCGGCGTGGGCACTGAAGGGCGGGTGGGCAGGTTGCGCGGCTGCACGGGCGAGGTGGGCGCGCTCCGGGGCGTCTGCGGAGTGACATCATTCGTCCTCAGCGACGGCAGCGACGGGGAGCGGAACGGGCGGATCTTCATGGGCGGTTTCCTTGGAAGTCAGCGAAGGGGCAGCGGCGTGCTCACCGGTAGAGCATCGAGCGTGCCAACCGTTCCGGGCCCTCGGCCCCAGGCAAGCCTTCGGGTTTTCGGGGACTTGCGGGAGCCACCGGCCAGCCCCTGCCTTCGGTGACTGGTGACGGCAGTCACCACCTGGTGAGCTCAATCACCAGTTCTCGAGCCTGTCAGGCGGACGCTCCGTGGACCCGAGCCCGGCTCATGACGGGGTCCACGGCCGTGAGGAGGGCCGCGGACAGGGGCGGCTTGAGCCTCAACACCACGAAGACGGAGGGGTTGTCGCGCCGGGGCCAGGCTCGCACCTGCCGTGGGCAAGCCTAGGTGCTCCAGAATCGCGCGCACCCCGCGTGCTCCCTTTACGTACGCCAACACCCGGCGCCTGCCTCCACACCAGGCACAGGTGAAGACATTCGTGCCATGCTCGCCCCCTCCTCAGCTGCGTGGGAGAGCTCTCATGGGCACGGCGGCAGAGCTGCGCGGGGCATGTGGAGTGTCGGCTACCGCACTTCCGCCCATTTCACTTTACCTCCCCTCCCCGTGTCCCTACCCTGCGCCTCCCCGGCCGAGCAGCCCGGAGTCCCGGCTGCTCGCGGACCGAGCACGGAAGCGCGCCATGTCGTCCAGGGAAATCATCAGCGCAGCCCAGGTGGACGACCGGTTGTTCGTGCTCGGAGACGGCAAGGGAGGAGTGCCCGCGCCCGTCAGCATCGACTCACAGCAGATCCGCGCGCTCAACCTCGTCCACGCACTCTTCGAGCTGGGGAAGCTGAAGAAGGATGATGGGCTCTGCGTCGTCGGCGCGGGGTTTGCCGGCTTGACTGTGGCGGCCTATGCGGCGGCGAGGGGCGCGCGGGTGACGGTGCTTGAGAAGCGGGTCAGTCCGCTCAAGCTGCAGCGGGAGTGTGGGCACCGCTGGATTCAGCCCTATGCCGTCGCTTGGCCTGAGTACTCCCTCGACTTCGCGGACGCGAACTTTCCCGTGCTCAATTGGCAGGCAGGACTCGCGCAGGATGTCGTCGCGCAGGTGGAGTGGCGGTGGGAGGCGTTGCGCGCTCGCTTCGATATCCAGGTGGAGACGCTGGTGACCGGCGTTCGCCCCGAGGGAAGCATTGTGCATTACACGGATTCCAGCGGCACGCCCCGCGAGTTGCGAGTCGCGGCGACGGTGGTGGCCGTTGGCTTCGGACTTGAGGCGCACGGGTCGTACTGGGAGGAGGACGGGTTCGAAGCCCCGCGCCTCAGGGGCCATCTGAAGTTTGCGATCGTGGGGCTCGGCGATGGCGCCCTGGCAGACGTGCTGCGCATCCGCCTCGGAAAGCCCGAGAAGTGGCTCACCGAGGCGGCCCGGTTGCTGGAGCCGATGCGCGAGGAACTCTCCGATATCGAGAACCCCCTCTTCTTGCGCCAGGGGGAGGCGTTCTCGGAGCCGCTCGAGCGCGGCTACGAGAAGCTCCAACCCGCGCTGATGAAGGCACTGGATCCACTCTTCAGGCATCGGATCCGCTCCGACACGCATGTCACCCTGCTGGGGACCGAGCACAGCCCTTTCAGCGCCCGGGCCAACGCGCTGAACCGCGTACTGCTCTGGGCGCTGCTCAAGATGGACACTGCGGGTTTCCAGTACGTCCCCATCCAGAAGAAGTCGGAGCCTGAAGAAGCAGGGAAGAATACGGTTCGTTACGTTGATGCTTCTGGTACCACCAAGGAGCTCACCGCCCACCATCTCATTCGCCGCTTCGGCCCCACCGAGGAAACGCTGAAGCAGCAATTCCCCAAGCTCGCGGAGGGATTGACGGGCAGGCAACTCGTCACCGGGGACCGCAGTGTATGGGTCGACGGACCGGAGCTGGCCCTGCGCCCTTCGGACGCCTCCAGGGACCTTGTGAGCATGTACATCGTCCTGGATGAGGCCGAACTACAGCGTGCCAAGGCGAAGCGCTTCGTGGACTGCAGGTGTGCTTGGTGGCTCGAGGATAGATACGCGCGCTTTCTGGCCGAGAATTCCCATCTGGTGGAGCACCTGATCAAGCTTCGCGAGAGAAAGGACCCGAGGCCTCCGTCCGGGTCCGGCTCTCCCTTCAATGCCTGCCGCGTCCGTATCGCCCGCGAGCGCCTTGATGCGGTTGGCAGCATGTTTCAAGTCCTCGATGACTTCCTCATCGAGTTCATTCCGGAGGACGAGCCATGAGCTTTCCGGCACCAGAGCTGAGCGACGCATTCGCCGGTCACATGGCCGAGCTGTCCCTGTGGCTCCTCGCTCGTGGACCTGAGCGAAAGCTGCTCTACGGGTGGGTTCTGCCAAGGCAAGAGCTCCCCCCGCGCGCAATCGACGAGAGTCTGATGTCCATCCAGGGAGCCGAGGTCCTCCGCGTGATGACCCGAGGCTCAAGCAAGGCCCTCTGGGCAGCGGTGTCCGACCTCGCGCGCGGCCGGTCGCTCTCCGAAGCCTGCCGGGCGAATCAGTTGCCAGTGCCGGGTTTGGAGTTCCGGCTCGCAACAAAGCCAGAGGAGGTCCAGGGGAAATACACGGTGGCGCCGCCGCTATGGCTGCCCCCCCGCAATCATCTGTCGAAGGGCGATGACTGGATTCCCAGCCCCCACCATGAGGTGGTGGCGCACAGCCAGTCACTTGTCTTGCGTCACAAGCACTCGCTCTGGGCAGATGTGGCGCCGGATCAGGTGGACGCCTTCGTCACAGAGCTGCTCACCGGGTTGCAGAAGGAGACGGGACTGGACTTCCTCGGCCAGGATGTGCCCCGGCTCGGCAATCTCGAGGTGCTCACGTTCCCATCGCTCTTCGGAGAGACCCCGCTCGTCCAGATAGAAACAGCCTCCATGCAGCGGAGCTCTCGGAAGGCCATGCTCACGGTCCGAGTCGATAGGCGCCTGGCAGAAGCAGGGCCCACGCTGGTGCGGGTCAAGCGTTTGGCCACCGAGGGAGTCTTGACGGACGAATGCGTGGAATTGCCCAAAGGTATCGGGGAGTTCGAGTTCGAACGCGACCTCTCGCGTGAGAACGGCGCCGAGGTAGAAGTCTTCCGCCCATCCGAAACGCAGCCCGGCACCTGGACGTTGCTGCACACCGAAGAGATGCTCTGGCTCCGGGAGATCCAGGTCGACATGCGCTTCGGGGGATTGCCCAGACCCACAGAAGACTGGCTCACGACATGGGCACAGTCCGGCATCCCCGCCAGCCGTGTCCTGGCCTTGCAGCCCGATACTCCCCGCACGAGTAGCCCGCCGTCCAAGACGGGAACCCTGGATGACGAACGCGCGGCGAAGGAGGCCCGTGCCATCGCACGGGCTCTGCGGCACGATGCCTCAGGTCCGGTGTGGTTGTCGGCGAGCAGTGATGGAATTGAGACCCTTGTAGCTTGGTTCAAACGAACTTTAGAGGAGGCGCCGAGGGCAGTGCTCGTCATGCCCTCTCTCCATGTCGCAATCCTGGATGTGCTGGCTCACGCGCAACTCCGTGAAACGGCACTGGAGCTCTTGTCCTCCTGGGCTGCGTTTACAGAACAGCAGTTTCTTCAGGAAGTCGAACAACGTAAAGCAAGTCTCAGCGGATGCGCTTTGCGGATCCGCCAGATGGATGAGTCCCCGGTGGTACCGCCCTGCCTGTTGGCCTTTGACAAGAATGACCACCTGTTGACGGGCTACGTCTTTAGCGGAAGTGGGCCTCTTCACTCGGAAACCCTGGCAAGCAAGCTCTCGGGAGAGCCTCTCGCGCAGCTCGGGAAGCGCATCGCCGCGCTGGTTACGAATCACCAGTTCAAGCTGCGATTGGATACCCGGAGTCCGATACCGCGCCCTCCCAAGCCAGTCGAACCGACTCCAGAGGCCATCAGGCTGGAGCCCGAGCTTCCCCCCGAGACGGCAGGTGTCCCCTATGCTGAGGTGCTGGGGAAGGCACTTGAGTCCGTTGAACTGGCGTCCTTCAAGCCCCTCTGGGAACGCGTGACCTCGTGGCTCGCGCATCACGTGGAGTCGGGCACTCCCTTTCATGACTTCATCGCATCGCTAGCGCAGCGAAGTGTATTGACCGAGAGGTTGCACGCCCTGCTGAGCGATGGCCCAGAAGAGGGGTTCTGGCGCAGCGAATGGGGTGATGCCAGTGAGCAAAGAGCGCAATGGCTTGTCCATGAGCTGCTGTTGCCCTTTGAGAAGACCCTGAAAAATGCGGACGTGATGCTCTCGCACGGTGGCCTGCACGTTCGCATGGCTTTCCGCCTTTCGATTAGCGTCCGCTTGGGTCTGCGGGTGCTGCTGCAAGGAGAGCCCAGCAGGGCTGTTTCGTTGATCGCCGACGCGCTTCAGCGCACGAGCGAGCGCCCTTCAATGATTCCCTTCGCAGCGGCGCTCATCGAAGCCGCATTCGAAGATGATTATCTCGACGACCCCAGTCTCTGGTTGAAATCGACGCTGGGAGGGCTTCGGGCCCTGGGGGTCGGAGTCGTCATCTTGTGGATGAGCAGGCCAGGGACCTCGGATGTTCACCAGGCGCTCAGGTCGCTGGAACTCCTAGAAGCTGCGGAGCGCGTCCGGGCCCTGGCCCAGGTGGTCTACGCGCTGCGCGTTCGCGCGAATCGGGCGGGCCACAAGGAACCCAAGGATGCACAGCAGCAGCGGTTGATGTGTTTCCAGCAGATGGAGCGGGATTGGCCCGTCGGCGCGGATGATGCGTTCCTCACAGACATCGTCATCCGCTGCAGCGGACCGCTGAGAGGGAGTTGGGCGGAGACGACCAGCGCGGACCTTCTAGATCCGCTGGTGGCTGCGGGGAAGCTGACGCGGAACCAAGTTGCCAGCCTTTGGCTGACGTTCCTCGTTGATGACATCACGGCGGCAGAGGCAGGGAAGAGACAATTCTATGCCGATACGCATGAAGAGTTGACAGAGGTTGCGGCGGGCTACGCGCTAGGCCACGAAGTTCCCTGGTTCAATCAGCTCCTGTGTTTGAAACAAAAGGCTCTCCGGATGCTCGAACGCCCCTTCGTTCGAAGCACGATGTACTCGGAGTGGCGTCAGGCCCTGGACGCCACCCTATGGATTGATGGGTTCGCGCGGCTCATCGAGCTGCACCTCCGTCGCACGAGAGGCACTCCGGGTCGGTGGGCCGAGCTCAAGGATGATCAGGCCATCGAGCGAATTCCGTATGACCATGTGGATCCCGCCCAGCTCGCCGCCTTTGCGCGGGCCATCAGGCGGGTATGGGACAAAGAACATCCTCAGGGGGAGTAGAGCCGTTCGAAGTGGGGTGAGGGAACCCACTCACTCCTGCGTGTGAGCAGGTGCCGGGCTCCTCCATGAAACGGCGAAACCCGGGCCCCATCGGAGCGCGCTACGACTCCGACTCCTGATCCCGCTTGCACCTGCCGTGGGCAAGCCCTAGGTGCTCCAAAATCGCGCGCACCCCGCGTGCTCCCTTCACGTACGCCAACACCCGGCGCCAACCCCGAGGGGGTGACGGGCTGTCTCACGCCCCCCTGCAGGTGCGAGCGTGGCCCCGGAGCAAGGTGGCCGGTAGGCAAGCCTCCAAGGGAGCTGCGCGACCTCTCCACCCATCCCCCCGAGCGTCCGACTGGAGCCAACTCGAGGTCTGGGTTTCGCTCCCGGAATGTCTCGACCACGAATACGGGCTGGCCCCGCCGACAGCGAGACTCAAGTCGAGGAGTGGATCAAGCAGCGCGAGGACTAGAAATCCCCGGGGACATCCCAGCCGCAGAGCTGATTCGCGCTCCGCGCCAGATGGTCGATATCCCAGCAGGCGTTCGAATCCTGGTTCGACTTCAGCAGCCGGGCGGTGAGCTTTCCATCCACCGTGCACTTGCACTCCACTGTCCCAAGCAGGCCGCCCGACGTATCCGGCCAGGGCTCGCCGGTCGAGCTGCACTGGAACTCGAGCGCCCCATGTCCGTCGAAGCACTCCCAGGTCTGCTGACAATAGCTCCCCCCACTCGCGGTGGTCCGAGACATGCGCTGACACTGCCAGGCTTGCGGCTCGACGGCTTCACCTCCACATCCGGAAAGGAGCAGAAGGGACAGGGACGTCTTCATGAAGAACGAACGCATCGCGGAGGAGCTACTGAGCGAGGTAGTGAACCGCCGGGCACTCTAGCGATCGAGCGTGCGCTGTCATCGGATTCCCATTTCCGCCTCGCGTCTCGGCCTCTCATCACCTGAGAGGTGTTCCAGCAGCAGCTCCCGCTCCTCCAGTTCATCGTGAAGGGCGGGCTGCCACGCACGGTGTCCGCGGGTCTGGAGTTGCTACTCCCCCCGCTTCGCTCGCGTCGTGCGCAGGAGCTCATCCATGACGGAGGAGAACTTCCTCGGATTGAAGTCCTTGTCGGGACAGAGGGCCTGCTCCGCCTCGTGGAAGGCCTCGACGGTCTGACGAAGGGGATGCTCCATGTACTCCCGGTAGGACTCGTACGTCTTCTTGCGGAGGGTGTCCCGGTACGCCCGCTCGTTGTCCCGCCAGACCTCACTCCTGTACCGGTGATTCACTCCCTGCTCGAGCATGTTCCGCTCGAAGCGGCTCTGGAGCTGCCCGAGGAACGTCAGCAGGAACGCCTTCGCCTCCTTCTCACGGACGAAGACCTTTTCCACGTTGAAGGAGTCCATGCCCACGAGCACGTGGTACGTGAGCCCATCCGGCTCGGTCTCCTTCTTGCGCTTCGCCTTCCGCCAGTTGACGAGCTCCTCGCCATAGAACGTGGACTCGAGGTCGTGTGTGCGCATGAACACGTGCATCGTGTCGCGACAGCTCGCGGCGAACTCGACATACCTGGCGGAGATCGTGTCCCAGAGCGCGCCCTGCGGTCCCCAGTCCTCGCTGCCGAGCCAGATCTTGAACCCGGGGTTGGTCATCTTGTCGAGGATGCCGCCATACACCGTGCTCTCCAGCGTGTCGTAGCCCTTGCCCCGCACGTACTGGCTGACCTGGATTCCGCCTGACCAGAGCGCCAGCGGCGTGCCGGAGACGGACGGCATCATCAGCGTCTTCGCCCGCGGTGAGAGCAGCTTGTCCAGGGCCACGAACTCGGGGACGCGCAGGTTCCAGGCCCCGGCCTCCATGAACTCCGCCCGTCGCTGGAGCCCCCGGATGATGAGCTCCCACGAGTCCTGGATGAACGAGCGCTGCAGCCTCGCGTCGATGCAGCGCTGCTCGTACTCCTTGTAATGCGGGTGGGTGGTCGGGAAGCGCACGATCTCGGCCCAGTTCACGCCGGTGCTCGTTGGCATGAGAGGGAGCCTAGCACTCCCAAAGGAGCGCGCGCGGCAGTGCGGCAACATCACCACCACGGTGAAGGACCTGGCGGACCCGTCGAACATGCTGGCGCTCAACGCCGCCATCGAGGCCGTGCGCTCCGGCGAGCATGGCAAGGGCTTCGGCGTTCCCCCCGTGCTTCACCACCGGAGGGGCAGCGAGTTGAAGCCCCGGAAGAGCAGGGTGTCGCTCTTGAGCTTCGGCGGGTTGCTCTCGTCCAGCCGGAGAGCGGGCAGCCGCTCCAGCAGCACCTCGAAGGTGAGCTCCAGCTCGTGCCGGGCCAGGACCGCTCCCAGGCAGTGGTGGGGCCCGAAGCTGAAGCTCAGGTTCTTGTGCTGGGTGCTGTCGCGGGTGATGTCGAAGCGGTCCGGATCCTCGAACACCGACGGGTCGCGGTTGGCGGAGGCCATCCCCAGGAACACCATCTGGCCGGCGCGGATTGTCTGCCCCCGCAGCTGGAAGTCCCGGATGGCGAAGCGGTTGATGAAGGGCATGGTCGGGTTGAAACGCATGATTTCATCCACGGCCGGCTTCATCAGGTTGGGGTTGCTCCGCAGGAGCTGGAGCTGGTCCGGGTGGGTCAGCAGCTCGTAGACACCATTGCTGATCTGATCCGTGGTGGTGGCGTGCCCGGCCGAGAGGATGAGGGCGCTGTTGGCCACGAGCTCGTCCTCGCTCATCTGGCCCGGACCCTGGAAGTGGGTCATGTGGCTGATGATGTCGGGTCCGGGGTTGCGGCGGCGCTCCGCGATGAGGTTGCGCAGGTATGCGTCGAACTGGTGCATGGCCGCTTCGGACCTGTGCACCAGGTCGATCATATCCGTGCCCACCGTGGGGCTGCTGAGCTGGAAGATGGGCTGGGTCCACTCCTGGAAGCTCTCGCGGTCCTCGACGGGGATGCCGAGGACCTCGGCGATGACCTGGGCGGGCAGCTGGTAGGAGACCTGCTGCACCAGGTCCATGTGGCCGCGCTGCTGCACCTCATCCATCAGCTTGTTCATGATGCCGCGGATGGCCGGTCTCCAGGAGTCGATCAGTTGGGGCATGAACCCCACACTGGCCTGCCGGCGCAGACGGATGTGGGCCGCGCCATCCTGGTTCACCATCTGCCGGCGCACCGTGTCGACGAGCAGCTGCGCCTCCTTCAGCTCCAGTCCCAGCATCCGGAACTGAAGCTCGAAGAACTTGCTCCGGTCGGCGCTCAGATCGGGAGAGCGGAAGCAGTTGATGACGTCGTCATGCCGGGTGACGAGCCAGGACTGGATTTCCTCGACCCAATGCACGGGGTGGTTTTCCCGGAGCTCCCGGTAGAGGGGGACCGGATCGCGAAGGTTCTCGGGACTGACGGGATTGAGCTGACTCATCGGAGCGACTCTCTCCATGTTCGATTTCGTGGGGATCGGGCAGGGGCTGACCAGCCAGGGGAGCAACGTCCCCTCACTGTCGAGGCTCGACCGTACTCGCTGGCGCACACCGACCCGCCGCGCCAGATGGTGGCACCCGCCCTTCTTGTCACCCCCCCCACACCGGGAGCAAGGCACCGCTGCCCGAGGTGTTACGCGGCGACAGGCCGCCGCATGCCAGATGTCAGGCGCCGGGCAATGTCCATCCGCGGCGCCGCGGGCGTCTTCAGCATCTGGTGCAGCAGCAGGTAGGCCATGTCGAAGAAGGCCTGTCCATGGGCCTGCTCGAAACCGGGCTGCCTCACCTACGGCGTGTCCGAAGGCGAGACGGCGGGTTGCTCGACCACTTCCACGGTGGCCGTGGCGCTCGCCGCGAGACCGAAGTCCTCCTGCAGGATTCGCAGATCCACGGTGTGGAGCCCGGAGGCATTCACCGGGATGGACTTCGTCATCGTGAAGGAGAAGGCGCCACCTGGAGGAAGGTTTACTCCCCAATCGGACCAGTCCGTTTCCCAGGCCTCCGGCAGGGTGGACACGAAGTCGTACCAGACCCAATTGCACGAGGCGGAGTCGTTGTTGGTCACGTTCACCGTCCAGGTGACCGACGAGCCAGGGGCCGCCTTCACCGTGCCCGGCGAGAGCGTCAGCGTGGGCGGCGACGAGATGCAGCGCTCGACAATCCGCATCGTGGCCGTCCCCTGGACCGTGTAGCCGTCGCGGGTGGCGGCGACTCCCGTGGTGTACAGCCCTGGCTCCGCGCGATAGGGCACATACGTCTGGAGGGTCGTATAGGCCGTGCTCGACGCCGCGACCGTGAGCTGCGCGGGCAACGGGTCCGCGCTCCATCCGGCCGGGAGGATGGCGCCGAGCTGGAAGGTGCTGGGGCCACAACCCGCCGAGTCCTGATTCGTGAGGGCGAGCTCGAACTCCGGCTGGCCACCGGGCCAGGCGGTGTCCGCGAAGGATGTCACCTGCACGTGGGGAGGCGCCCGCACGCACGGCTTCTGGCCATACCCGACGCGCACCGTGAGCCCCGCGGAGGTGGCGGATTCCACCGTCACGGAGAGGTTGCTGTACGGGTCGTCCCAGGTCCTTCCCGGCAGCAGGGCCGGGTCGCTCCAGGACGAGGTCTCCGGCGTGAAGTCGAGCAGATGCGAGCCATCCCTCGTCGCCTCGTCCTCGTAGTGCACGAGCGCGCCGCCGGATACCGGGTGATTCAGTGTCTCCTCATAGAGGCCCAGGGGCTGGCGGTACTCCAGCCAGAGCCAACCGCCGTCCGTGGAACCCCGGCGCACCTTGAGAGCCTTCAAGCCACCGGACGACATGCCGGACGACACCACGGGAGCGAGCGTGAAGGTTCCGTTCACGCCATCCACCTCGGCCACGGCGGAAGGTGCCAGCCAGCCGATGCGGGCCTTGTGCGGTGCCGCGTAGTGGCCCAGGTTCCAGGAGCCCATGGAGGAGAAGAGGTCCCCGTACTCGGTGATGACGCCCTGGCTGCCCAGGTACCCGAGCGGCCCGGCACCAAAGTCACGCGAGTTCGCGTGGTTCAGCGAAAGGTTGTGCCCCGCCTCGTGCGTCACCAGCTCCACGGCCTTGTCGTGCGGGTCCATGTACTCGGCGACGAGCCACGCGGTGGATGCCGAGACCGTACCGTCCGGCGTCGGCAGCTCGCCGCAGGACAGCGTGGCCTGGCCCGAATAGAAGCAACCTTCCTGGGGCATGGGATGGACGATGAAGATGCGGTCATACCGGGTGAAGTCCACGTCCGCGTCCGCCGCCCGCAGGGCCGCCTCGCGCATGGCATGGGTGTCCTGACAGGAATAGGCGCGGTCCAGCGTGTACCAGCCCACCACGTCGCCCGTGGTGGTGGTGCGGCCCTCGGACACCTCGTGCCAATAGCCGGCCAGCGAACGGCGCGTGGTGGAGAAGAAGATCTCTCGCGTCTCTTCCAGGGTGTTGGCCGGCGCCGGCATGCCTGGAAACGCCGCCAGTATCACCAGGCTGCGTTGCACTCCGGTGACGCCACAGGTTCCGGCGGAGGCCTCGAGGGCCGCAGCCCGCGTGTCCACTTCGACTTCCTCGGCGATGAGTTGGCCGCCCACCCGCCGCCCGCGCAGCTTCAGCTTCACGCCACTGCGGAGCCCCGCGGGCGCCCTCCCGCTGAAGACCACCGGGTGACGCCGCTGCCCCTCGACGAGGACATACTCCAGGCGATGCTCCCGGAGCGATGGAGCATCCACCACGAGGATCTCCAGCACTCCACCCCATTCCCCTCTCGGAGCCACCTCGTCCACGTGCGGTGCCGCGCTCTCCTCCTGGGGAGAGGACACCTGCGTACTACAGGCCGCGAGCCACATCGCGGCCACCATGCTCCACGTCCGGGACATTTCGCCTCCAGCGAACGGCGGACTGGCGAAGTCACCAGGAGACCGCCGCGCGCCTTCTGCCCTCTCTCGAGCGCGGCTGCAACAGCTCCTGACAGCGGCACCGCATGCGCCGCCTGACCACGGTGAGCGCGTCGTGGACCTGCGAGGCGCGCGACTGTCCCAAGGGTCATGCGCGCTTGCGGATCCACCATGGGCCCACGACGAGGGCATGGAGCCCGGTCGTGGCGAAGACCGTCAATACATCGGTCGCGCTGTGGGAGATCGGCTTGCCCATGACGTTGTAGGAGGTGTTGACGAGCATCGGAATGCCCGTGTGACGCTCGAACGCGCTGAGCAGCGCGTGGAAGCGGGCGTTCCTCTCCCGCGTGACGGACTGCAACCGCCCGGTACCGTCGAGATGCACCACCGCGGGGACGAGCGCCTTGACTTCTTCCCGGAAGGGGAGCGCTCGCTCCATGTATGGGCTCTCCTCGTAGCCCTGAAAAAAACGCTCGCCGTGCTCGTGCAGGATCGCCGGCGCCAGCGGACGGTACTGCTCGCGGAACTTCACGCGCCGGTTGATGATGTCGCGCATGTCTCCGCGCCGCGGGTCGGCGAGAATCGATCGGTTCCCCAGAGCGCGAGGCCCGAACTCAGCGCGCCCTTGGATCCATCCGATGATCTCTCCTCGAGCGAGGGCCGCGGCGGTGCGGTCGCACAGTTCCTGCTCGTCGTCGATGCGGACGGCGTCGAACGTCGCGAACGACAACGCGCGCTCGAGCTCGTCGAGATCGATCGTGGTGCCGAGATAGGGTGAGGCGATCACCGGCTTTCGTGGGAGGCGCCGCACCGCATGGCGCTCGTACAGCGCGGCGCCGAGCGCGTTGCCGTCGTCGGCCGGGGCGCTTGGCACGTGGAGCCGGCGAAACCCGGTCTCGCGCACGATGCGCCCGTTCGCAGCCGAGTTGAGGGCGCAGCCGCCGCTGTAGGCGAGATCGTCGGAGATCCCCAGGGCATGCACGTTCTTCACGAGCGCCACGACGGTGTCAGCGAAATAGTCCTGGAACGAGCGCGCCAGGTTCGCCGCCCGGAGGACGCCCGCCTCGCCGCGCCCGGGACGAAGCAGCGTGGACAACTCGCCGACCCACGACGGGCCCAATGCGAGCCTTACCTGGAGGCCGTCAACGTGGGTGCGATCGTGGAAGAACCGGTACAGCTCGGGCTCACGATGGCCATGCGCCGCCATGCCCATCACCTTCCACTCCTCGCCTTCCCAATACTGGAAGCCACACAGCTGGGTGACGGCGGCGTAAAGGAGGCCGAGGCTGTGGCTGGCGTCCGTCGACGACACTGATTGGAAGGTGTTGTCAGCGAACGAGAACACGTTGATGCTCGAGCGCTCTCCCGCGCCGTCGATGACGAGAGCCACACAGCGGTCAAAGGGTGACGTGTAGACCGCGTTGGCTGCGTGCGCCAGGTGGTGTGACACGGCGGCACGGTCGAGCTCGACGGGCTCGGTGCTGGGCACGACGGAGCGCAGCGACACTCCCGAGCCGGAGGGCAGCGCTTCCCGGAGTGGCGGGTAGACGTGAGGGAACTCGCCCCGCAGGATCCAGCCGAGCTGGATCTCGGTCGTGGAGTCCCAGGCGGTGTTGCCGGCGACCATGGCGGTGAAGCCATTGTCGGTGCCTGCGCTCGACAGCGTACGACGCAGGACGTCGAAGTCGTCATCGCCGAGCTGCCAGGTGGTCCGGAATGAAGCACGCCGAAGGGCCGCGGTGTCGATACCGATATGGCGCAGAGCCGCTCGGAGCGGCCGCCACGATGAGAACAGACCCGCGCAGCCAACCGCCCGCTTCACCTGCACATGCCGCTCGAATGCTTCGGCGAACACCCCGTCATCCGAACAGAGCGCAATCGCACTGTCGTGTACGCCGTTGGCAAGGCCGATCACGAGATCCTTCATGTCTCCACCATATCTTTTCCTGCACTGGAGGAGGGAGGCGGAAACCCGTAAGGTTTCGGCGTTCTCGTCCCCCCAAGGAACATGCACGCACGTGTCATGCCCCTCTCGTGCCCCGTCTGCCGCGCCGCCGATGCACGCGAGGTGTTCCGAAAAGAGTTCAACGTCTCGTGCAACTGCTACTTCGAAGGCCGACGCCTGTATCCCGCCAACGAGGGGCGCGTCTCGTACGTCGAATGCTTGGGCTGCGGCTTCTTGTGGGCCCCTGAACTCCACGGCTGGGATCCCCAGACGTTCAAGCGGCGCATCTACAACGAGGAGTATGGTCTGGCGGACCCGCCATTCGCGTTCGAGCGGCCGACGAGGCTGGCGGCGTGGGTGGCGCGGTTCGCGCGGCCAGGCATGCGTGTCCTGGATTACGGTGGGGGCGAGGGCCTGCTCGCACGCAGCCTGCGAGAGGTGGGAATCGACGCGGTGAGCTGGGACCCCTTCTATGACTCGAGCGGGAAACCCACCGAATCCTTCGACCTCGTGACCTGTTTCGAGGTGGTCGAGCACGTGCCCGACCAGCGCCGGCTGTTCTTCGAACTGGCCAGCCTCTCCCGAGGCGGCGTCTGCGTTTTCTTGACGCTCCTCCGCCCGGAGCGCGTTGAAGGCGACTGGTGGTACGCCAGCCCGCGCAATGGACATATCAGCCTGCACTCGGCGGCCAGTTTGAGGCGGGTCTGCGAGGACGTGGGGCTCGCGCTCCGCAGCTTCAGCGGCGAAGTGCACGCGATGGCGCGGACGCCGTCGCAACTCGCCACGCTCGACCTTCCTCCCGTTACGGTCAGCGGCACGCCGGAGCATCAGCTCGACTCACGAAGCCGGTAGCCCAGGCATGGGTACTCCGTTTTGATGCCTGGCTGGAGACGTGAGTGGCTCAGCCTCCGTCGGGCCTTGCCGCCACGTGGGGCCGGAGCGGCCCCATGACCCCCACCACCAGCCAGGTGAGCGAGAGGGCGAGCCAGGCCGCGGAGAGGGCG
Organism: Archangium sp. Cb G35; assembly: GCF_001896145.1. Lineage (NCBI taxonomy): Bacteria > Pseudomonadati > Myxococcota > Myxococcia > Myxococcales > Archangiaceae > Archangium > Archangium sp. Cb G35. The sequence goes on from NZ_MPOI01000031.1 coordinate 28,981, forward strand.
CTCCACGCCTGGGGCGCGCCGGCCCGCATCATCCACACCGTCACCGCCACGCCCATGACGAGCACCCGCGCCAGCTCCAGCGGCAGGCTCCAGCGTTTCGACTCCAGCATCCCGCTCCAGGCGGTCGCCATGCCCCAGAGCAGCAGGCTCAGCACCAGCTTGCTCCAGCCCGACAGCGGTGAGGCATGGTGGCTCACCAGGAGCATGAAGGGCATGGACGCGAACAACTGGAAGACGAGGTAGCGCCGGATGCCGGGCAGCTCCGTCGAGGAGAACTTCACCTCCACGCCGTCCTGCTTCCAGTAGCCCAGAGAGCGCGGGGGAAGGTCCGCCGGCCGCCAGCCCGTGGGCATCACCCAGATGCGCAAGCGGTCCCACGTGCTCTTCGTCGCGAGCGCGTCGCCGATGAGCCGGGCCCAGGCCTGGAAGTTGATGGCCGTCGGGTCCCACGTGTTCGCCGGGGTGGTGAGGCCGTAGGAACAGGGCTCCACCTCCTCGGCGTAGGTGCCGAACATCCGGTCCCAGATGATGAGGAAGCCCGCGTAGTTCTTGTCGATGTAGGCGTCATTGCGCGCGTGGTGCACGCGGTGGTGCGAGGGCGTATTCAGCCAGGACTCCACCCACCGGGGCAGCTTGGGGATGACGCGGGTGTGCGGGATGAACTGCAGCACCAGGTGGAAGGCCACCATCGCCAGCACCGCCTCGGGTGGGAAGCCCACCAGCACCAGCGGCCAGTAGAAGAGGAACGAGAAGAGCCGCTGCGTCACGCTCGCACGCAGCGCCACCGCGTAGTTGAGCTCCTCCGTGGAGTGGTGGGGCGAGTGCGCCGCCCAGCCGATGTTGGTGCGGTGGCCGAAGCGGTGGAACCAGTAGAAGAGGAAATCCACCCCGAGGAAGAGGGCCACCAGCGACAGCGGCGACGAGACGTCGAGCTGCCACGGAGCGAACTGACCGAGCCTCGTGAAGAGGGGAAGCACCAGCAGCGCCACCGCCACGTTGACGCACTGGTTCATCACCGCCGTCCCCATGCTCGCGATGGAGTCCTGGAAGCTGTAGTAGCCGTTGCGCCTCGCCACGCAGTACGCGAACTCCGCGAGCGCCAGGACGATGACGAAGGGCGTGGCCACGGCGTAGATGTTCAAGGTCATTCGTGCTGATGTATGGCATCCGGGCCGGTCGCCGCCTTGACCTGGGTCAACCCGAGGGGCTCCCCCATGAGATTCCCGAAGCTCTTCGAGCGCCTCGCGGCGCAGGTCTCCCTCCCCGCGGGCGAGTGGGAGAAGGCGGAGGCGCTGGCGTCGGAGCAGGTGCTGGCCAAACGTGAGCTCTTCCTCCAGCCCGGAGCGCCGTCGGACCGTTTCGCGCTGGTCCTCCAGGGGGTCTTCCGGGCCGTGCGTGTGTCGGCGAGCGGCGCCGAGTCCATCAAGGCGTTCCGCGCGGAGGGCGAGCTGATTGGCGCCTACGCGGAGATGCTGCAACAGCGGCCCTCGATGACGGCGATCGAAGCGCTCGAGCCGAGCCGCGTGCTGGTGTTCCGGACGCGCGACCTCGAGGCGCTCGAGCGGGGCCACGTGTGCTGGGAGCGGCTGGCGCGGCGGGTGGCGGAGCACCACTTCATCCTCAAGGAGCGCCGCGAGCAGGAGTTCCTCGACCTGACCGCGGAGGAGCGCCTCGTGCGGTTCTGGGAGGAGCACCCGCACCTGAAGGGCCGCGTCCCCCAGCGCGACGTGGCGGCCTATCTCGGCATCACCGAGGAGGCCCTGAGCCGCATCATGTCGCGCCGCCGCAAGCAGCGGGGGTGAGCCGCCCCGAACGTCTGGAGCTATGGGGCCGCGCGCCCGCCGATCTCGGGGAAGCGCGCGTAGGCCCGTTTGAGCGCGTCCAGGTGGGCGGGGTTGTCCAGGTCGAGCGGCGCATCGGTGAGCTGCACGACCCACCCGCCCGTCGCGGTGCGCCGTGCGCGTGAGAGCAGCTCCGTGTCGCGGGCGGGGTCCGGAAAGCCGATGGCTCGTGCGGCAGCATCCGACCAGTAGTTGAGCCACCCGAGGTAATAGGGAATCTCCGGCGCGCGGATGTGCTGGAAGAGTTTGAGCGCTGGCAGCCCCCGGGGTGGAGAAGGTGGCCCGGCCAACGTGGGCGCCGTCTGCTCGGCAATGTCCCCCGCTGCACCGAAGGGGGTCATATGCCCCCAGCGGGCGTGTGCGCCTTCCGCCACAACCTCCAACACACCCATCGATGCCGCGACCACCGTGGCATTCACTGGCAGCCTCGCATGGACTTCAAACTGCGGCTCGTCGCAGGGGCCTGCCAGGCTTTCCCACCCGGTGAGTGTCACGACGTGATGGTCGTCATCGTTACAGAGGAGCGGAAACCCGCCGTCTGTCCTGTCTGACGCTACCCACTCATCGCGATCAGGCAGTGCAATGAGGTCTTCTTTTCCAGAAGTCGTCCACCCCAACCGTAAACCGGGCACTGCTCGCTCCATACCGTGAACGATCGCGAGAGGGCGTCCATCGTGCCCCACGAGCACCGGCGCATAGACGACGAGGTTGAAGTAGTCTTGAGTGGTCGGCATTTCAACACCAATCCATGATAACGACCTTGAGGTTGGGATCCGCTCGGGACAACGCTTGTTTGTGTGCCCTGCTGCGAACCCCGATGACAAAGTCATATCCGCACGCGGTGGCTAGCGCTTTCTCTCGCTTCAACTCTGGCAGCTTCACTTTGACAAAGAAGTCCTGTGACCGGGGCGGTTGTGTTTCAAAGTCATCCGTTTTGACGTCCCACAGCGTGCGCGTGGCCAGTTGCAGCGCGTCGAAGTTCTTCCCATTCACCAACACATCCCAGCCGGGGAAGCTGTTGTTCGGCATCAGGTCGGCGCATAGGTTGTGCGGGTCATTACCGCCCAGGTGAGGCACCGGGACGGGTTTACATCTCGGGTCGTCTTCCTCCAGGAGGGTGGACGCGAGTTGATTCGGCAGCGAGGGCCCCGGGGCCGGTGCTTTCGCCGCGCGAGGCTGGGCCTCGAGCTCCACCATGAGTTGCCGCGAGGATTCCGAGACGTCCCGCAGCCGTGCCTCGAACTCCCGTTGAGCATCGACCCAGGGTGGACGGCGGTCAGACTCCGGACCGGCGGTGCTGGCGGGCCAGAGCAGGACGAGGGCCACGAGCACCGGGCCCACCCTGGAGAGCGCCAAAGAGGCCTGGCTTGCGCGTCCAGCCTGAGCGAGGCCCTCGGCTCCCCTCGCCACCCCAGTGGCTTGCCCGCTCGTCCTCGCGGCGCGCGAGAAGCGCTCGAAGGCCCGTTCCGCTGCGGTGAGCTCGCGGTCCAGCTGTTTCCACTGACGCGGTTCCAGGTCTTTGCGTGCCCGAGACAGCAGTGCCCTGGCCTTGTCCAGGTCCGCCTTTCCAATCCACGACCGTTCCGGTGCCGGCTCCATCGGCGCGGAAACGAGCCGGATGTGCGGGCCCGTAGTGGGAGTCGATGCGAAGGAGTGGGGCTGTGGCATCGTCCGCGGGACGGGCGCGCTCGCGCAGGCGGTGAGCAGCACCAGGAGCACGCTCCAGGTTCGTAAGCGCATCGTCACAGCCTTTCGTCAGCGCGGGGGCCAAGCTCCAGTCGGGCCCGTTGGAGCGTATGCCAGCAGGTTCCCACGGCAACGAACGAGCGTGGTGCCAGCGGGCGCGCTCTCGCGGACGATGCTGGGACAGGGGCCGCTTGCCTGGGACTGGCGGTGGTAGCGCGCTCGACTTCAGCGGCCTCGCTGG
>NZ_MPOI01000038.1:0-1799 GCF_001896145.1 Archangium sp. Cb G35
GGAGGAGATCGCGTACCAGACGAACCTGCTGGCGCTGAACGCGGCGGTGGAGGCGGCGAGGGCCGGGGAGCATGGGCGGGGGTTCGCGGTGGTGGCGGCGGAGGTGAGGAAGCTGGCGGAGAGGAGCCAGAAGGCAGCCAAGGAGATTGGAAGCCTGGCGGGAAGCAGCGTGAAGGTGGCGGAGCGCTCGGGGAAGCTGCTGAAGGAGCTGGTGCCGTCGATTCGCAAGACGGCGGAGCTGGTGCAGCAGGTGGCGGCGGTGTCGAGGGAGCAGGCCAGCGGGGTGGTGCAGATGAACCGGGCGATGGTGCAGGTGGACCAGGTGACGCAGAGGAACGCGTCCGCGGCGGAGGAGTTGTCGTCGACGGCGGAGGAGCTGGCGGCACAGGCCGAGTCGCTGCAACAGATGATGACGTTCTTCCGGGTGGCGGCGGAGGTGAGGGCGTTGCACGGAGCAATGCAGCCGGTGCGCTCGTTGAGGCCGGCGCCGGTGCACCTGCCGCCGGTGCCTTCACCCGTGCAGGGGCTGAAGGCGGTGGCGCAGTCACTGCCCGTTCAGGTGGCCCCCACGTCCTTCCCGGCGGTACCCGAGCGTGCGGCGGTTGGCTCGGACCATGACTTCAAACGCTTCTAGGACGGGTCATCCACTCCATGATCGACAACCTCAGTATCGCCAGGAAGCTTCAGCTCGGGTTTGGCGTGCTCGTCACGCTGTTCACCGCCATTGTCTGGTGGTCCTTCATGCTCTTCCTCAGCCTGGCGGACTCGGTGGGGGACACCTACCGCGCCTACGAGGGCTTGGGGGAGTTACGCGCCATGGGCATTGCCCTGATAGACCTGGAGTCCCGGGTGCAGGGGTTCGCCCTCACCGGAGATGAGTCCGTCCTGGAAATGCTGCCCCAACGGCAGTCCGAGTTCCTCCGCAGCGAGAGCAAGGCGAAGGAGCTGACGACGGACAGTGCTCGCATCCAGGAACTGCTCCAGCAACTGTTGGACCTCTATCAGCAGCAGTACCTCCCTTACGTCGAGCGCCAGGTGTCGCTGCGGCGGGACGTGGATGCTGGCCGTGTGCCCATGGAACAGCTCGTGGCCTACGCCCGGGAGGGCCGGGGACGGAAGATCGTGGACTCCATGCGAGGTCTGGCGAACGCCATCCGTGCGGAGGAGAAGACGTTGCGTGAGCGGCGTGACGAGGTGGGTGAGGTGCGTGTGAACCTCGTGAAGCAGATGTTGGTGGGAGGGGGCATCGTGGGGCCGCTGCTGGCGGTGCTGCTGGCGTGGTGGCTGTCGCGCGGCATCACCCAGCCGTTGAACGAGGCGGTGGGGCTGATGGGACGGTTGGCCTCGGGAGACCTCACCGCCTCCATCGAGGTGCGGGGACGGGACGAGACGGCGCAGATGCTGGCCGGAATGCGGGAGATGGTGCAGCGCTTCGGCGGGGTGCTGGGAGAGGTGCGAGGGGCGGTGGGCTCGCTGTCGGGAGCGTCGGGACAGGTGGCGGCGGCGGCGCAAGCGCTGTCACAGGGGACGAGCACCCAGGCGGCGTCAGTGGAGGAGACGACGACGAGCCTGGAGCAGCTGAGCACGTCCATCAGCCAGAACGCGGAGACGAGCAAGACGTTGGAGCAGATGGCGGTGAGGGGAGCGGCGGAGGCGGAGGAGAGCGGGCTGGCGGTGAACGAGACGGTGGAGGCGATGGCGTCCATCGCCGAGAGGATCTCCATCGTGGAGGAGATCGCGTACCAGACGAACCTGCTGGCGCTGAACGCGGCGGTGGAGGCGGCGAGGGCCGGGGAGCA
>NZ_MPOI01000032.1:0-26494 GCF_001896145.1 Archangium sp. Cb G35
CAGCAGGCAGGTGCGCGAGCAGTTGCCGCGCCTGGCTCGACGGGGACTGACGCTCTACTACCTGCCGGCGTATGCGCCTGAGCTCAACGAGGTCGAGGCGGTGTTTCAAGTCCTCAAGCAGTACGAGATGCCCGAGCGCAGCTACCACACCCTGGCGCAGCTGCTCGCCGCCATCCGGCGGGCGCTGGCCAGCTACAGCCAGCGCCTCCACCGACGTGGACAGAAACCGTGTCCAGGGGCTTAGTGCCACTGTCGGACACCCGGCCCTCGGCGCTGGAGAGGCAAGTGCGCGAGGCGTACGAGGCGCTGCTGGGCGCTCCCCTGGTTGGGCTACCGGGCTCGTTGGAGAGTGCCAGGTGGTTTCAGGCGCTGAAACTCTCGCCGCGCTACATGGGAGTGGGCGTGAGAGAGGCGGCGCTGGAGCTGTTCGGCTCACCCGCCGTCCTGCTGTCGGTGGGCACGTCCATGGTGCTGTACATGGTGGCGTGGGCAGCGCGGGAGCCCCTCTTCTCCAAGGCGTTCGCGGCGGCGGTGACGATGGGGCTGCTGCTGACGTACAGCGCGGCGGAACTCTACAACGTAGGGCTGGCGTGCCTGACGCTATACCGGGAGGCGGAAGGCGCGAAGACAAGGGAGAAGTTGGAGGCGGTGGCCGAGCGCTTCGGCAAGGCACTGGGAGGAGTAGGGCTGAGGGTGCTGGTGACAGTGGCGGGGGCGAAGCTGGCGCGAGGGTTGCCGGAGGTGCCGAAGGGAGGGCTGTGGGCGAGTCTGTCACCGCCGCGCTTCTCCATGGCGGGAGGCGGTGTGAAGGGCGGTTTGAGTGTGGGAGCGGGGACGAGGGCTCAGGTGAGCGTGGCGGACGGGACGGTGGTGCTGATGGGGGTAACAGCGGGCACGACGGCCGCGGCGGTGACGTCGGCGGCGAGCGCGGCGCGGACGTCGGGGGCGTGTGCGGAGTCGGGGCAGGACGGCCACCATCGCCACCACCTGTGCACCAACAAGAATGACATCTCGGAGAACAATGGCGGTCCCTGGACGCCCCGGTTCGAGACGCTCTTCGAACTAGCGGGGATGAGCCTGGAGGACCCGGCGAACATCGTCTACCTGCGAGACCACAAGGGACCCCATCCCGAGGCGTATCACAGTAGGATTTTCGAGCGGTTGAGGGCGGCGCTTGGAACCTGTAGGACCCGCGCCGAATGTCGAGCGAAGCTCGTGGATGAGCTCGACAGGATTGCAGGGGAAGTCTGTACGCCGGGCTCCACACTCAACAAGCTGGCCACGAGGAATCCATGACAGTGCAAGGAAGATATTTCAAATTATATGATGATATGTCCATCCGGGGGCGCTGGGACTTGAGATTTCCTCTCTTCAAGGATGGAGGGGACTCGGGCTCGCGTGAGGACGACGATGAGCGCGAGTTGTTCGACACCTGGAGATTCAACGAAGGGCGGGTCCTGGAACTCGAGAGGCCGATCCGCTTGACCATGAAGCCGGCAGGCCTCGCGCTCGAATTCAGTGAGGCCATGGGGACTCCCATCGTTCATCGGCGGGTGGTCTCACTCTTCGAGCGTCTGGGGCTCCAGAAGGAGGTGCAGTTCATCCCGGTGGAAGTGGAGGGACAGACGGAGCCCTGGTTCATCTTCAATGCCTTGCGAATCATCCGGTGCATCGACGATGCCCGGTGTGAAGAGGTGCTCTATTGGCAGCCGGAGGACAACCGCCCGGACAAGGTGGGCCAGTACCGCGACGTCGCGGGGCTGCGGGTGGACCCGGAGAAGATAGGAGATGCCCACATCTTCCGCCCCTGGGGGTGGAAGGTCGTCCTCATCGTCTCCGAGTACGTCAAGCAAGCGATGGAGGCCGAGGGCATCACCGGCATCAAATTCCTCGAAGTCTGAGCCGTCCGGTCCTCGTCCCGTCACCCCGCGGGGCTGGCGCCGGGCGGCTCGGGGGTCTCCGTCTCCGGGGGCAGCACGTAGGGCTCCAATGTGTCGCGGTACTCGCGCACCAGGGCCTCGGGCGCGTGCACCTTCCGGCCCGTGAGCATCGTCTGCAGCATCATCGCGTTGGCCACGCCCTTGCCCCTCACGTGGTTGTTGGTCACCACGTACACGTCACCCACCCGCGGGTGCTCCGCTATCTCCTTCGTCCGCTCGGCCCACGGCTTCAGCTCCTTCGCCGGATACAGGTAGTCGTAGCGCTCCATCGCGCTCGCCGTCTGGCGGAACCAGTTGCGGTAGTTGCGCCCGTGCACCCGCACGTACCCCACCGGCGACGTCACCCGCGCGCTCGGGCCTATCGAATCGTGAAAGAGCGGCTGGTCGATGTTCACGAATCCCACGCCCCGCTCGGCCAGCTCCGTGAACACGTCCGGCACGTTCCACGACTCGTGCCTCACCTCCAGCACCAGCGGCCAGCCGGAGAACGTCGTCACCAGCTCGTCCAGCCAGTCCCGGTTCTCCTCCGTGTTGCGGAACGACCAGGGGAACTGCATCAGCACCGCTCCCAGCTTCCCCGCCTCGTGGAGGGTATCCAGCCCCTCGCGCGTCTGGCGTACGTCGTCCGCCGTCCACACCGCGTCCCGCTCGTGCGTGAAGCGCTTCCACAGCTTCGCGGTGAAGCGGAAGTCCCGGTTGAACTCCGTGCGCTTCACCCACAGCTCCGCGTTGCGGCGGCTGATGGGCCCGTAGAAGCTGGTGTTCAGCTCCAGTGCGTCGAAGTACCCCGCCAGAAACGCGAGTGGATCGAACCCTCTCGGCTTCGGTTTCGGGTACACCACTCCCGCCCAGTCGTCGTAGCTCCATCCCGCGGGGCCGATGCGAATCACGCACACACCTCCAGCTGCCAACCATGGGAATCGCTCCGCCGCGCCGCAGCACGTGCCCGCTCGGCTGCCTGGCCGGGTTCCCCTGGCGTGTAGCGTCCGTGACTCCAGGTATGCGTCCGAGGGCCTTCCGCAAAGGCTGCGCGCCCGCCAGGGGTCTTCCGCAAAGGCTGCATCCCCGGCCTGCGCCAACCCCCTGTTTTCCCGTGAGCGGAGCGTTGGCGCCCCGTATGCAATGGAGAGTGGTCGTCACGACGGCTCCAACGGGAGCCCATCACGAGGCGCGAAGATGAAGCGAAACCTGCAGATCACCTTCCGTGGCATGAATCCCAGCGATGCTCTCTCGGAGCACATCCGCGACAACGCGGACAAGCTCGAGCAGTTCTTCGACGGCATCACTGGCTGCCACGTGGTGGTGGAGGAGCCGCACCGGCATCAGCAGCAGGGCAAGCATTTCCACGTCCGCCTGGACCTGCACGTCCCCGGCAAGAACATCGTGGTCGACCGCGAGCACGGTGACAGGGTCTCGCACGAGGACGCCTACCAGGCCGTGAACGATGCCTTCGATGCCGCCCGGCGCCAGTTGCAGCACTACGCCGAGGGTCTTCGCGCCCACCGTTGAAGTCCGTCGTGGCGCTCAGGGAGGTCCGCCGTACGTGGGGTCATCGCCCGGGACGAAGTTCTTGCCGTGGATGTCGTAGGTGCACTCGAGCCGCGAGCCATCCTCGAACCGGGCGTCGAACTTCCCCTCGAGGTGGTTGGCGTCCGCGAACCTGACGGAGAACGTGCCCCCGCTCAGCAGGGGCGCATCCGCGGGCGCTTGGAGCTTCCAGATGGAGACCGCGCCATCCTGGGGCTTCCGCTGGGACCACTCGTCCTCGGACAGGCCGAGGGGAATGTCCGTCATGTCCTGCTCCGCTGGGAGCTTGACCTCGGCGATGAGCCGCAGCGCGTTGTCTCCGTAGAAGAGCTGGAGGCGCGCCGCCCGGACTTGCGCGGTCTCGCTCCTGGGATGGAAGGCCGTGGGCACGATGGTGAGCATGCTGTCACCGCCGAGCTCTCCCTGGATGGGGGTGCCGCCCACGGTGCCCTCGCACCGTCCTTGGGGCCCGCACCCGGTGAGCAGCGCGGCACCGAGCAGACATGGGAGGAAGCGAACCATTCGGACACTCCAATCGTCAGGGCAGTGAGGGGTCGTCACAGGGGCGGACCTCGACGGGTCCGAGCACGGGGCCGCCGTCGGGGTTCTTGCACACGGGGCACACGCCGCCCCGCGGCCAACGCTGCGTGGGCGAGCCATCGCTGCTCCTCACGGCGCCGGTGGAGAGCAGCCCGTCGTAGCCGGTGGCGAGCTCCACCGTCGTGGTGGTGTTGCCCAGCAGTCCGCTGAGCACCAGCTTGCCGTCCCGCTCTTCCCAGCGGCCCCGTGCGTCGTCCATGGTGTCGCAGCCGCGCATGGACCAGCGCACCACGCCTCCCGGTTCGATGGAGAGGTTGTAGGCATCCGCCTTTCCCTCCCAGTGGAACACCCCTTCGTACCCCTGGGGTGGGGGCGTAGCGTCCCCGCCGCACCCCGTGCCCACCAGGAGGGCGGCGGCCAGCGGACTCCAGACTCCTCGCATTCGAGACACGCTTCTGCTTCCTCCATCGAAGTGGCAGTGGCCTCGTGACAGCAATCCCCACGCCACCCGGGGGCCGTGGCGCACGGCCCGGAAGACGCGGACTTGCCCTGGCTCCCGGTGGACACCCTCTCCGTCATTCGTGGGGGGGGCCCTCGGTTTTCCGTCGTCCTCACGCCGGGGTGGGCGTGGCCACGGCCAGCGCGGACCTCACCGCGCGGAGCAGCGCCTCCAGGGAGAAGGGTTTGCGCAGGAAGCCCTGGACGGGTTGCCCTTTCAGGGCCTCGCGGCCGCAGGAGGTCACGACGAGCACCGCCGTGGCCGGGGCGTCCCTCCGCAGGGTCCTGAGCACCTCGAGGCCGTCCACCAGGGGCAGCATCAAGTCGAGCAGCACCAGGTCCAACTGCTCGCGCCCGATGGTGTCGAGGGCATCCATTCCGTTGTGGGCGGTGAGCACCTGGTGGCCCTCGCCCTCGATGATGTCCCGGAGGGAGTCCGTGAGGACTTCTTCGTCCTCGACGATGAGGATGCGGCTCATTTGCGCCCTCCCGGTTTGCGCGAGCGCCGCTTCAGGGCCTGGAGCAGCTTCGGGGTCTTCTTCGTGGCTTTTGGCGCGGTGGGAATGCCCCGGGAGGGTTGGGGCGGCTCGGGGGGGCCGGCGCTCTCGTGCGTGGAGTGCTGCCGGTGGGTGGGCAGGCCGGTCAACATCCCCTCGAGGGCGGCGTAGGCCTGCTGTACCTGGAGGCCCTTGCTGGAGATGACGAACTCGCGCAGGAAGGGATCGTTGTCGCTGTCGCGCATCTTCAGGACGGACAGCAGGCGGCGCAGCCGGCCATTGAGCTCGACGAAGCGCAGGAAGATGAGGTTGTCGAAGATGGCCTCCGCGCCCTTGATGGGGGAGTGGAGGTCCGGCCCGAAGAGGGTGTTGGTCTGTTCGGTGATGACGGAGGTGATGTGTTTGTCGCGCAGGGCGTTGAGGAGCGCGGAGAGGAAGCGCGTGGTGCGCTCGGGATCGATGGCCTCCTTGGCGAAGGGCTCCAGCCCGTCGATGAAGACGCGCCGGTAATGGTGCTGGGAGACCATGTCCATCAACTCCTGGACCATGGCGTCGGGGAGCGTTTCCACGGGAGCGCGGGCCTCGAGGCGGATGAGGCCGCGTTTCATGTAGGGCGCCAGGTCCAGTCCCACGCTCTTCGTCTTGCGCATCAGCGTCTCGCCACTCTCCGCGAAGCCGAAGTACAGGCCCGGCTCCCCATTCCTGGCGCCCTCGGCCAGGTAGTGCAGGCCCAGGAGTGTCTTGCCACTGCCGGGACTGCCGAGCAGCAGGGTGGAGGAGAAGGAGACCACGCCTCCCTGGCACATGGCGTCCAGGCTGGGAACGCCGAAGCGCAGGCGCACGCTCGCGTCGGGGATGACCTCGGGCGTCTTGCGGTACACCGCCTCCCAGCGCGGGTAGATGCTCACCCCGCGCTCGTTGATGAGGAAGGTGTGCCGGCCGGGGATGTTGTTGCTGCCGCGGAACTTGAGGATCTCCAGGCCGCGGATGGCCTTGAGCCCGAGCAGCTCCGCGCTCAGGGCGAGGATGCCGTCGACCATGGCGTACTCGACGTCCATCGCCTTGTTCGTCTCGGTGCTCAGCAGCAGCGCGGTGCAGTCCGTCAGCCCGCAGAGCACCGACAGGCCCTGGAGGAACTCGCGCAGTTCCAGCGGGGACGCGGAGTGCTCGCGCACCAGGGTGAAGCCGTCGATCACCAGGACCTTGATGTGTTTCTCGCGCACCGTGCGCGTGAGCAGCTCCAGCAGTCCGTGGGGCCCCTTGTCCTTCAGCGCCGAGGTGCCGCTGAGGTAGAAGACGCGCTCGCCCACGAAGTCGGGCCGGAAGAACCGCAGCGAGCGCAGGTGCAGCATCATGCGCGCGTGCGTCTCGGCGAGCAGGGTGACGTAGAGGGTGCGGTCGCCCCGCTCGGCCACGGAGAAGCAGAACTGGTTGCCGAGCGTCGTCTTGCCGGAGCCGGGTGGGCCCGTGACGATATAGGTGCCCCCGCGCAGCCAGCCGCCCGCGAGAATCTGGTCGAGGTAGGGAGTGCCACTGGAGATCCTGGGGACTTCTTCCTGTGGCGACTCCTGCTTCTCCTCGCTACCACCCATGAAGGGTCTCCCTTGAGTGCACCGCTCGTCCCTCCGAAGGGTGTGCATCTGGAGACGAAACGCGGGGTGAGGCGCCGCTCCGCCGCCCGCCCTGCTCACGGCCAGCCAGGCGAAATCCCTCGAAGTCGAGCGCGGGTTGTGGAGGAGTGGAGAGCACCCATGGGTGAGACGAGCACACGGGAGACGCAGGCCCAGGTCTGTCACCGCTGCCTGATGCGGCTGGAGACGAGCGCCGGAGGCGTGGACCTGCCGCGCCGCATCCGCGCCACGCTCGCCGAGCGGGGCGAGGCCGTGCGTGTGGAGCTCACGGGGTGTCTGGGGTGGTGCCCCGTGGGGCGCGTGAGTGTTCAGCTCCGGTGCGCGGGAGCGTTCTTGGATGTGGTGTTGCTCGACCCGGCGAGGGATGGGGCGGAATTACTCACACACCTTCCGTGCCCATCCACGGAAACGCCGTAGTCCGGGTGTCCAGGGGTTTTCGCCTGTGAGGGATTTGGCTGCGTCCAGCGCAGAACTTTCTCGCGCTGTAATCGCTCGGAAGTGAAAGGAAACACTCGCACCGCGGGGCGTGAATCCTGGCTGGGGTCTCGGACGTCATTAGGTTGAGCCACAAGCTGGCCCAACGTCGGGTCAGCGGGGGCTGGTAGGAGGGCGTGTGGACGGGAACCATTCGAACGTCGAGGGCCATCTTCTTTCTCGGGCGGGTAGTGGGGCGCAGCCCCCGCGGCTCTCGCCTCCTTCCGGCGAGACGGCACCGGCCAGCGTCCAGTCGGCCCTGAGCGAGGTGCGCCCGGATGACCTGGACGCCATCTTCGACGGCGCGCTCTTCGGGCCGCCGGAGCTGGAGACGTCCGCCGAGGTGTCCGAGGCCAGTGGGGACGTGGCCACGCCCGTGCCCGTGGGCGCCATGGACTGGTACGCCGAGCGGCACGGCAAGCCCGCGGGTCCGTACCGTCTCGAGCGGCTGCGCGAGCTGTGGCACCAGGGCAAGCTCAGCCCCGACACCCTCTTCTGGTGCGAGGCGTGGAGCAACTGGCGGCCGCTGTCGAGCGTTCCGGAGCTCGTGGCCTCGCTGACCATCTCGGGGCTGCCCACGGTGGCCGCGGACGCGTCGGTCTCCACGGCCCCGGCGCGCGAGAAGGAGTCCGGTTCCGGGAAGCAGGTCGTCTCCGCGCTGCACTCGCTCGTCGAGGAAGAGGAGGTGTGGCTGCGGAAGATGAAGGAGGAGAAGGAGCAGGCGAAGGAGGAGGCGCGCTCGGCGATGCTCGACGTGCCGACCGCGCCCGAGGTGGCTCCTGCTCCTGCTCCCGTGCCCGTGCCCGTCGTGCAGCCGGTGGTGGCTCCGATGGCGATGACGGGGCTGATGGCGCCGGTTCCGGTCCAGCCCATGGCTCCGCCCGTCGTTCCCGGCATGATGGCCGCGCCCCCCGCGCCCGAGCCCGCTCAGCGGGGGAAGGGGGTCCTGGCCGGCGTGCTCATCGGCTCGGCGGCCGTGGGCATCGTCGCGGGGGCGCTGTTCCTGCTGACCCAGAACCGTGGCGCTCCGGAGCAGGTGGCTCCCCGGCAGGAGGCTCCCGCCGTGGCTCCGGCTGTCGCGCCCGTGCCCGCTCCCGTCGTGGTGGCTCCGGTGACGCAGGCTCCGGCTCCGGCTCCGGTGGCTCCGGCTCCGGTGGCGCAGCAGGCTCCGGCCCCGGTGGCTCCGGCTCCCGTGACGTCGGCCCCGGTGGCACAGACTCCGGCCCCGGCGGTGCGGCCCACGACGCCCGCGCCCGCCGCCGTGACGCCCACGCCCGAGAAGCAGGCGGTGAAGTCCGTCACTCCGGCGCCGCAGCCCGAGAAGCCCAAGCCCGTCGTCGTGGCTCAGGCTGCCCCGGACGTGCGCATGCCGCGTGCCGTCGAGCCGGCTCCGCGGAGCAACCCGCAGCCGCAGCCGCCTCCCGCGCCCACCGCACCGGTGAAGGCGAAGGCCGTGGATCCCCTCGACTTCGACGATGCGGTCGACAAGAAGTTCGAGGAGGAGCTCGGCTTGTCCGAGAGCGCGCCGAAGTTCAAGCCGGAGGATCCGCGCTCGAAGCGCAACGTCTATATCCCGCCCGAGCCGGGCAGGGACCTGCCCGAGTCCCTCTCCACCTCGGACGTGGTGCAGGTGGTGGGCTCGCACAAGGACGCCATCCTCGCCTGCATCGAGACGCACTCGCCCGCGCGGACGTCGGACTCGGGCAAGGATCGGTTCGTGGTGCGCTGGCGCGTGCTGCCCACGGGTGATGCCGTGGATGCCCTCATGGAGACGGAGGCCCTCAAGGGCACGCCGTTCGCCCGCTGCATCGAGGGCCAGGTGCGCTCGTGGAAGTTCCCACAGCACCGCGTGCAGAGCCGCGAGCCCGTGCGCTTCCCGTTCACCTACTGAGCGGGCTCAGCGCGCGGCCAGCCGGGCGGCCTTGAGCAGCGCCTCCACCATGGGGACGCTGCTCGCCGTGCCCGTCCCGGCCAGGCTGTACGCCGTGCCATGGTCCGGCGACGTGCGCGGCACCGGCAACCCGAGCGTCACGTTCACCGTGCGCTCGAAGTCCAGCGCCTTGGCCGGGATGAGGCCCTGATCGTGGTACATCGCGAGCACCGCGTCGTACGGGAAGTCCGCCACCCGCGCGAACAGCCCGTCCGCCGCCAGCGGCCCGTGCGCGTCCACCCGCAGCTTGCGGGCCTGCTTGATGGCCGGCGTGAGCACCTCCACCTCCTCGCGCCCCAGCAGCCCGCCCTCGCCCGCGTGCGGGTTGAAGCTCAGCACGCCAATCCGGGGCGCGCGGCCCACCACCGGCTTCAGGCTCCGGGACAGGAGCTGCAACTGGCCCACCAGCCGCTCCACCGTCAGCATCCGCGAGACGTCCACCAGTGGCACGTGGTTCGTCGCCAGCGCCACCCGCACCCGCGGGCCGTCCATGAGCATCATCACCTCACGGCCGAACGCCTCCGCCAGCACCTCCGTGTGCCCCATGAAGGGAATGCCCGCGCGGGAGATCTGCTCCTTCGACACCGGCGCCGTGCACAGCGCGTCCACCTTGCCGGCTCGCGCCGCCTCGATGGCCGCCTGGATGTAGCCGTACTGGGCCTTGCCTCCCGCCCGCGTCGGCTTGCCCGGGACCCGGTCCTTCCCGGGCAGCTCCGTCACCACGCAGACCGTGGGCCCCGTGGCGCGCTCGAGTGTGCCGGGCGTGGTGCGTGTGTATTTCTTGAAGGCGGGGAAGCGCTCCAGCGCCGGCCCGTCTCCGAAGACCACGGGAATCAGCGCCTGGCGCACCTTGGGCTTCGACAGCGCCGACGCGGTGACTTCCGGGCCGATCCCGGAGACGTCTCCCAGTGAGATGCCTACGACGGGACGCTCGTTCACGCGAGTCTCGCTCCAGGACCCGTGGCACCCTCACCCCGTCCCTCTCCCGGGGGGAGAGGGGTTGTTGGCGGGGGAGGGATGGCTTGGGGCGGTGGGTGCTTCAGATCTTCTCTTCGACCGAGGCCTTCTGACGCAGCTCCTGGACGTACTGCTCCACGAACTTCTCCGTCTTCTGCATCTTCAGCCGGTTCTCCAACTCGCCCTTCACCTGCTCGAACGGGGCCACGTCCACCGCGCGCCGCTCCTCCACTTTCAGCACGTGCCAGCCGAACTGCGTGCGCACCGGCTCGCTCACCTCGCCCTCCTTCAGCGTGAAGGCCACCCGCTCGAAGGCCGGCACCATCACCCCGCGCCGGAAGAAGCCCAGGTCTCCTCCGTCCGAGGCGCTCGGGCCCTCGCTCTTCTTCTTCGCCAGCTCCGCGAAGTCCATGCCCGGCTTGCGCGCCTCCTCCGCCAGGGCCTGCGCCTTCTTGCGCGCCGCCTCCACCTGCTCCGGCGCCGCCTTCGCGTCCACCTGCACCAGGATGTGCCGCGCGTGCACCTCGGCGTCCCCGGACTCCAGCTTCGCGTACTGCGTGTACGCCGCCTTCAGGTCCTCCTCGGACACCTTCACCTTCGGCGTCACCTTCATCTGTACCAGCTTCATGCGCGACATCTGGTTGCGCAGGAAGTCCTTGTACGTCTTCACGGTGAAGCCCTCGCCCGACAGCAGGCGCTCGAAAGACGCCTCGTCCGTGACGTTGTTCTGCCGCTTCACGTCCGAGATGGCCGCCTCGAGCTCCGACTCCGTCGTCGCCAGGCCCAGCTCGCGGATTTCCGACTCCATCAGCTTCTCGCCGATGAGCGTGTTCAGCGACATCTTCAGCACCCGGGCCCGCTCCTCGGAGCGCTGCTTCGGATCCCTCACCGCCGAGTTCAGCCGCGCCAGCTCCGGCGCCGCGCGCTTCTCCACCTCGGACAGCGCGATGACGTCCCGGTTCACCACCGCCGCCACCCGGTCCACCAGCTCCGCCCGGGCCACCGCGCCATTCAGGAGCAGCGCCGCCACCATCGTCCCCATCAGCTTCTTCATGTGCTTTCTCTTTCCGTTTCCGTGTCGATGGGACGGCTGCTCACTGCTTCGCCGCCGCCTGCGTGGCGGGCCGTCCGCGGATGGCCTGGAGCGTGGCCTCGTTCACCCAGACCTGGGCCTTGGCCCTCTGCTCCTGCTCGTACGTCTCCTGCGCCTCCGCCCGCCGCTGCGCCAGCAGCTTCGCCTCCACCTGCTCCCGCACTTCCGTGAACTCCAGCTTGCGCCCCGCCTTCTTCTCCAGCACCCGGAACAGGTGGTAGCCGTACTCCGTTTCCACCACGTCCGACACCTGGCCCGGCGACAGGTAGAAGACCACCTGGTCGAAGGCCGGCGGCATCTGTCCCCGGGGGAAGAAGCCCAGGTCGCCGCCCACCTTGGCGTCCGCGCTCAGCGAGTACTTGCGCGCCAGGTCGGCGAACTTCTTGCCCGACTTGAGCTGCGCCTGCACCCGCCGCGCCTCGTCGATGCCCTTCACGACAATCTGCGCGGCGCGCACCCGCTCGGGCTCGGAGAACTCCGTCTCGTGCGCCGCGTAGTACGCGCGCAGCTCCTCCTCCGTCACCGCCACGCGCGTGTACACGTGGTGGGTGAAGAGCTTCTCGATGGTGAGCCGCGCCGCCTCGCGCGCCTTGAGCTCCGCCATGGACAGCTGCCCCTGCGTCAGCACGTCGTTGAAGTTGCCCGCCGGGTAGTCACTCGACAGCCGCAACACGCCCCGGTCCACCTCCTCGGGGCTCACGGTGATGTTGTGCGTCCGGGCCTCCTGCAGCAGCACCATGCGGGAGATGAGCGTTTCCAGCAGCGCCCGCTTGTAGGGCTCCACGTCCTCCGGGGTGTGCTGGCCGGACTCGTTGGCGGAGGAGGCGAGCTCGCGCCCCAGCTCCTGCTCGAAGTCGGCGCGCGAGAGCACCTCGCCATTCACCGTGGCCACCACGTTGGTGTCCGGATCCTTCTTGTCCGTCTTGTTGCAGCCGGCCAGGCCCACGGCGAGCGCCAGGGCGGCGAGCAGCGGGGTGGCGCGGAAGGTCCGCGGCATCAGGGGGCTCCTGCGGGTCATGGGCGCTCCACGGGGGAGGAGGGAAGGGGGGCGGGGATGCTGCCGGGCGGCGGGCCACTCGGGGGCCGCATGGGGGTGCTCACGTCCACGTGCACCCGCGAGAGCGTCGCGGCGTCCACGTTGAAGCCGGAGCGGCGCTCCAGCCCGGCGAGCAGCTCCGCCCAGGCCCGGGTACGCTTCTCCTGCGAGAGGCGATTCTTGATCTGCTCGCGTACGTCCTCGAGCTTCAGGTTCAACGCGGCCTGGTGGCCGGTGAGCTGCAGCAGGTGCAGCCCCGCGTCCGTGCGCACCACGCCGCTGAGCGTGCCCGGGCCGCTGGCCAGCAGTCCCCGCGCGGCTTCCGCCACCTCGGGCCCGAAGTCCCGCCCGAGCTCCTCGAGCGAGCGGTAGCGCAGATCTCCATCCAGCGGCTGCGTGCGGGGCTCCTCGCTGTGCGCGCGGGCCAGCCGGCCAAAGGCGGTGAAGTCCTTGGGGGGCAGCGCCTTCGCCTCGGCGAGCAGCTTCTCCGCCTTCGCGCGCGCCGTCTCCTGGCGGGCCGCGTCCGTCCGGGGCGCCGCGAGGAAGACATGCGAGAGCCGCACCTGCTCCGGCCGCACGTAGTCTTCCTGGTGGCTCTGGTACCAGGCGGCCACCTCTGCGTCGGAGACGGGGGGCTTCGCCTCGTCGAGCTGGGCGCGCATCAGCCGGGACACCAGCGCGCGCTTGGTGCTGGCCACCACCTCGGGGTCGTTCTGCAGCCCGCGGGCGAGCGCCTCCTGTACCAGCAACTCGAAGCGGACCAGGCCCTCCACGTACTCGCGCTTCTGCTCCAGCGTCTGGTAGCGCTCGCGCAGCGCGGGGCTCATCTCCTCCAGGCGCTGCTTCAGCTCCTCGGCGGACACCCCGTCCTCCTTCCAGGCGGCCACGGGCGTGCTCACCGGGGCGCGGGTGTGGCGGAAGTCCACCACGGCATGGCCCGGCGCGGGGCCACGCTCGCAGCCCGCGAGGGCCAGCAGGGCGAGGGACAGGAAGCGGGAGACAGGAGACATAGAACGCGAGCCCGTGGGGTAGCACGCCGGGGGGGAGCGGACAACCGGACATCCCCCCGGGGCCTTCCTACGCCCGGGTCGCGTGCGCGGACAGGAACGCCTCCACCAGCGGGAAGATTTCGTCCGGTGCCCGACGCCCCAGCACCAGGTCCGCGTGCCCGTAGTCCTCGGCGAAGCCATGGCCGCGCCCGGCCACCACCAGCTTCACCGGCCCGCCGAGGTACTCCTGCGCCCGCGCCACGGCGAGCGGGGGAGCGAGCAGGTCCTTGCTCCCCGCCAGCAGCATCACCGGCAGCTTCACCCCCGCCAGCGGCTTGCGGTAGCACGTGCCGTCCACCATGCAGAAGGAGTCGGTGGCAATCCAGTGGGCGAACTGGCGCACCACGCCGCCGTAGATGTCCGCGGGCACGTTGGCCAGGGCCTTGCGCACCACGTCCTGCTCCATGTTGGAGGCCAACATCATGTAGCGGCTGAGCGGCCCCGGCGGCGCGCCGAACAGGGCGATGCCGGTAATCCGCCGGGTGGGAATCATCTTCAGCCGCAAGAGCGGCTCTATCTTCTGGATGAACGTCTTGAGGCCCGGCTGCACCGCGAAGGTGAAGGGGGCTCCAATGGACACCGCGGCCTTCACCGGCGCTTGCGGGTTGCGGGCCAGATGGCCGTACAGGGTGAGCCCTCCCTTGGAATGACCCACCCAGAGCACTTCCCTGGCCCCCGTGGACAGGACGGTTCGCAGGGCGGTGCGCACGTCGTGCTCGGCCTGATCATCGAAGGAGGCGTCGCCGCACGGGCCCGCCAGCCCCCGGCCGCGCAGTTCCATTACCCACGTTTCGTAGCCCGCCCGGGCCAGGTAGCGCGCCAGGCTGTAGTGCTCGTCGAAGTCCATGTGGAAGCGGTTGGCCCCCAGTCCATGGCAGAGGATGACCGGCTCCGCGTAGCGACGCTGCTCCCTCGGGTGGTAGCGCCCCAGGGCAATGGCGGCCCCATCGTCGGTGGGCACCCGGTACAGCTCGTCGGGCTTGAAGGGCAACGTGAGCAACCCTTCTCCGTCGCGATTTACCGCTCGGGAGAAAATATCCGCCATCCGCGTGAGCCTGGGCCCGTTTCGATTCGTCACGACTGGAATCTAATGCCCTGCGGGACGGATGCCGTGTTGAAAAACCCACGGACCCACATGTCGGCAGAGCGGTTGCAAAGCTCCACAGTCGTTAATGCCGGGAGGCGAGTGGATGCGGCAAAAGCCGACTGTTGCGGAAAAGTTGTCCTCGATCGAAGTCGCCCTGGTTCCCACGGATACTCTCCTGCATGCCCTGCGAGTGATGGAGCGGCGGGGAACCTCCCTGCTGCCGGTGGTGGGGGAGCAGGGCGGGCTGGTGGGGCTCGTCAGCCGGGCGCATGTGCTGGCCGGGTGGAAGGTGGACCCGTTGCTGCCGGTGGCGCTGGTGATGGCGGCGTACGAGGGGCGGCCGGGCGGTGGGTACCTGGCTCCCTGGTGAGGAGACGGGCAGGCGAAGCGGGTGTCCGGACGGAGGGGCGCGTGCGCTATGCTGCCGCGCCGCCGTGCTGGACACCTGGACCGTCTACATGGTGCGCTGCCGGGATGGGACGCTCTACACCGGCGCCACCAACAACCTCGAACGCCGCGTGGCCACCCACAACAAGGGCCGGGGCGCCGCCTACACCCGCGCCCGCCTGCCGGTGACGCTCGTCTGGAGCGAGCCGGCGGCCGACCGGGGGGCCGCCCTCCGCCGCGAGGCCGCCCTGAAGCGCCTTTCACGTGCCGAGAAACTCCGCCTCGTCGGCCGGGTGCGCCTCTGACCCGGGATGGGTTCCGTTTGACCCCATTTTGTGAGAGTGTTCTTCACTGAACTCTCCAATCTCCAGGAATCCCGGGGAATCGGTACGGACATGGCGCAGCGGCACGAAGGAGCACCCCGGGAGGGCTCGGGGGACATGCCAGGGGCTGAGGAGCTGGCGCTGCGAGACGAGCAGCGCCTTCTCTACATGCTGGCGCTCACGTGTCTGCCGCTCTGGCTGGTGGACTCGCTGTCGGTGGGGAGGCCGGCGTGGGACACGCTGGCACTGCGGCTGGGGTGGGCGGGGCTGACGGGGGCGATGGGCTGGGCGCTGCGGTGGGTGGAGCGGCCCTCCCGCCGCCGGGGCATGAGGATGGTGGCGGGGATGGTGGTGCCCAACGTCTTCCTGGGGCTGGTGGTGTACCGGCTGGGCGGGACGGGCAATCCGCTCTTCCATTGGTTCTTCATGATGCCGCTGATGACGCTCTCGGTGTCGCGGGGCGAGCTGTGGCAGGGGGCGTTGAGCACGCTGCTGCCGATGGGGGTGGCGGGCACGTTGATGGGGTTGGAGGGGATGGCGCTGGTGCCGATGGTGTCGCGGCTGCTGCTGTTGCTGGGGGCGGGGGCGGTGGGGATGCAGATGAGCGTCTTCTACCGGAGGATGCGGCGGGCGCAGGCGAGGGCGGAGGGAGATCAGCGGGCGGTGCAGGAGGCGCTGGAGGAGTCCAACGCGCGGGCGCTGCAGGCCGAGCGGCTGGCGCAGGTGGGGCGGCTGGCGGCGGGCGTGGCGCACGAGGTGAAGAACCCGCTGGCGTACGTGCAGGCCAATCTGCGCTTCCTGTTGGAGGAGTGGCGGCAGCCGGCGTCGGGCACCAACGACACCGAGTACACCGAGGCCCTGCAGGAGACGATGCAGGGGGTGGAGCGCATCCATCAAATCGTGAAGGACCTGACGGCGCTGTCGCGGGCGGAGGGGGCGGTGGAGGGGGTGGGGCGGTGCGAGCTGGTGCCGGTGGTGGACGCGAGCGTGAGGCTGGCGTCGGTGCGGCTGAAGTCGCTGGTGAAGCTGGCGGTGGAGGTGCCGCCGGAGGCGGTGGCGAGGGCGGAGCCGCGGCGGCTGGGGCAGGTGTTGCTGAACCTGCTGTTGAACGCGGCGGACGCCATCGAGGACGCGAGGGTGCAGGACGGGCGGGTGGCGGTGCGCGCGGAGGTGGTGGGGGAGCGGGTGCGGGTGATGGTGGAGGACAACGGGCCGGGAATCGCGGCGGAGCATCTGCCGAGGCTCTTCACGACCTTCTTCACGACGAAGGAGCCGGGGAAGGGGACGGGGCTGGGGCTGGCGCTGTCGCGCCAGTACGTGGAGTCCTTCGGGGGCACGCTGCGCGCGGAGAACCGCCCGGAGGGCGGCGCGCGTTTCATCGTGGAATTGCCGGGGGCGTGACGCCTTCTCCCTCTGCCTCTGGGAGAGGGCTGGGGTGAGGGTCTCCGTCCCGGGTGCTCAGGCGGCGGGACCGGGCTGGGCCGGCGGAGCCGGGGTGGTGGGCGGCTGCTGGGCCTGCTTCTGCTTCTTCGAGCGCGACACCACGAAGACGATGCCCAGGATGAAGAAGGCGCCCGCGCCGGTGAGCGTGCCGATCACCTGGTAGCGCAGCAGGTCCGCGGTGATGCCCTGGATGACCTTGGGCAGGTCGCACACCGTCTGCGCCCCCAGCGGCGCCGTGTTGTACCACTCGAGGAAACTGGGGCCGATCCACGAGGCCGTGGCCAGCCCCAGGAAGGCTCCCAAGAGGATGAAGGTGAGCAGCGTCTTCAGTGTGGCCATCGTCCGGGCACCTCGGTGAGGAGACGTGGGAGCGTCCTTTAGCACGCAATCTGCGCACGGAGGCCACCCCGAGGCACCGGCCGTGCTATCTGAGGGTCGTGCCGCTCCTCCCTCTCGCCGCCCTGTTCGGGGTCATCACGCTCGTCTGCGCCGCCTTCCTGCTCGTCCACGCGTTCCGCCGGAGCCTCGGGACGGGGATGATGGTGCTCCTGGTGCCCTGCTACGTGCTCGTGTACGCCTTCAGCCAGTTCGAGCACCCGCGCAAGAACCTCATCCTCGCCGGTTTCTTCGGCAGCAGCGTGCTCGCCGCCGTCTTCCTCGGCCTGGGCGCCCACGCGGTGGAGCAGGTGATACTGCGTCCGCCCCCGCCGCCCATCTTCTGACCCGGTGCGAGGCGAGCCCGTGGCCTCCGCACCGGACCAGCCCGCCTTGACCAGCCCTCGCTGCCCCACGCACCAGCGGGCCGCGGTCGCCACCTGTGTCCGTTGTGGCACCTTCCTGTGTGGCGAGTGCACCGAGCTGCTCGGCGAGTCCTCCTACTGCGTCTCCTGCTTCGCCTTCGTCCGCGAGCACGGCACCGTCTCCCGGGCGCTCAAGTTGACGCTCGGCCTGGGCATCTTCGCCCTGCTGACCGTGCCGCTCGCCATGCTCCTGCCGGTGAGCGTGGTGGTGGACGTGGGCCAGGCCACCCTCGTCGTCCCCATCCTGCGGCGCCTGCCCGTGCTCAATGGCATCGCCGCGGGGCTCGGTTTCTGGCTGTCCTCCCGCGAGCTGCGCCGTCTGGAGCGCGTGGAGTCCGCCTCGTCCGTGCGCTCGTGGGCCCGGTGGACGCGCGGGCTGTCCTGGCTCAACCTCGCCTGCGTCCTGGTCCAGGTCTTCCTCGTGCTCCGGCTCGTGCTGGGCTTCTTCGCCGCCGGCCGGAGCTGAGGCGTCCCCGGTCCGTCCTCAGACGCCGCGCTCGTTCGGCTCCCAGATGTACTTGTGCATCTGGAGCTGGAAGCGCACCGGTAGCCGGTCCGCGATGATCCACTCGGCCAGCTCCTTCGTCGTCAGCTTGCCGAAGATGGTGGAGAAGAGCAGCCCATACGGCTTCTCCAGCAGCCGGTGCTCGGCGATGAGCTTCTTGGACCACTCGTAGTCCTCGCGGCTGCCGATGACGAACTTGAGCTCGTCATTGGCGTTCATCGACGTGAGGTTCCGGTAGTCGTTCCGCTCGCACTCGCCCGAGGACGGCGTCTTCATGTCCACGATTTTGTGGACCGCTGGAGGCACCAGCCGCACGTCGATGGCGCCGCTCGTCTCCAGCAGCACGGTGAGGCCGGAGGCCAGCAGCTCCTCCATGAGCGGGTACACGCCGGGCTGAAGCAGGGGCTCGCCACCCGTCACCTCCACCCGGGGCGCGCCGAGCTCCTTCACCCGGGCCACCACCTCCGGAATCTTCATGCGCGTGCCGCCGTGGAAGGCGAACTCGCTGTCGCAGTAGGTGCAGCGCAGGTGGCAGCCGGTGAGCCGTACGAAGGAGCAGAGCAGCCCCGCGTGCGAGGACTCGCCCTGCACCGAGAGGTAGAACTCCTTGACCACCACCGAGTCAGCGGTGGGAACACGACGGGGCTCGATGTGGGGACGCGCGACGGGCATGAGGGGATCCGGGGGGCCTCGCTTCAATCCCACCCTGGCGGTGGATGCAAGTTCGGAGTCCCCCTGCGCCTCAACCGCCCAACATCCCTGGGGAATTTCCAGGAGCCCGCCCGCCCTCGCGGCGAGCGAGCCTCCGGTGCACGGGTCTCAGGCCGGGGTGTTTCGTGCCTTCACCTGGGCGATGAAGGTGTCGATGAGCTGCCGGGCGATGCTCAAGCGCGGAGGGAGCTGCGGGAGGTTGTCGGGGGTGAACCAGGCCGCCTCGGCGATCTCCTGGCCGTCCACCTGGATTTCTCCCCCGGCGTACTCGGCGGTGAAGCCCAGCATGAGCGAGCGGCCGAAGGGCCACGGCTGGCTGCCGAAGTAGCGGAGGTTCTTCAGGTCCACCCCGACTTCCTCCTTCACTTCGCGCACCACCGTCTCCTCAAGCGACTCGCCGACGTCGACGAAGCCGGCCAGGGTGCTGAAGAAGGCGCCGGGGAAGTTGGCGTTGCGCGCGAGCAGCATGGAATCCCCCCGGGTGACGAGCATGATGACGGCGGGGGAAATGCGCGGGTAGTAGGGCGTGCGGCAGACGGGGCAGCGGCGCGAGCGCTCGCCGGGGACGAGCACCGTGGGCTGGCCATCGCGGCCGCAGAAGCGGTGGGTGGCGTCCCACTCGGCGATGGCGAGCGCCCGGCCGGCGACGCCGAAGAGGGACTCGTCCAGGCGGTTGAAGAGGCCGCGCGCGGGGACGAGCTTCATGCCCTCGGGAGGCGAGATGTCCTTGGGGAAGGCGGCGGCGTAGCAGTCCACGTCCCCGAGGGTGCCGAGGAAGTGCGCCCCGGTGGCGAGCTCGGGGAGCTCCGCGCAGGAGGGGATGCGCACGGTGTCGTCGCGCTCGGCGACGAGCAGCTCCAGGCCGTGAGCGGCGAAGAGCAGGGCGGTGTCACGCGGGCGCGCGGGGACTTCGTGTCCGGGGATGAATCGGGGAGGGCTCACGTGCGGCACCTTAGCGGGAGCGGGTGCGCGGGGGCAGGGACTCGCGGGCGGGGGAGTCGCCTCCTGGATGTCCGTGGTGTGTGGGAGACAGCGCGGCGATGACACATGGATGCGGGTCACCGCCAGCCAGTGCTAGGAACGGAGGGATGATGCGCACTTCGCTCCTGATGGCTGTGTTGTGTGTCTCCGTTGGCTGTGCCCGTGCTCCCACCGTGCCCGTCCGCTACGTGGTGAGCAGCGCCGAGGCCCCCACCTTCCGCATTTCCCAGGGCAAGGGGACGGCCATCCTGCTCACCAACGAGGAGACCGGGGCCCGTGCGGCCTCGATGGGAGTGCTGGAGCTCCAGGCGGGAGCAGGGGTGCCCGAGCACATCCACGCGGACAGTGTGGAGATGCTCTACGTGGAGGAGGGTGGGGCGGAGATGACCATCGAGGGCCAGGCGATGACCGTGAAGCCGGGCGATGCCGTCTACATCCCCGCGGGGGTCCGTCATTCGGCCCGTATTCCCGAGGGAGCTCCGAGCTTCCGGGCCGTGCAGGTGTACGTGGGCCCGGGCCCCGAGGCACGTTTCCGCCAGGGTGAGCCCGTGAAGTAATACCCCCTCTCCCCTCGGGAGAGGGTCAGGGTGAGGGTGCCCGAACCCGTTCTTCAGCCCGTGGCTCACAGTGTGGACAGCGGGTTCAACCCGTGGCCCGTGGCACCCTCACCCCGTCCCTCTCCCGGAGGGCGAGGGGAAATGGGCACGGTGAGCAGCTCCTGTTGTCCCCGAGGGCATCAGTGGGCAGCAGCGGCGGGCTCGCGGAACTGCCGGTGGTACAGCTCCGCGTACAGACCGTTACGCGCCATCAGCTCCTCGTGCGTACCGCGCTCCGTGATGCGTCCGGAATCAATGACGAGGATGAGGTCCGCGCTCCGGATGGTGCTCAGCCGGTGCGCGATGACCACGCTCGTCCTTCCCGCCAGCAGTGTGGAGAGTGCGCGCTGGATGAGTGCCTCCGTCCTCGTGTCGATGTTCGCCGTCGCCTCGTCGAGGATGAGCACCCGCGGCTCGGCGATGACCGCCCGCGCGAACGCCAGCAATTGCCGCTGCCCCTGGCTCAGCGTGGCGCCTCCCTCTCCGAGCACCGAGTCATAACCCTTCGGCAGCGCGGCGATGAACTCGTGCGCATGCACCGTGCGGGCGGCTTGCTCTATCTCCTCGCGGCTCGCGCCTGGCCGGCCGTAGCCGATGTTCTCCGCGATGGTGCCGGAGAACAGGAAGGGCTCCTGGATCACCGTCGCCATCTGCCGCCGCAGGCTCGCCCGCTTCACGCGCCTGACATCCTCCCCATCCAGCCGCACCACGCCCTCCGTGGTGTCGTAGAAGCGCGGAATGAGGTTGGCCACCGTCGTCTTCCCGGCGCCCGTGCGGCCCACCAACGCCACCGTCTGTCCGGGTGCCACCTCGAAGCTCACGTCCCGGAGCACCGGGTGATCCGCGTCGTAGGCGAAGGACACCTGCTCGAACGTGATGCGCCCCTGGGCCCGCCCCAGCTCCAGCGCGTCCGGCGTGTCGGCGGGCTCGCGAGGCTCGTCCAGGATGGAATAGATGCGCTCCGCGCCGGCGAGCGCCGACTGCATCAGCGTGTACGTCGAGGCAGCCAGTTGCACCGGCCGGAAGAACTGCTGCGCGTAGATGAGGAACGCCGCCACCAGGCCCACGGTCAACTGCCCCTGGAGCACCAGGTGGCCGCCGTAGCCGATGACGAGCGCCGTGGAGAGCGTGGCGAGCACCTCGATGGCCGGGGAGAACGCGGAGGTGATGCCCACGGCGGCCACGTTGGCGTCGCGGTTGGCGGCGTTCCGGCCCCGGAAGCGCCGGATGTTCTCGTCCGTGCGGTTGAACGCCTGCGCCTGCCGGACGCCCACCAGCTCCTCCTGGAGCTCCGCCGTCACGCTGCCCACCGTCTGCCGCGTCTTGCGGTAGGCCTTTCGAGCCCTCGCGGCGAAGAACCACGTGGTGAGCAGCATCGCCGGAATGAGCGTGAAGCACGCCAGCGCCAGACGCACGTTGAGCGCCAGCATGGCCACCAGCACGCCCACCAGCCCCAGCATCGAGCCCAGCAGCTGGGTCAGCCCCTGCGCGAAGAACTGGTTGAGCGTGTCCACGTCACTGAGCAGCCGGCTCATCAAATCCCCGATGGGCCGCTTGTCGAAGTACGAGAGTGGCAGTGCCTGGAGCTGCTCGAAGAGCCGGGTGCGCATCGAGGAGAGCACCTGCTGGCCGGCCGCCCCCACGCGCCACGTCTGCCCCCGCGAGGCCACCGCGCCCCCGAGGTACACGGCGAACAGCAGCAGCATGGTGCGCAGCAGGGCCGCCGCGTCCCCGCTCCCGATGTCGTGGTCGATGGCCCGGCTCACCAGATACGGCCCGATGGCCTGCGCCAGCGCGCTCACGATGACCAGACCCAGCGCCACCAGCAGCGTGCCACGGTGGGGCCGCAGCTCCATCAGCAGCCGGCGAGCCACCGCTCCACGGTTGGCGGCGCGCTGGACCTCCAGTTCCGCCATCGACTCGAGACTTCCAGGCCGCCTCATGCCGCCTCCGGGGTACCGGCCTGCAACTGCGTGCCGAGGATCTCGTTGTAGAGCGGGCTCGATGCGAGCAACTGCTCATGGGTTCCCTGCGCCACCACCCGGCCCTCGTCCAGCACCAGGATGAGGTCCGCGTCGCGCACCGTGCTGATGCGCTGGGCGATGACGAGCGCCGTGCGATGCGTGCCGCGCATCAGCCGGTCGAGCGCGTCCTGGATGGCGGCCTCCGTCCCCGCGTCCACCGCCGAGGTGCTGTCATCGAGGATGAGCAGGCGCGGATCCGTCAGCAGGGCCCGGGCGATCGCCAGCCGCTGGCGCTGGCCACCCGACAGCCCCACGCCCCGCTCGCCCACCACCGTGTCATAACCCCGTGGCAGCCCGGCGATGAACTCCGCCGCCTGGGCCGCCTCGGCCGCCGCGTGAATCTGCTCCTGGGTCGCGTCCGGACGGCCATAGGCGATGTTCTCGCGCACCGTCCCGGAGAAGAGCAGGGCATCCTGCAACACCACGCCGATCTGCGAGCGCAGGCTGGAGAGCGTCACCTCGCGCACGTCGTGCCCGTCCAGCAGCACCGTGCCTCCCGTCACGTCGTAGAAGCGGGGAATCAGGTTGATGATCGTGCTCTTCCCCGAGCCCGTCGTCCCCAGGATGGCCACGAGCTGTCCTGGCTCGGCCACGAAGCTCACCCCGCGGAGGATCTCCCGCTCGCCGCCCGCGTAGCGGAAGCGCACGTCGCGCAGCTCCACCCGTCCCTGGATGGGCGGCAGCGTCCGGGCTCCCGGCTTGTCGGCCACCTCCACCTGGGTGTCGAGCAACTCGAACACGCGCAGCGCGGACGCACCGGCACGGGAAATCTGCGCCGCGATGAAGCCCAGCGTCATGAGCGGCATGAGCAGGAAGCCCAGGTAGCTGTTGAACGCGAGCAGCTCGCCGAGCGTCAGCCGCTGGCGGAAGATCAGCAGGCCTCCCACGCCCACCACCACGAGCGTGCCGAGGTTGGCGAAGAAGCCCACGAAGGGGAAGTTGGTGGAGATGGCGCCGATGATTCCCAGGTTGTGGCCGAGCAGCTCGTCGTTGATCTTCCGGTAGCGAGCGGCCTCGCGTTCCTCGCCGGAGAACGCGCGCACCACGCGGATGCCGCGCAGATCCTCCTGGAGCACGGTGTTGAGCTGGCCCAGCGTCATCTGCACCCGGCCGAACAGCGGACCCATCCTGCTCACGAAGTTCCGGAGCAACCAGAGGATGGGCGCGATGGACGCCAGTGCCACCACCGCGAGCACGGGGTTGAGGCTGAGCAGCAGCGCCGCGCAGCCCACCAGCATGACGCACGAGGCCGCGAGCTGCACCACGCCGGAGCCAACGAACGTGCGCACCTGCTCGACGTCGTTGGTGAGCCTCGTGAGGAGCTGGCCGGTCTGCGCCTGGTCGTAGTAGCTGAAGCTCAGCCGCTGGATGCGTGCGAAGAGCGCGTCGCGCAGATCGAAGGCGACGCCCTGCGACACACGCTCGGCCAGGTAGCCCTGGAGGAAGTTGAAGAGCCCGCGCCCCAGCGCGATGGCCACCAGTCCCCCCACGGCCTGGAGCACCGTGGCGCTGTCGCTCCGGGCGATGCCTCCGTCGATGGCCAGCCGCACCAGTTGGGGCGCCGCGAGGTTGGCGGCGGATACGAGCAGCAGCGCCACCAGCGCGCCCGCGGTCTCCAACTTGTACCGGCCCAGATACCCGAGCGCCCGCCAGATGGCCTTCCCGCTGCCCGGGGGCGGCTGCGGTCTTCGTCCGTGTTCCATGTCCGGGCAGACGTAGCGGACCGGACCCCGGGCCGCAATGTCCTCGCGGAGAAGTGACGGAGTGCTTGACGCTGCCCGAGGGGGACGCTCGGATGCGCCCCCATGACCGAGCTGCTCACCCGCGCCGAAGCGTCGAACTACAAGGAAACCTCACGTCACGCCGATGTGCTCGCCTTCGTTGACGAGCTCTGCCGCCGCACGAAGCTCGCGAAGCGCGTCGACTTCGGCCAGAGCGGCGAGGGCCAGCCGCTGGCCGCCCTCATCGTCAGCGATCGCAACTGCTTCACCCCCGAGCTCGCCCGCAGGCAGAAGAAGCTCGTGGTGATGATCGAGGCCAACATCCACGCCGGTGAGGTCGAGGGCAAGGAGTCCGTCCTCGCGCTCGCCCGGGATTTGACGCTCACCAAGCTGGGCCAGAAGCTGCTCGACAAGCTCTGCCTCGTGCTGATTCCGGACTTCAACCCCGACGGCAACGACCGCATCAGCCCGAACAACCGCAAGCTGGACCTGCAGAACCTCGAGGGCCAGGTGAACCCCGAGGGTGGCGTGGGCATGCGCTACACGGGCGAGGGCTGGAACCTCAACCGCGACAGCACGAAGCAGGAGGCGCCCGAGACGCGTGCCCTCGCGAAGTTCTACCAGTCGTGGTGGCCCGACGTGTTCATCGACTGCCACACCACCGACGGCAGCATCCACGCCTTCGACCTCACCTATGACACGTCGCACTCGAACGAGCCGCTCTTCTCCGAGCTGCGCGAGTTCAACCGGGAGATGCTCGACCGCGTGGCCCAGGCCGTGAAGAAGCGCCATGGCTTCGACTGCTTCTGGTATGGCAACTACAAGGAGGAGGGCAATCCCGTCTCCGGCTGGCACACCTACCCCGCGCTCCCGCGCTTCGGCAGCCACTACCGCGGCCTGCTCGGCCGCATCGACGTGCTGCTCGAGACCTACAGCTACATCGACTTCCCGCGCCGCTGCGCGGTGATGCGGGCGTGGTTGCTCGAGCTGATCCGCGACGCCGCGAAGAACGCCAAGGCCTACCGCGCCATGACCCAGGCCGAGGAGGAGCGCATCCTCGCTCGCGGCGAGTCCCCCGATGTGCGGGAGCTCGTGGGCATCAACTACGGCGTCGCCACGCGCGACGACAAGGGCGCGCTCGCCTTCGAGTACCCCGCCTACGCGAAGCCCGATGACGTGGCCCACATCCTCGCCTTCGACGAGGCCAGCATCACCGCGCGCCGCTACCCGGGCAAGCGCCGGAAGGCGTACAAGATGCCGCACCACCGCACCTTCGTGCCCACGCAGGCGGTGAGCACCCCGGCCGCGTACCTCGCGCCGGCCGAGCTCGCCTCGCGCCTCGAGGGCCATGGCATCCTCTTCGAGCGGCTCGATGCTCCGCGGCGCTTCACCGTGGACAGCTACCGCGTGGCCCGGCGCGAGGAGACGTTCAGCCCGGATGTGGCCACCAACGTTCCGCCTCCCGGCCAGTCCGAGGTGCCGCTCAGCCAGAAGCCCAAGCCCGTGCGCTTCGAGACCGTGCTCACCGTGTCTCCCGAGCGCACCACGCGCGAGTTCCCCGCGGGTACCCTGCTCGTGCCCACCGCGCAGCGCACCGGCACCCTGGCCGTGTACCTGCTCGAGCCGCACTCCGACGACGGCTTCTGCCGCTGGCAGTTCCTCGACGGCCTCATCCAGGTGGGCGAGCTCTATCCCGTCCACCGCGTGGTGGGTTCCGCCGCCGCGCCGAAGAAGGCGGAGTGACGCGCGGCGTCTACTTCCCGGGCTTGTGAGGGGGCAGCTCCTCCGGCAGCGGTATCCGGACGAGCTTCAGCCCCTTCGGCCCGTGGTCGATGACGGTGAAGCCCTGGCCCGCCACCCGGAGGAGCTGGCCATCCTTCGCGGCTCCGCTCGCGAGCCACTCCTCCGCCTCCGCTCGCGTGGCGAACGTATGGGCGATCTGGATGCCCTCGCGTGCGGGGGTCGTGATTTTGCGAAAAAATTCGCGAAACTCTTCGAGTTTCTTGAGGTCATCCCGGACGTAGAGCAGCGCGGCCGCGCACACCCGAAGTGCCGCGTCCTCAGGTGTCCCCTCCGCATGCTGCCTGCTCAAGGTTTCCACGGTGCTGAGGACGGCATCGGCATCGAAGTTCTTGTCGTATTTCATCGCGAGTCCGGGAATGCCTAGAGGGCGAGGGGGGCGAGGATGAGTGCGCCGCTTCCGCCCGTGGCGATGATGAAGGCGGCTCCCGCGACGACCACGACGGTCCCGAGCGCGACCTCGGACTTGTGGGCCCGGATCCAGTCGCGCGCCTTGTCGAAGCTGGAAAACTCGAGCGGAGGGCGCTTCTTCGCCCGCTCCGCCTCTTCCTTCTCCTGCTCCTCGACGCACTGCATGTACTGCTTGCGGCACTCGCGCGTGCAGTGCTCGTAGTACCACTCGTTGTGTTCGACGTGCGGGTAGGGCTGCTTCGCGGACTCCCAGCACCGGGTGAAACACTGGTTCAGCTCGTCGTCGCAGCTGTGCCCGGCGCCCCCCGTCCCGAGCGCACTGCCGACTCCGCTCGCGTCCTTGTCGATGACGTAGGTCCGGGCGCTCAGGTCCTGAGCCGGCCGTGTGTGGCTGCAACCGGCGCAAGCCACCAGCGCGGCGCTCAGCAACGCCAGCAGCCTGTTACCCATCACGTCCGTGGAAAATGTCCCAACCATCCCT
Organism: Archangium sp. Cb G35; assembly: GCF_001896145.1. NCBI lineage: Bacteria > Pseudomonadati > Myxococcota > Myxococcia > Myxococcales > Archangiaceae > Archangium > Archangium sp. Cb G35. Next base: position 26,443 of record NZ_MPOI01000032.1, read on the forward strand.
TAAAAATCCGCAGAAATCCCGAGTAATATCGGGGGTTTAGAGATGAAGGGGG
>NZ_MPOI01000009.1:2500-563765 GCF_001896145.1 Archangium sp. Cb G35
CATGACCGTCGTGCGCCGGAACGATGGATCGCTCGTCATTCACAGCGCCATCGCCCTCGCCGACAAGGAGCAGCGGGAACTCGAGGCCCTGGGCCCACCCGCGGTGCTCCTCGTCCCCAACCAGAGCCACCGCCTGGACGCCCCCGCCTACAAAAAGCGCTACCCCACCCTGCGCGTGTTCGCTCCGAGTGGCGGCCGCCAGGCCATCGCCGAGGCCGTCCCCGTCGACGGAACCTACGATGACTTTCCCGCCGACGACACGGTCCGCCTGGAGATGTTGCACGGCGTGAAAGCGGGTGAAGGGGCCATGTTCGTCCACTCGAAGGACGGGCTGACGCTGGTGCTCAACGACTGCCTCTTCAACATGGACCGCAAGAAGGATCCGCTCGGCTGGTTCTTCACCACGGTGCTGGGCTCGGCGCCAGGGCCTCGCGTGTCCCGCCTGGTGAAGCTCATGTTCGTCCAGGACAAGAAGGCACTCCGGGCGGACTTCGAGCGCTTCGCCCAGCTACCCGGGCTCGTCCGGCTCATCGTCTCGCACGAAAAGGTGGCCCATGGTGCCGAGGCCGCGAACGCGCTGAAGCAGGCAGCCACCTACCTTTGAGCTCCAGGGACGGCAGGGGGGGATGTACCGGAGCTCCCAGAAGGGTGAGGATCGGCCGCATGCAATCGGTACGGGTGAAATCATGAGGGCCAAGCTCCTGCGTATCCTCGCCACCACGCTCCTGGCCTGCTCCCTGCTGCTGGTGCTCCTGGGGATGAACTTCTCGCCCATCTTCCTGTGGTCGGTCACCCCCAGGACTCCGTTCAGCGAAGCGCGTGCTCCCACTCCCCCCGACTACAGACGGCCCTCCGCCTGGAGCGCGCTTCCCGAACTCCAGGACCTCGCGGACACGGTGCCCCCCTCGAGCACGGCCGTCGAGCCATCCCAGGCCCCCGTGGATGTCTTCTACATCCACCCCACCACCTATATCGGCGGCGAGTGGAATGGGCCCGTCGATGACTCCACTCTCAACGATGCCACCGACCGGGTAGCGACACTCATTCAAGCCAGCGCCTTCAACGCCTGTTGCGCGATCTACGCGCCCCGGTACCGGCAGGCCAACATGACCGCCTTCACCGGGCAGGTCGAAAAGGGCCAGGCCGCGTTGGAACTCGCCTACCAGGACGTCGCCACGGCGTTCCACTACTGGCGAGAGCACCACAACCGCGGACGGCCCTTCATCCTCGCGGCGCACAGCCAGGGAACCGCGCATGCCAGGCGCCTCCTGCGCGAGGCCGTGAGCGGAACCCCACTCCGGAACCAGCTCGTCGCCGCGTATCTCCCCGGCATTCCACTGGCCGAGAGCACCCTCCGGCAGGACCTTCCCGACATCCCCTTCTGCGACTCGCCGGAGCAGACCGGCTGCGTCATCAGCTGGAACGCACGGGCCGCCCACTCCACGGAGCGCATCCGGCTGAGGGAGCCCGTCACCCACGCGGCGTCCCGCTCGGGGCCCTTCCTCTGTGTGAATCCCCTCACCTGGCGGCACGACACGGAGCCCGCCTCCCCGGAGCGGAACGAAGGCGCCGTGTTCCTCGAGACGACTCCTCCCCAGGTGATGCCCGGCCTCACCGGTGCGCAGTGCAAGGACGGAATGCTGGAGGTCCTCATCCGCGCGGACCTGCCCCGGGACTTCATGAGCCGGCTGCTCGACCATTCGCTCGGCAAGGGCAACTACCACCCCGTGGAGTACCAGCTCTTCTACACGAGCATCCGCCGCAACGCCGTCGAGCGCGTGGCTGCGTTCCTCCGCTCGAACACCCCCCCGGCCCCACGCGACGACTGAGCCCGGCGACCGGCTACTCCCCTCGCTGCTGACGCTCGTGGAGGACCTCCACGTAGTCCCGCAGCACCCGGAAGGAATCGCTGTCGTAGAACTGGGGGCCCTCCGTGGAGACGTGCTCCTCCAAGGCGAACAGGGACGAGGTGAGCGCTCGCCAGCCCAACAGCATCTCCTCGTAACGGTGCTGCTCGAGCAGCGCGCGGAACTCCACCACCGCCGGCAACTCCCCGTGACGGTTCATCGGCCCCCAGTTGCGAGCTCGCGACAGCAGCTCCTCGGTGCCCAGCAACCGCAGTTGCTCCTTGTGGCGACGGCTGGCCTCCCGCTCCTTGCGCCAGAAGAAGACCGCCAGGGCCACCCACCCGATCAGGAACAACCCGCCCAACAGTCCGAGCCCCGTGCAGATGCGCATGGCGGTGAGTTACCCCAAACGGCCCGGCACCACAGCACCTCCCGGTACCAACCCCAGCGCCAGACTTCCGGGGTACTCTTGACCGCCAGGGCTGTCTTTTTTTACTATTAGTGCATGACCACGACCCCCTCCATTCCCGAGACCTGTGAGTTGGACAACAACCTGCTGGACACCGTGACGGGAGGCGGCGGAACGGTCCTCGTTCCCACCGAGGAGTGCCCCACCTGCGCCTCGGGCGCGGACCCGACGGTGCTGAACGCGCAGTTCCAGAACCTGCTGGCCGGCGACCTGTAGCCCCTTGAGCCGGCGCCGGGCCAGGCTGGGAGTCGGATTGTCCTACCAGGGCTCGCTGCGCGATTTCGTGCGCGAGCACCTGGAGGCCTACGACTTCCTGGAAGTCATCCCGGACATCTTCTGGACCGAGGAGCGGGGCCCCGACGGGACACTGCGCTTCCGGGAGAACCCCGAGGGACTGCGGCTGCTGGACTGGGTGGCCGCGCGCCGCCCCCTCGTCGCCCACTCGGTGGGCATGTCGCTGGGCAGTGCCGAGGGCGGTTTCTCCCCGGACTACGTCGCCCAGCTGGCGCGCTGGCAACAGCGCTACCACTTCGCCTGGCTCAGCGAGCACCTGTCCTTCACGCGCCTGCCCCACGCTGCCGGCGAGCACATGGACCTCGGGGTGATGCTGCCCGTGCCATATGACGAGGACACGCTGGAGCTGCTCGCCGGACGCGTCGCCCAGGTGCGGCAGGCCGTGGACGCCCCCTTCCTCCTGGAGAACAACGTCTTCTACTACCAGCTCCCCGAGCAGGAGCTGAGCGAGCCAGCCTTCCTGAAACGGTTGGGCGAGCGCACCGGCAGCGGGCTCCTCCTGGACCTGCACAACCTCCACACCAACGCGCGCAATCACGGTTTCTCGCCGCTCGACTTCCTCGAGGCGCTGGACCTCTCGCAGGTGGTGGAGCTGCACATCGCCGGCGGCTACGAGTGGGAGGGCTTCTACCTGGATGCGCACTCGGGCGCGTGCCCCGAGCCCGTGTGGGAGCTCCTGGAGCAGGTGCTGCCACGGCTGCCCAATCTGGGAGGCGTCGTCTTCGAGATGTTCGGCAACTACGTCCCCCTGCTCGGCACCGACATCCTCCTGGGCGAGCTGCGGCGGCTGCGCGGCGTGCTGGAGCGCCACGGCGGGAGGCCCTGAGTCATGTCCCTGGCGGGCTTCCAGCGCGCACTCTCCGCACTCGTCATGTCCCCCGCGCTGCGGGCGGAAATGGCCGCCCTCCCAGAACAGGAGCTACCCGCCCGGTTCGTGGGCCTCGAGCTGACGGAGCGCGAGCGGCGCCGGCTGCACGCCCTGGCTCGCGACGCGGGGATGAAGGTGACGACCCTGCTCCACCGCGCCAACCGGCTGAGCATGCTCACCAACACGCTGCCTCGCACCAGCGAGGCCATGGCCCACCCCAAGCTCCAGCCCCTCGTGCAGCGCTACTGGCGGGAGCACCCCCCCACCAGCGTCATGTACGTGCGCGAGGCGCGGCGCTTCGCCGAGTTCCTCCTGGGACTCCTGCGCTCGGGCGAGCTCGTGCACCCGCCCCTGGCCGAGCTGCTGGAGGCGGAGCTGGCCCTGCTCGAGCTGGGGAAGTCGGGGCTGGCCCTGCCCGCCGTACCGGAGGTGCCGCCGGAGGGAGCCGCACTGGAGCAGGCCCGGCCGAGGCTCGGCCCGTGGTGCCACGTCCTCCCCTTCCGGATGGAGCCGCGGATGCTGCTCCGCTCGGGAGGCGCCGTCACCCTGCCGGAAACCCTGCCCGACGAGGAGCGCTACCTGCTCCTCACCAGCGTGAGCCCCGGTCAGGTCGTCCCGAGCGGCCTGGAGGTAATGCGGGGCCGCGTCCTCCGGGCCAGCACCGGCGAGCACTCCGTTGCATGGCTTCGCGCGGAGCTCGGCTGCCCGTCCTCGCTCTTCCTGGAGCTGGCTCGCGAGGGATTGCTCCTCCTGGGCCCGGCGCAATAGGCCACGGAGGATCACGCCCAGGAGACTCGCCAGTTCTCCCCAGCCAGACAGGCGGGCTGGGCAGGCTCATCCACGCCAGAATGGTCCAGGGCACTACACTGGCCTCCATCTGGGAGCCTGTCTTCTGGGGCCCGCCACCGGCCGAATGAGCGGAACGTCCTCCCCCGGTGACAACAAGGCAGCACTTCCCCCGGACAGGAGAATTCCCCAATCAGGCAGGCCTCCACGCCCGTCGCCTTGGGAACAACACACGGCATCCCCACCCTGTGATTGCAAGCCGCCCCTGGGATGTCCCAGTGGGCATCGTCACAGGGAGGTGGGAGCCATGTTCGACAGATTCAGATGGGGGTGGCTCACGGTGTTGGGCGCTGCCCTGATCGCTCTCTCGGGATGCGGCGGCGATGAAGAGCAGCCCCGGTTGCGTTTCATCCATGCCTCGCCGGACATGCCCGCGGTGGACATCTACGTGAACGAGCTGGAGCAGCCCCTCTTCACCAACGTGTCCTATGGAATGACCACCGGGACGGCTCGCTTCCCCACCTCTCCCCTCACCCTCCATCTGCGCCCGGCGGGAAGTGGACTGGAGTCGCCGCCCATCCTCAGCAGTCAGCCCTTCGAAACGGAGGAGGACGTCCAGGTCAGCTTCGTGGCCGCGGGAGAGCAGGGCTCCAGTACGTCCGAGGCATCCTCGCGCATCCTGCCCATCCAGGAGGACTTCGCGCCACCGGCCCCCGGCATGATCCGCGTGCGCATCGTCCATACGGGCACGGATGCGCCCACGCTGAACATCGACATGAATGATGATAACTCCATCGAGGTGAAGGAGCTGGAACGCTTCACGGACTCCGGCGCCGCCGGATTGGAGCTGCCCGCGCAAGTCCCCCTCCACTTCCGGGTCCGCAGTGAGGATCCCCGCACCGAGGCGCTGGGCTTCACCCTGCAACCCCTCCCGGAGGGTAGCACGGTGCTCATCGTGGCCACGGGGCTGCTCGCCACCGCCTCACGGACGGAAACGGGCTTCTCGCTCATCGTCGCGGACACCCAGGGGCTCGAGGCCCGCGTCATGCCGGATCCCGTGGTGTACGTGCTCAATGCTTCCGAGGAAGCGGGCCCGTTGGATGTCTTCCTCGTCAACGAGGAGCAGGCAGACGCACTTGGATTCGGCGCGCTGTCACCCCCCATCCTCATCTCTCCGGGCGTGACGACGCTGGACGTCTTCGCCGCCGCCCCCACCAGCACCCGCCCGGCCATCCCGGCGCTGTTCAGCCACTCCACCGCGGAGCTGAAGTCCGGTGAGCTCTATCTCCTCGTCGCCACGGGTGCTCCAAGCAGCTCCGAGAATGATCGCTCCGACTTCACGCTGACGTCCTACGCCGAGGAATTCACCCAGGACTCGGACCAGGCCCGGCTGAGCTTCATTCATGCATCGGCCAGCGCGCCCGTGATGGATGCCGCACCGCTCGATGGCACGCCGCTCCTGCCAAGGGAGGTCCCCTTCAACGATGTGGCCTACACCCAGGCCTCCGTGCCCGAGGGAGTGCCCATTCCCTCGCTCGATCTGACCTTGGGAGTGCAGCCAGCCACCGAGACCACGGGGGCCGAGCCGACACGGTTCGAAATCACCCCGGCGCCCCTGCCGGGCGAAGGTCTCTTCGGAGTGCTCGCGGGAACCTTCCGCTCCGGAGATACCAGCCAGCTCAGCCTCCTCCTCGTGAGCACCGCCACCACGCCATGGTCGGTCGAGGTGCTCCCCCCGAGTTTCCCTGGCGGTGGTTGAAATCAGGGCGATTCACGGAGCCCCGAGCAGCACACCCGCTCAGGGCTCCGTAGCGGCCCCCACCGCTGAATCACATCTCACATCCGGATGCCGAGCTGCACGCCGGGCCAGTACCGCACCGTGGTGGTCTCGGACAGCCACTCCTCCCGCGAGGGCAGCGTGGTGAGCGCGTATCGGTCCCGTTCGCTCCCGGCCAGGTACACGTTGTAGGTGGGCCCACCGAAGAAAGCGAAGCGCTGGAAGAGCTGCACCCCCAACATCAGCCGCCCCTGGCCGAGCACGTTCGAGCCGCCAGCGAAGGGGTCCCTCACGCGCAGCACCGTGCTGCCCGCCACGTCCCCATCCAGCCACATCCGCTCGCCCAGCGGCACGTGCACCCCCAGCCCCAGCCCCAGGCTGAAGCGCTCCAACCGGTCGTCCGGCCCGATGCCCCCCAGCAGCGCCGTGTACACGTACTTGCCTCCAAACTTCACCGCCAGGTTGGTGAGTTGGATGTCGCTGCCGTACAGCTCCACGTGGAACTGCCCCTTCTTCTCGAAGGAGAGCAGCCCCAGCGGCACGCCCTTCACCTCCTCGGACACGTTCACCAGGCCAAGCTGCACGCCCGTCACCACCCGGGCCACGTTGATGAGGCCCAGCTGCGCGCCCGTCACGTCCCCGCCCACGTTCAGCAGCGCCGCCTGCACGCCCATCACGTCGCCCGCGCGGTTGAAGCCCGCCGCCCACTGCACGCCCCGCACCGAGCCGCCCGTCACGTTCCCGCCCGCCGCGCCCTGCAGGCCCGCGAAGTCTCCTCGCGCCACGTTGAGGCCCGCGGCCCCCTGGATTCCACTGAAGCTCCCCCCCGTCACGTTGCCGCCCGCGGCCAGCTGCACTCCCCACACCGAGCCCGCCGCCACGTTCGCCCCCGCCGCCGCCTGCCCCACCCACACATCCCTTCCCGCCACGTTCGCGCCCACCGCCAGCTGCAACGCCTCGGCATCCCCGAGCACGATGTTCGCCGCCGGGGACGCCATCAGCCCGCTCGCCTCCTTCTTCACCACGTTGAAGCCCGAGGACAGCAACAGGCCGTGGGCCTCCTCCTCGTACCAGTTGGCCACCAGCGACAGCGCCGCTCCCCTCACCCGCACCTGCCGGCCTCCATTCACCACGCCGAACGCGAGCTGGTTCTCCACCCACCCGCTCGGCGGCCTCAGCACGTTGGTGCTCAACCGCGGAATGAGGCTCAGCGACACCGGCACCCGCGTGTAGCTCTGCATCCGGTACAGCCCCTCCGCCTCGGTGAGACCGGCTCCCGCCAGGAACTCGGGCCGCACGAGCGCCGGCTCCACCCCGGGCGCCACCTCCGGCCCCCCGCGAGACACCGTCGCCTCCAGCGGAATCGCCTGGAAGCTCGCCGCCGCCAACGGGGTGCGCTGCCCCTCCACCAGCGTGAAACCCGCCTCGGAGGCCCCGCTCTCCAGCTCGCGCCTCACCTGGTAGCGCCCGGGCGCCAGTCCCAGCTCCGCGGGCCGGCCCGCCAGCTTCTGCACCTCCACCACCAGCGTGCCCGCCTCGTCGCGCACGAAGAGCCGCCCCTCCAACGCCTCGGTGAGGTACAGCCCCGCCGACGTCGCCCGCAGGTCCGTCATCACCAGGTCCCCCGAGCCCGCCAATTCGATGTCGTACGCCGGGTGCTGCGCCCCACCCCGCGTCTTCTCGGTGCGCGCCAGCGTCTCGTGGAAGGCGAACTGGTAGGCCTCGTTGAGCGTGACGCGCCCATCCCTCGTGGCATCCGCCGCGCCCCGCAGGCCCGAAATGAGGTGGTGGGTGAAGTACGAGGCCCCCAGCCTGTCCGACTCCTGCGACACCTCGTCCTCGCTCGAGGAGGTGAGGATGGCGTGCCCCTTCACCTTGTTGCCCGAGTCCACCAGGAAGGCGGGCCGGCGCGTCCCCCCCTTCGCCCGGGCGAAGGCCCCCGAGGCGCAACTGTCCAACACCGCGATGCGCACGTCCGCGGGCAGCGCATTCAGGGCCCGGCGCAGCTCGCCATACCCCAGGCGCTCGCCCTTGAGCAGCAGGCCCTCCTCGTCCGAGTGCCCCGAGTAGTAGACGAGCACCTCCACGCGCGAGGCCCCCGAGCCCCGGGCAGACTCGGTGCGCGCGCGCAGCTCCCCGAGCGCCTCCAGCAGCCCCGCCCGCCCCACGTCCACCAGCACGCGCCGGTCCGCGGCGGCCACTCCGCCCAACTCCCCCAGCACCTTGTCGAAGGAGCGCGCGTCGGACACGGCATAGCGCAACCGCACGCGCCCGGGTCCGCCGTCGTTGACTCCCACCAGCAGCGCCAGGCGCCGCACCGGGCCCGTCTCCGCGAGCGCGGGCGCGGCCAGCAGCAGACACAGGAGGGCGAGGACTCTCGAGGCACTCATGGGGAGGACTTCTCCAGCGTGAAGGAGGCCTGCATGTACCGCGAAGGCAGGGGCAACGGCGAGGTGCGCGCCTCGGGGCGTCCAGCGAGCGAGCGGGCGGCGGCGAGCACCTCCTCCAGGGCGAAGGGGGCCTCGGCGGTGACGAGGAAGAAGCGCTCGAAGCCCGGGGCATCGTCCAGGGCATAGGCGCCGGGCAGCGCGTGGGTGCCCGCGGGCGCCAGCGGCACCGAGCCCGCACCGGACTCGGGGGCGTGCAGGGTCACGGTGCCGCGTCCATCCACCGAGAGGATGACGCCATGGCCCCGGCCCGCGGCCACATAGGCCAGCTGCACCACGTCCCCGGAAGCCGCGGGCGCCCCGTCCGCGAGCGTCTCGGCCGCCCCGTCCCGCTGGCGGTGAACGGTGAGCCGCGGCTCCAGGCCCTTCACCCGCGTCTCCTCCACCCGTGTCTCCGGGGCCACCGGACCGGCCCCCTGGGGCCGCACGAGGACGACGAGCGCCACCGCCGCGAGCGCCGGCACGAGGGCGGTGGCGAGGAAGGGAAAGCGGCGCGCCGGACGCTCCCCCTGATCCTGGAAGCTGCGGGCCCTGGCGGACACCCACCGGGCGACGCCGGCGGGCGGGTGCCGGGCCAGGGTGGCGGCGGTATCCGCGTCGAGCGCGGCGAGCCGGGCCGCACCGTCCGGCTCCTCCAGGAGGCGGGCCCGGGCGCGGGCGAGCTCCTCGGGGGGGAGCTCACCCAGGGAGATCCTCTCGAGAAGCCAGTCGGGGGTGCGGGTCGGGGAACGCATGCGGCCTCCTGCCGGAGAAGGGAACACCGCACCCGCCCCGGGCTGTTACCGCCCCTCCCTCACTCCCCGCGCTTTTCTTCCCCGGGGCCTCCCCTGGCCCTTGCTTTCCCAACTTTCGAGCAGGCGAGCAGGGACCCTGGACGCACCCTCCCTCGTGCCGTTGTTGACTGCCTTGGGAAATCGAGCAGCCCGCGCTTCTAGGAGTGAACAGACCCGAGTACCTTGGCCCCTGCCCCCCCCCATCGCGACTTCACCTTGACCACCGACACCATCGCCGCGATTCGCGCGTCGTACCTCTCCGCACAGCTCGCGGGAAACCGCCGTGAGGCCCTGCGCCTCCTCGTGGACGAGGGCATCCTGCGCGGCATCCCCCTGCCCACCCTGCACCTGGACGTCATCCAGAAGGCCCAGTGGGAGATCGGCCGGATGTGGCAGGAGAATGAAATCTCCGTGGCCCAGGAGCACATGGCCACCGCCATCTCCCAGCTGGCCCTCTCCCACCTCTACCGCCACATGCAGAGAGACCCCCCCAATGGCCGCAACGTGGTGGTGACGTGCGTGGAGGGCGAACTGCACGAGCTGGGCGCGCGCATGGCCAGCGACTTCCTGGAGATGGCGGGCTTCGACGTGCGCTTTTTGGGTGCCAACGTTCCCACCGAGCACCTGGTGCGCGAGGTGCGTGAGTCGAAACCCGATTTGCTGGCGTTCTCCGTCACCATGACGTACCACCTCCCCGCGCTACGCAAAGCGGTGGCGGCGGTGCGCGAGGTGGCACCGGCGATACCGATGGCCGTAGGGGGGTTGGCCTTCACCTGGGTTCCTGGAGTGGAGGCGGAATTGGGAGTCCCCTTCTTCGGCAAGGACGCGCGCGAGCTGGTGGCCGCGGCCTGCAGGATGTTCGAGGTCTAGCCATGCAGTCGTTGGCCCGTGAAGTGGAGCGCCGCACGCAGCGGCTGGCCGAGGCGTCCGTCTCGGAGCTCTACGATGACCCCTTCTGGTTCGCCCGCTACGGCGAGGAGCGGGCGCGGCGCTTCGGCGGCGAGGACGCCGTCTTCCACGTGCGCTACCTGGTGCAGGCCCTGGAGTCGAAGGACGCCGGGGTGATGGAGCGCTACGCACGCTGGCTGCAGGGGCTGCTGGTGCCTCGCGGTATGAGCTCGCGCCACCTCGCCGCGCACTTCCAGGGGCTGTATGCCGCGCTGGTGCGCGAGGGCCTGACGCAGCCCCCCGAGGCCCTGGAGTACGTGCGCGCGGCGGAGCTGGCGCTGGAGTGGCCCGAGGGCCCCGCGCGCGCCGTGCACCTGGCCCTTCCCCGGCTGGTGCCTCAGACGCTCGGCGAGCTGGCCTCACGCGAGGGGCCGCTCACCCGGGGGCAGGAGATCCGTCTGGGAGACGAGTTGCTGTTGCAACTGTCCTACTTGATAGATTCGCTCGGTGCTCAACGGCCAGGGCTCTTCGTGGAGCACGTGCGGTGGTACGCGGGCTTCTGGCCACGCCGGGACTTGCGGTGCAGCTACCGCGGGCTGCTGGAGGCGCTGGAGGCGGCGCTGACCCGGGATGTCGCCCTCTCGGAGTTGCCCCGGGTGACGGTGGCGACGGGGCTGACAGCCCTGGAAAAGGAGCAGTCATGACGGCGTCCGTACCGGCGTCCCTGTGGCACTTCCTGAGCCGCGAGGTGGCGCTGGTATGCGATGCGTCCGGCACCCTCACCTGGATGGATGACCGCGCCACGCGGCTGCTCGAGGCCAGCCCCGGCCAGACCCTGCGCTCGCTGGCTGCGCAGGGCACCGAGGACAAGGTGGACAGGCTCGTCACCCTGTCCCGCGACGAGCGGGTGGAGCGCTGGGAAGTCATCCTGTGCGTGGCGGGCCACCCACGCACCTTCGCCTTCCGGGGCGCGCCGCACGAGGGCCGCGTGGCGCTGGTGGGCAGCCTGGTGACGGAGGACTACGCCGACGCGCTCTCGCAGGTGACGGAGTCCATGAGCGAGATGGCGGCGCTGCACCGCGAGACGGAGCGCCAGCAGCGCGAGCTCAAGCGGCGCGCGGATGAGCTGACCCGCATCAACCGCGAGCTGGAGGAGTCCAACCGCGGCGTGCGCACCCTGCACGCCGAGCTGGATGAGAAGACGGAAAGCCTGGTGCGCGCCGCCGAAATCAAGAGCCGGGTGGTGGCCAACGTCAGCCACGAGTTCCGCACCCCGCTGCACTCCATCCTCGGCCTGGCGCGGCTGCTGCTCAACCCCGCCAACGGCTCGCTCACCCCGGAGCAGCAGAAGCAGGTGCAGTTCATCCGCTCCTCGGGCGAGGCCCTCTTCGAGCTGGTGAACGACTTGCTGGACCTCTCCAAGATGGAGTCCGGCAAGGCGACGCTGCGGCCGGTGAAGTTCGGCGCCGGGGAGTTCCTGGGAGCGCTGCGCGGGATGATGCGGCCGCTGGTGGCGGGGGACTCGCCGCTGGAGCTGCGCTTCGAGGAGCCGCCGGCGGGCCTGGAGCTGGAGACGGACGAGGCCAAGGTGAGCCAGGTGCTGCGCAACCTGGTGTCCAACGCGCTGAAGTTCACGGAGAAGGGCCAGGTCACGGTATCCGCCGAGCACGGGCCGGAGGACACGGTGTGCTTCCAGGTGAGCGACACGGGCATCGGCATCGCGCCGCAGCACCACGCGCACATCTTCGAGGAATTCACCCAGGTGGAAAGCCCCCTGCAGAAGCAGGTGAAGGGCACGGGCCTGGGACTGGCGCTGTCGCGGCGGCTGGCGGAGTTCCTGGGCGGCAGCCTCACGGTGCAGAGCACGCCGGGCCAGGGCTCCACCTTCACCTTCATCGTGCCCCGGGTGCACCCGGAGGTGAAGGAGATGGTGGGCCTCACCGAGCGCAGCCAGCAGCTGGAGCCGGGCCGCGCCCCGGTGATGGTGCTGGAGGACGACCGGCAGACGCTCTTCCTGTACGAGAAGTACCTGTCGCGCTCGGGCTTCCAGGTGCTGCCCGTGCGCACCGTGGAGGATGCGCGCCGCACGCTGCAGCGGGTGCGTCCGGCGGCCATGGTGATGGACGTCATGCTGGAGGGCGAGACGAGCTGGAGCTTCCTCTCCGAGCTCAAGAGCAACGAGGCCACGCGCGACATCCCCGTCCTGGTGGTGACGCTCATGGACCGGGAGCAGAAGGCGCGCGCGCTGGGTGCCGACGAGTTCTGGCTCAAGCCGGTGGGCGAGGAGCAACTGCTGCGCAAGCTGGCGGAGATGGCACGCAGCGGCCCGGTGCAGAAGCTGCTCATCATCGACGACGACGAGGTGCACCGCTACCTGCTGCGCCAGCTCCTCAAGGACACGCCCTACATCCTGGACGAGGCGGGCACCGGGCCCGAGGGCATCCGGCTGGCGCGCGAGAAGACGCCGGACCTCATCTTCCTGGACTTCGTGCTGCCGGACATGACGGCCTTCGACGTCCTGGACGAGCTGAAGGCGGACCCGCGCACGCGCGACATCCCCGTCATCCTCCACACCTCGCGCCAGCTCCAGGAGGAGGAGCGCCAGCGGCTGGAGAAGGGAACCTCCACCATCCTGGCCAAGCACAAGCTGAGCCGGGAGGTGGCCATCACGCGCATCCGGGACGCGCTGCACAAGACGGGGCTGGGCACCGACAAGGGCGAAGGGAGCCGCCGTGGCTGAGCTGTCTTTTTCCGCGACGATTCTCAACGTCAACGACGACGAGGCGACGCGCTACCTGTCGACGCGCACCCTGACGATGGCGGGCTACCGCGTGCTGGAGGCCGCCACCGGTGAGGAGGCCCTGCGGCTGGCGGCCCAGGAGCGTCCGGACGTGGTGGTGCTGGACGTGAAGCTGCCGGACATCAGCGGCTACGAGGTGTGCCAGCGCCTGCGCGGCCAGCAGGAGACGGCCTCCATCGCGGTGATGCACACCTCGGCCACCTACGTCACCACGGACAAGAAGGTGCGCGGACTGGAGGGCGGCGCGGACGCCTACCTCACCGAGCCCTTCGAGGGTGAGGAGCTGATCGCCACGGTGCGCTCGCTGTTGCGCATGAGGCGCGCGGAGCAGGACTTGCGCCGGCGCGCGGAGCACCTGACGGAGGCGGACCGGCGCAAGGACCTCTTCCTGGCCATGCTGGCGCACGAGCTGCGCAACCCCCTGGCGGCCATCACCACCGCTGCGGGCATCCTCGAGCGCCGGGCGCCGGCGGACCCGAAGGACGCGAAGATGGTCTCCATCATCCAGCGCCAGACGAACCACCTGGCGCGGCTGGTGGATGACCTGCTGGACGTGAGCCGGCTGACGCGGGGCAAGGTGGAGCTGCGCCAGACGCGGGTGGACCTGCGGGGCGCGCTGGAGCAGGTGCTGACCATCTTCCGCCCCCAGGCGGAGGGCAAGCACCTGACGCTGGAGTCGGACCTGCCAGCGGTGCCGATGTGGATGGAGGCGGACACGACGCGGCTGGTGCAGGTGTTCACCAACCTGCTGGACAACGCGCTGAAGTACACGAACGCGGGTGGCACCATCACCGTGAAGGCGGAGCGCGTGCCAACGGGAGACACCCGCGAGAGCGCGCGGGTGCGGGTGAAGGATACGGGCATCGGCATCCGGCCGGAGATATTGCCCTCGGTGTTCGAGCTCTTCTCCCAGGCGGACGAGTCGCTGGAGCGCACGCGGGGCGGACTGGGCATCGGCCTGACGCTGGTGCACAACCTGGTGGAGATGCACGGGGGCCGGGTGGAGGCGCACAGCGACGGCCCGGGCCGGGGCAGCGAGTTCGTGGTGTGGCTGCCGTTGCAGCCGCGGACGGAGGACGCCTCGGAGAAGGAGGTGGTGTTGCCGGAGCTGGTGAAGCGGCGGCGGCACATCCTGCTGGTGGAGGACAACGCGGACGCGCGGCAGGCGCTGCAGGACCTGCTGGAGACGTGGGGCCACCGGGTGGAGGTGGCGGCGGACGGACTGAGGGGCCTGGAGCTGGCGGTGCAGCGCACGCCGGAGGTGGCGCTGGTGGACATCGGACTGCCGGGGCTGGACGGGTACCGGGTGGCGGAGGAGCTGCGGGCGAAGATCGGCCGGGGAATCCGGCTGGTGGCGCTCACGGGGTACAGCGGAACGGAAGACCACAGCCGGGCGCGCGAGGCGGGGTTCGACCTGCACCTGGTGAAGCCGGTGAAGCCGGACGACCTGAGCCGCCTCCTGTCGGAGCTGTAGCCCCACCCCTCTCCCACCGTGCCCTCCACCGTCCCACCCCGAGGGGCGAACGAGTGCCGTGAGCCGAACACCCGGTCCGCCTATTGGGTGACGAGGTCGCGAATTCCCGGTTCAGCGCACTTCGCAGCGCGACGCGCCATGAGCAGATTGAAGTCCTGGCCGCGACGCCAGGGGAGCCGTGCTGGGAATAGGTTTTCGTGGCGCGGGCTGACGTCGGGATGAGCGAGCGTTCGTGACGTGACGTGACGTCCCCGGGTGAAGCCCCGGGACGGGATGGTGGGACGAGTCACGCGATCAGCACGGGGGTGTGGTCGTGAAGGCGACGATGGTGGTGGCCGTGGCGGGCTTGCTGCTGGGAGTGCCGGTGGGAGTGGTGGGGTCTGTGTCCACCGAGCCCCCGCCCCCCGGGGTGACGTGCGAGCCGGGCACGAGGGACTGCGGGGCACTGGAGGCGGAGGAGACGGTGCCCCAGTCGGTGGGGCTGGAGAGCCGCCACCCCTGTGACTGGGTGGAGACGTGCCAGTTGCCCTGTGGCCGCGAGGGAGGCGAGTGCTGCCACGCGGAGTGGAACTGCCCGCCGGACGCGAACCTGCCGCGGTGCTGAGCCCCCGGGGGAGCGGGGGGGCGGACCGTGGGCTCCTGAACAACCGCTCGGGTTTGCCCTAGGCTGGGCGGGATGGCGCTCGCGATTGGACGAAGGCGCAGCCTGCTGACGAAGTTCTACGTGGCGCTCCTGATCGCCGTGCTGCCGCTATTGCTGTTGCAGCAGCTGTACGTGTTGCCGGCCATCCGGCAGCAGCTGCGGGACGATCGCATCCGGGCGGTGCGGCAACTGGTCGAGGCGGGCCACGGCATCCTCCAGGCCTACGAGGCGAGGGTGCGCGCGGGCGAGCTGTCGCCGCGAGAGGCCCAGCACAAGGCGGCGGCGATGCTGGAGGGCCTGCGCTACGCGAACGCCGAGTACTACTGGATCAACGACCTGGAGACACGGCTGGTGATGCACCCCTTCCTGCCGGGGCGGATCGGCGAGGACATGAAGGGGTACCAGGACGTGGCGGGCAAGCGGGTGTTCGCGGACATCGTGGAGCTGGCGCGCCGGGAGGGAGAGGGCGCGGTGGAATACCTGGCGACCCGTCCACGCGAGCCGCAACCCATTCCCAAGGTGTCCTACGTGAAGCTGTTCGCGCCGTGGGGCTGGGTGCTGGGAACGGGCGTGTACGTGGAGGACATCGAGCGGGAGGTGGCGGCGGTACAGCGGCGGATGTGGGTGGCGCTGCTGTCGGGAGTCGCGCTGGCGGGACTGGCGGGGGTGTACTTCTCGAGGCGGGTGCTGAAGCCGGTGCGCTCGCTGGTGGACGCGGCGGGGAAGGTGGCGCGAGGAGACTTGAAGGTGACGGTGGTGACGCCCTCGCACGACGAGGTGGGGGACCTGGGCCGGGCCTTCAACGCGATGGTGGGGGACGTGCAGCGGATGCTGGGGGAGATGGGGGAGGTGTCTCGGGCAACGGAGACGGACGCGCGGCACATCCACCGCTCGGCTGCGGGGCTGAGACAGGCGGCGCAGGACCAGTCGAAGTCCCTGCGGAACATGACGGACGCGGTGATGGGGATGACGCAGGAGCTGGCGATGGGGGCGAGCCAGGCGGAGCTGACGGCGCGGACGGCGGAGGCGAACGAGCAGGCGGCGCGCGAGGGCGGCGCGGTGGTGAGGGGGACGGGGGAGAAGATGAAGGAGATCGCCCAGGTGGTGGAGCGCTCGGCGCGGATGGTGGAGCGGCTGACGGAGTGGAGCGCGGAGGTGGAGCGGGCGGTGGAGCTCATCTCCGACGTGGCGGATCAAACGCGGGTGCTGGCGGTGAACACGGCCATCGAGGCGATGCGGGCAGGGGAGAACGGGAAGGGCTTCGCGGTGGTGGCGCAGGAGGTGCGCAAGCTGGCGGAGCAGGCGCGGACGGCGGCGGAGCGGATCGGCACGCTGATGAAGCAGAGCCAGACGGAGACGGAGGCGGCGGCGGCGCAGATGAAGCAGGGGCGCCTGAAGGTGAGCGAGGGGCTGGCGCTGTCGGCGGAGACGGGGAAGGCGCTGGAGCGGATTGTCACGGGGGCGGAGGAGATCCAGCGGCGGGTGAAGGACACGGCGCGAGCGCACGCCACCCAGGCCGAGACGGGCGAGGCGCTCACGTTGCGAATCCACGTGCTGTCGAACCAGGCGGTGGAGTCGGCGACGAACGTGGAGCAGATAACGAAGGCGGTGGAGGACCTGGAAGTGAGAGCACGCCAGCTCCGGGAGTTGGTCACCCGCTTCCAGGTCTGTGAAGAAGTAGCGGTGTCGAAAGAAGACAATCTCGCCTGATGTACACGCAAGAACTCGCCATACACGCACACACGCAAATACCGCGAGCCGCCCCCACCTACCCACTCAGCACCGGCAACACAAAAAACGACATTACATCCAGAAACAATCAACACAAATATGGCTTCCCTCTAAAAACATCTTCTTCGAACCACATCGCTCAGGAAGAAAAGGCATGCGAGATTTCGGACAGCGCTGGATATACGAACAACTCCTTGTTCAGCAGCCACAAATCGAAACTACTGGACTTTGGAAAACCCGCGAAGGCTTCGTCATCGTCTGCCCTGATTTAGAGCAAGGGCTTATGACGGATGACGGGCGCCCCATTGAAAAATGGGTTGCAGAACGCTCGGCACTCACTGCGTCAAGGGTACGACTCGCAAAGGAGCCGCCTCACGGAGCAGTACAGGTTCCGCCTAGAACGCTTGAGGAATCCATCACACTTGCTGGCATTCCCAGAACCCTCCAACAACTGTTCGTCGACCTGACACTTCATCTCCCGAAGGATTTCCCGAACTTCAAGCTCACCGAGTCCACAGTTGCGCCAGGCACATTGAGCTTTTGGTTCCAGCGACCGCTGAATGAAGGCGAAAAGCAGCAACTCCGCTCAGCATTTCTGGCAACCCAACTCGACCTGAATTACGAAATCCAGATCAAGCCCGAACTCGATTTCCAAAAGGAATCATTCAAGCGAGCACCACAGGGCGACATCAACCTAATCCCAAGCCGACGCCTTCCACAGGCCTTTTCACTCAAGGCCCGTTGGCTGCTGGAAGAAGACGAGCAATTTTGGTCTGATCATAGGGTAGGACTACTCAGCAAACACAATACCAATGCCAAGGAGTACCTCCCTGAATCTTGGACATCGAAGGAATCAAAATGCCTCGTCAACTCATCCGTATTCCCTCCACAGAACCTGCGAACCTATCTATCGATCTACGAGAAGGTCGTATTGGTCGGACCATTGGGGGGTTCCAGTTATGACGAAATCCTTTCAGCATTGAAGGTCACCGAAAAGGAACTCATCGAACTCGCCAGTCTTGGAAGAGTAAGTCTGATTCTACCTCAGTCACTAGATCGCTATCCGGTCAAGCTAATCTCTGGACTGGCTGATCAAGCACCACACAGCATATTACTCTCTCGCCGACTGGCAGCAGTAACTATCGCAGATGTGCGGCGGCGTATCCCCTTCCTGTACCCTCCTGTAGATGCCTATGAAAGGCATCTATTTCTACGTGATCTCGGCAAAATACTGGAGCAACCCACAGA
The DNA here is from genome assembly GCF_001896145.1 of Archangium sp. Cb G35. Lineage (NCBI taxonomy): Bacteria > Pseudomonadati > Myxococcota > Myxococcia > Myxococcales > Archangiaceae > Archangium > Archangium sp. Cb G35. Next base: position 20,546 of record NZ_MPOI01000009.1, read on the forward strand.
CTTCCCGAGCAAGCGTGCACTGCAAGCGATCTACCCTGAACTCAAAACAATATGGTCTGCCAGTGAAATCGTGCTTCAAAATCTCGGAGCGATGGGAGCCGGAAATCTCGGCATAGGGCCAATTGTCGCCGCGCTAGTCAAGGCAGTGACTGGCCGAGACTTATTTATAGAGTTTCACTCGAGTGGGGCCGCCGTTGAATGGGCAGCTGCGATTGGTGCGCATATTAATCCTGCCGCTGTGGAAGGCTACTCAGAGGAAGGGCAGACCGAGATCCTCTGCAGCTTCTACTCCGGCATGGGAAAAAACACGGTCGATCAACTACGGCACCCGGTCGAAGCTCTACTCGATGAATTACTCGCTATTGACAACGACGCGCCGGTCATCGAATTCGCCACGGCATTTTCCAGTGGTGAAATAAATCGACTCAGGCAACTACTGTCACGAATGACCGAGACCAATCCCGATCCAGTCTTTCTAAACGACGCTGTCCGCGACTTCAACAAGACCGTTAAAGCGTACGAGCGCCGTGCAGAAAAGCTAAAGAACTTCCAAGTGGCAGCGCTGGCTGGTGCATTCGCTGCTCTCGCATTGCCCGCTGATAGCGCAATCAAGCAGTTCGTTCCACTCGGGGTGTGGTTTCTCGGACAACTACTCGTTGGTTCGTGGGCCGCGCGGGGCAACCTCACTGGCAAGTTCTTGGATGCGATTCGAGGAGCACCCAACCTCAGTCAAGGTGACGTAGTCTTCATCAGCCGCCTGAAGAAGAGTCTAAAATAATCTGGTATTCCCCCGTCACTGGCGAGAATACCTTTGGAACGGTGGTGCCACAGGTGCTCAAAAAAGGGGGGCACCACGCAATCCGACCGATAAAAGAGGAAAGGGTCTACAACTGCATCATCCTGATGTACCGTGCTTCGCGGAGAGCGAACGCCGATCCACCTTGCCGGCGCTGGTGCGCTGCAACGCCTCCAGGAAACGCACGGAGCGGGGCTGCTTGTATCGAGCGAGCCGGCCCTGGCAGAAGTCGAGCACCTGGGCCTCGGTGAGGTCCGCGCCGGGGCGGGGCACCACGAGCGCCCGAGGCACCTCACCCCACTTGGAATCAGGCACGCCAATCACACACACCTCGGCGATCTCGGGGTGGGCGGCGAGCACGTTCTCCACCTCGGAGGGGTAGATGTTCTCTCCGCCGGAGATGATGAGGTCCTTGCTGCGGCCGATGATGGAGAAACACCCATCGGCGTCGCGCCGGGCGAGGTCTCCCGTGTGCAACCACCCCCCGGCGAAGGTCTTCGCGGTCTCCTCGGGGCGGCGCCAATAACCGGCGCACAGGTGGGGCCCGCGCAGGAGCAGCTCGCCCTCCTCGCCATCGCCATCGAGCCGGGCCTCGACATGGAACAGGGGCACGCCGACGGAGCCGGGCTTGCGGCGCACGTCACCGGAGGGGAGCCAGAAGTTGTTGGGCCCGGCCTCGGTGAGGCCATAGCCGGTCTTGAAGTCGATGCCGCGAGCGAAGAAGCGCTCGAAGACGGGCTGGGGGCAGGGAGCGCCGCCGCTGACGAGCAGCTTGAGGCGGGAGAAGTCCACCGAGTCGAAGCGCGGGTGGCGCTGCATCTCGATGAACATGGTGGGCACGCCGAAGAAGAGGTTGATGGCGCCGCGGTGGATGAGGTCGAAGACCTGCTCGAGGGCGAAGGCGCGGGAGACGATGGTGGTACCGCCCACGTAGACGAGCGGGGTGGTGAAGACGTTGAGGCCGCCGGTGTGGAAGAGGGGCGCGTTGAGGAGCGCGGTGTCGTCGGCGGTGAGGCCCCAGCTGACGACGGTGTTGGCGGCGTTGGCGGTGATGGAGCGGTGGGTGAGGATGGCGGCCTTGGGGATGCCAGTACTGCCGCCGGTGTAGCAGAGCACCCACGGGTCCTCGGGCTCGAGGTCCACGGGGGGGAGGGGCGAGTCCGAGAGGGAGTCGCGGTGGCTGAAGGGGAGGTCCTCGGGCAGACGGGCGGAGGAGTCGTCGAGGTGGACGAAGTGCCGGACGCTCTGGGCGAGGGGGCGGACGGCCTGGACCTGGGCCTGGAAGTCGGAGCCGTGGACGAGGACGACGGGCTCGGCGTCGGCGAGGAGGGAGGAGAGCTCGGGGGAGCTGAGGCGCCAGTTGAGGGGCTGGAGGATGGCGCCGAGCTTGCCGCAGGCGAAGAGGAGGTCGAGGAACTCGGTGCAATTCATGGCGAGCACGGCGACGCGGTCGCCGCGGCGGACACCGAGGACGTCATGGAGGAGGCGGGCGGTGCGATTGGCGGAGGAGTTCCACTCGCGCCAGGAGATGGAGCGGTCACCGCGGAGGGAGTCGATGAGGGCGGTGCGATCGGGGGCGAGCGAGGCCCTGCGGGCAAGCCAGTCGTGGACGATGGGCACGAGTCACTCCTCCGGGAGATGAACAAGCTGAGAACGGGCAACAACAAGAAGACACCAACTCGCGGACCACTCCCCTCGCCCACCGGGAGAGCCCTCTCCCTCTGGGAGAGGGACGGGGTGAGGGTAGACCGGAGCATCCCGGGACGAAAACCGAAAGTCCGCGTCCCAGGTCCGCTGGCCGCGACTCCACCGCGGGACTACCGTCACCCCTCCAGGACTCCCATGCGCCCCACCCCGCTCTGCCTCGCCCTGCTGTTGTGCACGGCCGCCGTGGCCGGCCCGGATTCCCAGCCCCGCCTCTCCGCCACCCGTTCACGGCTCCTCGAGACCGAGCTACTCAACGCGGTGCGCAAAGCGGGCTTCGACCAGGTGCGAGACTGGAGACACAAGGGCGAGCGCATCGCCCACCCGCCGAACGTGGACGTGGCGGTCATCGAGCTGGACGCGGAAGGCCGCCCGGTAGCAGCCGCGAACGTGCTGCTGTCTCGGGACTACCCGAGAGGAAAAGCGGTGCCCATCGACGCCCGGACACTGGGCACACCATCGGTGCGCTTCACGAGGTGGAACCTGGAGCGCTGGGACGGGCAGAAGGGCTGGGCGGACGCCCCCGCCAAGGACGACCTGGAACCGGGACACGAGAAGGCCCCGCTGCGCTTCATGGCGCCCTACCCCGCGTCACTCTTCAAGATCCTCATCGCCTACGGGGTGATGAAGCGCGTGGATCGGGGAGAGCTGACACTGGACACGCGGTACCGCTTCCTCCGGGACACGGTGGACAAGGGCGAGCGGCCACTGAGGGGCTGGCTGGAGCCGATGATCGTCGAATCGGACAACGGCTCGACGGAGGCACTGGTGAAGCTGCTGCACGAGCGCGGGGCGATGGAGGAGCTGAACGCGGAGTACGCGGCGCTGGGATTGGGAACGCTGCAGGTGAACGGAACCTCGCCGGTGACGGGGAGGAACTGGCAACCGGGGAGCATCCACATGACGGCGCTGGATACGGCGCGGCTGTTCCTGCTCATCAACGGAGGCCCGGGGGTGCTGTGGAGGACGAGGGAAGGACGCGCCGTCACGGCAGCGGAGCTCTCGGAGCCGGCGAGGAACTTCCTGAAGAAGCTGTTGGCGGACCAGGGGTACGCGGAGGGCTTGAGCTCGACACTGGTGTGCGGAGACGCGAACGCGAGGCCGGGAATCCCCACGGCGGTGCCGGCGAGGTGGCTGGCGGAGGACGGGACGGCGACGGTGGGAGTGACGGCATTCAAGCGGGACACGCGGCCGTGCAACGCGGCGGCGGAGGTGGAGTTCCTGCACAAGACGGGGCAGACGGAGAACTACGGGAGCGACGCGGGAATCGTGCGAGCGCTGCCGGGGAAGGCGCCGAGAAACTACGTCATCGCGTTCCTGTCGAACCTGGGCTACCGCTACTACGACGAGGGGGTGGCGGGGACGGCGAACTTCGCGGACGAGGAGAACGGCTTTCCCGGGACGGTGACGGCGATCGGCTTCACGCAGAGCATCGCGGAACTGGGCCGCCGGGTAGACGAGGCGATGAAGCAGCGGGACCGGACGAACCGGTAGCGCGGGAAGGATTCCCGTCCACGGAACGGGACGCTCTTCGGCCTCGCGCTCCTCGGCCCTGACCGGGCATCAGGACTGCAAGGGAGCGGCTGCCGGCCAGGAGCTGCCCATCGTCCGACGAAGACAGCCTCCGCCGCCGGCAGAAGGCCGGCAGGCATCCAGCACAACCCATGACGTGGTGTTGCGGCTGGGAGAAAGAGGCTATATTGACGTGGGATCAACCCAGGATCCGTCCAAGCAATTGGACGCCAATGCCGCGCGCAAGCGCATCTCGCTCCTGCTGAGGAACGGCCAGCTCACCTACACCCGCCATTCGCGCGAGGAGATGGAGAAGGACGACCTCACGGAAGTCGACGTGACGAACGTGCTGCGAGGCGGGCACATCACCGAGCCCGCGGAGAACGAGAAGGGCACCTGGAGGTACCGGGTCCATACCAACACCATCTGGGTGGTGGTGGCCTTCCGGGGTGAGACGGAGCTGGTCGTCGTGACGGTCTGGAGGAAACGATGAAATGCCTGCAGTGCGGGGGGAAGATGACGGTCCGGCACGAGACGCGACGCGCCTACGCGGGGCTGGAGGGCGTCATCATCGAGGGAGTCCAGGTCCGGCACTGTCCGGAGTGTGGAGAGCAGGAGCTGAGCTACTCGAACGTCGAGCAGCTCCACGCACAACTGACGCTGCAGCTCGCACGAAAGGAAGCGGCGCTCACCCCCCGGGAGATCCGCTTCCTGCGCACCTGGCTGGGCCTATCGAGCAGCGACCTGGCGAAACGGATGGGCGTGGCCAAGGAGACGGTGTCGCGGTGGGAGCGGGTCGACAAGCCCCTCGCCATGGGGGCGACGGCGGAGCGGCTCCTGCGGCTGATGGCGGTGCACGAGCAACCCGTGGAGGAGTACCCACTCGAGCAACTCGAGCACGTGGCGACCTCGAAACCAGCCCCCCTCCGGGTGCGCCTCAAGCCACGCAAGCAAGGCTGGACAGCGGAGGTCTAGCCCGCGCGCCTCACGGCACCAGCACGAGCTTGCCCACGGTGGAACCGGACTCCAGTGCGCGGTGCGCCTCGACGACCCGCTCCAACGGAATACGGGTAACGGGAGGCGAAATGATGCGGCCCTCGTCCACCCACGCGAGCAGCCGCCTCATGGCCTCCTCGAGCACATCGCGGCGCTCGAACAGATAGGAAAGGTTGAAGGCGAGGACACTCGCGTTCGCGTTGGTGAGCGAGAGCGGATCGAACCGGGGGGTGCGCAGGAAGTCCGCGGCGAGCTTCACCCAGTTCGGCCGGCCCCCTTCACGCGGCAGCATGGAGTGGAAGCCGTAGATGACGAGCTTGCCGGGCCGGGCGAGGTGCCGGTAGCTGTCGCGCAGCGTGGAGACGCCATTGGCATCGAGCACCACGTCATAGCCATTGGGAGCAGCCCGCTCGGCGGCGCGCCAGAGATCCTCGCGGCTCTTGTCGATGACGACATCCGCCCCCAGCGCCCGCGCGGTTTCCACCTTATGGCTGGAGCCGACGACGCCCACCGTACGGCAACCCGCGATGCGTCCCAACTGCAACAGCGCCCCGCCCACACCGCCCGCGGCCGAGTGCACGAGCAGCGTGCTCCCCGGACGCGGGTGAGCCAACTCGAAGAGGGCGTAGTAGGCGGTGAGGAAGGCGGTGGGAAAGCCCGCGGCCTGGGCCATGTCGAAGCGTGCGGGCAGGGGGAACACCTGGTGGCGGGGCACGGCGACGTGCGTGGAGTAGCCCCCGAAGCGCGTAACACCGAACACCCGGGCCCCCACGGCGAGGTCCGTGACGGCGGAGCCCACCGCGGACACCGTGCCGGCGAACTCGAAGCCCGGGGTGATGGGCCAGCCGACGTACTCCTTGGCCGAGGCATACAGCCCCATGCGGATGACGCAATCGGCGTAGTTGACGCCGATGGCCTCCGAGGTGACGACGACCTCCTCGGGAGCGGGCGTGGGATCGGGCTGAGTCTGGAGCGTGAGCCGGTCGTAACCACCGGCGCGGGGAATGACCACCTTGCGCATGGCCCGGATATACCCCCGCTCCGGGCGCGCTCTTCACCAACTTGTCCAACTGTTGGACAAGTTCACGCGTCGTCGAACGGGAGCCCCAGGGCCGGCGCCTGCTGCGCACTGGAAGCGGCAGCGGGGGCCGCCTCGGGCACGGGCACGGGCGCGGGTACGGCCTCCGGCACGGCCACCGCCTCCGCGAGAATCACGGAAGGCTCCAGCGCCACGGACTCCGCGGCAGCCGGTGAAACGGCCTCGGCCTCGGGCAGGGCCTCGAACGCGGCGTCGGGCACGAGCTGGGCGATGTCGTCCATGCTCGCGACGAAGGCATTGGCCCCCGCGTCGCCGAAGTCTCTCCCACCCTGCTCCAGGTTCTCGATGTCATCCAGGCTGGCGAGGAACGTGTCCGCGCCCGGATCGCTGTAGACCTCCTCCTCCTCGAGCGCCTCGGCCTGGGCCTGGAGCGCGGACAGCTCCGCCTCCATCCAGGAGGGGTCCTCCTCGGCCTCCACCTCGGACCCATCGTCCACCTGGAGCGCATCCACCTCCGCCGCCATCCAGTCGTCCACCCCGGCCCCGGCCCCCCCAGCGGCCTCCTGCTCCGCCGCGGCCCGCTCCAGGGCGGCCAGCTGCTCCGCCGCGGCGCGCTCGGCCCGGCTCACCGACTCGTACACATTGGCCCGGGCCAGGTGCGCGAGCGAGACGCCCGGCTTGTCCGCACTGGCGCTCGGGAGTGCCTCCTTCGCGACATCCTTCCCGCCCTTCAGGTCCACCATCTCGCGCTGGGCCGCCGTCTCGTACCCATCGGCGAGCGTCAGCTGGGCCCGCAGCGCCTGGGATTCGAGCTCCTTCTGGGCCCGCTCGGCCTCGAGCGCCTCCATTTCTGCGCGGTGCTTCGCGTTGAGGGCCTCGAGCGCCTGCTCCTCGGTCATCAGCGCCGGGTCATCGGTCCCGATGGACTTCTCGACGGCGTCGACACGGTGCTGGGCCTCGATGCGCCGCTGGGCCTCGATGATGTTCGCCGTCTGGACGAAGGGGTTGAAGCCGATCCTTCGGATGCTCATGGAAGGTCCTCGCTGGACGCACGGGAGGTGCTTCGTTGTCCTATTGTCGCAGCGAGCGGGCCCCGGTTGCGACCCCCCCGCGAAAACATGGCGGATCCGGCCCATCACACGGGGTAGCCTGGGCCTCTACCCGCACAACCCGTTCCAGTCGGAGGCCGAGATGTCGTCCGCGCCCAACCACTACAAGGCCAACCTGCGAGACCTGAACTTCAACCTCTTCGAGTTCCTGGAGATCGGGCGGAGCTCGCTGGGCAAGGCGCCCTTCGGGGACTTCGACGAGACGGCGGCGCGGCAGACGCTGGAGACGTTCGCCGAGGTGTGCCTCAAGGAGATGGCGCCGAGCTTCACCGAGCCCGAGCACAACCCGCCGAAGCTGGAGAACGGGACGGTGACGCTGCCGCCGGGCATCCAGAAGGCGCTGGCGGCCTATCACGAGTCGGGGATGGGCCAGTTGGAGCTGCCCGTGCACCTGGGGGGCATGGGAGCACCGCCCTCGCTGGGCTGGGCGGCGTTCGAGCTGATGGTGGGGGCCAACCCGGCGGTGGCCTTCTACACGCTGGGCGGAGTGCTGGCGCGCGTCATCGACCGGCTGGGCACCGCGGCCCAGAAGAAGCGCTTCCTGCCGGCGATGATGGAGCGGCGCTGGGTGGGCACCATGGTGCTCACCGAGCCGGACGCGGGCAGTGACGTGGGCGCGGCGCGGGCCAAGGCGCGGCACGTGGGCGGGGACGTCTGGGAGCTCGAGGGCGTGAAGCGCTTCATCACCAGCGCGGAGACGGACAACACGGAGAACATCATCCACATGGTGCTGGCGCGGCCCGAGGGCGCGGGCCCGGGCACCAAGGGGCTCTCGCTCTTCATCGTGCCCAAGTTCTGGGTGGAGGAGAACGGCGCGCTGGGCGAGCGCAACGGCGTGGTGTGCACGAAGATCGAAGACAAGATGGGCCTGAAGGGCTCGGTGACGTGCGAGCTGACCTTCGGTGACGGGAAGCCGGCGCGAGGCCTGCTGCTGGGCGAGGTGCACGACGGCATCCGGCAGATGTTCCACATCATCGAGCAGGCGCGCATGGCGGTGGGCATCAAGTCCATGGCCACGGTGTCCACGGCGTACCTCAACGCGCTGGAGTTCGCGAAGGATCGCAAGCAGGGCTCGGACCTGATGCAGGCGCGCGACGCCAAGGCCCCGCGCGTCACCATCCTCCACCACCCGGACGTGCGGCGGATGCTGATGGCGCAGAAGGCGCACGCCGAGGGCATGCGGGCGCTCTGCCTCTACACCGCCTCCATCCAGGACCAGGTGGAGCTCAAGGGTGGGCACCGGGCGCTGGAGGCCGCCGAGTATGACTCGCTCAACGACCTGCTCCTGCCGCTGGTGAAGGGCTACTGCTCGGACAGGGGATACGAGTTGCTGGGGACGGCGCTGCAGTGCTTCGGGGGCTCGGGGTACCTGAAGGACTACCCGATGGAGCAGTACATCCGGGACCAGAAGATCGACTCGCTCTACGAGGGCACCACGCACATCCAGGCGTTGGATCTGCTGCTGCGCAAGGTGGCGAGGGACGGAGGGGCGACGCTGCAGCGGCTGTTGGGGCAGGTGCGCGCGACAGTGGAGTCGGGCGAGGGCGGCAAGGAGCTGGAGGCCGAGCGGGCGGCGCTGAGCAAGGGGCTGGCGGACCTGGAGACAATGCTGGGAGCGCTGCTGGGGAAGATGGGCGAGTCCATCTACCACGTGGGCCTGCAGGGCAACCGGGTGCTGCTGTCGCTGGCGGACCTCGTGGTGGGCTGGCTGCTGGTGCGGCACGCGGCGGTGGCGCTGGAGCGCATGAAGACGAACGCGGGCGACAAGACCTTCTACATGGGCAAGCTCGCGAGCGCGCGCTGGTTCTGCCACGAGGTATTGCCGGGGATTGCCCACGCCGCGCGCATGGTGGAGCAGGGCACGCTGGACCTGATGGAAGTGCCCGAAGAAGCGTTCTAACCGAGTACCCCACTGCCCCAACTTCCCCACAGCCCCAACATCCCCTCTCTCCTCGGGAGAGGGACGGGGTGAGGGTGCCCGGGTCCCAGGTTGGATCCGTGCATCCCCACCGTGCCTGTCCGTCTGCCGTCCAGACCAGCAACCACGGAAGCGCTGCCGGACGTCTGACCCGGGTGTTACACCCAGCCTCGCCATGGAAGAGCAGCAGGGAGAACAGGGCCGGAAGGCCGAGCGCCCGCGGAAGAAGCCGAGGAAGGTGTCTCCCCGCTATCTGGAGAACGCGGCGCTGCACTACCTCAAGCGGTACGCGGCAACGGAGAGCCAGCTCAAGCGCGTGTTGATGCGCAGGGTGGACCGTTCCCTCAAGGAGCACGGGGGAGAGCGGACCGAGGCACTCGGCTGGGTGGACGAGCTCGTGGCGAAGCTCAGGCGCGGAGGGCTCATCAACGACGAGGCCTACGCGGGGATGAAGGCGCACTCGTTGCGCAACTCGGGCCGGAGCGCGCGGGTCATCGCCCAGAAACTGAGGCTGAAGGGCGTCTCGGCGGACGTGGTGGCGAAGAAGCTGGCGGACGCCACCGCGGAGCTCTCCGAGGAAGAGGCGGCGAAGATCTGGGCGCGGAAGAAGCGGCTGGGCCCCTTCCGGACGAACGCGAAGACGCGCGAGGAGAACCGGCAGAGGGATCTCGCGGCGCTGGCGAGGGCGGGGTTCTCCTTCGCCATCGCGAAGAAGATCATCGACTCCGCGGGCTAGAAACGCTCAGGCGAAGCGGACGGCGTAGATCGGGGGCAGATGCGCGGAGAGGTGCACCCAGGAGTCCCCGCCGTTCTCGGAGACCCAGAGCGAGCCGGTGGTACTGCCAAAGGCGAGCCGCTCTCCCGAGGCATCCACGTCGAGCGCGTGGCGCAGGGTGAGATCATAGGCGTGCTCCTGGGGGAGGCCCTCGCGCAGCACCTCCCAGCTCTTGCCGCCGTCGCGGGTACGCGAGACGACGACGCGGCCGTCCACGGGGAAGCGCTGCTCGTCCTTGATGGCGGGGACGCGCCAGGCGATGTCCGGGTTGGACGGGTGGGCCGCGATGGCGAAACCGAAGACGCTCGGAGCGCTCTCGGGGATGGACACCCAGCGGGAGCCCCCGTCATCGGAGCGGAAGACGCCGTTGTGATGCTGGGCCCAGATGCGGTCCGGGTGCGAAGCGCAGCGCGCGAGCAGGTGCGGATCCTGGGTGGCCGGGTTCTCGCACAACTCGGGAGGCATGTACTCGGCGAACATGCCGTGGCTCACCTCCCAGTGCTCGCCCCCATCGCGCGTGAGCCACGCGCCGCCGCACGAGACGCCCACGGCGAGCTCGTTCGGGTTCTTCGGATGCGGGCAGATGGAGTGGATGCCCGGCAGGTCCGTGCCACCACCGAACCACTGCTTGCGCAGCGGGTGCTCCCAGAGGCCGCGGCACAGCTCCCAGGACTGGCCCCGGTCCTTCGAGCGGAAGAGCCCGCCACCGACCGTGCCGCACCAGAGGGTGCCGTCCACGACCTCGAGGGCCCAGATCTGCTCGACGCGCCATGGCCAGGGCTTGCCATCGGGGAGCGTCTCCTCGAGCCCTTCCGGCTTCTGGGGGAAGGCGGGGGCGGTGAGCTCGTCCCAGCGCTGACCGCCATCGGAGGAAGCGCGCAGCTTCACGCCGAAGTGGCCCAGGTGGAGCGCGGCATAGAGGGTGCCATCCGCGGAAGACTTCGCGACGAGCGAGACCGGATCACCGAGGAAGGACGTCTGGGCGATACGCCACCGGCCCTGGGAACGCCGGAGCTCGAAGAGCCCCTTGCGCGTGGCGACGAAGATGCGATCCGACATGATCAACCCCCCGAGAGTGCCTGCATGATGTAGAGGTCGGAGGCCTCGCCGATCGGCTCCTGCTGGCCCGAACGATCACGAAGCTGGCCGCCATCCACGAAGACGACGACGTGATGGCGCAGTGCCCCCTGCTCATCGAGCACGTAACTGCGCACCTGTGGATGGCGGGCGAAGTAGTGCTCGAGGGCCTCGCGAACGGTGGTCCCGCCCACCTGCTCGGTGGGGCACGAGACATGACGCTGGAGGCTCGAGGTGAAGGAGATGCGGGGCACGGCGGCGCACCCTAGCATCGGGGTGCTTACCGCCGGAACACGGTGCCGCCCTTCATGACGAAGCGGACGTGACGCAGCGCGGAAATGTCGCGGGTGGGGTCTCCCTCGACGGCGACGAGGTCCGCGAAGAGCCCCTCCTTCACCTGGCCGATGCGGTCCTCCATGTGGAGCATGCGGGCGTTGACGGAGGTAGCGGCCTTCAACGCATGCAGGGGCGACAGGCCGTAGGAGACCAGGAGTTCCAGCTCACGAGCGTTGTCGCCATGGGCGAACACCCCCACGTCACTGCCATTACAGATGGTGACACCGGCGGCGAGGGCGGCGCGGAAGCTGGCGCGCTTCTGCTGGATGGCGGCGGGCTCGGGGTCGGTGCCCTTCTTCCATCCGCCGTACTGGTGGAGGGCATCCCCGGCGGCGAGCGTGGGGCAGAAGAAGACACCGCGCTCGGCCATGAGCTTGAAGACCTCGGGGGTGCCACCGTCCCCGTGCTCGATGCTCTCCGCACCGGCGAGCACGGCGCGGCGCATGCCTTCCGGGGTGCTGGCGTGGACGACGACGGGGCGTCCACCGTCGCGAGCGGTCTGGACGATGAGCTTCATCTCCTCGAGCGAATAGGACGGGAACGCCTCGCCGCGCGGGCCCCAGCGGTAATCGCCATAGACCTTGATCCAATCAGCGCCCTTGCCCATCTGGCCGCGGACGGCGCGGATGAGGTTGTCGACACCATCGGCCTCCTCGGCGCCCTGGGGGACGTGCCACTCGGGAGCGAAGCCCTTGGGGGCATAGGAGCCGGTGGCGACGAGGGCGCGGGTGGTGGCGAGGACGCGGGGCCCGGGGATGATGCCCTGCTGGATGGCCTGCTTGAGACCGACATCGGCATCGGCGGCGCCCTCGGTGCCGAGATCGCGCACGGTGGTGAAGCCGGCGAGCAACGTATCGCGGGCGTGATTGGTGGCGCGGGCGACGCGGAGGGCGAGCGGCTCGCGGAGCACCTGATCATTCCAGGAGGTCTCGTTGTAGGGGTGGAGGAGCAGATGCGAGTGCGCCTCGATGAGACCGGGGACGAGGGTGGTGCCGGGAAGCTCGACGACCTCCGTCCCCAGGGGAGCGGTCACCTGGGCAGCGGGCCCGACGGCGGCGATGCGGTCCCCTCGGACGAGCACGACCCAACCCTCCTGGGGCTTCGCGGAGACACCGTCGAAGACACGGGCGGGACGCAGGAGGAACACAGCGGGGCTGGCAGCCTGTGCGGAGGCCATGGACGGCACGACACAGAGGAGCGCGACGAGGAGGGCGAGCAGGAGGCGCATGGAGAGCAGGGAGGAAGGAGGAACGAGCGAGCGACCTATCACAGGACTCCTCACTCGCCATCCATCCCCTCGCTCCCCGGGGTGAGGGTGCCCGTCCCCGTTCTCCAGACCCGTCCCCCCTACTCGTCCTGCTCGATGGCGGAGGCGTCCTTGCCGAAAGGCGGCTCGAAGGCGCCGGAGAGCTGCCGTTCCTTGAGGTCCTTGTCGCGCTCGAAGTCGGCATAGGACATGCCAGTGGATTCAGGTCGAGGACGAGACGCCTCTTCATCGGAATGCCCACGGAAACGCGAGGACAGCTTCTGCCAGATGCTCATGGGGAGACCTCCTGCCGGAGAGGATGCGCACGACGGGAACGAAGCGAGCCCCCTCCCCCGCCAGGGGCACGGCCGGGCTCACCACCAACTGGGGGCCACGAAGCGCTCCCACTCCCAAGCCTGGGGATGCAGTCGCTGGGACTCGCACCAGTCGAGCACCTCGGAGCGCCAGGCGCGGGCGCCGCCGGGCAGAGGCCAGGCGCGGGTGATGGCGGAGCGGTGGACGTCCACGTACCCCTTCAGCACGTAGCGATTCACGTCATCGAGAACATCCGGAGCCACGTCCTCCCGCAGACGCCCTTCCACCATCCGCTCGGCGCGCCTGCGCGCATGAGCGATCGCCTCCTCGGGGACAGGCGACTCGCGCACCAGCCAGAGCCCGAGGATGGGCACGGGACACTGCTCGAACGAGGCGGCGAGGATCCGGTCATGCCCATCGAGCACCACCCACTTGCGCAAGGGGGCCAGGTAGAAGAGGAGCACGGGAGGAAGGGAGCCGTCGCGAGCGGCCTTGCGCCAGACCTTCAAGCGGCCGGAGTCCTCGGGAGAGGGAGGCCGGAGCGAGATGACCCCGCCACACCAGACGAACTGCCCCGAGTGCTTGGGAGGACTGGGAGGAAAGTCCTCGCCCAGGGAGTCCCGGGAGTACCCATCGAATTGCCAATACTCGCGCCAGAAGGGCTCGAAGCCGAGAGCACTGACGCCATGGACCAGGTACGGGGGCTCGGGCGGCACGCCGGGCCCGGCGGGACGGGTGGAGTATTTCCGGGCCGCGCCGGCGTCCACCTCGGGAAGGGGACGAAGACACCAGCGGCCCGCGTGGAGCGGCGACGCGGGAGAAGCCTCGAGGTGACGGACGACATAGCGGTTCCAGGCATCCCACCAGGCGGGAGAACCCGGCTGCTCGCGGATGGCGCGCACGTCAGCGGCGGTGATGGGCGGAAGGACGGCGGGCACCCAAGCGGGGCCGCGCAGGAAGCCACAGGTCTCCCAGCCCTCCTCCACATGCATCCACAGCAGGGGCTGCGTTCCGGCCATCAAGCGCAGGAAGGGAGGAGTGGCCTGCACGTGGAAGAAGGGCCGATGGCGCCAGGACCCCTCGGCGGGCACATCCAGGAGCAAACCGGGGCCGGCGGTGGGCCGCTCCCAGTCCGTGTCATCGGGGCTCAGTGCCAACTTGGAAGACATGAGCGGCTCCCCTCCGGGTGCGGAGCATCGGACGCTCCCATGGCTGCCCGCTCGGATGGAGCGTGCAATGGGGCGGGCTTTGGAAGAAAAAGAATCACACAGGGCGCCGGCGGGCGCGAAGGACGGTCAGGCGGAAGATGCACGAAGTGACTGCGGGAGCACCGGCGAAGGTGGCATCGAGGCTGGAACTGTCGGCGGGAGCGCTGGCGGCGAACGTGGCGACGCTGCGCAAGCTATCCGTGGACACGAATGGGCCGAGGGCGCTGGGCGCGGTGTTGAAGGGCAATGCATACGGCCACGGGCTGACGCAGATGTTGCCGCTGGTGCACCCGTTGGTGGACGTCCTGTACTTCATCACGCCGGGGGACGCGCTGACGGCACGGGCCTTCGAGCAAGCGAAGGGACTGCCGCGCAAGCAAGTGCTGGTGATTGGCGCCACGGACGCGGAGGAGGCGGTGGCGCTGGCGCGAGCGGGGGTGGAGGTGGTGGTGGGGGACGGCTCGTGGAGGGAGACGGCGGAGGAGCTGCGCCGGGCGAAACTGGAGCACCCGCTGAGGGTGCACGTGCACGTGGACACGGGGCTGGGGCGAGAGGGCTTCACGCCGGGGCAGATCGCGGGGGGCGAGTTGGACTTCCTGCGCGAGGCGGCGGACGTGCTGCGGGTGGTGGGGGTGCTGAGCCATTTCGCGAACACGGAGGACGTGACGGAGCAGACGTACGCCGAGTCCCAGCTCGACGTCTTCGAGGGTGGGCTGATGGCGCTGCGGACGAGCGTGCCGGTGGAGGAGCCATTGCAGCGGCACATGGCGGCGAGCGCGGCGACGCTGGTGCTGCCGAGGGCGCGTTTCGACGCGCAGCGGGTGGGCATCTCGCTGTACGGGCTGTGGCCGTCGACGGAGACGAGACTCTCGGCGCGGCTGGTGTTGGGGCGGGTGCCGGAGCTGAGGCCGGTGCTGTCGTGGAGGTGCCCGAGCCAGGTGGTGAAGTGGCTGCCGGCGGGGAGCTACGTGGGGTACGGGTGCACGTACCGGTGCGCGGAGGCGACGCGGGTGGCGGTGCTACCGGTGGGGTACTACGACGGGTACGCGCGGCTGCTGTCGGGGAAGGCGCACGTACTGGTGAACGGGAGGAGGTGCCCGGTGTTGGGGCGGGTGATGATGAACCACATCATCGTGGACGTGACGAGGGCGACGCATGACGAGCGGCTGTTGACGGCGACGCTGCTCGGCAAGGATGGGGACGAGCACCTGCACGTGGAGAACCTGGCGGACTGGGCGCAGACGATCCACTACGAGTTCACGACGCGCCTGGGCGCCCACCTGCGCCGGGTCGTAGTCCCATAGCCAAGGGTCCAATCCCAAACACAGTCAAGAACCCTCACGGACCAACAACCCCTCTCCCCTCGGGAGAGGGACGGGGTGAGGGTGCCACGAATCCCGGGTTGAGCCCGTGCGATGTCCCCTCTCCCTTTGGGAGAGGGGCTAGGGTGAGGGATTCCAATCAATTCACGAATTACTTGAACTCACCGTCCCACTCTTCGAGGATGCGCCTCCCCCCCAAGAGGAGCGCAGAGATGAAGCTCGAGACGCGCAGGCTTCGCATCAATCTCCAGGGCCCGGCCCTGCTGGCCCTGACGACGCTGTGGTCCAGCTGTGGACCGGCGACACTGGACGCGCACGAACCCGAGGAGCTCGCGAGCCTCGAGTCAGCGGCGGCGGTGGATCACCGGCCGTTCACGGTGATGACATACAACGTGCGGCAGGTGAACGCGGATGACACGGGCATCTACAGCTGGACGCAGCGGAGCCCGGACGTCATCAAGCTCATCTCCGCGAGGAACCCGGACGTCTTCGGAGTGCAGGAGGCGTCGGCGGCGGCCATCCAGAACGATCTCATCAACGCGTTCCAGGGGAACTACGACTACTACAAGCCGCCGAACGGAAGCCCGAAGATGATCTTCTATCGCCGGAGCCGGTTCGCGCTGGCGGCGGGCACGGACGTGCAGGGCTACTTCAGCATCGCCAATCCGTACGCCGAGTCCAACGCCTGCTACCCGAATGCATCCGGGAGGACGGCGGCCTGGATCAAGCTCGATGACAAACTCTCGGGCCGCCAGTACTTCCTGGTCAACTCGCACCCGGCACACGGAGTGAACTGTGGCCTGGCGCGAGAGAAGAACGCGGAGCTGATCCGCGGCATCATCACCCAGAAGGCGACAGGCCGTTCCATCATCGTGTTCGGAGATTTCAACTCCGACCCGCAGAACCCGAACTCGACGAACGACGACTCCATCGCGATGCTCGAGACGGGAGCGTCCCCGACGCTGTACCGCTCGGCGCGGCACACGGGAGCCACGACGGCGGACACGGCGACCTTCAACAGCTCCTGGAAGAACCCGAGCACCAACTACAACCGGCTCGACTACATCCTCGTGAGTGGCGGGGACATGACCACGTCGGACCAGCTCATCGACACGAGCAAGTACGACGGCATCTCGCCATCGGACCACTTCGCGGTGATGGCGACCATCCGTCCGGCGGTATTCCAGGCGGGCTCGACGACGGATACGCAGGGCAACGGAACCTCGGCGAGCACGCGGCTCTACTTCGCGGACGTGACGGGGGACGGCTGCGCGGACAAGCTGTCCTGGAATCCCACGTTGCTCGGAGGAGCGACCCAGGCCTTCCGGGGCAACTGCAACGGGACCTTCGGTCCGGCGATCGTGCACGACAATGGAGGGAGCGCGTCCAACGCGACGACCTTCTACTTCGCGGATGTGAACGGGGACGCGTGCGCGGACAAGATCTACTGGAACCCGACCTTCGATACGGGCCACACGCGGGTCTACCTGTCGAACTGTGACGGGACGTTCCGCTGGACCAACTCGAACGACAACGGCGGGAGCGAGTCGAGCGCGACCACCTTCCATTTCGCGGACATCACCGGGGACAAGTGCGCGGACAAGATCTACTGGAACCCGACGTTCGACTCGGGCCGGGCGCGCGTCTACCTGTCGAACTGTGACGGAACCTTCGCCTGGTCCAACACCAACACGGATGCCGGGAGCAGCCAGAACGGCGACGCGCACTTCTACTTCGCGGACGTCACGGGAGACGGCCGTGCGGACAAGATCGTGTGGGACCCGGCGGCGGACTCGGGGCGCACGCGCGTCTACGCCTCGAACGGCAACGGCACGTTCACCTTCCTGACCTCGCACACGGGCGGCTATAGCGGCAATCCCGAGACGCGGCTCTACTTCACCGACGTCAACGGCGATGGCCACGCCGACAAGCTCTTCTGGCGTCCGGACTACCGCGAGGGGCGCATCCAGGTGTACCTCGGCTCGGCCACGGGCTTCTCGGGAGGCCCGCTGATGAACAACCCGGGATATAGCCAGTCCGCCAACACGCAGTACTTCTTCGCGGACCTCGACGGCAGCGGGGCGGCGGACCAGATCTACTGGAACTACGGCGCGGCGGATGGCGGCTCCCGCGCCTACCTGTCCCGGTACTGACGCCTCCGCGTCCAGGCTCTGTCTGATGGAGGTGGCGGTCCTCCGTCAGAGAGCCTGGCGCTCGGACGCCTCGCGAACGAGCCATTCACGAAACGCCACCAGCTTCGGGAGCGTGGCGCACTCGGGCCGGTAGACGGCGTAGTAGGCGAGCGCGGAAGGGAACTCCACCTCGGGGAACAGGCGCACCAGCCGTCCGGCCGCGAGGTCGTCATGCGCCATGATGCTGCGGGCCAACGCCACGCCCTGCCCGTCGATTGCCGCCTGCAGCACCGCGGCGGAGTTGTTGATACGCAGGCCTCGCTTCGTCTCGACGTCCTTCGCGCCCGCCTTCTCGAGCCAGGCCTCCCACGTGGCGAACCCCGCGCGGGCATCCACGGACCGGTCGTGGATGAGTCGTAGGCCGCCCAGGTCCGACGGCCGGCGCGGACGGCGGCTCTGCCGCAGGAGCGCGGGCGAGCAGACGGGATAGACCTCCTCGTCGAAGAGCTTGTCGGCGCTCAGCCCGGGCCAGACACCAGCTCCGTAGCGCACGCCGATATCCACCCCGCGCGCGGCGAAGTCGAGCAACTCGATGGACACGTCGAGCCGCACGTCCAGCTCCGGCCATGCGGCCTGGAACCGCTCGAGGCGCGGCAGGAGCCACTTGGCCGCGAAGGCGGGGCTGACCGTCACGGTCAGCACACCCGCCGACGAGCTCTCCTTCAACCGCGCGACGCCGGCGCTCAGCCGCTCGAACCCGGCGCGGATTTCCGGCAGCGCCCGCTGGGCCGCTTCGGTGAGGACGAGCCGCTTCGGTCCGCTCGTGCCTCGGAGGAACAGCGGTATGCCGAGCGCCTCCTCGAGGCTTCGCACGAGTTGTCCGACCGCCGCCGGGGTCACGTGAAGCTCGGCGGCCGCGGCGGAGAAGCTCTCGTGCCTGGCACTCGCCTCGAAGGCGCGCAGGGCGTTGAGGTATTCGGGCGCGCTCATGGGCGGTCAAGATTTCCTTTGCCGGAAGCCAAGAACATCTCGTTTGCGGCGGCGGGTACCCAGACGCATGAATTCCTCGTCGGCCCTCGGTGAGCTGCCCCTGCGGGATAGCTCATCTTACACGCAGTACAGACGTCCAAACGGAGGAAACCCATGGTCTACCTTCAAATCACTCTGCAGATTTCTCCCGCCAACCGGCCCGCGGCCGTGGGCGTGTACCAGCGCTACAAGGCGCCATTCCTCGAGACGATCGCCGGCGCGCAGTCGAAGGAATTGCTCGTCCGTGACGAGGACGTGCAGGTGCTCCACGGGTTCGACACGGCGCAGCAGGCCAGCGCCTACCTCGAGAGCGGCCTGTTCAACGCCGATGTCGTGACCGCGTTGAAGCCGCTCCTCGACGCCGCCCCAAACGTCCGAATCTATCAGGCCGCCTGAGGTTTTCCGTGCCGGGCCAAGCAAGGGAGCAACTTTCAATGAGTGCGCGATTCACCCAGCAGAAGCTCATCGTCGTGGGCGGTACCAGCGGAATGGGGAAGGCCGTTGCCCGCATCGTCCTCGAGGAGGGCGGGCGAGCCGTTGTCATCGGGCATCGGGACGACAAGGTCCAGGCCGCCGTCGCTGAGTTGGCTGCGTTCGGTCCCGTGGACGGCCTGCGCGCGGACATCACCTCTGGCACGGAGAGACAGGCGCTGGTGGCCCAACTGAACAGGGACCACGCCGACGCGACGCTGCTGGTCAACGCGGCGGGCGTCTTCCTGCCGAAGGCATTCCTGGAGCACGAGGAACGCGATTACGACCTGTATCTCGACATCAACAAGGCCACCTTCTTCATCACGCAGGCCGTCGCCAGGTCCATGGTCGCGCTGCGCAAGGGGGGCGCGATCGTGAACATCGGCTCGATGTGGGCCAGGCAGGCCATCCAGGCCACTCCCTCCTCGGCCTATTCCATGGCCAAGGCAGGACTTCACTCGCTGACGCAGCACCTGGCGATGGAGCTGGCCGGCCATGGCATCCGCGTCAACGCGGTTTCACCGGCAGTCGTCGAGACCCCCATCTACGAGGGTTTCATCCCGAAGGAGCAGGTTCACGGTGCGCTCCAGGGGTTCAACGGATTCCATCCGCTCGGCCGCGTGGGCCGCGCGGAGGATGTTGCGCGGACCATCGCCCATCTGTTGTCGAACGAGGCCTCCTGGGTCACCGGCGCAATCTGGGATGTCGACGGCGGCGTCATGGCAGGACGCAACAAGTACAGCTGACCCTTGGTAGGGTTCCCCAGGCACCATGACCAGAAATCTTTCACCTTTCCTTCGTGCCCTGGACGAGGCACCGCTGATACTCGCCGAGGGCTCCGTGGTCGAGCGCCTGCGCCGCCACCCCGCGGGACTGCTGGACCCGCACGTGGCCAACGCGGGCCTCCTCTTCAGTCCGGAGGGACGCGAGGCGCTCGCCGGCATCTACCGCGACTACCGTGACATCGGTCTGCGCCACGGCCTGCCCACCCTCCTCCTCACGCCCACCTGGCGCGCGAACGAGGAACGGCTCGCGCGCGCGGGCCTCGCTGGCCGGGACGTCTTCACCGAGGCAGTGGGGCTGCTGGCGGGCCTGCGCGACGAGGCCGGCGGCCGGGGGGCGAGCGTCTTCATCGGGGGGCTCGTCGGGTGCCGCGGGGACGCCTACCAACCCGCGGAGGCCCTCCCCCGCGAGGAGGCGGCGGCCTTCCACGCGCCCCATGTGGAGGCGCTCGCCCGCGCCGGGGTGGACTTCCTCGTGGCCCAGGCGCTGCCGGCCCTCTCGGAGGCCGAGGGCCTCGCCCTGGCGATGGCGCGCACCGGGGCGCCATTCATGCTGAGCTTCGTCCTCCGTCCCACCGGGACGCTGCTCGACGGAACCCCGCTGGGCGAGGCCGTGGCGCGCATCGACGCCCTGCCCGGTGCGCGCCCGGCAGCGTACATGGTGAATTGCGTCCACCCCTCCGCCTTCCGCGAGGGCCTGTCGCGCCAGCTGGCCGCCTCGCCCTCCCTCGGCGCGCGAGTGGTGGGCCTGCAGGCCAATACCTCCCGCCTCTCGCCCGAGGAACTCGACGGGCGCGCGGAGCTCGACAGCGAGCCCCCGGACGTTTTCGCGCGGGAAATGGCCCGCGTCCATGCGGAACTCGGCACGCGCCTGCTCGGCGGGTGCTGTGGCACCGACGAGCGGCACATCGCCGCACTCGCCAGTGCCCTGACAAAGTCAGACAGGGCCTAACGCAACTCCGGGGTACACCCAAAGACAGACATGTCCTCGGTGACGGTGGAGCAGGTCCAACCGGGGCCACAGGACTGGGGGTCCCCGGGCTCGCACTGGCGGAAGCAGGTGCTGGCGGTGGAGCTGCCCATGCCGCAGACGTTCCCGGCGGAGCATGAACCGGACAGCACGGGGTTGCAGAGCGGAGCACACCAGAAGACGGCCCTGCCCCGGGACATGCGCATGTTGCAGCGCTCGCCCTCGGAGCACGGGGTGTCTCGGCAATCCCCCTCCGAGGCCGCGAGACACTGGTACTGGCCCTCCTGGACGCGGGAGCACAGTTGCCCCTCGGGGCATCCGAGCTGCTGACAGTCCGGAACACAACCGGGGCCCTCGCGGCTGTCGGTGCAGACGAAACCCTGGGCACAGCGCACGGCGCCATCCTGCGAGCACGGCGCGGAGCACACCTGGTTCACGCAGCGCAGTCCCTCGCGGCAGGAGCTGGCGGGCGAGACGGGCAGCGCATCACAGGACTCCCCCTCGCGGCGGACACCTTCGGGGGAACAGCGGCGGACGACGATGCCGGTGGCCCCTGTTGTGACGGCTCGACACAGGCTGCCCGGAAAACAGTGGGCATCCACCTCGCATTCGGAGGCCATGCACTCGAAGCGGCGCGTCTCGCGGTTGGCCACACAACCCTGGCCGGCGGGACAGTCCCCATCGGTGCGGCAGCTTCCACAGTCGAGCCCCTCGCCGGTCCGCTTGCAGCGCATCGCCGAGACGGGAAGCCCATCCGGCGCGAGCTCCCGCGAGGACAGCGGCATCACACTGGCGAGCGAAGGCGGTGGAGGCGGCGGCGGCTCGGGAGGAGCTGCCGGTACACCATGTAACGGATGGGAGTACACCCAGGCGGGGACGGCCTTCACCAGGCGCGAGGCCGAGGAGGCCGCGAAGCTGGCATCGAGCACGGAGGCGCCATGCAGGAGGGCCCGGGGCCGGGGAGAAGCGCGGGGAATGAGGAGCGGGCCGGAAAGCGGGGGCGGCTCCCAGGGAACGGGGCCCGGGGACGCAGTAGCGAGCTGCCAGAGGAAGACCGCGACGCCGCCAAAGGCGAACGCGAGCGCGAACCGTTTCGAGCGTGTCCGCTCACGCATGTGCTGCGCCTCTCATGTCATCCCCTCCGTGAGGTGGCGAGTCCAGTCACGGTGCGATGTCTCCAGGCACGCCTCCCTCATTATGGGAGGAAGACGTGCCCGGGTTCCGCACCAATCTTCATGAGTCGCGCGCCTCGCTCAGCAAGCGTAGACGTCACAACACATGAGGTAACCACCATCGGACGAGCATCCGCAGGGCGAGCACTGCCAACACTCCTTCTGCAGGGCGTAGGCCGCACCTCCGGCGAGAGCAGCGGCAGCACCAAGGGCCAACATCCAACGACGCCAGTACGTCTTCTTGTTCATCTTCATGACGTCCTCCGGGCTCACGACTGCACTCACGGCTGCCCTTACAGCGCGACGCCCTTCCGCCCCCGCAGCTCCAGCTCGAACCGGGCCTGCCCGTCCTCGGGCAGCGCCGGCGTGACGACGACGAGCCACCCCCACCCTCCGGGCGGGAGCGACCCGGGCCCCATCCGCAGGGCCAGCACCTCCACCTCCCCGCCTCCGTCCGCATGACGCACCCGGACATCGCCGGGCTCCCAGGACCGCAGCGGGTCCGGATTCCTCACGCGCACCACGAAGCCGGACAGTCCTCCGGCGTGGAACTGGCGCCGTTCCACCTCGAGCCCCGCGCCCGGCACTCCCTGCTGCAGTGGCCCGGAGCGCGCGGCGAGCACCAACATGGACTCCGCGAGCCGTCCGGCCCGGCCCTCGTCCCAACGCGAGCGCCGCCGCTCGGGCCACTCCGCGCTCGCGCCGCGAGGCCCCCACACCCGCTCGCGCCACACCGCGGAGACTGTGGCCGGTGCCTCGGCCCTTCCACGGGGACGAAGGTCGTAGCGGGAAACGCGCACCTGCACGTCCACCTCGGAGTCGCTGGTGGCGAGCACGAAGGGCACCTCGGTGCCATCGGAGAGCACCACCCGCAGCGTCACGTGCTCACCGCCGGGGAGCTCCTCGCGCGGGGTGACGATGAGGAAGCCATTGCCCATCAGGAGCGGCTCGAAGCGCCCGAGCCCGTCCTCCAGACGCGTGCGCTCCGCGTCCAGGGCGGTGTCGAAACGGATCCGCGTCGCCGTCCTGGCGGCCACGCGTACCTCCTCGGCCCGACCCGTCACCCGGACTGCACGCAGCCTCGGCTTGCGTAAGCCGTGCTGCGCCTCCTGCCCCTCAGCGGAGACACGCGTGGTCAGGAACAGCATGACGCAGAGAGTCATCTGCGTGATTCCTGACCTCATGCGTCACCCAACCTACGCAGCAGGCACTGACATGGCGAGGGGACAGGTCGCCCTTTCGTGCACCCACCAACTCCAACGCACGGGCAATGAATCGTGAAAAACGTTATAATCGTGCAATGCGGCACACACCCCCGTGCCGCATGCTCCCCATCCAAAACAAGGAGTAGCAATCATGCGGCTGCGTCATTCCCTTTCATTGACGGGTGCGCTGTTGTTGGGCGCGTTCGTTCCAGGCTGCGGTCCCGCCGAGGAGGTGGAGACTCCGGTGGAGGCCCCCGTGCAGGAGGCGTCCGCGGAGGAGACGGGCAGCGCGGAGCAGGCGGCGGTGTCGACGTCTGGCTTTACCACGCACTTCCGTGACTGGCTGAGGGCCAATGGCTATGAGCCCACGTACAACCTGGTGCGCGCGGACCTGGCGGGCGGCAGCCATGGCGGCAAGGCGAGCAGCACGGACACGGTGGTGAACCAGCCGGTCATCTTCATCCACGGCAACTCGGACAAGGCCATTGGCACGGGCACGGCGGGCCAGTCGGGCTGGAATGCCTCCATCGAGTTCTTCCAATCCAAGGGCTACAAGACGAGCGAGCTGTACGCGACGACGTGGGGCCCGGCGGACGCCATGATGTCGGCGTACCAGTACCACTCGAAGACAAACGTGATGAAGGTCCGCAAGTTCATCGAGGCGGTGAAGGCCTACACGGGCGCCGCCAAGGTGGACATCATCGCGCACTCGATGGGCGTGACGCTGGCGCGCAAGGCGATTCTCGGCGGCTACGCCACGGACTCGCTGGAGGGCGGCCAGTACTACGTGGGCGCGCCGCTGACGTCCTCGGTGGACACCTTCGTGGGCATCGCGGGCGCCAACCTGGGCCTGACCTCGTGCTACCAGACGGGCCCGGGCACGCCCACCTGCGGCAGCACCAACGGCCTGTACCCGGGCTACCTGGTCGGCGCCTTCGTCACGGGCCGCTCGGCGTACCTCGACAACCTGCGGAGCAGCAGCAGCTACGAGGGCGCCTACCGTTACTCCATCTGGTCCACCGCGGATGAGATCATCGGCTACGGCAACGTGGTCTACGGCAGCTACACCTCGCGCATCCCGGGACAGACGGGCGAGAAGACGTACTCGGCCTATCCGTACGGGCACTTCAACTCGAAGGACCTCACGCAGAACGTGCAGTTCAACATGGTGAGGAACCACACCATCCCGTAGTGGAGGGGGGTGGGGGCCGGCCCTCTCCCAGGGGGAGAGGGAGGACCCTTCACTCCAGGCCCTCGAGGAACGCGAGCACCTGCACGTTGTAGTCCTGGGGGCAGTCCATCTGGACGGTGTGGCCACAGCGGTCCAGCCCCACGAGCTTCGAGCCGGGGATGTTCTGGTGGCCGTAGCTCATGATGTCACGCACCTCGCCCCCGTGGAGGAAGGGATTGGGGATGAGGCGGTCGTCCTCGCCGTAGATGATGAGGGTGGGGACGGAGACGCGGTGGAGGCTGTCGCGCACGAAGTCGTTGTTCGCGAGCCCGTTCACGGTGCGCACGTTGGCGTAGGCGTAGGAGTCGAACTCGGGGCTCTTGACCACGCGCACGCGCTCCTCGATGAGCCAGGCGAGCTCGGGGCGCCAGCGCTCGAAGTTGGACTGGCGCACGCTGCCCCAGATGCCGTACTCGGGCGAGCCCTTGATGAGGGAGACGCTGAAGGAGCGCTTGAACCAGGCCTTCTCCTTCGCGCTGAACTTCTCGAAACCGGCGGGGGACGTGAGCACGAGTGCCTTCACGTCCTCGGGGTAGCGCAGGGCGTAGGAGAGGGACGTCTGCCCGCCCATGGAGTGGCCCACGAGGATGGGCTTCTGCGCGCCGAGCTTCTGGGCGAGCTCGTGCACCGCGTCGCCCATGGCTTCCATGGTGTAGGGGAAGGAGGCGGGCTTGTCGGATTTGCCGAAGCCGGGCAGGTCCACGGCGATGACGCGGTAGCCCTGGGCGGCGAAGGCATCGAGCTGATAGCGCCAGAACTTCAGGTACGAGCCCAGGCCGTGGATGAAGAGGACGGTCTGCTGTCCCTGGGGATTGAGCTCGACGTAGGCGACCTCGGGCACGCGCGCGAGGTGGTGGGTGGCGGCGGTGCCGGGCAGGGCCAGGCGCTGGAGGGGCCAGGGCTTGCCGTCGAGGGAGGAGTAGTCGAAGTCCTGGAAGGACAGGGGCGGACGCGCCTTGTACGAGGTGACGCACCCGGAGGAGAGGGCGGCGAGCGCGAGCAGGCCCAGAGCACGAGTCTTCATGGTCAGAAGGCGTACCAGGTGAAGGTGGTGAAGGCGGCCCACGGGTTCTCGGTGACGCGCGGGTTCCCGTTGTAGAAGGCGCCGCGGAACATGTAGCCACCGTGCAGACCCACGGTCATGAGGTAGCGGATGGTGTAGCGCAGCTCGGCGTTGATCTCCGTGCCGATGATGCGGCCACGGGGGATGCCCGGCGTGTTCTCCGGCGCGGTGACGGAGCTCCGCGCGTGGCCCACGCCCAGCTTGAGGTTGAGCTTGTTGGGGATGAGGTCATACGCGCCGGTGGCGATGACACTCTGCAGACCGAAGCCCTGGTTGGAGATGTCCGTCACCGCGCCCGTGTAGTTGTTCACCGTGCTGGTGAAGGGGAATAGGATGAGCATCTTGTGGTTGAACCACACGGCGCCGGGCAGGCCGTACTCGTTGAAGGTGAAGGCGCTGGTGTAGCGGCCGTCGCGCAGGTCCGAGTCACCCGTGGAGAACATGCCCTCGAGCGTGACGAGGTCATTCGAGGTGCGCCCGAAGTTGTAGAGCAGCTCCAGGTTGGCGGACAGGCCGCTGATATCCACCTGGCGGTTGAGCGTCGTGTCGGGCCGGTTGCTGCGGAAACGGCCCGCGTTGTACATGACGAAGCCGGAGGCGCCGAACGGCCCGGTGCGGAAGTCGATGTTGTGGTTGAAGTTGGCACCCAGCCACGTCACCCAGCCACTGGGCCGCTCGATGGCGAACTGCGGCGCGCCGGTGAAGCTGCCGAGTCCCGGAGAGCCGGGGCCGCTGCGCACCAGACCCTCGAAGGCATAGGCCTCGCCCTTGGTGTCGTCGCGCAGGTGCCACAGGGACAGGCCCACGTTGGTGCCCGGAGCCAGCGGGTAGGTGTAATCCGCGAGGGCCGTCCACACGAACTTGAGGCGCGGATCGTCATCGGTGGCCTTGTCCGCCTGGAAGCTGCCCAGCGGCAGCAGGCTCAGGCGGGCCTGGCCTCCCAGGTAGTTGCTGAAGACGGACAGACCGGTGGCATCACTGCCCAGGAAGGTCAGCTTGTAGCCCGTCCGGATGATGTCGCCGAGCGGGGCGCGCGTCGGGTCGTGGACGGAGTCGTAGACGGGCTGGGTACCGAAGAGGAGGGTGAGTTGGTTGGGATCCTTCGTCGGGTAGAGAGCGACGTTGACGTTCTTCGTCTGGATGTTGATCTGATCCGCGTTGAAGCCACCGCCCTCGTTCTGCTGGACGGTGTTGGCCGCACGGCCCCAGAGGTAGTCCACCTCGAACTGGGCACGGAAGCTGGCCATGCCATCCACGAAGATGGGGCTGTATTCGATGACTGGAATCCAGCGCTGCTCGACGAAGAAGGCCTCGCGTTTCTCCACGCGCACCGCGCTGCCCGCGGGGAAGCCGATGGGGCCGAGTGACACGCCCCGGAGACCCGCCGGGTCACCGAGCTGGTTGCTCGCCGTGACGCGGGTGAAGAAGTAGTTGATGAGGACGAACTCCCGCGCGGGAGCGTCCTCCGTGCGCTCCCGGGCTTCCTGCCACTCGGCATAAGCCCCCGGCAGCGGCGTGCTCTGCGCCGCCGCGGGAAGCGCCAGCCCCGTCATACCCAGGGCCAGCGCCAGCGCGCACCCTCGAAACTTCGTCCTGCCAGTCGTGTCAGCAAGCCACCGCCACGTCATACGTGTCTCGTCTCCGGAGAGGGTGCGCGCTCACGAGCGCGGTTGGGTATTACTGGATGACGTACGTCTGGATCGCGTTGCCGGTGAAGGCATTGCCGTTCAGCTTGACGGTGTTCGCGCCCACCGCGCCGTCCGCGCAGCGGTGGCCGGTCGCCGCGAAGTAGAGCTCCAGCTGCACCTTCGTACCATCCTGGGAGATCAACCCGCGGCCCGACTGCGAGAAGCCGTTGAAGGTGGCGGTGATGTCGAAGCAGGTGCCGTCCTCCTTCACGTTCTCGATGTTGACGACCGTGGAGACGAACGGGGCCAGCGTGTCGCGGATGTTGTCGCGGTTGCAGTCACCCACCGAGCCCTGGCCGCTCGCGCCCTCCACCACGGCGCGCACGCTGGTCACCGTGAGGTTGCGGGACGCCATCTGCATGGTGACCTTGTTGTAGCACTGGGTGCTCGGGTCGTAGAGGAGGTTCTCGTTGATGCCATTGGGATGGCTGGGGATGTTGGCCCCCTCCATCACCATCGTCTTGCCCTCCAGGAACGTGAAGACCTTGTCCGCGGTGTTGTACTTGATCTCCGTGCCCGCGTCCGTGCCCGCGTCCGTGTCCGTCGTGCCCGCATCCGGGGTGGGGGTGAGGTCCTCCTCGCAGCCCACCACGCTCAGCGCACACAGCACCACCGCCGACAGCAGTTGCTTCTTCATGTGACAGTTCCTCTCTCCCGGCGTATGCCGGCTCCGTTGACGCAATGTGTCTGGGATTGCCCCGTGAAAGGGGTTGGGCTCAGCTTACGCCGGCCTTGATGGCCCGCTCACGCAACTCGCGCTTGAGAATCTTTCCCGCCGCGGACACCGGCAGGGAGGCCACCAATTCCACCTGCTTGGGTACCTTGTAGCGCGCCAACCGGCCCCGCAGGTGCTCCAGCAACGCCTCGGGCGAGGCCTGCGTCCCGGGCTTGAGCACCACGAAGGCCCGGCCCACCTCGCCCCATTTGGGGTCGGGCACCCCCACCACCGCGCAGGACTGCACGGCGGGGTGCTCGTAGAGGACCGTCTCCAGCTCGAGCGGGTACACGTTCTCCCCGCCGGAGATGAACATGTCCTTCTTGCGCCCGTTGATGAAGTAGAAGCCGTCCTTGTCGCGGTGCGCCAGGTCGCCCGTGTGCAGCCAGCCGTCCTTGTCGATGGCCTCGGCCGTGGCCTCCGCGTTCTCGAAGTAGCCCGAGCACATGGAAGGGCCCTTGAGGATGAGCTCGCCCGTGGCGCCCTCGGGCACGTCGCGGCCGTCGTCGTCCACCAGGCGCGCGTCGATGAAGTAGTTGGGCCGGCCGATGGAGCCCGCCTTGGACACGGCGAACTCGGGGCCCATGCTGAAGAGGCCCGGGCCGAACTCCGTCATGCCGAAGCCCTGCTTGAAGGGCACCTGGTGCACCGCCTGCCACGCCTGCAGCAGGGGCACCGGCAGCGGTGCGCCACCGCTCGTCACGAAGCGCACGCTGGAGAGATCCGCCGAGCGGAAGCGCGGCGAGTCATACATCTGCTGGTACTGCGTGGGCACCGCGAAGAAGAGCGTCACCTTCTCGCGCTCCACCAGCCGCAACATCTCCTCGGCGTCCCAGCGGCGCATGAGCACCACGGTGCCGCCACTGGAGAGCATCGGCACCGTGTAGACGAGCAGTCCGCCCGTGTGGAACATGGGCGTGTGCGTCACCGTGACGTCGCCGGGACGAACCTCGTGGATGAGCGTGTTGAGCGTGTTCCACGCCACCATCCGGTAGCTGATGCGCGCGCCCTTGCTCTTGCCCGTGGTGCCGCCGGTGAAGAGCAGGCAGATGATGTCCTCCTCGCTCACCCGCGGGTTCGCCACCTTCGAGGCGGACACGTGCTCGAGCGTCCGGGCGTACGGGACGCTCGCCAGCAGCCCCTGCCCGTCCAGGTGGACGAGCTGCAGCCCGCTGCCCACCTGCTCGCGCACGGTGGACACGGCGCCGCGGAAGTCATCGCCGTAGAGGAGCACGCGCGGGCCGGTGTCACGCACCAGTTCCGACAGCTCCTGCGCATGCAGACGCCAGTTGTAGGGGACGAAGATGGCGCCCAGCTTGCCGCAGGCGAAGAAGGCATCCAGGTACTCCACGCCGTTGTGGGCCACCAGGCCCACCCGGTCTCCCGGTGCCACGCCGGCCACGTCACGCAACCAGCCCGCGAGCGCCTCGGCGCGCGCGTTCATCGCACGGTAGGTGAAGCGGCCGGACTCTCCCCTGGCCACGTCCACCACCGCGGTGTGCTCGGGCCAGTACATGGCCCCCCGGCCCATCCAATCGCCGATGAACATGCGTCGTCCCCTCCTGCCGTGGTGTTGCCGGTACGCTCAGGCCGTCCAGCGGTAGAGCGCCGAGGCCATCGCGAGGCCGCCGCCGCTGGCACACAGCGCCACCAGGTCGCCCTTCTTGATGCGGCCCTGCACCACCGCGTCATCCAGCGTCATGGGAATGCACGCCGAGCCCGTGTAGCCCCACTTGTCCATGGTCCAGTTCGTCTTGGACATGGGCTGCTCCAGCACCTTCATCGTGGCCTCGATGGTGCGCAGGTTCAGCTGGGTGAAGACGAAGTGGTCCACGTCGTTCATCGTCAGCTTCGCGCGCTCCAGCAGCTGCTTGAGCAGCATGGGCCAGCGCTCGGTGTTGAAGGTGGCGGGGAACTTGCGCACGAACTGCACCGAGGGCTTGCCGTTGGTGAGCTCCAGCGTCTGCGCCGTGGCCGGCCGGTACGTGCCGCCCGTGTAGACGCCCAGCGCGTCATGGTACTCGCCGGCCGCCAGCAGCTTCGCGCCCATGAAGCCTGGCTTGTCGCTGGCGCCCAGCACCACCGCGCCCGCGCCGTCCGCGAAGAGCGTGCAGGTCTTCTTGTCCTTCCAGTTGATGTACCGGCTCATCCCGTACGCACCCACCACCAGGATGCGCTGGTAGCTGTCGTCCGCGGCGATCGTCTTGCTCGCCACGTCCAGCGCCGTCACCCAGCCCGCGCACGCGGCGTTGATGTCGAACGTGCCCGCGTTGCTCGCGCCCAGCTTCGCCTGCACCGCCGAGGCCGTGGCCGGGCTCAGGTAGTCCGGCGTGTCCGTGGAGATGATGATGAGATCCAGATCCTGCGGCTTCACCCCCGCGCGCTCCATGGCCTGCTTCGCGGCCTCCACGCACAGGTCGCTCGTCACCTGGTTGTCCGCCATCAGGTGGCGCTGCTTGATGCCCACGTTCTGCTGGAGCCACTCGTCCACCGGCTCGCCGATGATGCGCTCCACGTCGGCGTTGGTGAGGACCTTCTCGGGGACATAGCGGCCGGTGGCCAGGATGTTGGCGTATCTCATCGGTTCGTCTTGCTCCGCGGAGCGCGCACCTTGCGCGGCCCCTTCTTGCTGCCGGTGTCGCCTCCAGCAGAACGTGCGTCCATGCCGTGGCGGATGAACTCCATCGCGGTGTCCAACACGTGCTCCAGGCCGCCCTTGCGGTCCCACAGCACCCAACGCATGCCCAGGAAGTCGCCAATGCCCATCAGGCAGTAGGCCAGCGCCTCCGCGTCCATGCGCCGCACCTCGCCCTTGGCCATGGCCCGCTCCAGGCCCGACACGTAGCCCTCGGCGAAACGGTCGTAGTAGCGCCGGTAGCACGCCTCATCCACGAACTCCGCCTGCCGCACAATCCGGTACAGGTTGTGGTGGCGGCTCACGAACTGGAAGAAGGTGCGCAGACCCTCGCGCTCCACTTCAATCCGGTCCTCGCACTCCCTCACCGCCTCGGCGATGAGCCGGCGCAGCCGCGCGCCCAGTTCGTCCACCACCTCGACGAAGATGGACTGCTTGTCCGGGAAATAAACGTAGAAAGTTCCCAGCGCGACTTCCGCCTCCCGGGTAATATCCGCGATGGAAGCGTGCTCGTAGCCCTTCTCCCCGAAGACGGTCTCCGCCGCCAGCAGCAGACGCTGGCGCGTGCGCTGGCCGCGCGGGGTCGCTGGAACAAGGCGCTCGGCTGCCGAAGTTGAAGACCGATTCATCTTTCAACCTTGCGTAACACTCCCCTCGCGGTATTGTCAAAAACCGTCATTCATCACTGACGCACAAACATGCAACGCATTGCGTCAGTCACGAGAGGGAACGCATGCAGCTCAAGGACTTGAAGGTCATCGTCACGGGCGGCGCCCAGGGCATGGGCGCTCACTTCGCCACGCGGCTCCACGAGGCCGGCGCCCAGGTGGCCGTGGGCGATGTGGCCGATGAGAAGCTCGCCGCGCTGCCCGCGGGCATCCACCGCCGCCGCCTGGACGTGTCCAAGGAAGAGGACTGTATTGCCTTCGTGCAGTGGGCCCACGAGTCCATGGGCGGCCTCAATGGCCTCATCAACAACGCCGGCATCCTCCGCGACTCACTTCTGGTGAAGAAGGACCGGACCACGGGAGAGATCAAGAAGCTCTCCACCGCGGACTGGAACGCCGTCATCGGCGTCAACCTCACCGGCGCCACCTTCATGGTGCGCGAGGTGGTGGCGAAGATGGTGCAGACGGACCAGAAGCCCGGCGTCATCGTCAACATGAGCTCCATCGCCCGGCACGGTAACCGCGGGCAGAGCAACTACGTGTCCGCCAAGGCCGCCCTGGCCGCCAACACCTTCACCTGGGCGCGCGAGTTCGCCTCCTTCGGCATCCGCGTGGGCGCCGTGGCCCCCGGCATGGTGGAGACGCCCATGACGCAGGGCATGAACCAGAAGGCCCGCGACGCCCTGGTGGCCAACATCCCCGTGGGCCGCATTGGCCTGCCCGAGGACCTGTGGCTGGCGGTGAAGTTCGTCCTCGAGTGCGACTACTTCAACGGCCGCACCATCGACGTGGACGGCGGCCTCACGATGTAGGTGGGTGAACAGGCCGGCGCGGAACGGGGTCAGACCCATCCGCCCGGCCCGTTCGTTCAAGGGACAGGGGGAGGAAGACCCTCACCCCAACCCTCTCCCAGGGGGAGAGGGAGCACACACGGGGGGGCCCGTGCACAACGCGATCAAAAAGGGTGCAAGGTGGGACTTCTTCGCCCAGATGCAACCGCAACAAGCGTTCAGGGGGTTGCCGCTTGGAAGTCAAGTGAGTAAATCATTTCCAGTCGGGAATAGACGGGACGCTCGGAAGGTCGAGCATGGCAGGCGGGACACGCCCACCCAGGGCGGCGAGCCCCGCGAGTCGAGGGAGCCGAGCGAACCGCACGCAGTCCGGTAGTCCCGACGCCGAGGGGAACCTCGGGCCCCGCTCAGGTGTCACAACTGAGGGGAAGGCTCAGGTGTACATCTCGAGGCCAGCGGTGCGGCCGGCATCGAATTCGCGCGAGCGCTGGAGCTGCTCCAACACGCGGGGCGTGCAGTAGAGCGTCACCATCTCCGTGGAGCCCGGCTCGCTGATCCATCTGACGGCGCCCATGAGGTGGTGCGCCTGCAGGTAGTTCAGCACCGAGTCGCGGAAGTTCTTGCTCTGCTCACACGCACTCTTGTGCGCGTGCGAGCGGTCGCGCGAGATGGACGGCTGCCAGGTCGCTCCGGGCTCCTCCCGGGGCATGACCATGGCCTCGATCCACCCCTGCACGCTCTCCACGCGAGAGCCCGGCAGCGGAGTGACCGCGGAGATCTTCGGGAAGCGGCCGGAGGCCCGGCGCGGCGATGTGGCTGTCTTCCTGCTCATCCTGCATCCTCCCACAGGCCCGGCGCTCACCCGCCGCCGGCCCTGGTAGCCGCCATCACTTGTAGACCGCCAGACCCCTGCCCGCGCGCCCAGAAGGCGTCTTGGGCAGCTTCAGCACATTGTCTAGAATCAAATCCCTGACTTCAAGTGCCGTCAAGTCCGGGGAACGGCAGCGATATAGCGCGGCGAGTCCCGCGACGTAAGGGGCGGCCATGCTCGTTCCGCTCATTCGTTCATAGAACGCCTGGTTGTTACACCTTCGTTCTGTGCTCGAGTAGACGTTCACGCCATAACCCATCACGTCGGGAACAGATCGCTGATTCACCACGCCGCTGGCCGAAAAGCTGGCCACCCGCCGCGAGAAGTCGACCGCCCCCACGGCCAGGGCCTCCGGGAAGGCCGCTGGGTAACCAGCCGTCCCAGCGCCTCCATTGCCGGCCGCCACGATGGGCAGGACGTTGGAGTCCACCAGGCGGCGCAGCAGCGTCTGCAGCGCGCGGATGTTGAGGCGGTACTCCATGTCGCTGACACCTTGAGGCGGCTGCACGGGGAACCCCAGGGACATGTTCACCACCGCGGGACGGGTGGCGTTCTCAGGACGTGAGAACTGGTGTAGCAGCCACTCCATGCCGGCGGCTACACGGCCCAGGCTCGTCCGTATGCTTTCGGACTCGATGACGGAGGCGACGTAGAGGTCCACCTCGGGCGCCACGCCGTGGTACTGGCCGGCGGCGATGCCCGCCACGTGCGTGCCGTGCCCATCCGGGTCGAAGCCGCGCACGTCACGCGCCGGGTTGTGCGGCGAGTTGGGGAAGAGCGAGACGTAGCGGAACTGGATGAGGCGGTTCTGGTGCTCGGGGTGATCCGCGTCCACGCCGGTGTCGAGGATGCCGAGCATCACACCCGCGCCCTTGATGCCTTGCGCATGGGCGGAGTTGACGCCGCACTCCTCGGGCCACTCGCGGTTGACGAGCGAGGACAGGCCCTGGTTGCGCGGGCCGAGCTGCCCCGCGGACACCGGGCCCGGGAAGGTGAGCTGCACCGTGTCCGGGATGAACTCGAAGTCGCGCCCCAGCTCCTCCTTGGCCACACGCTCGGCCTGCTCCGAGGTGAAGTGCGCCATGGTCGCGCCAATGAGCGGCATGTGGCGGTAGGTGCCCACCTCCGAGGCCGTGGGCGGCTCCATCACCGGGCCGTCGTTGTTCACCGACACCTGGACTTCGTTCTTGCGGCCGCGGCCCTTCGCCGTCTTCTTCTTCGCCGCGGTGGGAGGCTTGCTCACCTCGGGCAGACGCCCGGGCAGCGTGGCGGAGCGCAAACCGAGGCTGCGCAGCATGTCCGGCGCCCGCCCGCTGATCATGAACTGAAGGGCGGTGGTGCGCTGCAGGACGCGCTCTCCCTGCTCCGTGCCCCGCACGCCGGGATGGGCGTGGGTCTCGATCGACTCCTTCGGAACCAGGAGGTAGGACTTCATGATGGGTTCGCTCCTTTACTCGATACCGACTGCACGGACTGCCCGGTGGCCACGGCCTGGCTTCGGCCGTCCCCTCTCGGAGCCGAGGTGGGACACCGTCCTCCGTCACACCGCCCTTCTCCACACCGTCGGCTCACAGTGTGACTAGAGCGGCCCCCCCTGACATGAATCCCAGGCATCCCCGCTCTGGACGCCATCGGCCCCCCGTGTGTTCCAGTGGATGACTGTCACAACGTACGAAACCGGAAACCATTCACTTCGGGAAAGCGTAATACGAGTCGCGACAGGCTGGAAAATAGCGGCCGCACGGAGTGTCCGCTGGGGAGATTGCGCTCGCCCGCCTGCTCCTGGGTTGAAACCGGGGGAAGCACCCCACCCCCCACATTTGTTCGCCACCCGATGGCCAGGCGGACTATGGCTGTTCCCGTCCGCCCGCCGGAGAGACTCTTGATTCCCTACATCAAACCGCCTTCCATCCCGCTCGGCCCCTTCACCCTCGAGCCCTTCGGCATCTTCGTGGCGCTCGGCGTCCTCTTCGCCGCCCGAATGCTCACCCGCCACGCCGAGCGCGAGGGCCTCGACTCCAACCCGCTGGCCGATTACGCCCCCTGGGGTGTCGGTGTGGGTGTCGTCGTCGGACACCTCTTCCACCTCTTCGCCTACCACCCCGAGGAGCTCTCCAAGAGCCCCTTCCAGATCTTCAAGGTGTGGGACGGGCTGTCGTCCTTCGGCGGGCTGATTGGCGGCATCCTCGCCGCCGTCGTCTTCTTCAAGGTCCGCAAGCTGCGCTTCCGCGACTACGCCGACGCCTTCGCCCTCTCCGTCGCCCCCGGCTGGGCCATCGCCCGCCTCGGCTGCTTCGCCGTCCACGACCACCCCGGCGTCCGCACCGACTTCTTCCTCGCCGTCGACTTCCCCCTCCCCCTCGGGCCCCGCCACGACCTCGGCATGTATGACGCCGCCTTCCTCTTCGCCATCTCCGGCCTGTTGCTGCTGCTGCGCAACGCCGGGGCGCTCCGCGGCCGGCTGCTTCCCCTGCTCTCCATTCTGTACGCGTGTGGGCGGTTCTTCTTCGACTCCCTCCGCGCCACCGACCTCTCCTATGTCGATGCACGGTACTTCGGCCTGACGCCCGCTCAGTTCGGTTGCTTCGCGCTCATCGCCTTCGGCGTTTATGGACTGGCGAAGTGGCGGGCTCCTGAACGGAGGGATTCTCCCACCGTGGGCTCGGACGCAGGGGTTCAGCCGCAGGTCCGGTAGGTTCCGCGGGTCCCGGGGTGACTGACCCTCACCCCAACCCTCTCCCAAAGGGAGAGGGGGTTTACACGGGTTCAACCCGGGGCCCGGGCACCCTCACCCCGTCCCTCTCCCGGGGGGCGAGGGGATATGGGTCAACTTGCGGCTCGCCAGTACCGAGTGCACCTCCGCGATTCTTCCCTCCGCGTCGAGATCCACCCGGATGACCATCCGCGTCGGCAATCGTGGCGGGCCGTGCTTCCACTCGGCCACCACCGCCGGCAGGCCGTTGAACATCCTCAGCTCCACCGCCTCCGGCGCTCCTCTCATCTCCTGCACCCGCCGGTAGAAGAGCGACACCCTCTTCAGCCCCACCACCGGCAACCGCGCCGCGTACGTCTCGCCCGCCCCGTCCGATAGCGCCCTCACCGGATCCGCCAGCAACGCCTCCGCCGCCTCCACGTCCCCCGACGCCAGCGCCCCCAGGAAGCCCACCAGCACCTCCCTCGTCCGCTCCTGCAACGCCTTCGTCGGCATGCACCTCGCCCGGTCGTAGCTCGCCATCGCCTGCCTCGCCCGGTGGTGCGTCACCTTCACGTTCGTCTCGCTCATCCCCAGGCACTCCCCCACCTCCCGCCCCGAGTAGTCGAACACGTCCCTCAGCAACAGCACCGCCCGCTGTCTCGGCGTCAGCGCCTCCAGCGCCAGCAGGAACGCGTACGACACGCTCTCCAACAGCTCGTAGCGGCCCTCCGTCGTCCCTCCCCCCGGCAACTCCGCCTCCACCGCCGCCACCGCCTCCTCCCCCGTGTCCACCGGCGATGGCAGCCACGGGCCCACGTACCCCTCCCGCTTCCTCCTCCTCAGCCTGTCCCTCGCCAGGTTCATCGCCACCCGCGTCAGCCACGGGCGCACCTCCTCCAGCCTCCCCGGCGGGGACGTCAGCGCCCTCGCGTACGTCTCCTGCACCAGCTCGTCCGCGTCCGCCGACACTCCCGTCATCCGGTAGCACAGGCCCCAGAGGAACTTCTCGTGCTCCCGCGCCGCACGCTCCAGCGCCTCGTGTGCCGTCTGCTTCATGCCGCTCGCGCTCCCGCCTCCGTGCCCAGCAGCCGTGACACCGTCTCCGCGCTCGCCAACGACGCATCCACCAACAGCCCCTCCCGCCCCACCCAGTCTCCCACCACGTACAGCCCTCGCACGTGCTCCACCCGCGGCCCCGGCCTCTTCTCCAGGCTCCTCGCCGGCAGCGCGTTCATCACCGTCAGCCCCGGCAGGAAGCGCTTCGTCACCACGTGCTCCCTCCACCCCGGCTGCAGCACGTCCAGCACCCCCTCCAGCTCCGCCTCGTCCGCTGACTCCTCCGCGCCCCCGAGGTACTTCGCCACGTGCACCATCGCGCCCCCCTCCGGCGCCAGCTTCGCGAACGCCGAGTGCACCGACACGTACCACGGCCGGTCCGTCCCCAACGCGAACAGCGCCCTCGGCTTCGGCAGCTTCGACAGCCCCACGTCCAGCGTCGCCGCCTTCACCGGCTTCGCCTCCGCCACCCACCCCGCCACCACCTCGTCCCCCGGCAACAGCGCCGCCACGTCCCTGGGCCCCCCGGCGAGCACCACCGTCTCCGCCTCGTATTCCGTTCCGTCCGCCAACCGCACCCCTCGCACCCGGTCCTGTATCCCTCCCGCTTCCCGCACCACCGACTCCACCTTCGCCGAGCCCACCACCTCCACCCCCGCCTCCCCCGCCATCCCCGCCAGCGCTCGCACCAGCCCGATCCAGCCTCCGTCGAGGTAGCGCACCCCCTTCCTCGCCAGCTGGAACTGCTCCACCGCCACGTCCGCCGCCATCGCGCTCGTGTCCGCGCAGTACGTCGCCACCCGGAAGAAGGCCTCCAGCACCTCGCGCACCTCTACCCTCGTCACGTGCTCGTCCAGCCATCCGCTCACGCTCCGGCCCTCCAGCTCCCCGGCCTCCGTCTTCATCAGGCCCGTCATCACCCGCCCGAACTCCAGCTTGCCCGCCGCTCCCAGCAGATCCGTCATCAGCAGCGACACCGCTCCCGCCGGCATCGGGTGCAGCCGATTCCCTCTCAGCGCGAAGCTGCCCTCCCCCGGGCTCCTTCCCGGCATCGGCACTCCCAGCTTCCCCAGCACCCGCCCCGCCGCTCCTCCCAGGTACAGCGCGTGTGGCCCCAGGTTGAAGTGGTAGCCCTCCACCTCCGTCGTGTGCGCCCGGCCCCCCAGGTGCTTCGACTTCTCCAACAGCGTCACCTTCTTCCCCCCTCGCGCCAGCAGCACCGCCACCGCCAGCCCGCCCAGCCCCCCTCCCACCACCACCACGTCCGTCGTCTTCTTCATCGTCCGCTCCCTGTTTCCGAGCCGATTTCTCTTGGGCTCACTGGGACCACGACGGGGGGCTCGAAAAGGTTACACGGGGGGATTCCGGGGCCCGAGATACCCTCACCCCGACCCTCTCCCGAGGGGAGAGGGAGGAGATTGGAACCCATGAAGATTCATGTCCTCCTGATGATCGTCTCCACGGCCCTGCTCGCCTGCGGTGCTCGTACCAGCCAGGCCTCCACCCCCGCGCTCGCATCCGAGCCCGCTTCCTTCCGCCACGCCTCCGTCCAGCTCTCCACCGGCGTCCGCATGCACTACGTCGAGCAGGGCCGTCACGACGGTCCCGTCCTCGTCCTCCTCCACGGCTACACCGACTCGTATCTCTCCTTCGAGCGCGTCCTCCCCCTCCTCCCCAGGAACTTCCACGTCTACGCGCTCGACCAGCGCGGCCATGGGGACTCCTCCCGCCCCGACTGCTGCTACTCCCCATCCGACTTCGCCTCCGATGTCGCCGCCTTCCTCGACTCCCAGGGCATCCAGCGCGCCGTCCTCGTCGGTCACTCCATGGGCAGCTTCATCGCCCAGCAGGCCGCCCTCGAGCACCCCCAGCGCGTCCAGGCCCTCGTCCTCATCGGCTCGGCCCCCACCGTCCATGGCAACGCCGTCGCCGCCGAACTGAAGTCCGTCGTGGACACTCTCTCCGAGCCCATCGACCCCGCCTTCGTCCGCGAATTCCAGGCCGGCACCTTCTACCGCCCCATTCCCCCCTCCTTCCTCGACACCGCCGTCTCCGAGAGCCTCAAGGTCCCCGCTCGCGTCTGGAAGGCCGCACTCGACGGCCTCATCGCCGAGGACCACTCCGCCCGCCTCCGCGACATCTCCGTCCCCACCCTCGTCGTCGGCGGCGACCACGATGGGTTCTTCTCCGTCGCCGAGCAGCAGGCCCTCGCCCAGGCCCTGCCCAGCGCCTCCCTCGTGCTCTATACGGAGACCGGCCATGCGCCCCACGTCGAGCTGCCCCAGCGCTTCGTCGACGATGTGAAGCAGTTCCTGCGCTCGCTTCGCGCGGAGTAGCCGCCTGCCCGCCCTCCTCTACCCGCGGTCCCAGGCCCCGGCACGCCCCGTCATCTCCTCGGAGCGCCTACCTGTCAGCGAACCGGGCGGATATGCTCCCGCTCCATGACTTTCAAGACCAGCTACAAGGTCGGGCTCGCAGTGCTCCTGTGCTACCTCGTGGCCTGGCTGGACCGGATGGCCATCAACATGACCATCCCGTTCATCCGCACGGAGCTCAACGTCGGGCCAGAGCGCATCGGGTGGATCCTCAGCGCCTTCTTCCTCGGCTACGCCCTCTTCCAGATTCCCGGCGGCATGCTCGCCGACCGCATCGGGCCCCGGAAGGTCATCCTCTTCGCGCTCGCCTGGTGGTCCGTCTTCACCGCCCTCACCGGCGTCGTCGGCGGCCTCGCCAGCATGCTCGCCGTGCGCTTCCTCTTCGGCATCGGCGAGGGCATCTTCCCCGCCGCCGTCTGGAAGGTCATCGGCAACTGGTACACCAAGAAGAACCGCGGCACCGCCAACGCCATCATCCTCTCGTCCGTGGCGTTCGGACCCGCCATCTCCTCCCTGCTGCTCGCCTGGTTCCTGCCCATCCTCGGCTGGCGCGGCAGCTTCTTCGCCCTCGGCGGCGCCGGCGTCCTCTGCCTGCTCGCCGCCTGGCTCTACATCACCAATTCCATCCAGGACAACCCGAACGTCTCCCGCGAGGAGCTCGAGGAGTTCGAGCGCGACAGCCGCTCCCAGGCCGCCAACTCCGAGCAGACCCTGGAGAAGGCCAGCTTCGGCCAGCTGCTCAGCTCCCCCGCCATCTGGGTCCTCTTCTTCGTCGCCCTCGTCTACAACCTCACCATGTACGGCTGGCTCAACTGGCTGCCCACGTACCTGCTCGAGGTGAAGAAGCTCTCCCTCACCAAGACCGGCCTGCTCGGCGCCCTGCCGTTCCTCTTCGGCGGCATCGGCTGCACGCTCGCCGGCTACGTGTCCGACCGCTGGTTCCGCGGCCGCCGCAAGTACCTCGTGTTCGGCTGCCAGGCCCTCGGCGGTGTCTGCCTCTACCTCTTCACGCAGATCAACGACCCCGTCCCGTACATGATTGCCCAGTGCATCGCCGGCTTCCTCCTCTTCATGGCCGCCGGTGCCATCTGGACCCTCCCCATGATTCTCGTCCCGCCCAAGCTCATGGGCTCGGGCTCCGGCTTCATCAACACCGGCGGGCAGATCGGCGGATTCCTCACCAACATCCTCATCGGCAAGGTCATCGAGTGGAACGGCAATGACTACGCCACCGGCTTCCACTTCATGCTGGGCGCCCTCGTCGTCGCCGCGACGCTCGTGCTGGCCGGCATCCGCGAGCAGCCCGCTCCCGCGCCCAAGCCGTCCACCGAGCCCGCGCTGTCCTGAGGCTCGAGCACGGACCGGGCAGACTTCCCCGCCGCCCGGTCCACGTCTCCCCCCGAGCGCGGGGAGTGCTTCGTAGGAACGCGTGGGGTGCCCTCCCTCCAGACAGGACTTCTCTCCTGGCCCAAGCCATCGGAACAAAGTCCTTTCAGGGGTGAGGGAGTCCGCCTTCCGGGCGCGCTCTTCACGAACTTGTCCAACAGTTGGACAAGTCTGGCGAGACCGGGCCCGGAGGGGTCCCTCCTGCTTTCGAGCTGAGGAGAGACCCCTGAACGGACCTACTTCGGCTGGCCTAGCGCGTCTCGTCAGGAGTGCTGAGCGGACGCCGCTGGTGCTGGGCCTGGTGGCCCGGGTACATGGCCACGAAGAACTCCGACCAGCCGCCCATGCGCACGCGCAGCACGTCGTACTTCTCCGGGCTTCGCGAGGCCTCCGCGAAGGTCTCCGGGTTGGCGCACGTCACGGTCAGGATGTTGGAGCCCCGGCCCTCGGCGAACGCCGTGAGCACCCGCTGGAGCGCCTCGGCGGAGAACTCCTCGCGGATGTTGAAGTCCGTGGGCGCCCCGCTCGTGAAGGCATCCGCGCCCTTCCCCGTGAAGCCGGAGAGCGACTGGAGGAAGCCCACGTCCTGGTGGTTCACGGGCTGGTCCGCGAAGCTCGGCGACGGACTCAGGTCCGAGGCGAGCGTCTCCCCGAGGCGCCGGCCATCCGCCGAGGCCCCGAACATGGCGCCGAACTCGAAGTAGTTCTCGAACGTGCCCACGCCCGGCTGCACCTGGAAGCCGCCGAAGGGCTTGTCCGGCGTGCCGAGCCGCCGCGCAAGCTCCACCATCTTCTGCGCCGTGGGCTCCGCCGGCTCGGTGAAGACGCGCATCCCCGTCTCCGCGATGCGCGCGAGCAGCTCGTCGCCCATGCGGTCGAGCTCCTGGTGGCCGCGGCCGTACCGGGGCAGCGCCATGGCCACCTCGCGCAGCTTCTTGTACCGCTCGGCCTTGGCCTCGATGCGCGCCGGGCCCGCCAGCGTGCTGATGAAGGGCTCGTCCATCTTGTAGCCCCAATCGCAGATGAGCGCCTCGACGAGCTCCGGCAGCGACGTCACCGCCGTGTCCGGGTCGAACACCATCTTCTGGATGGCGTAGAGCGAGTTGATCACCGTCGAGGAGCCCGTGAAGCAGGGCGCCACGACGTTGTACTGCGCTCCGCCCTCGTAGAGGTCCAATCCCTTGTCGAGGCAGTCATCGACGAACACGGACAGCAGCGGCGAGGGGCACACGGCGCTCATCGTGCCGAAGACGCCCAGCAACCCGTCCACCTGCTTGGCGTACATCCAGCGCAGGTGCTCGAAGAAGAGCTCCAACACCTGCTCGAACGAGCGGATGTCCTTCGGATGCGGCGAGGTGAACGACACACGCTGGCCGCGGAAGTACATGGGCCCGGCGGAGGTCCAGCTCTTGCCCTGGTTGAGCGCGGCCTCGAGCGGCTGCAGGGAGCTCATCCCGCCCAGGGTGAACCAGTTCCTGCCCACGAGCTGCGGCTCGTAGCAGCCATCGCAGGCGTAGTCGCGCGCGGCCTCGAGCGCCACCTCGCTGCGCCACACCGCGCCCGCCTTCTCCGCCACGGGCGTGAAGGCCGTCGCCCCCGTGCCGTTGCCCACCCCGTCTCCGCTGTGTTGCAGGCCCGGGATGATCTTCTCGTCACTGAGCAGGATGGGGTGCGCGCCACCGCTCAGCAGCGCGAGCGAGGCCTCGTGCAGGTACTCGGGGGGAATGTCCTTGCGCACGCGCAGCGACAGGCAGGGCGCGTTGAGCGGCAGGCGCCGGGCGGCGCGCAGGCACAACAGCGTCACCTTGTTGTACGCGGGCCTGCCCGCTCCCGGTGCCGCATCCGCCACGGTGCCACCCACGGTCACCTGTTGGATCCACTGGTTGTTGGCGGCGCCCTGCGGGTAGTTGCCGCTCATGCCGCCCATCGCCAGGTTGCCGTAGGGCTGGTGGTCCTCGACGAACTGGCGGTTGAGCTGCACCTTCTCGCCCACCTTGATCCAGAAGCAGTCGATGATCTCCTGCGCCTGCTCGTCGTCGATCTGCCCGTTGGCCACGTCCCGCTCGTAGAAGGGGAAGAGCATCTGGTCGAGCCGGCCGATGGCCGTGGGCTCGCCGATGAGGTGCAGGCACGCGTGCATCGTGAAGATGAGCTGCGCGGCCTCGAGCATCGTCTTGGGAGCCGCGCTGGAGATCCGCTTCATCCGCTCCTGGATGGCCAGCAGGTTGTCCCGCTCGGCGCGCCGGCCCGGCTCCATCGCGGCCGCCAGCTCGCCCGCGAGCTTCGCATAGGCCAGGCAGTGCTCCTGGACGCCCTCGAGCGCCCGCAGGACGCCCCGGTAGAACTGGCGCTTCTTCTCGTCCGTCGTCGAGTCGTGCCGGGCATTCACCTCGGCCACGAGGCCACCGAGGCCCTTGTCCAACATCCGCTGGAAACCGGGCACCAAGTGGCCCACGCCCGAGGCATAGCTCAGCCCGGCGAAGAAGTTGCCGATGCGCTCGTCCTCACGGGCGTAGTCGATGACGTAGCGGCCCTGTCCGAGTCCGAGGTTCGGCATGGCGCCCACGATGAGCTCCGCCGGGTGGATGCGGTAGGTGTCGGCCCCGTTGTACCAGTTGCCCTTCGCATCCTGCTTGCGTCCCCGGAAGCCATACGCGGGGTCCACGAAGGCGTCCCCGAGGCTCACCTTGATGGCCCAGCCCATGCGCTCGACGACGGGCAACCCCATCACCTCCCGGGCCTTGTCCGCGCCGTACTTGCGCGCGACGTAGGCACACAGGTGCTGGAGCTCCTCCTGACGGCGATCGAAGTACCAGTTGTCCTGCCAGCGCGAGAAGGTGCTGGAGAGCAACTGCAACACCCGCTGGGAGGGCGGCAGATACTTCGCGCGATCCTCCTCGGACATCGTGGACATCTCGAACAGGTAGTTCTTGTGGTTGTACTGCATGTACCCGTTCGGCGAGGACCTGTCGAAGTGCCGATCCAGCCGGCTCCAGTCCACTCCGGGGAAGCGCGTCCAATCCGTTGCGTCCACCCCCTGGATCTGAACCGGCTCCAGGCCGAGGTCCGCCTGGCTGGGGACGTAGTAGAAGCCTCCCAGGTTGGCGCTCATCTCGGAGAGGAGCCGGTCCCTCATGAAGCCGCCCGTGTCACCAATCTGCTGGTTCATGATGGACTCGAGCACCTGGATGCTCCGGG
Source organism: Archangium sp. Cb G35 (assembly GCF_001896145.1). NCBI lineage: Bacteria > Pseudomonadati > Myxococcota > Myxococcia > Myxococcales > Archangiaceae > Archangium > Archangium sp. Cb G35. The sequence goes on from NZ_MPOI01000009.1 coordinate 64,032, forward strand.
CATAGCCCGCGAAGTAGAGCCCCTCCTCATCCCGGAGGCTCGCCCCCTTGGCGCGCAGCTCGTCGTTCTCCAGGGAGCGCGCCCTCCCGAAGGGGAGGCTCAGCCGCAGCACCTGCATGGTGTTGCCCTGGGCGTCCTGCACGCGGGCGCTCTTGATGTGGCTCCGGTCGTCATGCGTGGGAATGAGGATGTCCTCGGTCGTGCGCCCCACGAGGTCCTCGATCTGCTGGGGGCTCATGTTGAGCAGGTGCTCCCAGTTGATGACGAACCGCTGCGCGACCACGAAGGAGGCGCCGACGTGCACCGGGTCCTCGAATCCCACCAGGGTCTGCTCCTGGACGGAGACAGGATCCGCGGGATTGTTCAGCGTCTCGGAGAACCGGCAGCCCAGCACCTTGCCGCCGCGCTTGTCCGGACGCGTGGACTTCGTGGCCGCCTTCTGGTTGCTGCCGGGCGGGGAATGCGCACAGCGCTCCTCCTCCTCCAACCGCTTGCGGATGAACTCGAAGACCCCCTCGCAATGGCTTTCCTCATCGGACTTGATGTGGAACCAGAGATCTCCCTGCGAATCCACGAAGGTCCCACACGAGCGGGAGAACACCGACGAGCGATAGGCGGACCCCTCCTCCGGGAAGCACAGCTGCATTCCCTTGGGAAGCTCGGTGCCCGCCTCGGCACACCACTGCTGCCAGAGCCGGAAACCCACGCCGACGATGGCGCTGGTATTGGCGCTGCCGTAATTCGCGTGGATCTCCTCGCGGACGTCCTTCATCAGCCGCCGCAGGATGTCCAGCGTCACCGGCTGGCCCTTTCCCTCGGCCATGCGCCAGAAGGTCGCGAACAACGCGTAGGGCGCCGGATAGACCAGGCCACGCTGCACCAGTCCCCAGACGTCGTGGCTGATCTGCCGTCCATGCTTCGTGGACAGGCGCTCCGCGGAATGGAGCTCTCGAGACAGCGGCAACCGCGCATTCATGTCGTGATTCCCCCAGGTAGTGGTGATGAGCACCCTTCGTGAGTGCTCACCATCGAACGCTAGCAGGGGCACGGCGCTGGAAGGATTCTTCCGGGTGACTGTGTTGCTGTTGTCACCAATAGGACACGGACTTCAAATCAAAGATGTCTGTAATACCGTGAGCCTGGAGGATTTGAGTCGCCATGGCACTGCGGCCTCCCGCCTGGCAATACACCACCACCTTCGTCCCGGGCGGGCCCACCTCCGCCACCCGCCGCGGCAACTCCTGCACGGGGATGTTCCTCGCCGGCTCCGGGTGCCCCATCTGGAACTCCTCCGGCGTCCGCACGTCCAGCAACATCCACCCCTGCCCCACCAGCTCCCGGGCCTTCTGCGACAGTTCTTTCGGCGTCATGGCCCCGGACTGTAGCCGGAAACTGGAGCCCTCCCACCAGGACGCTACAGTCCCGTCGCACCATGTTGGACAAACACGCCCTGCTCGACCAGCTCGCCGACCGGCTCCGCCAGAGCGACCGCCTCGCCCACCGCGCCGAGCTCGAGGCCCGTGAGGCCGCCCGCACCCTCGCCACCGAGTCCGAGAAGAAGGAGGACGGCCGCGCCGTCATCGAGTACGGCAGCCTCGCCACCGGACAGGCCCAGCGTGCCCGCCGCGTCCAGGAGGAAATCAAGGCCCTCTCCGACTTCCAGCAGGAAGGCGTCCCCCGCTTCTCCCGCAAGAGCGCCGTCGCCCTCGGCGCCCTCATCGACGTGTCCACCGAGGACGAGGAGGGCTTCTCCGAGCGCACCTTCTTCCTGCTCCCCGTCGGCGCCGGCACCGAGCTCACCGGCCCCGGGGGCGATGGCTTCCTCTCCGTCATCACCCCCGCCTCCCCCGTGGGCCGCGCCCTCCTGGGACGTCGGGCGGGTGACACCATCGAGGTGACCCTCGCCGGGGAGGTACGCGAGTGGACGGTCCTCGAGGTCGCCTGACCACCCCGGCTTGATCCCCACCGCGACTCCTTTCACGCTTCCCGCGTCAGCAGCGCAGGGGGGCCCTGCACCACAGGAGGTCGCGCGCCATGTCCCAAGCCCGTGGAGCCGCGAAGAGCATCCGTCCGGAGTGCCCGGAGGAGCCCACTCCCACGCCCGTGGACGATTGGGTCTTCGCCGCCGACCACCCCGATGGCTACATGGCCGTGGCCGCCGTGCGCGACGGCACCGGGACGCTGGTGGACTTCCGCTGGCTGTACGCCAACCCCGCCGCCGAGACCATGATGGGCATGAGCCTGGCCTTCGTGCTCGGCCGGGGCATCATCGAGCTGCTCCCCGACGCGCGCAGCCGCGGCATCCACTCCCGCCTCGCCCTCGTGGTGGAGACCGGCCAGCCCTACGTGGACGAGGTGTACTTCCCCCTGGCGAACCGCGAGCGCTGGTTCCGCATCGTCGCCCTCAAGCGCGGCGACGGGCTCTCCATCTGGTTCAACGACATCACCCGCCGCAAGCGCGAGGAGCGCGAGTCCACCTTCCTCGCCGAGGCCAGCCACCTGCTCACCGCCTCCCTCGACGTGGAGAGCGCCCTGCGCGAGCTGGCCCGCCGCTGCGTCCCCTCCTTCGCCGACGCCTGCGTCCTCCAGGTGATGGACAGCCGCGGCCAGCCCCTCCTGTGCGAGACCGTCACCACCGAGCCCGTCCAGGAGGCCCTGCTCCTCGAGGTGCTGCGGCGCTCCTCACAGGCCTCCGGCGGCGAGGCCTCCGGCGAGCCCGGCCTCGTGGGCCTGATGCTGCCCCAGGGCGTGCCCCAGCTCCTCACCGAGCTGACGCCACCCCTCCTCCACGCCCTCGCCCGGGACGCGGAGCACCTGCGCCTCATGCAGGCACTCGGGCCCCACTCCGTGCTGGCCGTGCCGCTGCGCGCGCGCGGACGCCCCCTGGGCGCGCTCGTCCTCTACACCTTCTCCCCGCGCACCCTCGGCGTGGAGGACCTGCGCTTCGCCGAGGACCTCGCCGACCGCGTGGCCCTCTCCGTGGACAACGTCCTCCTCTTCCGCGAGGCCCGCCAGGCCGTGGCCCAGCGCGATGAGTTCTTCACCGTCGCCGCCCACGAGCTGCGCACCCCCACCACCTCCCTCAAGCTCAACGTGCAGTCGCTGCTGCGCGGCGCCCGCCGCACCGAGGCCGGCCAGGCCCCCGCCTCCCTCCTGTCCAAGCTGGAGAACATCGACCGCAACGCCGGCCGCCTCAACGCGCTCGTCAACGAGCTGCTGGACGTCACCCACCTCCACGCCGGCCGCCTGCGCCTGGACCTGGAGCCGGTGGACCTGTCCGCGCTCGTCCAGGACGTGGCCGCCCACTTCGAGCTGCCCGCCACCCAGGCCCACAGCCCCATCCACCTGGAGCTCTCCGGCCCCGCCGTGGGCGCCTGGGACCGGATCCGCCTGGAGCAGGTGGTCACCAACCTCCTCTCCAATGCCCTCAAGTATGGCGCTGGCAAGCCCGTGCGCCTGAAGGTGTCCTCCGACGGCGCGTGCGCCCGCCTCGAGGTGCGCGACGAGGGCATCGGCATCGCCCCCGAGAGCCTCCCCCGCCTCTTCGGCCGCTTCGAGCGCGCCGTGTCGGATCGCCACTACGGCGGCCTCGGCCTGGGCCTCTACATCACCCGTCAAATCGTCGAGGCCCTGGGGGGCACCGTGAGCGTCACCAGCACCCTGGGGGCTGGCGCCACCTTCACCGTCCAGCTTCCGCTCGAGGCCACCCCCTGAGCACTCTTCCCCACACGCGGGGTGTCGGGCGATGGACGAATCACCCGCGGGCGGTGGATTTGGAACGGGCAAGCTGATTGGAAGGGAGGTGCATGAGAGCAGAGCCCCCCCGCCCTTCATCCTTGCCCCTCACCTGGCCCGCGGCGGTGTTCGGTCTCATCTTCGGCGTGGCCATGACGTACGTGCCGTACGAGTTCCACGCGGCGTACTTCCGGCCCCTGTACCCCTATGTCCGCGCCATGGGCGTGGCCTACCTGGCCAGCAGCATCGTGCTCATGGCCACCATGCTCTACGCCCAGGCCCCGCGCTGGCTGGACGTGCTGGGGCGCGTGGGCTTCGGCGCCGTCACCGGGCTGTACTGGTGGGTGCTGCACGTGCGCACCGGCGGCCTCACCGGCGCCATCCTCTACCCGCTGCTGCTGGCGGGACTGGCCCTGGAGGCATCCCCCTCGTGGCGGCGGCGCGAGGTGTTCCGCGGCGTGGTGGCGCTCATCTCGCTCGCCTTCGGCCTGCTGCTGCTGGTGGCGCGCCACCGCTTCCCGCCCGTCTTCTACGCCTCCGTGGCGCCGCTGCTGGTGCCCATGGGGCTCGTCTTCCTGGGCTGCGGCGCGGGGCTGCTGTCCCCCGCGGTGCATCGCGAGCCCCGGCTGCCCCGCGTGCTGCTGGGCCTGCTCGCGCTGGACTTCGCGCTGCTCGCCTGGGCCGTGGCCCGCCTCGGCTCGGTGCCGGCCGCCAGCATCTACATCATCCTCGCCCTGGCGTGCGTCATCTCGGTGCTCGGCTTCCGCCCGCGTGCGCCCCGCACCATCGGCTTCAAGCTGCTGCGCGGACTGGCCTTCGCCGGCGTGGTGCCGCTGCTGGCCCTGGGCGGCTTCGCGGCCTGGATGGCCCAGAACGCCGTCGAGCGCCAGGTGCGCGACGACACCCTCCGCGCCGCCGCCGGCGAGGCCGACTTCCTCGTGCGCTACCTCGACGACGCGCGCGAGTCCCTGCAACTGCTGCTCGAGTCCCCCGGCTTCCGCAAGGCCTACGCCAACCGGGACACCGCCCAGGTGGCCCTCTACCTGCGCAACCTCCCCGCCCAGGCCCGCGCCTTCGACGCCGCCATCGTCGTGGCCAAGGACGGCGAGGGCTTCGCCTCCTCCTACGGCACGAAGAACCTCGGCAGCTTCGCCCACCGCGACTACTACGCCGGGGTGATGGGCACCGGCGCCCCCTACGTCTCGCGCCCCTACATCAGCATCCTGGATCTGCCCCACGTCGCCATCGCCCTGCCCTTCAAGCAGGACGGCAAGCTGGAGGGCATGCTGGTGGGCCTGCTCTCGCTGGAGCGCCTGTCCGCCGCGGTGACGCCCGCCGCCCAGCGCTTCCGCGTCCAGGTGCTGGACCGGCGCGGCCTGCTGCTCCTGCGCGACACGCAGCCCGGCGCTCCCCTGCTGAGCGAGGCCTACCTGCCCGGCGTCCTGCGCCAGAAGCTGTCCACCAGCGAGGAGGGCGTGGTGGAGACGTTCGGCCCGGAGGATCAACGGATTCTCCTGGCCGCGAACGCGCCCGTGCCCGGCACCGAGTGGAGCGTCGTCGTCGCCCAGGACATGGGCGTGGCCTACCGCGCCATCACCCGCACCAGCGTGGCCTTCATCGCCATCCTCGCGCTGGGCGTGCTGCTCATGCTGGCCCTGTCCCAGTTCGTGGCCCGCGACATCATCCGCCGCCTGGAGACGCTGGTGGAGGCCACCGACGCCATCGGCCGGGGCGAGCTGTCCCGCCGCGTCCCCGTGGAGGAGAACGACGAGCTGGGCGGGCTGTGCCACGGCTTCAACGAAATGGCCACCCGCACCGAGGCCGCCCAGGGCGAGCTGCGCGAGGCCGTGCGGCTGCGCGAGGAGTTCCTCTCCGTGGCCAGCCACGAGCTGCGCACCCCGCTCACGCCCCTCAAGGGCTTCGCCGCCCTCACCCTCAGCCGCATGGAGAAGGGCGGCGACTTCCCCGAGCGCGAGCGCACCCTCAAGGCCCTGCGCTCCATGGCCCGCCAGACGGATCGCCTCACCCGCCTGGTGGATGATTTGCTGGACACCTCCCGCATCCAGGCCGGCCGCTTCGAGTTGGAGCGCGCCCCGTTGGACCTGCTCCCGCTGGTGCGCGAGGTGATCGAACGCTTCGAGCTGCGAGGCAACGAGGGGCTGCGCTTCGTGCTGGAGGCCCCCACCCAGGCGGTGGAGGGAATCTGGGACGGCCCCCGCCTGGAGCAGGTCATCACCAACCTGCTGGCCAACGCCGTGCGTTACTCGCCCCAGGGCGGCACCGTGCGCGTCAGCTTCCACCTGTCCCCCGAGGCGGTGGAGCTGCAGGTGCGCGACGAGGGCATCGGCATCCCCTCCGAGAGCATCGCCCTGCTCTTCCAACCCTTCGCCCGCGCCTCCAACGCCACCGCGCGTCACTTCGGCGGCCTGGGCCTGGGCCTCTTCATCTGCCGGGAAATCGTCCAGCGCCACGGCGGCACCATCTGGGCCGAGAGCCCCGGCGCTCAACTGGGCAGCTGCTTCCACGTCCGCCTGCCCCGCGAGGCGCCCGCCGCCCCCGTGGCCGCCGTGGCCAGCTGATCCACGAACAAGCGGAAATACACGTTTTCTTGGAGGATGGTGCAGAAGGGTGTAGGGCAGGCTATCGTAATTCTCCAACGAGGCGGTTCCCCGGGCCCCCCCGAGTCCGTTGGAATCCGAAGCACCCCCATCCTCATGCATCCGAAGCCTCAGCAGATCCACGCGGAAGAGGCCACGTCCCCCGGGACGTGCGGCCCGCCCAACGACGTCACCGAGAGGGGAGCGACGACAGCCGCACTGGCCCGCCGCGAGCGCTACCTCACCGCGGTGGTGGAGATCCAACAGCGGCTGCTGGCGGCGTCGGCCTCGGAGAACCTCTTCGAGCGGCTGGTGGCGCCCCTGGGCGAGGCCTCGGGCGCCAGCCGTGCCTACATCTTCGAGGCGCACCGCTCGCCGGACGGCAATCAGCTCTTCAGCCTGCGCGCCGAGTGGTGCGCGCCCGGGGTGAAGCCGGAGTTGCACAACCCGCTGCTGCAGGACATGCCGCTGGAGCGGCAGAGGCCCCACCAGTACGAGCTGCTGTCGCGCGGACAGGTGCTGTCGGGGCTGGTGAAGAACATGCCGCCGGAGGAGCGGGCCGTCCTGGAGCCGCAGCAGATCCTCTCGTTGCTGACGCTGCCCCTGTGGGTGCACGGGACGCTGGCGGGCTTCATCGGCTTCGACAACTGCGCCGAGGAGCGCGAGTGGGACAAGCTGGAGGTGGATTTGCTGTGGGCGGCGGCGGGGGCCATCGCCCTGAGCATGGAGCAGCGGCAGTCCGAGCGCGCGCTGCGTGAGCGGGAGCTGCGCTTCCGGCGCATCGCGGAGAACGCCTCGGACGTGCTCTACCGCTACCAGCTGGCGGGCACGCGCAGCTTCGCCTTCATCAGCGGCGTGGTGACGAACAACCTGGGCTTCTCCCCGGAGGAGCACTACCGGGACCCCGAGCTGTGGCACCGCCAGGTGCACTCGGAGGATCTGCGGGTGCTCGAGCAGCTGCTGTCCGACCCACAGCGGATGGCGGACACGCCCGTGGTGGTGCGCTTCACCCGGCGCGACGGGCGGCTGGTGTGGTTGCAGCACGTGGTGACGCCGGTGATGGACGCCACCGGGCTGTGCGTGGCCGTGGAAGGCATCGCCCGGGACATCACCGAACGCCGCCAGTTCGAGGAGGCCCTCAAGCTGTCCGAGGCCAGCTTCCGCCTGCTGCTGGAGGGCGTGCCGGAGCCGGCGGCCATCCAGCGGGACGAGCACATCATCTACGCCAACTCGGCGCTGGTGACGGCGCTGGGCTTCGAGCGGCCCCATGACTTGATGGGCCGGCGGCTGCAGGAGTTCCTGGTGGACGAGCCGCCCACGCCCGAGGGCATGGTGTCGCTGGTGACGGGCGAGCGGCGCATGCGGCGGGAGGACGGAAGAATCCGGGTGGCGGAGTTCGCCTCGCTGCCGCTGCTCTTCGACGGCGAGCCGGCCGTGGTGTCCATCGCACGGGACGTCACCGAGCAGCGCAAGCTCCAGTCGCAGTTGTCGCTGGCGGACCGCATGGCCTCCATGGGCACGCTGGCCGCGGGCATCGCCCACGAAATCAACAACCCGCTGGCCTTCGTCATCTCCAACCTGGGCTTCCTCCTGGACGAGATGCGCCGCATGCCGTCCATGATGCCGGGCGGGCTGGCGGCGCGGCCCGAGGTGGACGAGTGGCGCTCGGTCATCATGGAGGCCCGCGAGGGCGCCGAGCGCGTGCGTCAAATCGTCCGCCAGCTCAAGGCCTTCTCCCGCCCGGACGAGGAGCGGCTGGAGCCGGTGGATCTCCACGCGGTGCTGGACTCGGCGGTGATGCTGGCCGCCAACGAAATCAAGCACCGGGCGCGGCTCAAGCGCGAGTACGGGCCCATGCCGCACGTGAAGGGCAACGAGGGCCGGCTGTGCCAGGTGTTCCTCAACCTGGTGGTGAACGCGGCGCAGGCCATCCCCGAGGGCGCGGCGGAGAAGAACGAAATCCGCCTGGTGACGCGCGAGGGCGAGCAGGGCCGCATCATCGCCGAGGTGCAGGACACGGGCGCGGGCATCCCCGCCGAGGTGATGGGCCGCATCTTCGATCCCTTCTTCACCACCAAGCCGGTGGGCGTGGGCACGGGACTGGGCCTGTCCATCTGCCACGGCATCATCACCAGCCTGGGCGGTGAAATCTCCGTGGAGAGCCAGCCGGGCCGGGGCACCACGGTGCGGGTGGTGCTGCCCGCGGCCGAGCCGGGCGCCCGGGTGCAGAAGCCGGTGCCGGCCCCCCAGGTGCCCATCACCCAGCGCGGACGGGTGCTCATCGTGGACGACGAGCCCGCCGTCGGACGGGCGCTGCGGCGGATCCTGCGCGAGCACGAGGTGGAGCTGGCCACCAGCGGCCGGCAGGCGCTGGAGAAGTTGTCCGCGGACAACCGCTTCCACGCCGTGCTGTGCGACGTGATGATGCCGGACCTGGGCGGCAAGGACCTGTACGAGGCCGTCCAGCAGGGGGGCTCGGGGCTGGAGCGGCGCTTCGTCTTCGTCTCCGGCGGCGCCTTCACCCAGGGGGCGCGGGACTTCCTGGCCCGGGTGCCCAACCCCACCCTGGAAAAACCCTTCGACGAAACGGCCGTGCGGCGCGTGGTGCGCGAGCTGGTGACGAACAACGCGTCCGCCGTGGGGAACTGACGGCATCCTCCTGTTGTCGGACCCTCCTCCTGGTGACGGATGGGGAAAGTGGCGCACCTGAGACAGGCTGCGTGGACCGACCTCCCCCGCCTTTCGAGGATTTCCGATGAACCGAACCGCCCTGCTGCTGGCCACCACCGGACTGCTCGCCCTGACGGCGGCGGTGGTGGGCCTGCCCCGCCAGAAGGACACGAGCCACACCCTGGCCCAGCCCGGCGAGGCCCCCACCGGCGTGGTGCTGCCCCCGGCCACCGCGAAGGACGGCCCGGTGACGCTGCAGGGCAAGCTGTCCGGGGCCTGGCTCATGACCGGGCCCAGCGAGGCCTACGCCGTGCTGACGGTGCGCGCGGACAAGCCCCGCGAGGAGAAGCGCGTGCCGGTGAGCCTGGCGCTCGTCATCGACCGCTCGGGCTCCATGCAGGGCCAGAAGCTGGCGGACGCGAAGCGCGCGGCGCGGTTGCTGGTGCAGCGCCTGGGTGCCGAGGACCGGTTGGCCCTGGTGCACTACGGCTCGGACGTGAGCGTCTTCCCCAGCCAGCAGGTGACGGACGAGGCGCGCCAGCAGATGCTGGACTTCGTGGACACCATCGAGGACGACGGCGCCACCAACATCAGCGGCGGCCTGCAGGCGGCGGCCCAGCAGCTGCTCCCCTACGTGGAGAGCTTCCGGGTGAGCCGCATCCTCCTGCTCAGCGATGGGCAACCCACCGAGGGCCTCGTCGAGGACGCGGAGCTGCTGAAGCTGGCGGACACGTACCAGCGCCAGGGCCTGACGGTGAGCGGCCTGGGCGTGGGGGATGATTTCAACGAGCGGCTGATGCGGGGCATGGCCGAGCAGGGCGGCGGCTTCTACGGCTACATCCAGGACTCGGAGAAGCTGGCGGAAATCCTGCGGCGGGAGCTGGAGCAGGCGGCGGGGACGCTAGCGCGCGGGGTGGAGCTGCGGCTGGAGCTGCCCGAGGGTGTGTTGGACGCGGAGGCGATGGGCGTGCCGGCGCGGCGCGAGGGCAAGAGCCGGGTGGTGCGCCTGTATGACCTGGCGGGTGGGCAGGAGGCGCAGGTGGTGGTGAAGCTGACCCTGTCCCTGGAGTCCTCCAAGGAAGGCCGGGGCGTGCTGGGGGCGCGGCTGCGCTACCAGGACGTGGAGGCCGCACGGCCGGTGGAGACGTACCTGCCCCTGTCGGCGAAGGTGACGGACGACGAGGCGCTGGTGCGGGCCAACCTGGACCAGGAGGTGCGGGTGCACGCGGTGAAGGCGCTCGGGGCCCGGGAGATGCAGGCGGCCGCCGAGGAGATGAAGCGCGGCAACCGCCAGAAGGCCCTGGGCATGCTGGACAACGCCCGGAGTCTGTTCAGCAGCTCCGCGGAGGCGCTCGCGGGGGAGCTTGCGGACGTGGACCGGACGAAGGCAGCCTACCTCAACGCCCAGGATGAAACTTCCGTGAAGCGTGAGGCGTTACAGCTTCATCGCAAGTCGCTGAGAACCTTCGGTCAGAACAACTCCTACGACACAGACTGATCAGGAAAGCCCGGCCATGCCCCTGTCGATACAGCTCCAGGAACGCGAGGACTTCGAGGTGCGCACCCTGCGTGCGCTGGGTGGCGGAGCGGCCGCGGGTCTGCTCGCGGTGGCGGCCTCGCGCCTGTACGTCCAGGTGGACGCGGGCTTCTTCGCGGTGGCGGGCGCGGCGCTGGCCGGGGCGCGCACGGACTGGAAGGTGCGCGTGGGGATGCTGCTGGGCTTCCCCGTGCTGCTGAACGTCCCGGACATGCTCTTCATCCCCTCGCCCCTGTCCGAGGCCTGCACGGGCGCACTCGCGGCCGGGGTGGTGGGCTGGCTGGGGACCCGGTGGAAGCCCCGGCCGCTGCAGGTGCTGGCCGGAGCGGTGGGCGCGGGCGCACTGGTGCCGCTCGGGCTGTACGTGAAGACGGTGATGGACGCGCGGCTCTTCGACGGGCGGCTGGGCGCGGTGGGCGCGGTGCTGGGCATGGCGGCGGTGGCGCTCTTCTGGAGCGTGGGCATGCTGGCCACCCACATGACGGTGCACGGCAACGCGGTGGAGGCCCGGGGCACGGCGCTGGAGAAGCAGCTGTCCGGCGAGGCGCAGGGCCTGGTGTCGCGCGCGGTGACGCTGTACCGGCAGTGCCAGAAGGAGGCGGCGCGCCTGACGCCGGGGCCCGGGAAGACGGAGCTGGTGGGCGTGCTGGAGAAGATGGCGCGCGAGGTGTTCTCCCTCGCCGAGTCCCACGCGGAACTGGAGGCGCAGCTGCACGCGGTGCACCAGAGCGACGTGGACGCCCAGGTGAAGGAGCTGCGCGACAAGGCGGCCGCGGCCACGGACGCGGTGGCGCGCCGGCAGTTGGAGCTGGCGGCCTCGTCGCTGGGCGAGGAGCTCAACCACCTGGATTTGCTGGGCCGCAAGCGGGAACGGTTGCTGGCGCAACTGCATGCGCAGGTGGCCCTGCTGGAGCGCGCCCGGGTGTCCCTCGTCGGCGTGAAGGGCGGCGACATCGGCTCCAAGGGCGCGCAGGCCGAGCAGCTCGCGCGCAAGCTGGCGGCCCTGGGCCAGGAGGACTCGGGCTCCGCTCCCGCCCCGGCCCCCCTGCCCGAGTCCACCAAGGTCGGGAGCTGAGCGATCCGTTTCCGCTCACGCATCGCGCCGCAGCGGAATTCACACACCGTTACGCAACAGCGCTCGTTTTTTCGCCGATAACGAGAGGAGGAGAAGCAGGCGGGCATCCGCCTTCTTCGCCAGGAGACGTGGTGTCTCCGCGAACCCTCCCACCGCTCCGGGTCCCGGGGCAGGAACCGACATCGTGCGAAAGACTGAAACCTCTTCCTCGGGGCCCACGCGCCTCGACCGCCGGCTGCTGGCGGCCGTGCTCTCCCTCACGTTGGCGGCTTGCGGTGGCGCGACCGAGGAGGAGGCCGGCGAGGACATCCTGGGCACCCAGGAGGCCGCGGCGAGCGTGCGGCTGCGCGTGATGGCCGCCAATATCTCCAGCGGCAACTACCAGAGCTACGACCCGGGCCACGGCACCCGCATCTTCCAGGGCACGAAGCCGGACGTGGTCGCCATCCAGGAGTTCAACTACGGGGACAACTCGGCCACCGCCATCCGGAACTTCGTCAACACCGCCTTCGGCACGGGTTTCTACTACTACCGCGAGGCCGGCGCGCAGATCCCCAACGGCATCATCAGCCGCTACCCCATCATCGCCTCGGGTGAGTGGGACGACAACCAGGTCGACAATCGTGACTTCGCCTGGGCGCGCATCGACGTGCCGGGTCCCAAGGACCTCTGGGTGGTGAGCGTGCACCTGCTCACCGCCAGCAGCAGCGTGCGCAACACCGAGGCCACCAACTTGTCCAACTTCATCAAGGCCAACGTCCCCACGAGCGACTACCTGGTCATCGCCGGTGACCTCAACACCGACAGCCGCTCCGAGGCCTGCTTCACTACCTTCTCCCAGGTGGTGAGCACCGCCAGCCCGTACCCCGCGGACCGCAACGGCAACACCAACACCAATGCCAGCCGTGGCAAGCCGTATGACCACGTGCTCGTGGACGCGGACCTGCGCGCCTACCAGACGGCCACCGTCATCGGCTCCAGCTCCTTCGCCGCCGGCACGGTGATCGACACCCGCGTGTACTCGCCCCTCTCGGAGATCTCCCCGGCGCTCTCGGGTGACAGCGGCGCCACCAACATGCAGCACATGGCCGTCATCAAGGACTTCCTCATCCCCGACAGCACCACCACCACCGCGAGCATCACGGTGGGCTCGCCCAACGGCGGCGAGAGCTGGGCGACCAGCAGCGCCCAGCGCATCACCTGGACGGCCACCGGCGTGACGAACGTGAAGCTCGAGTACACGCTCAACGGATCCACCTGGACCACCCTCACCTCCAGCACCTCGGCCTCCACGGGCTCCTACGCGTGGACCGTCCCGAGCACCACCTCCACCACCGCCAGGGTGCGCGTGAGCGACGCCTCCAACTCCGCCATCACCGACACGAGCAACGCGAACTTCTCCATCACCACCTCCGGCGGAGGAGGCGGCGCGGCGGTGGTGTTCATCAATGAGATCCTCGCCAACGAGGCCGGCTCGGACGTGAACGGTGAGTTCGTGGAGATCGTCAACTCGGGTGGCACGGCCGCGGACCTCTCCGGCTGGACGCTCTCGGACGCCTCCGGCGTGCGCCACACCTTCGCGAGCGGCACCTCGCTCGCCGCGGGCAAGGCCATCGTCGTGTTCGGCTCCGCCGCGGGCATTCCCTCGGGAGTGAGCAACGCCGTGGGCGCCTCCACGAGCATGCTCAACCTGAGCAACAGTGGCGACACCGTGACGCTGAAGAACGCGTCGGGCACGACGGTGAACACCACCACCTATAGCTCGTCGCTCTCGGGTACCGACGGCGTGTCCATGAACCGCAACCCGGATGTCACCAGCAGCGGCACCTTCGTGCTGCACACCACCCTGTCGAGCTCCGCGTCCTCGCCCGGCAAGCGCGCCAACGGCACCGCTTACTGAGTGACGGACGTTCCCCTCGGCTCCAGCGCGGTGCTGGCTGGAGCCTGCGGGACACACGGACTGCAACTGCATCGCGCGGTACCGGGTAGCGGGGAGGGCTCTACTTCGAGCTCTTCGCGCGCCCCTTGTCCTCGACCTTCGCGCGGGCGTCGAGGCCCAGGGGCTTCACCATGTGCAGGCCGGCCTCGGTCCTCAGCCGGGAGATGACCTGACCGGGCGTGCCCTGGTCATCCTCCTTCAGCCGCTCCTCGATGCGTTGCTCGATGTCCTCGCGAATCCGCCGGGCCTCGGCGAGCGCGGCGTTGATCTGCTCACGCACCATGATGGAGTGCTCGTCCATCGCGGCGCTGCGGTACGGGGCGGTGTCCCGGCGCACTGCGATGCGTCCCGCGGAGCTTCCCGCCGTCCGGCGCCGGCGCACCACCGTGCGTTTCTGCTTCCCCGCTCCACCCTTGCGCTTGTCCGCCATCACGGCCTCCTGCTCCACATTCCGATCTCCCCGGAAGGTGGGGTGCGCTCCCAGGTGCCGGTAGTCCCCTCCCGGTACGGTGCGGGTGCGGCCAGGCAGACAGTCGGCTAGCGGCCTGCTCGTCAAGTTCCCGTCCGGAGTCACACGTCCTCGTCCTGGCGCCCCCGCTGCCCCGGCATAGAGCGGTACCAGACACTCCACCCCGCTCTTCCTGACGCCATGCCATGCCCGAGTCCCCTCTCTACGATGTTGGCTTCTACGAAGACGAAGATGGCTCCTCACCCGTCTTCAGGTGGATGACCGAGGAACTCTCCCCGGCCCAGCGCCGCTCCGTGACCGCCGCGCTGGAGGAACTCGTCGCGTACATGGGGCCCGACGTCGTGCGCACCGACTTCGGCAAGAACATCGGAGGCGGCGTTATCGAGCTGCGTATCCGCCAGAGCGAGGAGCAGGTGCTCAAACGCGTTGGCAAGGCCCCGAAAGAGCTCCATCCGGAAGACGCGGGCGAGGACATCCTCCTGCGCGTCTTCTTCCACCCACACGGACAGAAGAAAGCGCTGGTCCTTCACGGCTACGACAAGGGACAGAATCCCTCCAAGCGGCACCAGCAACAGCAGATCGCCATCGCCGAGGAACGTCTGGCTCTTTTCAAACAGCGAGAGAAGTCCAAGGCCAGGAAGCAGCCCACCCCGACGAAAGCCAAGGGGCGGAAGTAGGCTTGTCGCTTTATGGGTTATAGGAATATCGTGAAGTTGGAGGAGAAGCGATGCGCACTCTCAAGGACCTGACGGCGTTCGTGGAAGAGGAGGCAGCTCACGAGGGCCCTGCCGCCCAGGCCGCGCTCCAAGCCGAGCGCGCTCGCTTCCGCATCGCTCGAGAACTCGCCGAGGCCCGGAAGGCCCAGGGCCTCACTCAACACCAGCTCTCCGAGCGTTCCGGTGTGCCCCAGAGTGAAATCAGCAAGATCGAGTCGGGGAGGGCCAACGCCACCGAGTTGACACTCTTCAAGGTGGTGTACGCGATGGGTTACTCCGTTCGTCTGGAGCCGCTCGCGCGCAAGCCATCCAGACGCCCGGTACGCCCCGTCCCCGCCAAAGCGAAACGGGCGACCGTGAAGAGGGCCACTGGCAAGCGCGCCCTCGCCCCCGCCACTCCGTAAGCAATGCCACCGAGCAGACGTCCTTCCCTGGTCGACATCCCCATCTACGAAGGCCTTCGTTGACATCTACGAACCCCTTCGTATACTTTGGAGAGGAAGCTGACGGGAGGGAGTGAAATGAGTGAACCGACGCTGCCGCGCCCGACGGACGCGGAGCTGGGCATCCTCCGGGTGCTGTGGGAGCGAGGCCCCAGCACCGTGCGAGACGTGCACGAGGCCCTCAACAAGGGCCAGGAGGGCACCGGCTACACCACGGTGCTCAAGCTGATGCAGATCATGACGGAAAAGGGGCTCGTGGAACGCGACGAGTCCCAGCGAGCCCACGTCTACAAGGCGCGGGCGACGCAGCAGAAGACGCAGCGGCAGCTCGTGACGGACCTGCTGGACCGGGCCTTTGGTGGCTCCCCGGCCCAGCTGGCGATGCAGGCGTTGTCGACGAAGAAGGCCTCGGCGGAGGAGCTCGCCGAGCTGCGCAAGCTGCTGGACACCCTGGAAGGGGAGGAGACGCCATGAACGGAGCCGTGTCGCAGTCCCTGGGCTGGGCGTTGTTGCACCTGCTGTGGCAGGGCACCCTGGTGGCCGTGGCGCTCGCCGCCGCCCTGCGGGTGCTCGACCGGCGCGCGGCCTCCGTGCGCTATCTGCTCTCCTGTGGCGCACTGGCCCTCATGCTCGTGCTGCCCGCCCTCACCGGCTGGCACCACTACGCCTCCCTCCAGAAGGGGGAGTCGCTTCCGAGCGCCCCCGCGGCAGTGGAGCACTCCTCCACCGTGGCCCGGACCCCCGGCTTCGTGCTGGAGCGCGCCGAGGACAAGCACTCCCCGGTGGCCCCCTTCGCCGTCAGGCCCACGCCCGTGCTGGAGCGGACGCTGCCGCTGCTCGGTGAGCACATGCACTGGCTGGTGTTGGCCTGGGGCCTGGGCGTGACGGTGTCATCGCTGCGGCTGCTGTCCGGGTGGCTGAAGCTGCGCCGTCTGGTGCACGAGGCCGAGCCCGCGCCCGCCGAGTGGCAGGAGACGCTGGAGCGGCTGGCGCGGCGCCTGGGCATGACGCGCCCCGTGCGGCTGCTGCGCTCGGCGGCGCTGGACGTGCCCGCGGCGGTGGGCTGGGTGCGGCCCGTGGTGCTGCTGCCCGTGACGGCGCTCACCGGACTGTCCGCCCGCCAGCTGGAGATGGTGCTCGCCCACGAGCTGGCGCACATCCGCCGCCACGACTTCGCCGTCAACCTGGTGCAGACGCTGGTGGAGACGCTGCTCTTCTACCACCCGGCCGTGTGGTGGATGTCGCGCGTCATCCGCGTCGAGCGCGAGCACTGCTGTGACGACATCGCCGTGGGCACCAGTGGCAACGCCATCTCCTACGCCCGGGCCCTCACCGCGCTGGAGTCGCTGCGCGTGATGCCCCTCGGGATGGCGAGCCCGGCCATGTCCGCCCTGGGCGGCTCGCTCACGGACCGCGTCCGCAGGCTCGTGGGCGCCCCCGCGGCGCGCTGCTCCTCGCGGTGGGTGGCCGGTGCATCGCTCGTCACGCTGATGAGCGGCGTGGCCGTGGCCGGCCCCCTGGTGGCCCTCGCACTGCCCTCCGCGCCTCCCGCGGCGACGGCCGAGGCCCCCGAGCCTCCCGCCGCCGTGAGCGCGCCCCTGGCGCCCGCGATTCCCGTCCCCGCCGCGGCTCCCGCTCCGATGATGGCTCCGCCCCCGCCGCCAGCGCTGAGACTCGCCCAGGCGCCCGCCCCCGCTCCGGCTCCTGCTCCGAAGCCAATGCCCTCCGGGAAGCGGAGCATGGATCCGGACTCGGACTACGACGCTGACGAGGACACCACCCGCGTGGGTGACAAGCCGCTCTCGGTGGAGCAGCTCGTCTCGCTCAAGGTGGCCGGGGTGACGCCCGAGCGCGTGAAGGAGCTGGAGTCGCTCGGCTATGAGCCCACGGTGGGCAACCTGGTGCAGTTCGGCCACGCCCACATGACGCCCGAGTACGTGAAGGAGATGACGGCCATCCTCGGCGGCAAGCCCACCGCCGAGGAACTGGTGGAGATGCGGCACGTCGGCGTGACGCCCGAGCGCGTGAAGGGGCTCTCGGCGGCCGGGTACAACAAGCTCTCGGCCGACGAGCTGACGCAGGCGGCGGCGCTCGGCGTGGACGAGCGATTCATCAACGAGCTGCGCTCCGCTGGCTACGACAAGCTGCCCTTCGATGATCTCATCGAGCTGCGCGCCCTCGGCATCAATGGCGAGTACGTGCAGGCACTGAAGGCCGCGGGCTACGACAAGCTCCCGGCGGACGAGCTGACGCAGTTCAAGGCGCTCGGCGTATCGCCGGAGTACCTGCGCTCGCTGCGCGAGGCGGGGCTCGACAAGCTCCCCGCTGAAGAGGTGGTGCAGATGCGCGCCCTCGGCGTGGACGCGGCCTTCATCCGCAAGCTGCGCGACGAGGGCATGGACAAGCTCTCCGTGGATGAGCTGATCCGCCTGCGCAGCAGTGGCGTGGACGCGGACTTCATCCGCGAGCTGCGCAAGAAGCAGTAACCGGCAGTCCCCTTCCCCTCACCTCCCACGAGCCCCCGGCCGCGCCCCGCGCGCGAGCCGCCGGGCTCCCTTTTGCCCGAAATGCCTTGAAGGAGCCTGAACCATGACCACCCAACGGACGACGTACACGCTGCTCATCTCCGCCCTGCTGCTGTGGACCTTCTCCGCGCTGGCCGCGCCAAAGAGTGGCACGTGGACGGCCACCCCGCGTGAGGACACGTTGCAGATGAACTTCCGCGTCAAGGAGCACGGAAACATGGGACTCAGCATCCCCCGCGCCTCCTTCCAGGGACTGAACACGGAGGACGGCGCGGACACGAAGTTCCAGCTCGTGCGCGAGGCGGGCACGCTGCGCTTCGAGGGCCGCTTCGCCAACGGCGAGGGCGCGGGCCACTACACCTTCGAGCCGAACGCCGCGTACCTCGAGGAGATGGGGAAGCTCGGCCACACGAACATCACCCCGGACGAGCACTTCCAGCTGGCGATCTTCGACCTGGGGCCGGCGCGGGTGAAGGCCCTGGCGGAGCTCGGCTACGGGAAGATGTCCCATGACGAGCTGCTCCAGGTGGCCATCTTCCAGCTGACGCCCGAGCACATCCGCGCCATGAAGGCGGCCGGCTACGACAAGCTCACGATGGATGAACTGGTGGCCACGCGCATCCACGACGTCACGCCGAAGTTCGTCGCCGAGGTGAAGGGCCTGGGCTTCTCCAATCCCTCCCTGGAGCAGCTCATGTCCATGCGCATCCACGGCGTCACGCCGAAGTTCGTCCAGGAGATGCGCGAGGCCGGATATCCGAATGTCACGATCGAGCAACTCGTGGACATGCGCATCCACGGAATCGACGGGAACTACATCCGCTCACTCTCCAAGAACAAGGGAGGCGGCCGGAAGGAGTAGAGGGTTTCACGGAGAGCGAAGATGATGCGTGGCTCCACTGCCCAGGAGCGCCATGCGTCCCATTCCCTCCCTGCCCCAGAATGACTCGCCCACTCAGCAGCAGCAGCGCCTCACCACGCTCACGCAAGAGCGGCAGGTCTACGCCTACAACTTCGACAGCCGGCTGAGTCCGCTGGGGATCGCGGCCCAGGTCCCCCGTCAGGACAACTTCTCCTTCGTCTGGCTGGATGGCATCGCCACCACCGCCCTGCAGCTCCTGGGCAACGTGCTGGCCATCGGCGCGAAGCTCTTCGACAACGGGGAGGCCATCCAGAACGACGCCGGCCTGTCCGAGACGGAACTTCGCAGGGTCGAGGGGACCTACCGGGAGCTGACCGACGGATTCAGCCGGCTGTCGGACCGGACGTCCCGGCTCCACCAGGCCCCGCGCTCTCCGGGGGTGGCGCTCATCGCCGGGGTCATCGAGCGCCCCCGGACGCTGCTCAAGGCGGCGGGCCAGAAGCTGGAGGAGACCGCCGGTGTCGCCATCGTCTCCGAGCTCGCCACCCAGGCCGCGCTGGATGCGCCCGCCATCGGGCAGGACATCCTCGACCTCGTCGACACCCTGTTGAAGAAGCTGTTGTCCGAGGCGGGTGATCTGTTCCTGAAGTACCTGGGGCTGTACGGCAAGGCGGCGTCGCTCGACAACTACACGGCCCAGTTCTCGCTGCTGCAGCCTCCGGCGGTCGCGAGCAATTACGAGACCGACATCATCTTCGCGCGCATGCGGCTGGCCGGGCCCAACCCGGCGCTGCTCCAGGGCATCGCGGCCCTCCCCGAGAAGTTCCCGGTGACGGACGCGCAGTACCAGTCCGTGATGGGCTCGCAGGACACCCTGGCCCGCGCGGGCCAGGAAGGACGGCTGTACCTGCTGGACTACGCCGTCTTCCAGGGCATCCCCACCGGGCAGACGTCGGGCGGACAGAAGTACATCGAAGCGCCGCTCGCCCTGTTCGCCGTGCCCGCCGCGAACCAGGCCGACCGGAAGCTGCGCGCGGTGGCCATCCAGTGCTCGCAGACCCCGGGCCGTTCCAACCCCATCTTCACCCCGGCGGACGGCACCTCCTGGAACCTGGCGCGCCTCCACGTGCAGGTGGCGGATGGCAACTACCACGAGCTCATCGCGCACCTGGGCCTCACGCACCTGATTTTGGAAGAGTTCACCCTGTCCACGCACCGGCAGCTCGCGCCCCAGCACCCGCTCTACCAGCTGCTGACGCCGCACTTCCAGGGCACCCTGGCCATCAACAATGCCGCGGAGACGTCCCTCATCGCGCCCGGTGGCCCGGTGGACCAGCTGCTCGCCGGTGAGATCAAGGCCTCCACCCAGGTGAGCATCCAGGCCGTGGCCAACCACTCCATCAACCAGGCGTTCCTGCCCCGGGAGCTCGCGGCCCGCCAGGTGGACGACGCCTCGAAGCTGCCGGACTACCCGTACCGCGACGACGCGCTGCTGCTCTGGAGCGACATCCGCGCCTGGGTGAGCGACTACCTGGCCATCTACTACAACGATGACGCCGCGGTGCGGAGCGACTACGAGCTGCAGGCCTGGGTCAAGGAGCTCTCCAGCCCCGAGGTCGGCAAGCTCAAGGACGTCGGGGAGGACGGCGGGGGCATCCAGACGTTCGAGTATCTGGTGGACCTGGCCACCTACATCATCTTCACCGCGAGCGTGCAGCACGCGGCGGTGAACTTCCCGCAGCGCACGATCATGAGCTACACCCCGGCGCTGCCGTTGGCGGCCTACGCCCCCGCGCCCACCTCCGTGGAGGAACTGCCGGCGAGGACGGAGCTGACCCATCTGCCGCCGTTGCAGATGGCCTTCCTGCAGCAGGCGGTCACCTTCGGGCTGGGCAACGTGTACTTCACCAAGCTGGGCGGCTACGACACGTACCTGCACGAGCCCTGGTTCGCGGACGCGCGCGTGTGGCCCGCGCTGGAGGTCTTCCAGAAGCGCCTGCGCACCACGGAGCGGGAGATCGGCCAGCGCAACCTGTCGCGCATCCCCTACGAGACGCTGCTGCCCACGGCGATTCCGCAGAGCATCAACATCTAAGCCAGCCGAAGTAAGTCCGTTCAGGGGTCTGTCCTCAGCTCGAAAGCAGGAGGGACCCCTCCGGGCACGGTCTCGCCAGACTTGTCCAACAGTTGGACAAGTTCGTGAAGAGCGCGCCCGGAAGGCGGACTCACTCACCCCTGAAGCTACTCGCTGCCGCTCCTGACCCACCATGTGAAGCAGGGCCGCCTGCAGCGAGCCCGTCGTGGCGTCTACCGGCTCACGCACTACCCGGCTGGAGAGCACGAGGATCTCATCGCGCTCTGGCTATGGAGCGAGGCCTCGCCAACTCCGAGGAACTCCAGACCCGACTTGCGGAACAAGTTCCCGCAACATCAACGAACAAGACACTGGCATTCAGAACCCATCACCGCAGCGCCGCCCGAGGACGAACATGACACGACTGGTTGTCTTCGTGTCTTGCGCCCTCGGGCGCTCCGCCACCGGTGGTCGTGATTTCGAGTCCAACCACCAGTGCCCCATCAGCCGTGAGGGCGCATCACGGCGTCGGCGAGGTCGCCGTCTTCGGCTCCTCGTAGTCGCTCCGCTCCTGGAAGGGTTCGCCAGCAGGAATGATGTCCCCGCTCTTCGTCTTGCGATCCACATCGGAAATGGACCAGCAATCCATGTCCGGATCCGAATCCACGTTACCGATGGCGTAGGCGATGAAATGCTGCTCCGACCCTGCACCCGAGACACCCAAGCCCACCGGCTCCCCGTCCTGATTCGTGCCAAAAGTCAGGGGGCAGCCCGCTTCCTTCAACCCAGAATGTAGAACCGCTTCAGGATGCCGGTGAGTGTCTGGAGCGATGATGTTGACGGTCGGCTGCGAAAGGAGCTGCGCTGAATCGCGCTTCTGGACGACCCCGCGGGCGGCGAGGAAATAGGCATAGCGGTTTCCTCGCTCGGGCGAATATCCGAGCTCGACAGCATTGGCTGAGTACCGATCCTTCTCCTGCAAGAACGCTCGCTGTGACGTAAAGAGCGCCTTCAGGTTGGCCTTGGCCTCCCCGGCCTTGAGTGCAGCCGTATTCGCGCTCACGGCCTCTACTTCCTTCGCGGAAGCCTCCCGGGCCTCCGCCTTGCCGTTGCTCATGGAGATGAGGGTCGTCTTCCCTTCCGCAGTGCACGCGGCCTCGCCCGAAGCGGAGACTCCCATGTCATCGCAGGCCCCCAGGAAGACGTCCTGACGAGTCGACGGCTCAAAGCCCTGGGTGATCGCGATCACGATGGCCTTTCCACCGCCAAAAGGCCCTCCCTTGACGATCGTATCCGTGACACCGTCCTTGTTGATGTCGCCGTACACAGCAGTGTAGTTCGCCGCCTTGCATGCAGCCGAGGCCCCGTTCACGCTGCAGCGATTATAGACCTTGATCTTCTCGAAGAGCGTGGTGTCCACCTTCGCAATGAAGGCCGGCTTGGGCAGTTCGTAGACGAGCGGCTCCAGGGACTCGACCCCCGAACACGCGCGCTTGCCGTCCGTGGCGGAAATACGAAGGAACAAAGGGTTGCGCGTGTCCCCACCTGCCACGACAAAAGCGACTCCATTCGTCGCGAGCTGCTTGGGCACCTCCACGGCGTACTGCGCCATCAAATCGTCCGACATGGCATCACGGTCAACGAGGCTCAGCCGGATACTGTCCCCCACGCGCACCGGAAGCCACGCCCCTGTACTTGTCTCGTCCACGAAGATGCTGTTCCACCGCGGCTTGGGCGTATCCTCCAACTTTGGCCCGATAGCGACACTGGGCACGTCGTTCCGCTCGGCAGGTCTGGCCATCAACTCGGGGTCTGCATGCGACCCATTGTCCCATGCTGCTCCAGTGGACTTGGTTTCAGGAGCAATTACTTCCATGGGCGAGACGAACAATTCCTTGCAGTCCCGATAGTCCGCGGCAAGAACAGGCGTGGACAACAGCACACTCGCAATCACTACGCGCTTCATTTGGTACTCCCCCTCTTCGGCCGCTTCGGGATATCGAAGCGCATACCGTGAGGAGGCACACGATACTGCGGCAACGGACTCGTGTCCTCCGGCGTCCGTACCTGCTGCACCAGCGGTACGGGCAGTACGAGTTGCAGAAACCGATCGTGGAAACCGCCCCCATGCAGGTATCGGAGAACTCCAATATAGGCTCTCCCCAACATGAGATGGGGAACGGCTCGACCCGCCGGCTGGATATGCCTCCTGGCACTGGTGCTCCAGGCCTGCGCGACAACGGGAGCAATGGATGGCATCGAGCCCGAGGAGGATATTCCGGCAGAGAAAGTCGGGAGGGAGCTGCCGCCACCGTGGGAAACGCGTGACACGGCCGCGGACGAAGACGCGCTCCGGGCCGAAACCACCGCAGCGCTCTCGGGCATGCGTGGAGTTACCAGCCACGTGGAGCAGGCCGGTGCCAGCCTGGTCTTCCGCTTCTGGGCACAAAACGGGGTGCTGACACTGCTGTCCTGGAAGCGTGATGGCACGGGCACGGACTCCGCCGGGAAGAGTGCGGCATTCGCCCCAGGTCTCGAAACGCACCTACCCACCTTCGTGGACTCGCGCACCGGAGAGATTGTTCTCACCTTGCAACGGGAACGGCACGGATGGGGCCTTCGTGCGCTCACCACATCGGAGAACTCCAAGCCCCTGGAGGCCAGGACGTTACCCGTGCGACGCACGGGCGTGACGGCGGACACCCTTGCCCAGACCCATGCCATGGCCACCCAGTTGGCCAAGGGGCTGCGGGTACCCGATGGGGGCAGAGCCACGATGTTGGCGGATGTCCTGTTGGATGACGAGCGGGTCCTTGGCGCAACGACCGCACGATACGAGTCCCATGGGGGCCCGCCCATCCGCGAGCCCTCGCCGGTGCTCGTCGCGCAACTCACCCAAGCCTTGCTGCCCTTCACCCACGGCCTCGGGCCACGCACGGTCCGGTTGACGCTGGAGGCGGAACACCACCGGGCTGAACGGCATGCACGCTGGCGCGTGATGGAAGCGGTGACGCTACGCCCGGCCGTGGAGGCCCCACCCGATCTCGCCGCCGAGCACTACGCACTCTACGAGCGCATCCTCCGCGAGTGGAGGGAGGAGACCCAGGAAGCCTTCCTGCAAGCGGGAGTCAGCAGCACCGAGTTCCTCGCTACCTGGTTCATCAGCGGCCTCGCGTTACGCGGTGGCATCGCGCTCTTCGAGGCGGTGGCTCCCAGGCTGGCCCCCATCCTGGCTCGCGGCGGCTCGGAAGCCGTGGCCTGGTTCCGCTCCTTTCTCGCCCGGGTACGTCCGGCGGAGCGGGAACAGTTCCATCGCTTGTGGACAAAGGCCCAGACCCAGGGACTGTCGGTCGCGGAGAAGGAGCAGTTACGCAAGCTCATGGCCCACTTCGAGAAGCTTCTCGACGCCAAGCTGGGCCGTGATGCGAGCGACGAGCTCAGGAAGATGGCGCACAGGGACTTCTACGGGAAGTTCCATACCGATCTGGCGAAGCTCCTGCTTGACGAGCGAGGAAAGCCCTATCCCGTGCACCATCGCCTCCCCCTGGAGTACGCGCACCTGTTCGAGCGGTTGAACATCAATGCCCGGGAAAACCTGTGGGGCGTGCACGAGGCCGTGCACAAGAAACTCAACAACATCTGGACAGCATTCCGGAGGGCGAAAGGTAAGGCCAATGAGCAAGACGTGCAGAAAGTGGCAGCCATCGTCGACCGGCACTTTGGCCGGTGGTTCAATCAACGTTATGAAGCAAGCCACTCCGCGTCCTCACTCACCAAGGCCGAGGCGGATGCTCTCGACGAAGTGAAGGCACTGGTAGACCTCCTCCTGAAATGAGCATGGCCATGAATACAGATATCCCACTGCCTGGACTCGACCGATTGATGGATGTGTACCGGAAGCACGGACTGCACATGAAGACCTTGCCGCCAGGGCGCGCTCCGCCCTCAGTTGGAGAACTCGTCGCGGGCTATCCCTTCGACCCCGTGCTCGCGGCCGTCTACAGGCGTCTTGGCGGGGCTGATTTCGGCGGAGAATTCGGGGGGCAACTCTTCCTCGACCAGGTCAATGACCAGTTGAATGGAGTCGTACTGAGGACCGAGCAGTTTCGTGAAGAGGAGGAACCCTTCCGCTCCTCCGTATTTTTCGGGAGGATTCCCGGGCTCGCGCACTACTTCGCCGTGGTGCCCAAGCTCGCCGACGAGCAAGGCCGCCAACCCGTCATCTTCATCGATGCCTATATGGACAGGTACGTCCTGCCCATCGCCTCGGACGTGGACCGCTTCTTCGACGCCCTCTCCCACTTCGTCGACATGCTCGTGGTGGACCAGGGCTACCTCTTCGATGGCATGCCCGGCATCCATTTTCCCGACAGCGTGCCCGAGCTCATCGCCCGTGACCGGAGGCTGGTCGAGATGATCTCCACCGGCCGCTTCGACTTCATCATGAACCCGGGCGACGAGTTCCAGGACTGGCTCACCCGGGTGAAGTCCGCTCGAGGGTGATGCCCCTACTCCAGCGACGGAGCCGTGTCCCCTGGCATCATCGCCTGCCGCGCCAGTGACACCGGCAGCCCGAGTTGCAGGAACCGGTCGTGGAAGTCTCTCAGCGAGAACGTCTGTCCTCGTGCCTCCAGGTAACGTTTGTAGTCCTCGCGCAGCTTCAAAATCTGCATCCGTCCCAGCGCGTAATAGAGATACGTCGGGTTGAACGTGCCTCGCTGCACCTCACGCAGCGCCGGGAAGGGCTCGAAGTAGGCGATCTCCGCGTAACGCTTCGCCGCGTTCTCCACCGACTCACCGAAGGCGTGCATCGACAGGCCCGCGTGCCACCGCGCATGCCGTTGCAGCGCCCGACGCAACTGCCCCAGCCGCACCGCCGGGTCTCCCTCACCGAAGCCCTCGTCCACCATCATCTGCTCCACGTAGTGCGCCCAGCCCTCCACCAGCGACGCCGGCGTGAACACCTTGCGCACCTCCGTCGGAATCCGGGCCTCGTACAACAGCTGCACGAAGTGCCCCGGCATTCCCTCGTGCACCGTGATGCCCAACAGCCCCGCACGGTTGAAGTACGTCAGGTGCTGCGCCTTCTGCTCCTCCGTCCACTCCGGCTCCACGTTGGTGATGTTGTAGAAGGCCTCCGTCGCCCGCGTCTCGAAGGGTCCCGGCGTATCCATCGACGCGAAGCCCATCCGCGCGTACGGCGGCGTCTCGCGCACCGTCGGCAGCCGCTCCGAGGGCAATGTCAGCAGCCCCTTCTCCACCACGAATCGCTGGCACTCCTCCAATTGCTTGCGCGCCAGCGGAATCAGCTCCTCCGCCGCCGGATGGTCGTGCACCAGCGCGTCCATCACCGCCACCGGTGACTTCGTCGCGTCCACCCGCGCCGCCTCCTTCGCCACCCACTCCTGGTACCTCCGGATGGCCCGCTCGTTGACGTCTCGCAGCTGCTCGGCCGTCAGCTCCACATGCTCCTCCAGCGCCAGCTTCTTCTCGAAGAGCGCCTTCCCCAACCGGAAGTCCCCGTTCGCCTTCGGCAACAGCTCCCGCTCCTGCCACCGCGCGAAGCCCTCCACCTCGGCCACCGCTCGCGCCAGTGCCGTGGTGAGCTCCTGTCGCAGCGCTGCGTCCACCCGCGCCAGCCCCTGGGACTCCAGCGCCTTCGGCAGGTCCGAGCGCAGGAAGCCCACCGTGCCGCGCGTGTCACGCAGCCCCTGCTCGGCCCACGGTTTCGGCACGTCGCGCAGGTTGGCCTTCGCCGCGGCCACCACCGCCGGAATCCGCTCCATCCTCGCCAGCAGGCTCCGCCCCCGCTCCTCCACCGGAGCGAACTCCCGCTGCGACAGCGACGAGAGCGCACTGGCGATCACACTGTTGTAGAGCATCGGGTTGCGCTGCCAGCCGCGCTCCTCCTCCAGCTCCAGCAGCTCCGCGCGGATGGCGTTCTCCAGGATGCGCACGTCGAACACCGCGTCCCCCGTGAGCGTCGCCCGGTCCAGCCGCTCCAGCCTCGCGAGCCACCCGTGCAACTCCTTCGCCCGGTGCTGGAAGGCCTCGGCCGACAGGTCCTGCACCTGCGTGTCGTACTGGTGCAGCCCCAGGCTCGTCGCGCGTACCGGGTGCGCGGCGTAGTACCAGTCGAGGTACTCGCGGGCGAAGCGGGCGTATTCGGCATCGGCGGGAGTGGAGGCCATGGCGGACGCGGAGGCCGCCGGCCCGGAGCCCGTGCGCGGAGCACACGCGGGCATCAGGAGCAGGGCGGCACTGCAGAGGGTGGCTCGAATCATCACGTCCACAGTCTCCATTCCCCGCGCGTGACAGGGAAGGCGCTCGGAGTGGACTTCGCGGAGTCGCCACGTCCCTGGAAGGGCATGCAATATAGGCTCTCCCCCACATGAGATGGGGAACAGCTCGACCCGCCGGGTGGATATGCCTCCTGGCACTGGTGCTCCAGGCCTGCGCGACGACGGGAGCGATGGATGGCATCGAGCCCGAGGAGGACATTCCGGCGGAGGAAATCGGGAGGGCGCTACCACCACCGTGGGAGGCGCGTGACACGCAAGAGGACGAAGACGCGCGCCGGGCCGAAACCACTACAGCGCTCTCGGGCATGCGTGGAGTGGCCAGCCTCGTGGAGGAAGCCGGTGCCAACCTGGTCCTCCGCTTCTGGGCACAAAACGGTGTGCTGACACTGCTGTCCTGGAAGCGTGAGGCCACGGGCTCGGGCTCCGCCGAGAAGGGTGCTGCGTTTGCCCCAGGTCTCGAAACGCACCTGCCCACCTACTTGGACTCGCGCACCGGAGAGATTGTCCTCACCTTGCAACGGGCGCGGCATGGATGGGGCCTGCGTGCGCTCACCACCTCGGAGAGTTCCAAACCCCTGGAGGCCAGGACGCTACCCGTGCGGCGCACGGGCGTGACGGCGGATACCCTTTCCCAGGCGCATGCCATGGCCACCCAGTTGGCCAAGGGGCTGCGGGTACCCGATGGGGGCAGCGCCACGGCGTTGGCGGATGTCCGGTTGGATGATGAGCGGGTCCTTGGCGCGACGATTGCGCGATACGAGTCCCATGGGGGCCCGCCCATCCGCGAGCCCTCGCCAGAACTGGTCGCACAACTCACCCAGGCGATCCTGCCATTCACCCACGGCCTCGGGCCACGTACGGTCCGGTTGACGCTGGAGGCGGAACACCACCGGGCTGAACGGCATGCACGCTGGCGCGTGATGGAAGCGGTGACGCTGCGCTCAGCCACGGGAGCCCCACCCGACCTCGTCGCCGAGCACTATGCGCTCTACGAGCGAATCCTCCGCGAGTGGAGAGAGGAGACCCAGGACGCCTTCCTGCAGGCGGGAGTCAGCAGCACCGAGTTCCTCGCTACCTGGTTCATCAGCGGCCTCGCATTACGCGGTGGCATCGCGCTTTTCGAGGCGGTGGCGCCCAGGCTGGTCCCCATCCTGGCTCGCGGCGGCTCGGAAGCCGTGGCCTGGTTCCGCTCCTTTCTCGCCCGGGTACGTCCGGCGGAGCGGGAACAATTCCATCGCTTGTGGACGAAGGCCCAGACACAGGGACTGTCGGTCGCGGAGAAGGAGCAGTTACGCAAGCTCATGGCCCGCTTCGAGAAGCTCCTCGACGCCAGGCTGGACGACACTGCGAGCAAAGAACTCAGGCAGATGGCGCACAAGGACTTCTACGGCAAGTTCCATACTGACCTGGCCAAGCTCCTCATCGATGACAACGGATTCAGCTACCCTGTGCACCATCGCATTCCCCTGGAGTACGCTCATCTCTTCCAGCGATTGAACATCAACGCCCGCGAAAACCTATGGGGCGTGCACAAACTCGTGCACAAGGGAATCAACAATGTCTGGACGACGTTCCGGCGGGCGAAAGGCAGGGCCACTGAGGAAGACGTGCGAAAAGTGGCAGACATCGTCGACCGGCACTTTGGCCGCTGGTTCAACCAGCGTTACGAAGTGGGCCGTTCTGCGTCCGCACTCGCCAAGGCCGAGGCAGATGCTCTTGGCGAAGTGAAGACACTGGTGGACCTCCTCCTGAAATGAGCATGACCATGACTGCGGATGTCCCACTGCCTGGACTCGACCGGTTGATGGAGGTGCATCGAAAGTACGGACTGCACATGGAGACCCTTCCGCCAGGGCGTTCCCCACCTGAAGCCGGAGCACTCGTTGCAGGCTACCCCTTCGACCCTGTACTCGCGGCCGTCTACAGGCGCCTTGGCAGGGCTGATTTCGGAGGAGAGTTCGGTGGACAGCTCTTCCTCAACCGGGTCGATGACCAGCTCAATGGAATCGCACTGGACACGGAAGGATTTCGCCGCCCAGAGGAACCCTTCCACTCCTCCGTCATCTTCGGGAGCATCCCCGGGCTCGCCTACTACTACGCAGTGGTGCCAAAACTCGCCGATGAGCAAGGCCGCCAACCCGTCATCTACATCGATGCCTACATGGACAGGTATGTCCTGCCCATTGCCTCGAACGTGGATCGCTTCTTCGAGGCCCTCTCCCACTACGTCGACATGCTCATGGTGGACCAGGGCTATCTCTTCGATGGCATGCCCGGCATCCATTTTCCCACCAGCGTGCCCGAGCTCATCGCCCGTGACCGGCGGCTGGTCGAGATGATCGCCACCGGCCGCTTCGACTTCATCATGAATCTGGGAGACGAGTTCCAGGACTGGCTCGCCCGGGTGAAGTCCGCTCGAGGGTGATGCACCTCCGCAGTCTCCAGTCCCCACGCGTGGCAGGGAAGGCGCTCGGAGTGGACTTCGTGGCGCTTGCGCACCCGGCGTCTCCTCCTCCAGCCTCGCCCCCCATGAAACTCCGCGTGCTGCTCGCCTCCGCCCTCCTCCTCCCCGCCTGTGCGGCGCGGAGAGCCTCGCCTCCTCCCTCCGCCGAGCCCACGAGCCCGCCCGTCTCCGCGCCCGCCCCGGCCTCGGAGCCCACGAGCCCGCCCATTGCGGTTCCGAGCACCGAGCCCACGAGCGCGCCTGTCGCCGCCGCCACTCCGGCCCCCGAACCCATCAGCCCACCGGTCGCCGCTCTCCCTCCGGCCCCTGAGTTCACGGTGGCGCCCCCCACCGCCCTTCAGCGCGAGGCAGGCCCCATCGGCACGCGTCACCCCATCCTCTTCCAGCAGGCCGCCAAAGACGGCCGTTGGCTCATCGCCTGCCAGGCCCGCGAGGACACCAACGGCGATGGCAAGCTGGAGGTCATCTTCGGCCGGCACGGGGACACGTTCGGGGACGCGCTCGCGCCCTACCTGTTCCTCGAGCCCGGCGAAGGTGAACGGCTCGACGACTTCCTCGCCGCGGATCCGACCGGCCGCTACCTCGTGGTGGTCCGCGGCGGCTCGCTCCGGCTGCTCGACACGTACACGCGCGCCGACACCGAGCTCTCCCCTCCCGACGCCATCCCCGACAGCACCGCGCCCAGCGCCTCCCTGCCCGTGTCCTTCTCGCGCGACGGCCAACGCCTGCTCCTCGTGTCCCTGAGCGGGCCGGAGAAGCGGGCCACGGCCTTCCTCATCAACCTCCAAGACGGCAGCAAGCGCGAGGTGCCCCATGGCCCCGGCTTGCTGGGCCGTGCCTCGCTCGACCCCGAGGGCCGGTGGGTCTGGTTCGGCGTCGTCACCCAGGACACGGATGGAGATGGACAGCTCACCTGGCCCCGGGCGCAGACGTCGCTCGCGTCCAGGTACTGCCGGGGTCCCATCATGTCCTACGGCACCTATGGCCAGGAGGGCGACACGGCCACGTGGTTGCTGCGCCGGGTGGACGGCGGCCCGCTCGTCCCGAGGGAAGGTGTCCTCCAGCCGCTCGGAGACGCCCTGCTGCGCCAGGGTGAGCAGGGAGAAGTGTTCGTCGAACAGGCCTCGGGCCAGCACACCGAGTGGGTGCCCGCGAGCTGCCGCGCCAATGTCCTCCACGTGGATGCAGCGCGGGAGCAGGTGCTCGTTGCCTGCACCGCCCAGGGCAACGCGCTCGAGTTGCACGGGGCCCGGGTCCACCAGCCGCTCGGCATCGCCACCGAGTACGCGGGGCGGCCCCCGCTCTCCCTGAATCCTCCCCGGCTGTTCCCCATCTCACCCGCCTCCACCCTGGGCGACTCCGACCAGAGCGTGGTGGACCTGGAGACGCGCACCGTGCACCCGATGCGCGGCGAGGTGCACTACGTCGAGGGAACCCGCGCGCTGGTGAAGCGGCCCGGACCCAAGAACCAGAACAGGCCCCTCTGGTTCGTGGACACCACGACGGGAGCGCAGCGCGAGCTCGGCGAGCAGAGGGGGTACGGCCTCGTGGCCGCCGGGGACTTCGTCTTCTCCGAGGGCCTGCTGGTGGACATGAGCACCGGGCGGCTCGTCCGGAAGGTCCCCGAGGATGCGCAGACCCTCGATACCCAGGGCCGCATGGTGCTCGACCGCTCCACCTTCAGCCGGACGGTGCCCAAAGGCCCCCTCCAGTGGACCCCGACCGTTCGCTCCCCGTGAGCGGCCGGGCGGGCAGGCCTCACGGGACGAATTGCATATCCGCGAGCGGCTCCCGTCCCAGCCCGTGAGTGCCATCTTCAACATCCAATCCCAAGCCCCCGCTCACGAGGAACGTGCGGGATGGGGCCTCCTGGGTTAAGGGTTCGCCAGCCTGACAGCCCGGGCTCCGAGCAACCCCCGAGGCCCCGGGCTGGTGGAGGTACCGAGAGATGTCCGAACAGCAGCCGAAGAAGAAGCGCTGGCCCTACGTCCTGGGCGGCATCGTCCTGTTCCTGGTGGTGGCCGTGGCCGTGGCCCTGTGGCGGCTCGACGCCTTCCTGCTCCAGCGCGCGCGCACCGAGGCCGCTGCCTTCGCCCAGACGCTGGGCCGGCCAGTGGACATCGGTGACATCTCCACCCAGCTCATTCCCCATGTGGGCGTCGAGGTGGAGAACGTGGTGGTCGGCGCCGCCGAGGGCGAGCAGGTGCCGCTGGCGGAGATGAAGAAGCTCGACGTGGCGGTGGCGCTCTGGCCCGCCCTCACCTCGCGCGGCCAGGACATCCAGGTGAAGAACGCCGAGGTGTCCGGGCTCACCATCAACGTCGTCCGGCTGCCGGACGGCACCACCAATGCCTCGCGGCTGATGGAGAAGCTCGCCCAGCAGCAGCCCAAGGAGGAGACGCCTCCCGCCGAGGAGCAGCCCACGGACCTCTCCATGGTGCGCGTGGACCGGGCGGCGCTCACCGATGCCACCATCCGCTTCATCGACCGGAGCGCGGCGCAGGCGCGGGAGCTGGCCATCACCGACCTGGACGTGGAGGTGAAGGACCTGCGCGCGGGCAAGCCGCTGGACGTGGTGCTCCACGCCGCGGTGCTGGCGCAGAAGCAGAACTTCCACCTCACGCTGCACACCACGCCGCTGCCGGCCTCGCTCATCCCCGTGCCCGAGCGCGTGGAGCTCAAGTCCGAGCCCATCGACCTGGCGCCCCTGGGCCCCTTCCTCGGAGCCGAGGCGGGGCTGCAGGCGGGCACGCTCCAGGCGGACTGGACGGCGCAGCTCGGCGCGGCGGTGCCCGGAGGCACCGGGCCCACGAACCTCAAGGGCGGCCTGCGTGCCCAGGGCCTGCGCTTCGCCGGGGCCGAGGGCGGCAAGGCGCTCGACGTGGTGGTGGACACCGACGTGACGGGCGACATGGAGAAGGGAGACCTGTCCCTCCAGACGCTGCGGATGGAGCTCGGCCCGGCGCGCATCACCGGCAAGGGCCAGGTGAAGGGGCTGCTCACCGAGACGCCCACGGTGCAGGACTTCGAGCTGGTGGGGCAGAACCTCGATCCGGCGGTGCTGGCCGAGTACTACCCGCCGCTGCGCAAGCAGCTCGCCAACCAGGTGGCGGGCCCCATCGGCCTGGTGGTGCGCGGAGGCGGCACGCAGGAGTCGCAGGCGCTGACGGCCGAGGTGGACCTGACGCCGGTGCGGCTGCGCATCCCCGAGCAGCTCTCCAAGGAGGCGGGCGCGCCCATGCGGCTGACGGCCCGGCTCACCGGAGCGGCGGCGAGCGGCGGCGCGCTGCGCTTCGATGCGAAGTCGGACCTGTCGGGCGTGGACATGCGGCCGGGGCTGCTGCTGGACAAGCGGCCCGGGCAGACCTTCACGGTGGACGCGGCGGGCACGTACCAGCCCGAGAGCGGCAAGCAGCCCATGAAGGTGGACCTGAGCAAGTTGGGCATCGCCCTGCTCGAGTACACGATGGCCGGCACGGCGTCGTACTCGCAGGCGGGCACGGGGGCGAAGCAGACGATGACGTTCGCCCTGGCGCTCGAGAGCCCTCGGCTCAACGTGGATGAAATGCTGATGACGGACGAGGAGGTGGCGGCCACGGCGGGCGGTCCGCAGCCCGAGGCGGAGGAGGGGCCCCAGGATCCCAAGCGCTTCAACGGCATGCGCGGGAACATGTCCTTCAAGATTGGCGCGCTGCGGATGAACGAGATGGACCTGTCCAACATGGTGGCGGACTTGAAGATGGTGGACGACCTCATCACGGTGGAGCGCTTCACCACGGGCATCTATGGCGGCACGGTGTCGGCGAGCGGGAGCTCGGTGCGGCTGGGTCCCGATGCGGCGCAGCGGCCCTTCGAGCTGAAGGCCGAGGTGAAGGACATGAACGTGGCGGAGGCGCTGTCCACGCGGGTGCCGCGCAAGGTGCTGGACGGGAAGTTCAACGGGCAGATGAACCTGTCGGGCGTGGGCTACGAGATGAAGAGCCTGCAGGAGCGGCTCGCCGGGGCCATCGACGGCAACCTGCTGGGCGGGGCGTTCACGGGCATCGACATTCCGGCGGCGGTGTCCGCTCCGCTGGTGAAGGCGCTGCCCTTCGTGGGCAAGGTGCTGGACAGCGATGGGGTGACCGAGCTGGCGGAGCAGCTGCCGTTCGGGGTGACCATCAAGGATGGCGTGGCGCAGCTGTCCAAGCCAATTACGTGGACGCGGCCCGAGGCGGCGATGAGCTTCGACGGCGGCATCCGGCTGGACGGAACGCTGGACCTGGCGGGCACGGTGAACCTGGGGCCGCCGCTCATCGAGAAGATGACGCTGGGCCGGGCGAAGCCGACCGAGCCGGTGCCGGTGGCGCTGAAGCTGACGGGCAAGGCGTGGAGCCCGGAGGTGACGGGGCTGGACGTGAAGCCGGCGGCGTTGGCCATCGGGAAGATGGCGGTGGCGAGCGCGGCGACGGAGGCGCTGGGGGACAAGGGCAAGGAGGTGGGGAAGATCATCACCGGCGGCGCGGACGCGGCGAAGGAGGCCGCGAAGGCCGAGGCGGAGAAGCGTCAGAAGGAGCTGGAGGAGAAGGCGCGGCAGGAAGCGGAGGCCGCGCGCAAGAAGGCCGAGGAGGAAGCGAAGAAGCGCCTCCGCGGCATCTTCGGACGCTAATCCGTCATGGCTCAGTGCCGCGCGACGGCGGGCATCCGGGAGGTATGCGCTCCCGGAGCCACGGACCCGCGCTGGTGCAACTGGAACTCGCGGCGGACCTCGGTCTCCGGCGCGGTGCGCACGAAGACATCCAGCTCCGCGTCGAACAGCAGGCCCACGTTGAGCACGTGCTTGCAGTAGCCCCAGTGCCCCGTCTCCCAGTACTGGAGCCGCTCGTTGTACACGCCGCGCGCCCACTCGCCGGGAGCCACGCGGAACAGCTCCTCGTGGGGCTCGCCCCGGGACACGCCGCTCCACTCGAGCCGTCCCGGCATCCCCATCTTCCCGTAGTCGAGCAGCACCCGGACATCTCCCTCGTCCATGCGCTCCACGCGGAAGGCCTCCACCTCGATGAAGGGCCTGCCCCTGCGCACCTCCGTCCAGTCCCTCGGCAGGAAGCGCCGCTGCTCGGAGAAGTAGACGTGGTGCAGTTGGAAGCTGGCGTTGCCCCCGGCCCCGCTCACCGCCTCCGGCAGCGCACTCGCCAGGGGCGTGGCGTCACGCACCCGCGCGCCCGCGCCGCCCCGCGTGCCCTTCGTCCACTCGGTGGTGAGCAGCTGGATGAACAGACCGGAGATTCGCGTACCCGCACGGGGAGAGCGTCTGCTTGGGTGCCGGGCCATGATGTGACTCCCAGACGGGGCGCGTTTCCGAAACCGGCGAGAGGCCCCCAGCCCTCGTGATTTCCCGGGGTGCGACCCACCCGGCCCTCCCTTTCGGGTGCAGACCTATATCGGCAACCTCCGCAATCCCGGCAATCCCCCCATGGCCATTCCCCGACGCCAGCGGGCGTTCAGCGTCGGAGGCGCAACAGTGCCAGCGCCCATGGCCTCACGATTCCCATGTCACGAGAAGAAGAGAGCCACTTCAGCCCACGTTTTCAGCCCACGTTGGCGCGAGCCCCGGCGCCTCCGAGCACACTCCGCAGGTGCTCGCACAGCTTCGCGGTGGCACGCACGGACTCGGGGAAGGCTTCACCGAACGTCTGGAAGTTGTGGACCATCTCCGGCCACACCTCCAGGTGCGCCTTCACTCCCGCGGCGCGGGCCTTCCCGGTGATGCGTACCCCATCGTCGTGCTGCAGCTCGGCGCTGCCCACGTGGACGAACAGCGGCGGCAGCCCGCGCAGGTCCGCGTACCAGGGCGAGACGAGCGGATTCCTCACGTCCGCGTCACCCACGTACCACTTCGCCCAGTGCAGCAGCATGCGCTTGTCACCCCAGTCGAAGCGCTCGTGGGCCACCACGCTCTCGCCGCTGCACTCCAGATCCACCCAGGGCGCGATGAGCACGGCTCCCGCTGGCAGTGGCTCACCCGCGTCGCGCAGCGCCACCAACGCGGCGATGGACAGCCCGCCTCCCGCCGAGTCCCCGCAGAACGCCACCCGCTCCGGCTTCACCCCCGTGGACAGCAGCCAGCGGTACGCGGACAGCGTGTCCTCCACCGGCGCGGGGAAGGGGTGCTCGGGCGCCAGCCGGTAGTTGAGCCCCAGCACCCGCGCGCCCGTGCCCAGCGCGATTCGCGCGATGAGGTCTCCGTGCGTGCGCGTGGAGCCGAAGACGTACGAGCCGCCGTGCAGGTACACCACCACCTCGTCCCCGGTGGCACCGGGAGGGGTGAACCACTCCGCGGGCACTCCGCCCGCGTCCACCGGCTCGCGCCGCACCCGCTTCAGCGCCGAGGAGGGCAGCGACATCCTCTCCATCTCCGCGCGCTGCGAGGGCGCGTCGAGGTGGACGATGCGCTCGTTGGTGGCCCTCATGAAGGCCACCGTGGCCTCGTACTTGAAGCTCCACCCGGGACGCAGCGGGCCATGCTTCAGGCGCCGCGCTGCCGTGGCGAAGCTCGTGCCCATCAGCGTGGAGAGGATGCTGAGGCGTCCCATGTGCCGTCCCCCTGTGAGGCCCGCAGTGTGGCACGGCGGGGGGATGGGGATTCAACCCGGGAACTCCGGCACCCTCACCCCGTCCCTCTCCCGGAGGGCGAGGGGAAAGGGGCGGAGTGGGGTCAGGGGCGAATGGGCTCGCTCGAAGGGCTTGCTCAGTGCCTCGTGATTCCCGGCGCGGGTGCCAGCCTGCGCGGGCCGAACCGGTCCCGGTTGTGCGCCGTCAACAGGTCCACCTGCGGCCCCATCGGCACGATGCGCGAGGGGTTGATGGCGTCCTGGCTCCAGTAATAGTGCACCTTGATGTGCTCGATGTTCGTCGTCTCCGCGAACCCGGGCGTCTGGTACAGGTCCAACAGGTAGTTCCACAGGTTGGGGAAGTCCTGCACCCGCGCCAGGTTGCACTTGAAGTGGGAGTAGTAGACGAAGTCGAAACGCACCAGCGTGGTGTAGAGGCAGATGTCCGCCTCGGTGAGCACGTCCCCACACAGGTAGCGCTGATGCTCCAGCACCCGCTCCCAGTGGTGCAACGCGGTGAAGAGCTCGCGCACCGCCAGCTCGTACGCGCCCTGGCTGTTGGCGAAGCCCGCCTTGTACACGCCGTTGTTCACCGGCTCGTAGAGCGCGTCGATCGTCTCGTCCACCTGCTCGCGCAGCTCCTCGGGACACAGCGTCACCGGGTGCTCGGCGAAGGCGTCGAACTCGGTGTCCAGCATGCGCAGCAGCTCGCGCGACTCGTTGTTGACGATGGTGCGCTCGCTCGTGTCCCACAGCACCGGCACCGTCACCCGCCCCGAGTAGTGCGGATCCGCTCTCAGGTAGAGCTCGCTCAGGTAGCGCGAGCCATTGAGCTTGTCCGGGCCCGAGCGCGGGTAGCCCCCGAAGCCCCAGCCGTTGCGCCCCATGCGCGGATCCACCACCGTCATGCCCACCGCCGCCTCCAGCCCCTTGAGCTTGCGGATGATGAGCGCGCGGCTCGCCCATGGGCAGGCATAGGACACATAGAGATGGTAGCGGCCCGCCTCCGCCGGGAAGCGTCCTTCCCCGCTCGCGGAGACCTGGTCATGGAAGCGCGTTCGCGGACGCACGAAGCGTCCGGCCTCGTCCGGGGCGTACCAGTCCATACGCCACTCTCCGTCCACCAACATTCCCACGTTTCACCTCCGTTACATGCCAACGTTTGGTACGCCGCGTCAGGCGGGCAATCACCCGGGCGTGCAACGGGACTGGAGCGAGCCCGCGCGCACGACGGGCAGGCGGAGGGACAGGGGCCCGAGTGACCTGGAGCGCCTCACCCCCGGGGCAGCGCTACCGAGAAGGTGGCCCCCTGCCCCGGCGCGCTCTCCACGTGGAGGGTGCCCCGCATGGCGGTGACGATCTCCCGCGAAATCCACAGCCCCAGCCCCAGCCCTCCGTAGTGCCGGTCGCTCACCGCGCGCTCGAAGCGCTCGAAGATGCGCGCCTGGACGGCGGGCTCGATGCCGATGCCCTCGTCGCGCACCCGCAGGAGGACCCGCTCGCCCGAGGTGCTCAACGCCACCTCCACCGGCTGGCCCGCGCCATACTTGAGGGCATTGGAGAGCAGGTTGCTCAACACCTGCTCCAGGCGCAGCCGGTCCCACCGCGACACCACCGGCCCGGGCACCCGCACGTGCAGGATGCAGCCCGCGCGCTCGGCCTCGGGGCGGAAACGTCCGGCCACCTCCCGTACCAACTCCGCCAGGTCCAGCTCCTCCGGCCGCAGCACCAGCCGTCCCGAGGTGATGCGCGATACATCCAGCAACTCGTCCACCAGCACGCCCAGGCGGCCCACCCCGCGCTCCAGGCCCGTCAGCCGGGACACGGTCCGCTCGCTCCAGGCCTCCTCCCGGCGCGCACCGGATACCAGCGACTGGACGTTGAGCTTCAACGCGGTGACGGGCGTGCGCAGCTCGTGCGCGGCCACCTGGAGGAACCCATCGCGCAACCCGATGGCCTTCTGCGCCTCGCGGTAGAGCAGCGCGTTGTCCACCGAGACGGCCACCCGGCGCGCCAGATCCTCGGCCAGCCGGAGCTCCTCCTGCCCATACCGCCGTCCCGTCTCGGCGCGCACCAGCGTGAGGGCTCCCAGCACCCGCCCGCGCGAGCGCAGCGCCACCGTGAGATAGGAGCGCAGTCCCAACTCCCGCATCAGCCGCAGGTGCTCCGCGTCCCGCGCGTAGCGGACGAGTCCCTCGTCGGTGACTTCCGGGATGAGCTCCGGCTCGCCGGTACGCAACACCCGGGGAACGCCGGAGGAGGCGTCCGGTTGGATGGGGTAGCGCCGGTGCAGCTCCTCGCTCAGCCGCACCTTCTCCGGATCCCTGTGGACGTTGATGAGCCGGTGCACCCTCCCCTGCTCATCCACCACGTCCACCCCGCACCAGTCGGCGAGCACCGGCACGACCAGCGTGGCCACCCTCCGCAGGGTGTCCTCGTAATCGAGCGAGGAGGACAGCACCACGCTGGCCTGGGCGAGGAAGCGCAGGTCGTCCTCCGCGCGCCGGCGCTCGGTGACATCCGTCACCGTGCCCATGAAGCGCACGGCGTGGCCCTGCTCGTCGAAGAAGCACTGGCCGCGCGAGGTGACCCACCGCTCCAGGCCGTCCTGGAACCTCCGGATGCGGAACTCCTCGCGGTATTCGCCGTCACCGCCAGGGGCGAGCGCCCGCGCCACCGACGCCTCCACCCGCTCCCGTTCCTCCGGGACGACACTGGACAGGAAGGTGGGGTAGTCCACGGGCGTCCCCATCGGCAGTCCGAAGAGGGCCTCGCAACGCGCATCCCAGCGCAGCTCGCCCGTGAGGGGATTGAAGTCCCACGTGCCGAGCGCGGCCGACTCCAGCGCGAGCCGCAGGTGGGCCTCGCTCTCGCGCAGCGCCTCCGTCCGCTGGCTCAACGTCTGGGAGAGGGCCTCGGCGCGCTCGCCCGCCCGCGCCGCCTCACGCTCCTCCCGCTCGCGCGCCTCCCGCTCCTGGCGCACCCGCTCGGTGTACCCCGCGAAGAACTCCCCCAGCCGGGGCTCCTCCTGGAGCAGTGGCCCCAGGTTCTCCCGGGCACGCTGGTCCGCCTCGTAGGACAACTCCGGATGGGCCTCCACCCACAGCAGGCACGTCTTCACATAGGCGAGGAACACGATGAGGTGGCCGTAGCGCACGGGGCCGAGCAACCGGCGCACCCGCTCCCGGCACCGCTCCGCCCTCGCCTGGTCGACGAACAGGAAGACCGAACAGCGGAACAGGTCCTCCTCCAGGGCGGAGCCGGGGGCTGGCCAGCGCTCGAGCCCCGCATGGTTGGACTCCAGGCGAGAGAGCGTCTCGTCGATGGCCCCGTGGGGAGGCGGAAGGGACTCCAGGAGCGCCAGCACCTCGGAGGCGCGCATGCCCATGGGCCGCAGGGCGCAGGAGTGGCACACGATGCAATAGGGCACCGCGCAGTAGCGGGACAACCAGGCGAAGAGCTTCTCGCGGAAGAGCGCGGGGAGGGGATTGTCCACGTAGGCGAGCAGCGACTGCCTCCACAGATTCTCCAGCACCTGGGCGTCGTCTTCCGCGGGCGCGAAGAACGGGGGGAAGAACCCGAAGCGCGCTTCAATCTCCTCCCGGATTTCCCGTGCCGTGCGCATTCATTGGACCGAGGTTGGAAAAGCCCTATGGGCTTCAAGGTGCGGCCGGAAGCCGCCCCGGCGCCACCAGGGGTCCGCCCGGCTGGAGCGCATCCAGCAGGGCCCTCGCTTCCTGGAGGTAGGCGGAGTCACCGCCCGCTTCGAAGCGGGTGATGGCCCGTGACAGCAGGCGCCACGCGGCCCTCGTCCGCCCCAGGTCCCGCTGCTGACGGCACAGGCTCACCATCGCCTGCAGCTCGAAGAGCCCCGCTCCCTGCTCGCGGGCAATCGCGAGGGCACGGAGGAAGCATCGCCGCGCGTCCGCTTCCCTTCCCAGACGCCGCAGGCACTCGCCCCGGAACTGGTGCAACCTGGCATCGGCGATGTGCTCCCCGTACTCCGCGCCGTGGAGCAGCCCCTGCTCCACCGCCACCCGGGCCTCCCGGAACCGCCCCTGCTTCAGCAGGATGCTCGCGAGCATGCTCAGGTTGAAGGGAATGCCAGCACGAATGCCCAGCGTCCGCCAACGCTCGAGCGCCTTCCGCAGCATCGCGAGGCCCTCCTGGGGCCGTCCCAGCCTGGCCACAGCCCACCCCTGGACGACGGCGGCCCACACGAGCCACACGAGGAAGCTGCGCTCACTGGAGAGGGCCAGGGCCTGCTCCGCCATCGCCAGGGCCTCCGGCGCCTCGCCACGGAGGACATGGGCCAGGGACACGTAGACCCGCGTGAAGGCGATGGTGTGGGGATGACCGACGCGCCTGGCCAGCGCCAATGCCTCCCGGGCCCACCGCCTGGACTCCTCCATCTGGCCCAGGAGCGCATGTTCCACGGAGCCATAGGCCCACACCGCCACTCGGAGCGCCACTCCCTGGAAGATGGCCAGCCTGCGCTGCTCCTCGAGGGGGAAATCCGCGCTGGCCAGCACTCGCGTCAGCTGAGCCAAGGCCGCTCGCGGCCGCCCCGAGGAGAAGAGGACGCTCGCCACCATCCGGCGGCCCATGAGCTCCAGGCCCCGATTCGCGTGGCGCTGTCCCAGGCCCATGAGCCACTCCGCCAGCTCCTGGACCTGTTGGAATTCAGCCCGCGCGTAGTGGAAGGAAAAGGGTCCCCAGAAGAACCACTCCCACCGAGGTAACGCCTCGCCCACCTGGAGGATGAGCTCACGGACGCGGGCATACACCTCCGGGGCCCCGGGCGAGGAAAGACCCTGGACTCCCACCATCGCCGTCCCCTGCAACAGGCGGAGCCGCAGTTCCTCGTGGGGGTGCTGCTCCGCCTCCGGGAGTCCCTGCCACAACTCCAGCGCCCGGGTGACATGGCCCAGCGCTTCCGGGAAGGCCTGGCGCGCCAGGGCGAGCATTGCGGCCCGTCGCCAAGGCTCGATGGCCGCCGCGTGCTCCCCCGCCTCCGTGAGGTGATACGCGAGTGCTTCGGGTCTTGCCTCCACCAGCGCGGGGAAGCGCTCGGCCAGCACCCGGGCGATGCGGCCATGGAGACGCCGCCGCGCGCTCCGGGACAGGGACTGGTACGCCGCTTCCTGGAGGAGCGCGTGCCGGAACTCATACATGGGCCCCTCCGCGCCCTCCCGTTGCCGCAGGAGTCCCGCTTCCATCAACCCGGCGAGCTCGCGCCTCGAGCGCGCCTCGTCCCGCTCCGCGACCGCCGAGAGCAGGGCGTACGAGAATTCACGCCCCACCACCGCGCCCACCTGCGCCAGCGACCTCTGCCGCGAGGGCATCAGGTCCAGCCTCGCGAGCAGCAACTCGTTCAGGGAGAACGGGATGGACGCGGCGGCCCCGCCCTCCAGCACCATGCGCGTCATCTCCTCGATGAAGAGCGGGATGCCATCCGTCTTCTCCACCAGCGTCTGGACGGCCTCCTCCGTCAGCCCATGGCCCCGGGCCACCTCCCGCACCAGGGCCGCCGCGAGCCCGGCGGGCAACCGCTCCAACACGAGCCGATGGAGCCTGTCACGCCGGGGCCAGTCCGGCTGGAACTCCGGGCGAGCGCTGAGCACGACGAGGAGCCTCGCCCTCTCGCTCCGCTCCAGGAGCAGGCCCAGGAACGCGAGCAGGTTGGAGTCGGCCCAGTGCAGGTCCTCGAGGACCAGGAGCACCGGCGCATCATCACAGGAGCGATGAAGGAGGAGGTGGACCAGGGCCTCGAGGGTCTTCTCCCTGCGCCGCTCGGGCGTGAGCTGAAGCACCGGAGAGTCCTCGGGGAGGGGCAGGGCCAGCAACGACGCCAGCAGGTGCGTGTCCTCCTGGGAGTGGCCCCACGCCTCCAACTGACGCAGATGCTCGGACGGCGGCTGCTCCGGGCCGGCCGCCACCAACGTCTGGAGCAGCTCGATGACGGGATGCAGGGCCTGGGTGCTGAACCGGGACCAGCACTGCATGCGGATGAGCTGGAGCGGCGGAGCGGCCCGCTCACACAGGGCCTCGATGAGCCGGGACTTGCCGATGCCCGCCTCGCCACTCACCAGGACGAAGGCACCCTGTCTCCGCTGAGCCCGCGCCCAGAGCGACAGGAGCTCCCTCAGCTCGCGCTCCCGCCCCACCAGGGGCGAGAGGCGCCCGGCCATGCGGGCCCGCGCGAAACGCGAGCCCACCTCCCGCTCGCGCGACACCCGGTGGGCCACCAGAGGCACACGGCCCGAGAGTCCCGTGAAGGGCTGGGACCCGAGCGGCTCGCCGAGGAAGGAGTGGCGCACGAGCGTCCAGGTCCTCTCGCTGACGGCCAGACTCCCGGGCCCGGCCCGCGCCGCGAGCCAGGCGGCCACCTTCGGGGCCTCGCCCTGGAGCCGCGCGCCCACCGCCATCCACTCCGTGTGGACGCCCCCGCGCACGGACAGGCGGGAGAGAGGCAGGTGCGGCAGCCGGCGCTGAAGCGCCTCGGGCAACGCCTGGACGAGCTGGAGCCCGGCACGCACCGCGCGCTCGGAATCGTCCTCACGGCCCCGGGCCCAACCGAAGCATGCGAGCACCTCGCCACCCATGGACAGGGCCACGGAGCCACCATGCCGCTCGATGACCTCCACACAGGCTTCGTGGAAGGCCAGTTCCAGCTCGCCCAGCTCCTCGGCATCGAGCGGTGCTCCACCCTCGGCGAGCCCCGAGAGCTGGCAGGACACCAGCGTCACCTGCCGCCACTGGGGCTCGGCGGCAGCGTCCGGCACCTCGCGCCCGGTGCCGAAGAGACGCCCACGCAGCTCGTGCAGCTCCTCGCGCAACTCCAGCGCCGAGGAGAAGCGACGGGCCGGCTCCTTCGCCAGCAGCGTGGACAGCAGCGCCTCCACCTGCCGGGGTATCTCCGGGTGACGCATGCGGACGGACGGCACGGGCCGCGCGGACGTCACCTGCTCGCGCAGCTCCGCCAGGGTGGCGCCCTGGAAGGGCAGCTCGCCGGTGAGCAACTCGTACAGCACCACGCCGACGGCCCAGAGGTCGGTGCGCGCGTCCTGCGGCTCCCCGCGCCACTGCTCCGGTGCCATGTACGCGGGGGTGCCTCCCGCCGGCTGAAGCCTGGAGCGGACCGGCTCCACGGCCAGGTGCGACAGGCCGAAGTCCAGCAGCTTCACCGTCCCTTCCCGCGTGAGGAAGACATTGCCGGGCTTGAGGTCGCGGTGGACGATGCCCCGCTCGTGCGCATGCGCCAGGCCCGCGACGATGGCCTCGAGCAGCTCCAGGACGCGCCGGAGCTCCAGGCGCTCGCGCGTCAGCGGCCCGGTGAGCGGCTCGCCCTCCAGGCACTCCATCACCAGGAAGGGCACCCGGGCCTGGCCGGGCGTCCGGCGCCACTCCGCCACATCGAAGATGCGGACGATGTTCTCGTGGTCGAGCCGGGCCACCGCCCGTGCCTCCGCGAGTGCCAGCTTCTCCATGCCTGGACGGGGCAGCAGGAACTTGAGTGCCACCTCGCGCCGCAACGTCTCGTCCCACGCGCGGAATACCTGCCCCATTCCCCCCCGTCCCATCGGCGCGAGGAGTTGGAAGCGCCGGCCGTCCGCGCCCCCGAGCCACTCCCCGGGGTCCGGCAGCCGTGACGACGGCTCGACCTGAAGTACCTCCTTCAGGAAGGAGTCCTCCGCATCCGAGGCCCCGGAGAAGCCACCCGCCTCGGTGGGCGGCCACGCCCGCACGTCCTCCTGAGGAGCATCCCTGCTCATCGCACCTCCCCGGGCCTCGTCCTCGCACCCCTCTCCTGGAGAACAGAGAGGGATGAGCCTGGGACGTGAGGGCACCAGAGGACCCCGTGCCGTGTGGGCCGTCCCCTGGGGAGGCACGCGAGGCCCCGGCTGAAATACGCGGCTTCCGGATGAAACACCGTGAAACAGTCACGAGCCCGTCCGTTCGCCCCGTGACCTCCCGAGTGCCCGGCAGCGAACGGGTGGCACGCCATCTGCACAACCCCCGTGGAACGGAACCTGGCTCCAATGAGACGGAGACAGGTGTTGCACGAGACATGAACTGCCCTCCGGGGCACGGGAGGCCGGGATGAGCGATGTCGTGAGTGGGCACGTCAGCAAGCAACCGATGGAGATGCCGGTGGCCCGGGTTCCGGGAGCCGAGCGGTACCGGGTCCTCATCATCGGAGGGGGCACGGCGGGCATCAGCGTGGCGGCGCGGCTGGCGCACGCGGGGCAGAAGGACGTGGCCATCCTCGAGCCGAGTGCGCACCACTATTACCAGCCGCTCTGGACGCTGGTGGGCGCGGGCGAGGCGCGCGTGGAGGACACCATCCGCGACGAGGCCCGCCTCATCCCCCGGGGCGTGAAGTGGATTCAAGACTGGGCGGAGGAGGTGGACCCGGTCGCGAAGACGGTGAGCACGCGGAGCGGCAAGCACATCGGCTACGACTTCCTCGTGGTGGCACCCGGCATCCAGCTCGACTGGGACAAGGTGAAGGGCCTGCGGCAGGCGCTGGCGGAGCGGCCCAACGTCTCCAGCAACTACGACGTGCGCTATGCGCCCAAGACGTGGGAGATGCTGCGCGCCTTCCAGGGAGGCACCGCCCTCTTCACCCACCCGGCCACGCCGGTGAAGTGCGCGGGCGCGCCGCAGAAGATCATGTACCTGGCGGCGGACCACTTCCGGAAGCGGGGCCTCCAGGACAAGGCGCACGTCATCTTCGCCTCGGGGGGCAAGGCCATCTTCGCGGTGAAGGAGTTCGCCGCG
The DNA here is from genome assembly GCF_001896145.1 of Archangium sp. Cb G35. NCBI lineage: Bacteria > Pseudomonadati > Myxococcota > Myxococcia > Myxococcales > Archangiaceae > Archangium > Archangium sp. Cb G35. Next base: position 108,814 of record NZ_MPOI01000009.1, read on the forward strand.
GTGCTGGAGCAGGTGGTGAAGCGCTACGGCATCGACGCGCGCTACCAGCACAACCTCACCGAGGTGCGGGGCGACCGGAACGAAGCCGTCTTCACGCGGACCCTGCCAGAGGGAGGCACCGAGGAGGTGGTCATCCCCTATGACATCCTCCACGCGTGCCCGCCGCAGAGCGCGCCGGACTTCATCAAGCGCAGCCCGCTGGCCTGGCAGGAGGGTGGAACGAAGGGGTGGGTGAAGGCGAACAAGCACACGTTGCAGCACCCGGACCACCCGGAGGTGTTCGCGCTGGGAGACGCGTCGGACCTGCCGACGTCGAGGACCGGGGCGGCCATCCGCAAGCAGGCGCCGGTGCTGGTGGAGAACCTGCTCGCGGTCATGGCCGGCCGGGCACCCACCGCGAGCTACGACGGCTACGCGTCCTGCCCGCTCACCACGGGCTACGGCAAGCTGCTGCTCGCCGAGTTCGACTACGACGGCAAGCCCACGCCGAGCATCCCGCTCATCGACACCCTCAAGGAGCGGCATGACATGTGGCTGCTCAAGAAGTACGGCCTGCCGCAGCTCTACTGGAAGCTGATGCTGCGCGGGCGGGCCTGACGGGCGCGGTCTTCCAAAACTTGTCCAACAGTTGGACAAGTTCGTGAAGAGCGGGCCCGGGAGGGGCTATGAAACGAGGTGAAACACGGCGTTTCACCCGTTCGAGCCCATGCCCCACTCGCGCTCCATGCCAACCACCGGCTCCCCGTTGTTGCTGCCCGCCCTGGAGGCACTGGCGGGGGCCGTGCTGCTCGTCGACCCTCAGCAGCGGGTGACGGCGGCCACGCCCGAGGCGGAGGAGCGCCTGGGCCCCGCCACCGTCCGCCCGGGCACACCGCTGGCGGAAGCGCTCTCCGTGTCCGAGGGAGCGAGAGGACTCGAGGCGCTGCTCTCCCATGGGCGCCAGGTGGAGGCCCGGTCGCGGACGCCGGGAGCCGTGCGGGTGATGCGGGTGAGGGCCGTGCCCGTGGAGCAGGGATCGAAGCGGCTCGGGTGGGTGGTGCTGCTCGGCGCGGAGGCGGAGACCGAGGGGAACCGGGGAGACGCCGAGGAGACGTTCCACGGCATGTGGACGCGGAACCCGGGGATGAAGCGCCTGTTCCGCATCGTGGAGAAGGTGGCGCGCACCGAGTCGAGCGTGCTGGTACGGGGCGAGTCGGGCACGGGGAAGGAGCTGGTGGCCAACGCGCTGCATGCCATCTCGGCGCGGCGCAAGGGGCCCTTCCGCGCCATCAACTGCGCCGCGCTGCCGCCGAGCCTCCTGGAGAGCGAGCTGTTCGGCCACGTGCGAGGCGCCTTCACCGGCGCGGTGCGGGACAGCCCGGGCCACTTCCGCCTCGCGGACGGAGGCACGCTCTTCCTGGACGAGGTGGGAGAGATGCCGCTGGAGCTCCAGGGGAAGCTGCTGCGGGTGCTGGAGACGCGCTCGGTGATTCCGGTGGGAGGACGCTCGCCGGTGCCGGTGAACGTGCGCATCGTGGCCGCCACCCACCGGCCGCTGCGGCGCGAGGTGGAGGCGGGCCGCTTCCGAGCGGACCTGATGTACCGGCTGCGGGTGGTGCCGCTCTTCCTGCCGTCCTTGCGCGAGCGGCGCGAGGACGTCCTTCCGCTGGCGAGGCGATTCCTCGACGAGCTGGAGCAGAACGGCCCACGGAGCGTGGAGCGTTTCTCGCCGGGAGCGCGGCACCTGTTGGAGTCACATGGATGGCCGGGCAACGTGCGCGAGCTGCGCAACGTGATGGAGTACGCCTACGTCATCGGGGAGGGCCCGGTGCTGCACGAGGCCGACCTGCCCCCCGAGTTCTCCGAGCCGCGGCCGCCGCCGGCCGCCACCGCCCCAGCCGTGACCGTGCCGGCGGAGGACACCCATGATCCGGAGGCACTGCGGACGGCGCTGGCGAGAGCGGGAGGAAACCGTACGGAGGCCGCCCGGATGCTGGGCATCAGCCGGGTGACACTCTGGCGCCGTCTCCGGGACATGGGCATCGCCTGAGCCGTTTCAAACCGTTTCACCCGTTTCACGAAGGGTTTCACCGTGGAGTCCCCTCTCCCTCACCCCGCCCTCTTCCCGAGGGAGAGGGAGTGCCTGGCACGGCCCTCGCAATGAGGGGCGGACATGCTCTTCCGCCAGCTCTTCGACCAGGAAACGTGGACGTACACCTACCTCATCGCCGATGAGACGACGGGCGAGGCGGCGCTCGTGGACCCGGTGCTCGAGCAGGTGGAGAGGGAGCTCCAACTGGTGAAGGAGCTGGGCCTGAAGCTGGTGCTGGTGCTGGAGACGCACATCCACGCGGACCACGTCACGGGAGCGGGGCGGCTGAGGGAGCTGACGGGAGCGCGGGTGGCGGCGAGCGCGGCGGGAGCGCCGTGCGTGGACCGGCCGGTGAAGGATGGCGAGGAGCTGGCACTGGGCGGGCTGAGCATCCAGGTGCTCGCTACGCCGGGACACACGGATGACAGCGTGAGCTTCCGGGTGGGCAACAAGCTCTTCACGGGTGACGCACTGCTCATCCGCTCCTGTGGACGCACGGACTTCCAGAATGGCGATGCCGGGCAGCTCTACGACGCCATCACGCGAAAGCTCTTCACGCTGCCGGACGAGACCGAGGTGTACCCGGGCCACGATTACGCGGGCCAGACGATGAGCACCATCGGCGAGGAGAAGCGCCACAACCCGCGGCTGGCGGGCAGGAGCCGCGAGTGGTTCATCGAGTTCATGAACAACCGCAAGCTGGCGCCGCCCAAGAAGCTGGACATCGCGGTGCCCGCGAACCGTGCGTGCGGGAAGCCCGCGCCCACGGCCCAGGCGCTGAGCTGAGCGCCCGAGTACGGAGAACACACGATGAGCGCACTGTACGAGAAGGGTACGCCGCACGCGGAGGGCTACCGGGACGTGGACGTGAGCGCGGTGGCCGGGGAGCAGAACGAGGTGCGGCTGGTGGACGTGCGCGAGCCCCCGGAGTTCGACGGACTGCTCGGGCACATCCTGGGGGCGAAGCTCGTGCCGCTGAGCACGGTGGAGCAGGCGGCCGGGAGATGGCCCCGTGACGTGGAGCTGGTGATGGTGTGCCGTTCCGGGGCGCGCTCGGGCCGGGCCGCGGCACAGCTCATGCGCCAGGGTTTCCAGCGGGTGATGAACCTGCGCGGGGGGATGCTCGCGTGGAACGAGGCGGGGCTGCCGGTGGTGCGCGCGGAGCACCCGCCCGAGCTCCAGGTAGCGGACGTGCTCGACACGCTGCTCGCGCGGATGCGGGAGCTGGGCGGTGGCGTGCCCGCGTCCCTTCCACGTGGACTGCTCCAGGCGCAGGGCGGAGCGCCCACGCATGCCCAGCTCCTCTGCATGCTCGAGTTGCTGCGGGCGGCCGGACAGGCGGCGGTGAAGGACCCGGGCGCCTGGGAGGGGATGCTGCGCGAGTGCAGGGATCTTCTCGCCGTATCGCGTCCGGAGAGCAGCGCCGCATGATGATGCTCGGGATCGCCGCCTCGCTGCTCATCGGGGTCACACTGGGGCTGCTGGGCGGCGGCGGCTCCATCCTCACCGTGCCCCTGCTGGTCTACGTCCTCGGCGTCGAGCCGAAGACGGCCATCGCCATGTCCCTGCTGGTGGTGGGCCTCACCAGCGCCTCGGCCGTGGTGGTGCACGCGCGGGCCGGACGGGTGCACTGGCGCACGGCCCTCATCTTCGGAGCCGGAGGCATGTCCGGCGCGTTCCTCGGCGGGAGGCTGGCGCAGTGGGCTCCTCCGGGGCGGCTGATGCTGCTCTTCTCCGCCATCATGGTGGCCGCCGCCGTGGCCATGCTGCGGCGCAAGGAGGCGCCCAACGAACCGGGTGACTCAGAGCAGGCGCCGGTGCTGCTGCCCGTGCCGCGAGTGCTCGCCCAGGGCGCCGCCGTGGGCCTGCTGTCGGGACTCGTGGGCGCCGGAGGGGGCTTCCTCATCGTCCCCGCGCTCGTGCTGGTGGGGTTGCCCACACAGGCCGCGGTGGGAACCTCGCTCGCCGTCATCTCGCTCCAGTGCTTCGCCGGGCTGCTCGGGCACCTGGGCCATGTCCAGCTTCCGTGGGGACTGACGGCGGCCGTGGTGGGCACGGCCGTGGGTGGCAGCTTCCTGGGTGGGCGCCTCGCGGACCATGTCTCCCCGCGAGCGCTGCGCAAGGGCTTCGCCGTGTTCGTGCTCGGCATCGCCTGCGTCATGCTCGCCGGACAGATACCTCCCTCGGTACGCGAGGGAATCGCGCCGATGCTCGCCACGCCGTGGCCCTGGCTCGGGCTCGTGGGGGTGGTGAGCGCGGTGTCACTGCCCTATGCGCTGTTGTTCCGGAGCAACCGCGGAAACACGGCGGACCCGTGAGCGGGAAGGTTCGAGGGCAGGCCTACTGTGCGCGGTCGTCCAACACGTCGGAGAGGGCGGTCGCGTTCAGGGCTCGATCGAACCAGCGGTCGAGGGTCACCACGTCCGTGCAGTCGAGGATGCGCTGACGGGCTGTCTCGTCGACGTGCACACCGCGTGCGGCAAGAATCCGCAGGATTGCTCCACTCAGCCCCTGTTGCAACCCCTTGGCCAGCCCCTTCTGGACTCCCCGCTCGATCATCTCCTCGGCCCAGCTGCCCATCAACTCCTCCGCGCGCTGCTCATCCAGCACCGAATGTAACACCCGCCTCGCCGCCGTGTGGACAGCCGCATCCTTCTCCACCCACAGCAGGTAACGGATGATCACCACCAGATGTTCGGCTCCCCCGGTGTCCTCGTACACCTGCGCGAAGAGCGCCACCCAGTCCGGGAGCTTCCGCGCCAGTTCCCCGGTACGTCCGTAGCGCAGCACCAGCCAGGCCAGCCGGGCCAGGGGTGGACCCGAGCGCGCTCGCAACCCCACTTCCCGCTCGGCCGTCAGGTCATCGAGCAGGTACTCGAATCGCGGCACCAGTACGCGCCAACGCTCCCGTCCCTCTTCGCCACCCGGCAGGTCGAAGAGGTCCTCCACGCGGCGCGGCGCCGTCCAGGCTCCGTCCGGCCCGTGGTACATGACGAGCGGAATGATGACGGGCAGCCGCGTGCTCTCCGGGTGCTCCTGTCTCCAGCGCTCCACCTGCCGCACCACGTAGCGCAGCATGCGCAGTGCCATCCACGAATCCACCGACGATTGGTGTTCCAGCAACACGTAGAGCAGCAGCGGCTGGCCCATGTGCAGGCGAGCCGTGAAGAGCAGGTCGCTCTCGGTCTCGCGTAACTCGGGGTCCACCACGCTGACGGGCTCTCGCCGGAGAGACGACCAGTCCACTTCGGAGACGACATGCGCGGGCAATACAGCGCGCAGTTCAGCAGCGGCCCGCTCGGGATGGCCGAAGGTGTAGCGAGCGAAGAGATCATGCGGTCCAGACATGCGAACCGCGCCCAAGCACGCGGCGGGCCAGGGGTCCAAGGGAGCAAAGACACGGAACCCCTCTCGACGCCGGCCTCTCTCGCGGGGGCCGACGTCTGACGCTGGGGGCTACACGCGGAAGCTCGTGGCCACCTGCTTCAGCCGCGCGAGCGTCGCGTTCATCCGCATCACCGACTCCTCGGCGTTCATCGTGGACTCCACCACGTCGCCCATCATCTGCGACAGCGTCGTCATCACGTTGGTCATCTGCGCGATGCCCGCGTTCTGCTGCGTCACCGAGGCGACGATCTGCTTCGCCGCCTGGCTGCTCTCGTGCACCACCGTGGTGATTTCCTTCAGCCGGTCCGCGGACGTCATCACCTGGACGATTCCCGCCTCCATCTGCTGGCTGTCCTGCTCCGCGATGGACACCGCCCGGCGGATGGCCTGGTTGATCTCCAGCAATATCTTCCCGATGCGCTGCGTGCTCTGCACCGACTGACCGCTCAGCGCCCGCATCTCCCGCGCCACCACCGCGAAGCCCCGCCCCTCATCCCCCGCTCGCGCCGCCTCGATGGACGCATTCAGCGCCAGCACGTTCGACTGGTCCGCCAGGTCCCTCACGCTGCCGATGATCTCCCCGGCCCGCGCCGCCTGCTCCGACAGGTGCGCCACGCTGCGCATCAGCGCATCCACCCGCTCGCGCAACTGCTGCAACCCCTGGGCGCTGCTCTCGATGGACTGGCGCCCCGACGCGCTGAACGCATCCGCCTGGGCCGCCACCCGCAGCACCATCTCCGCCCGGCTCGCCGCCAGGTTCGACGTCTGGGCGATCTCACTCATCGTCGAGCCCGCTTCCGACAGGCTGCGCGACTGGTGGCTGAGGAACGTGAGCTGCCGCTGGCTCGCCTCGGTGAGCCGCTCGGCCGCCTCCGTCAGCTCGCCCAGCACGCCCTCCAGCGTCACCGGCACCGTGCGCAGCCGCGTCACCAGCGCCTCGATGCCCCGCGCCAGCTCGCCCAGCTCGTCCTCGGAGTCCACGTCGATGCGCTGGGTGAGGTCTCCCTCGGTGGCGATGCGCGTGGTCACCCGAGTCAGCCGCTGGAGCGGACCCACCACGCCCCGCACCAGCCAGAGCGACAGCCCCCACAGCGCCAGGATGCACAGCACCGTCAGACTGATGACCCACGCCTGCCGCCCGCGCTGCAGCACGCTCATCTCGTCGAAGGAGCGCTCCAGCCCGGCAGTGGCCCACTCGCCCGTGCCACGCAGCAGCTGCCTCAGCGTCACCGAGCGCTCCATCGCCTGCGCGAAGGCAGCCTCCGACTCCGCCGCTCCCCGTGCCGCCAGCTCCAGCGCGCGCTGTCCCTGTGCCCAGAAGCCATCGAAGGCCTCGTCCAACGACTTCAGCCGGGAGGCCTCCATCACCGGGTTGCCCGCGCTCCGCTCCAGCTCCGCCTCGAACTCCTTCGCCTGCGCGCTCAGCGCCTCCCACCGGGCCGTGTCCCGCCCCTGGTACGCCTCGCGCAGGCCCGCCTCGAGCGAGGCCGCCCGCGATTCCAGGCTCCGCGCCGTGGCGAGCGCGGGCGAGTACCCGTCCGCGATGTGCCGGCTCAACCGCGCCGAGTCCTGGCCCACCACCACCGAGCCCCCGAGGATGCCCAGCAGGAAGAGGGTGGCCACCACCGGCAGGAGGAAGACCTTCCGCTTGAACGTCATCGGCCCTCCTCGGCCCGGGACGAGCAACGCCTGGACATGGTTCTCCTTCCTCGGCGGGCCCTCGTGGCTCCGCGCTTCCCCACGGGCGGCGGGCTTCGCCGCGCACGGGCCGCAGGATATCGGATGCGCTCCCCTGGCGCGCGCCGCCCCCCTCCAGGGATGTCAGCCACCACCCGGGGTGGGGATGACCCCGCGTCTCCCCTTCGAGCCTCCCCGCCTGGTGGGTAACCGGCCGGCATAAAAGTGCACCTACGTGGGCAGGTCCATGCGGCGCACGCCCTCGATGGAGAGGACGAAGTCCGCGCCGAAGGCCTGGGCCGGGGTGAAGGCGCCCCGCCGCGCTCCGGCCAGCACCTCCTCCACCGCGCGCACCGTGGCACGGGCAGTGAAGGCGTAGGCCTCGGGCGTCTCCAGCACCGCCTCCGCCCGCCGCCCGTCCGGCGCGCGCGCTCCGGCCCACACCTGGGAGCGGCCCCGCTGACGCAATGTTTCATCCGGCCCCTGGACGCGCGCCTCCACCAGCTTCGCCAGTTGCTCGCGCACGGCCTCCACCGCCACCACCCGCCGGAGCACGGGGAAGGTGAAGCGCAGGGCGTGGGCCACGGCCGCCGGCTGGGCCATATAGGTGGTGATGTTGGGAATGGCGGTGGAATGCCAGGCTGTCACCAGGTCTCCCCAGGGGATGGGGACGACGGTGCGCTCCTTGTCGGAGAAGCGCACCCGGCGCACGCCCTGCCCCATGGGCCACGGCTGGAGCTGGCCGCCCCGGCGTACGAAGCCTCCGGAGGGCAGGCCCTCCAACATGGACTTCGCTGTGCCGGCGCTCGGCTGGGCGGCGGCGGCGATGGCCAGCTCCAGCTCGTGCGCGCCGGGCACCTTGTCCGCCACGTAGCGGGCGAGACAGTCGGTGGGCACCACGTCGAAGCCCACGCCGGACATCAGGACGACCCCCCGGCGCTTCGCCTCGGCATCGTGGCGGAAGGTGTTCTCGAAGACGGGAATCTCGCCGGTGATGTCCAGGTAGTGGGCACCCGCGGCGAGGCAGGCCTGCACCATGGGCTCGCTGGTGTGCACGAAGGGGCCGGCGGCATGCACCACCAGGGGCAGGCCCTCCAGGGCGGATACCAGGCCGCGCATGTCGTCGAGGCCCACGGCCACCGCCTCCAGCCCGAGCCGCGAGGCCAGGGGGACAAGCTTCTCGCGCGAGCGGCCGGCCAATACGGGTTTGTGGCCGCGACGCACGGCCTCCTCGGCGATGAGGGCACCGGTATAGCCGGTGGCGCCGTACAACAGCCAACGGGGAGTGGGGTTCGTCGGAGGGGTCACGCGCGCACCATATGCCGGGCAGTGGGTAGTCGCGTACGGTTCCCCGCGCATCGCGCCGCCGAGTCGGCTAGGAGTGGGGGGTATATGAGTGAGACGAAACCCGCCTCGCGCAAGAAGAAGGACACGCTCGAGGTGCGCGTGCGGCGCATCCACCGGAGGGATTTGAACCGGGCCTGGGAATTCCTCAAGCTCGTCTTCCGGGATGTCAACCGCGAGACGGTGGAGTACCAGCGGCCCCGCTCCAAACGGCGCTTCCTCGAGGTGTACTCCTCGGAGTGGATAGAACAGCTCGTCTACGAGGTGGACGGGGAGATCGTCGGCTACTCCGAGTGCGCCTTCGAGGCCACGGGGGACGACAACTGGGTGAACCCGCGCTGGTTCGAGAAGCGGGGCATGCGGCCGCTCTTCGTCGAGGAGCTGGCGGTGCACCCGGACTACCAGGGACGGGGCGTGGGCAGCTTCATCATGGAGCAGTTGCAGCACCTGGCGCGGACGCGGGGCTGCACGCACCTGGTGCTGGAGGTGGCGGAGAACAACGAGTCCGCGCTCTCGTGGTACCGGGCGCGCAACTTCTACAAGCTGGATGCGGCCATCTTCCTCGCGCAGAAGGTGCCCGGGGAGCCGGATCTGCTGCCCCCGCGCCGCATCAAGCCGCGGCCCGCGCGTCCCGAGGGTACGCCCACCACGGGCCTCATGCCCGAGGAGGTGAGCGGACCCGCGCTCCTGGGCAAGAAGCCCCGGGCGAAGCGGACGGCCTCCGGTGGTGCCCGGAGGAAGGTGGCCATCGCGCCCGTGCCGGAAGCCCCGGAGCCGGACGCGGAGTAACGTCCGCCCGGAGCCATCAGAAGGCCCAGCCCACACCGAGCGTCATGCGCGGGGAGAGGGACCAGTTGCGGATGTTGTTCATGCTGGAGCTCACCGTGCTCGGCTCACCAAAGATGGTGTTGAGGCTGGAGAGCGCTGACAGTCCCGCGCCCACCTGGAAGGTCAATCCCGGAGCCAGGATGGCGGTGTAGCCCACACGAACGCTCCCCCCGTACTGCACCGTGCGGGATCTCGAATCCACGGTCACCAGCGCCACCTCTCCCGACGAGCCGAGCCCCGTGAGGTACTCGGTCCGGGTGGTCCAATGGTACGTGCCCAGCTCCAGATGGGGCCCCACCCAGAATCCCTCGGGGGCACGGCCGGTCAGATAGAAGTGCACGCCCGGATCCACCCCCACGCCCCACGTCTGGCCGGAGGAGCCCGAGCCCCCGGTGTAGAGGGAGTCGGTGCCCTGGAGCGACCCCGACACCTGCACCGAGCCCACCAACGCCACATGCGGGCTCACGGCGTGCTCCACCCCGGCGCCCAGCTGGCCCACCAGGCCCCAGATACTCGAGACCGGCGTCCCCGGCAGCGCCATCACCAGCGTGCGCCGCGCCTCTTGAGCCTCCCCGGGCACCTCCTGCTCCTGGGCGCTGCCCGTCATCGGCACCAGTCCCAGTCCCACTCCGGCTGCACAAGCCGCCCACCGCATCGCCCTCTGCATCATCGTCCGCATCGCACTTCCTCCATTCGCCGTCCGGCTCACGGCACGATGCGGACGTTTGCAGCGCACGTGCCACGCCCGGCCCCAGAGTGAAACGCCCGTGACGTGGCCCCCGGGACTGCCAGATTGGCCAGAGCCCTCCGGCAGCTCACGCGACATTCTGTCGGAAGGGACCCCTCCGGGCGCGGTCTCGCCAGACTTGTCCAACAGTTGGACAAGTTGGTGAAGAGCGCGCCCGGGAGGCGGGCAGAACCCGAGGGCACGGCTTGCGTGTACGGTGCGCCCTCCCTGAAAGCACTGTCTTCCAATGGCTTAGGATGAGGGCATGGAGACAGGACCTGTCGCGCCCATGGTGGAACCGCGCCCGATGCGGGTGCTGGTGGTGGACGACGAGCGGAACATCCGCACCACGCTGCGCATGTGCCTGGAGGGCCTGGGCTGCGAGGTCCGCGAGGCGGCCACGGCCGACGCCGCGCTCGCCGCGCTCGCCCAGTCCCCGGCCGATCTCGCCTTCGTGGACCTGCGCCTGGGCACCGCGAGCGGGTTGGACCTGCTGCCCCGTCTGCTCGCCGAGTCCCCCACCCTGGATGTCATCCTCATCACCGCCTACGCCACCTTCGACACCGCGGTGGAGGCGATGAAGCGTGGGGCGCGCGACTACCTCCCCAAGCCCTTCACTCCCGCGCAGATACGGCATTTCGTGGACAAGACGCGCGCCCACCAGGAGCTGAGCTCACAGCTCGGCAATCTGGAGGGACAACTCGCGCAGTCGGTGCCCGAGGCCACGCTGGAGACGGCCTCGCCGGCCATGCACGCGGCGCTCGCGCTCATCACCCGGGCGGCGACCTCGGACGCGGCGGTGTTGCTGCGGGGCGAGAGCGGAACGGGCAAGGGGGTGCTCGCGCGGGCCCTGCACTCCATGAGCGCGCGGCGCCGCCGCCCCTTCGTCACCGTCAACTGTCCCGCCCTCTCCGAGCAGTTGCTCTCCAGCGAGCTCTTCGGCCACGTGCGCGGGGCCTTCACGGGCGCGGTGAGGGACCAGCCGGGCCGGGTGGAGCAGGCCGAGGGCGGCACGCTCTTCCTGGACGAGGTGACGGAGATGAGTCCCGCGCTGCGGGCACAGCTGTTGCGATTCCTGCAGGACAAGCAGCTCGAGCGTCTGGGCGAGGGGCGCACACACGCCGGACGGACGTGCGGGTGGTGGCGGCGACCAACCGGGACCTGGAGAAGGCCATGGCCGAAGGCCACTTCCGGGAGGACCTGCTCTACCGGCTCAATGTCATCGAGGTGAAGCTCCCGGCGCTGCGCGAGCGGCCCGAGGACATCCTGCCGGTGGCCCGGCGATTCCTGGCCTTCTTCGCGCGCACGGCGAAGCGGCCGGTGCCGGAGCTGTCCCCGGCGACGGAGAAGATGCTGCTGGCCTACGGGTGGCCGGGCAACGTGCGCGAGCTGCGCAACGCCCTGGAGCGGGCGCTCATCGTCTGGCCGGCGGAGGTGCTGGAGCCACAGGCCTTCCCGGAGCGCATCGCGGCGGCCACGGGCTCGGTGGTGGCGCTGGGCGGGCCACACACGCTGGAGGAGGTGGAGCGCGAGCACATCCTCCGGGTGATGGCGAGCGCCCCCACCCTGGACGAGGCCGCGCACATCCTCGGCATCGACGCGTCCACGCTGTGGCGCAAGCGCAAGAAGTACGAGACGACTCCAAGCGGCACGGGATGAGGGAAACGGCACTCAGGCCGGTGTCCGCTAGCCGAGAGAGCTACCTACGAGGTGGTTGCGTTTGGGATGATTAGTCGTAGATTCAGGATATGTCTCGCGCTCGCAAAGCCCCCTCTCCCGCGATGTTGGACCCGAAAAATCCGGTCTCCGCTTCCGAGCAGGCCCTGGCCGAGGTCATCGAACTGGCCCGAGTCATGGAGGACAAACGAACACAGCGGCCCAGGCTCGTCGGCCCCAAAGGCGAGACCCTCGAGTTGCCCGAACCCGTCTTCCACCTGCTCCGGCAGGTCGTCACGGTGCTGGCTCGGGGAGACGCCGTGACCGTGGTCCCGGTTCACAAGGAACTCACCTCACAACAGGCCGCGGATCTGCTCAACGTCTCCCGCCAATACCTTGTCCGCCTCCTGGATGAAGGGGCCATCCCCTACACGAAGACCGGAAAGCACCGGCGCATCCGCATCAATGACCTGCTGGCGTACAAGGAGAAGCGCGACGCTCAACGAGAAGCGGACCTGGATGAGTTGGCGCAAATGAGCCAGGATTTTGGCGGCTACTCCGAGTGCAGTTGAAGGAAGTGACTTGGGAGGTTAGGGTGTCCCAACCGATTGCTCACGTCAACCTTCAAGAGCGTCCTCGATGCCTGCGTGCTCTTCCCCTTCTCTCTGCGGGACACCTTGTTGAGAGCTGCGCATGCAGGGCACTACCAGCCCTACTGGAGCGCGCAAATCCTCGAGGAGATGCGCCGTAACCTGGTGTCGACGGCGACCACGACAGAGGAGCGCGCCCGCTCCCTCATCGCTCAGATGCAAAAAGCCTTTCCCAATGCACTGGTGACCGGTCACGAGTCATTGGTGCCAGACCTGCGCAACCATGAAGGAGATCGCCATGTCGTTGCCGTAGCCCTCCACGCACATGCGCAGGTCATCGTGACGAGCAACCTGAAACACTTCCGGGCGAAGGACCTGCCTCGCGGCATCGAGGCACAACACCCAGACGAATTTCTCGTCAACCTGTTCGATCTGGATCCATCCAGGATGATGGCTCTCTTGAAGAAACAGACCGCGGCACTGAAGCGACCGCCCATGGAGCTGCCCCAACTCCTCGACGGGCTCGCGAAGACAGTGCCCGCGTTCGCCCAGCTCATCCGCGAAGAGCTCGGCGATTGAATCAGCGCTCGGGCGTCGGAGCGGACCCCTCCACTCCCCCAATCCGCGGCAGGGTGAACCAGAAGGTGCTCCCCACTGCCGGCTGACTGGAGAGCCCCATCTCTCCCCCATGCGCCTGGACGATCTCCTGCGCGATGGACAGCCCCAGCCCCGCGCCTCCGGTGCTCGCTCCGGGGACCCGGTAGAACTTCTCGAAGATGCGCTGCTGGTGCTCCGGTGCGATGCCCTCGCCCGTGTCCGCTACCTCGAAACGCACCCGCGCCCCCTCCTGCCGCGCCCGCGCCACCACCTCGCCTCCCCGGGAGGTGTGCCTCACGGCGTTGGCCACCAGGTTGGAGAGCACCAACTGCAACCGCTCCGGATCCGCCTCCACCCGCTCCAGCCCCGGCTCCTGCTCCAGGGACAGCCGCACGCCCCGCTCGTCCGCCGCCACCCGGTGCGGTGCCAACGCCGCCTCCAACACCGCCTCCGTGGACACCGGCCGCACCTCCAGCTCCACCCGCCCCGATTGCAGCCGCGACAAATCCAGCAGGTCATCCACGATGCCCTGCAACCGCTCGCAGTCCTCGCGCGCCGCGTGCAACAGGTCCGCCTGCTTCTCCGTGATGGGGCCCACCACGCCCTCGGCGCACAGGTGGATGGCCATGCGCAGCGAGGTCAGCGGCGTGCGGAACTCGTGCGCCACCGTGGCCACCAGATCGTTCTTCAGCTCGTCGAAGCGCCGCAGCCGCGTCACGTCCTGGAGCAGCACCGTGGCCCCCACCACTCCTCCCGCCTCTCCGTACACCGGGCTGCCACGAGGCAGCAGCCACCGGTCTCCCTCTCCACCTTCCACCCGCACCGCTTCCTCGTACCCCCTCGGCAGATAGGGCCCCTTGCCGCCCAGGACGTGCGCACGCACCCGCTCCAGCACCTCGCGCACCTCCGGTGCCACCTGCCCCAGCGCTCCGCTGCCTCCCTCCACCGACAGCCGCAGCACCTCCTCCGCGGCGCGGTTGACGTTGAGCACCCCGCCCTCCACGCCGAACACCACCACCGGATCCGGCAGGCTGTCGATGGAAGCCTGCGAGGACGCCTGCGCCTGGAGCAGCTCTCCCAGCGAGCTCTGCCGGTAGCGTTGCAGCGCCTCCGCCATGGCGTTGAAGTCCCGCGCGAGCTGGGCGATCTCATCCTGGCCCTGCACCACCGCGCGGGTAGCCAGGTCCCCCTGCCCCAACCGCCGCACCGCCCGCGAGAGCACGGACACCGGCCGCAGTGCCCGCTGGGTGAGAGAGGCCGAGGCGAGCAGGCCTCCCACCAGCGCCACCACCACCGCCGTCACCATGAGCGTATTCACCCGGCGGCTCTGCCGCTGCAGGGCATCGCTCTTGCGCACCATGGCGTCCTGGTTGAGCGCGAGGATGGCCTGGGTGGCCGCCTTCGCCTCGCGGAAGGCGGGCGCCAGCGCGTCGAAGTAGGCCGCGCGCCGCGCATCGGACGCATCCAGGGCGGTGAGAGTCTCGTACTCGGAGCGGTAGTGCGTCCAGGCCCGCCGCAACCGGGAGGTGGCTTCAGCCTCGCCGGGCTCGGTGATGTTGCCCTCCTGCACCGTCAGCTCCACCTCGAGTGGACGCAGGTGCTCCCCGGCCTGCTCCAGCCCCCGCTGCCGCTCGCCCGCGACGAGGAAGAGGGCGGAGCTGTCCAGGCGCTCCAGGTGCTCCATGATGCGCTGCATGGCCCGCACGCTGCGGTAGTTGTCCGCGAGGATGTCCTGCCCCGCATGCCCCACCCGGCCGAGCGTGCCGACGGCCACCACCCCCACCAGCAGCAGCGCCAGGGCCAGCGGAACCTGGGCCAGCAGCAGCTTGTCGCGCAGGCTCATGGCTGGCGCTCCTCCTGCGGCGGCGTGAAGGACACTACGTGGATGTCGAAACCCTCGCCCTCGCGCAACAGGCGCACGTCCGAGGCGCGCCCCAGCAACCGCTTCCACCACGGCTGGCGTGAGCGGCCCACGATGATGTGGCCCACCCCATGCGAGCGGGCGAAGTCCAACAGCGCCGCCACCGGCTCCCTCCCCTTCACCCGCACCACCTCCGCGCCCAGTTCCTTCGCGAGCTCGATATTGGCCAGCAGGTGGGCGCTGCGCCTCGGAGTCGATGAGGTGCGGAGCCTCGCCGGGCGTCTCCACGTAGACGACGAACCAGTCCGTGTTGAGCCGGCCCGCCATGCGCGAGCCCCGGCGCATCAGCGTGGCCGCGTGCGGCGGGTTGCTGCTGAGCGCCACCATCACCCGGCCCCAGCCCCCGCCCTTCTGCTGCGGCTCCTCGCCCGTGCGCGAGCGCGTGCCCGTGGCCCGGTCCAGGCTCTCGGCCACCTCGCGCAGCGCCAGCTCCCGCAGCGAGGACAGGTTCTCCTGCTTGAAGAAGCCCTCCAGCGCATGCGTCACCTTGTCCGGGGCGTAGATCTTCCCCGCCTTCAGCCGCTCGTGCAGATCCTCCACCGCCAGGTCCAGGTTCACCACCTGGTCGGCGTTCTTGAGGAAGCTGTCGGGAATCGTCTCGCGCACGCGGACGGCGGTGGCGCGCTCGATGATGTCGTTGAGGCTCTCCAGGTGCTGCACGTTGAAGGCGCCGATGACGTTGATGCCGGCGGCGAGCAACTCCTCCACGTCCTGGTAGCGCTTGCGGTGGCGGCCCAGGGGGACGTTGGTGTGGGCCAGCTCGTCCACCACCGCCACCTGGGGCTTGCGCGCCAGCACCGCGTCCAGGTCCATTTCCTCCACGGCCACGTCCCGGTAGGTGAAGACCTCGCGCGGCACCACCTCCAGCCCCTCGATGAGCGCGGCCGTCTCGGCGCGGCCGTGCGTCTCGACGAAGCCGAGCACCACGTCCACGCCCCGCTGCTTCAGGGCGTGGGACTCCTCGAGCATGCGGTACGTCTTGCCCACGCCCGCGGCGAAGCCAATGTACAGCTTCAGCCGCCCGCGCCGGCCACGCTCGACCAGCTCGAGGAAGTCCTCCGCGCGATTCTTCCGCTTCACGGTGCCTCTGCCGTCGTGCCCACGCTCTCGCCGAACCGCCGGTCCAATGCCAGGTTGAGCTGTAACACGTTCACCCGCGGCTCACCGAGCACGCCCAGCGTGCGGCCCTCGGTGTGCGCGTCCACCACGGCCAGGATGCGCTCGGGAGTCACATGGCGGGCGCGGGCCACACGGGGCACCTGCCAGCGCACGGCCTCGGGGGACAGGTGCGGATCCAGTCCCGAGCCCGAGGTGGTGACGAGCGAGCCGTTGGCTTCCTCGTGGAAGAGAGCATGGGACAGTCCGGTGACGGCCAGCGGGTAGAGCACGCCGGTGAGCACCAGGGTGACGAGCGCGGCGCGCAGACCGATGAGGAGTGTGGAAAGCATGAGGAAGGTCCTTTCTCAGGCCAGCCCGGCGGCGGTGAGGAGCACGTCGATGGCCTTGATACCGATGTGAAGGGGACGAGAACGCCGCCCACGCCGTAGAGGAGCAGGCTGCGCCGCAGGAGCGCCGCCGCGCCCAGGGGCCGGTAGCGCACGCCGCGCAGGGCCAGCGGAATGAGGGCGATGATGATGAGGGCGTTGAAGATGACGGCGGAGAGGATGGCGCTGTAGGGCGACGTGAGGCCCATGATGTTGAGCGGACCCATCTCCGGGAACACGCCCATGAAGAGCGCGGGGAGGATGGCGAAGTACTTGGCCACGTCTTTGGCGATGGAGAAGGTGGTGAGCGTGCCGCGCGTCATGAGCAGCTGCTTGCCCACCTCCACCACCTCCACCACCTCCAGCAGCTTGGTGGGGTTGGAGTCCAGGTCCACCATGTTGCCGGTCTCCTTGGCGGCCTGGGTGCCGGTGTTCATCGCCACGCCCACGTCCGCCTGGGCCAGCGCGGGCGCGTCGTTGGTGCCATCGCCCGTCATGGCCACCCAGAAGTTGCCCAGCGTCTTCTGGCCCTCGGGGCGGGGGCGCCGGGTGAAGCCTCGCGCGAGCGCCAATGCCACGCCCATGCCCGCCGCCGCGGACACGAAGTTCTGCCAGGCCAGCCCCACCATCTGCGTGAGGTAGCTCATGGTGGACTCGCCCGCATAGGACTGCCAATTGGTGTTGGTGGTGAAGCTGGCGGCCATGTTGAAGGCCAGCTCCGGCCCCACCGCGGGCAGGCCCTGGGGATTGAGCGGCAGCACGTGCTGCGACCGCTGCAGCAGGTAGACGATGAGCACGCTGAAGAGGCTGAAGGCCAGCAGCGACAGGGTGTACCGCGCCCACGTCTGCTCGTGGTCCCGCCTGGGATCCACGCCGCACAGCTTCAGCAGCACGCGCTCCACGGGCCCGAGCACCCTGGACAGGGGTTGCGTGGACCCCTCGAAGACGTGGAAGAGGTAGAGGCCCAGCGGCTTCGTCACCGCGAGCACCAGCGCGAAGAACAGCACTATCTGCAACCAACCAATGAGGGTCATGGCGGGCCTAGAAGCGCTCCGGCCGGAGCAGCGCGTAGACGAGGTAGACGGTGACCAGCACCGCGAGCGCGGCGCCGGAGACGTATTCGAAGGTCATGGGGGCATGCCTTTCAGAGGCGCTCGCAGCCGTGGGTGCAGGCCCACGCGAGTGCGAAGAAACCGGCGGTGCCGATTCCCACCAGCACCCGGAAGCCCACCGGCGCCGGCTCCAGGCTCACGCCCAGGCTGGCGAGGTTGAGGGTGAGCTCGTTGTCGCGTTTGCCCGTGGTGCCAGTGCCGGGGATGAAGCTGACACCGCCGGCCGGCCGGTTGAAGTTGTAGCCGTAATAGACGCCGACCCCGCCCTCCACCTTCAGCCGGGAGACGAGCGTCTCGAGCGCGGAGGGCGGCGGAGGTTCGGGCTCGGACTGGCCGAGCAGCAGGGAGGGCAGCAGACACGGAAGCACGGCGAAGGACATGGACACCTCGTCCCCTTCGCCACAGCACCCGCTGTACCAGGAGCCGCCTCCGCCACGGCCCCGGATTTCAAGGGGTTACAGCCCCGGGCGTCCTGTCCCGGTTGCAACCTGCACGATGACCCCTCCGAGCCCCCTGCGTCCTGAAAGGTCCCCGGGTGCCGCTCAGAGGGCGCTGGCGTGTGTGCTGGCGTCGGGGCGGGCCTGGCTGGCCAGGTAGGCGTCCTCGGCCCGCACCAGGAGCTCGCGGATGGCGGGGGCGGTGCGCGCCTCCACCAGGGCCTGCCGCAACCGGGCATCCCGCATCAGCGCCGCGATGCGCGCCAGCACGCTCAGGTGCGTCCCCGGCGCGTGCGTCGGCGAGGCGAGCGTCACGAAGAGCCTCACCAGCCTCCCGTCCCGGGCCCCGAAGTCCACCCCCTCGCGGTCCACGGCGACACACGCCGCCATCTTCCGCAGCTTCTCGGAGCGGCAGTGGGGAATGGCCACCCCCTCGCCAATGGCCGTGCTGGAGATGCGCTCCCGCGCCACCAGCTGCTCCTCCAGTTGCTTCTGGGGCGCTTGGGTCCTCGCCGCCAGCAGGCCGGCCAGCTCGTGCAACACGCCCCCCCTGTCCCGGGCCGTCAGGTCCGGACAGATGCAGTCCTCCGACAGATAATCGGTGAAGCGCATCCCACACCTCCCTGGAGCACGCCCCGGTGCGGCTCACCCGGCTCGGGCTCATGCCGCGGTACGGCCACCGGACGCTCTTCCGAACATGCTCGGAATGAAGAGACGCATCGGCAACCCCCATCGTTCCCCGTGGACGTCCCGGCCCGCTTCCGCTGTCCGCTGGCGTACCCGCATGCCCCCGAGGCAAGCAGCGGCCCGAGCGTCCCGTCCGCCCGTTGGAGCTCCTACGTTCCCGGCGCGGGATCCCATCCGTAGAAGCGCTTCAACTCCGCGTAAAGCTCCGGCGTCTTCTCGCGCATCTGCCGGGGCTTCTCGAAGAAGGACTCGGTGGCCACGGCGAAGAACTCGGCCTCGTTCAGGCTTCCGTACTCGTCGAGCACCTGACTCTCGGCGGGCCGGCCCTGGCGCAGCTTGTGGAAGTGCTCGCCCATCACCGAGGCCCAGGCCCGGTAGTGCGAGTACTGGCGCAGTTGCGGCGTGCCGTCGAAGGCGCCGTCCTCCCGGTCCAGCACGTGGGCGAACTCGTGCGTGGCCGTGGAGTGCCCGTCCCGGGGGTCCGCCAGCCCCGCCAGCACCGACTGCCACGAGAGGATGACGGTGCCCCAGTTCTTCGCCTCGCCGAGCACCACGCCCGTGCGGTCCGGAATCCGGAAGGCATCCGGGTAGACGATGACCTCGCGCAGCCGGTCGTAATAGGAGAAGTCCAGGTGCACCACCAGGCGCACCGCCGTGGCCGACACCACCACGCGCACCTCGTCGGTGATGGTGAAGCCGCCGGCCCCGATGAACTCCTTCTCCCAGGCGAAGAGCTTGAGCAGCTCCAGGAAGCGCGGGCGCAGCTCGCCGGGCAGCTCGGGGAAGAAGGGGACGCGCCGCTCCAGGTGGCTGGACCACTCGGCGGGAAACGGGCGGCGCAGCAGGTGACGGCGCCGCAGGGTACGCAAGAGGCCGGGCATGGGACGGCGATGCTAGACCCTCACCCCCACCCTCTCCCAGGGGGAGAGGGAGTTCTCAGCGCACCAGCGCGAGCCGGCGCACGGTGGGCGGAGGCCGGAGCCCGGGCTGCTCGAGCACCTCGCCGAGGGCCTCCACCAGCCGGGCGAAGAGCTGATGATCCTGGCAGCGCAGCACCTGGCGCTCGCCGTCCGCGGTGCGCACCGTCAGCCAGTAGGTGTCCGCCGCCACCACCAGCCGGACGATGGAGGCGAAGACGAGCACCGTGGCCACCACCAGCGCGGCCGTCACCCGGAACGAGCTCGGCTGCAACATCAGCGAGGGCACCACCAGCGCCGCCGCCGCGCCCACCAGCAGCGGGAGCTTGAGGCCCGGAGCCTCGTGCCGCGTGCGGAAGCCCCTCAGCTCCTCCAGCCGCCACGAGCCTCCCGCGGCCTCCAGGCGTTCACTGGTGAGCCGGATGCCCTCCGCCGCCACCAGCACCCGCTCCCCCGAGGGGGTGAGTGGCTCCGGTGGAAGGGTGGGAACCAACCTCAGCACCGACTTCGGGTTGCGCCGCGACTCCAGCCAGGACTCACGCTCCATCATCCTGCCTCCCGCGTTCACCACTCATCCCCGAAGCGGCCGCCAGGCGCTCCGGACCGCGCGGACGTGGCAGCCCCCCCACCACGTCCCGCAACAGTTCCTTGAGGAACTCCAGCGGCGTCCCCAGCGCGTAGCAACCCCGCGCACCCAGGCTCACCGCCAGTTGCCGCAACCGCTCGTCCTCGAAGGGCAGCAGCGCGAAGACAGGCGCCGCGCCCGCCTCATTCCCGGCCGCCCCGAGCACCCGCGACATGCTGTCCTCTCGCTGCACCAGCGCGAGCACCACGTCCGGCCGCGTCCCTCCGCCGCCGGGACGCAGGGCGATGCCCATGTCGCCCAGCACGTCACTCAGCAGCGAGCGCAGCGACTCGTCCGCGTCCGGCGCGAGGATGACGCAGCATGGCAAGGGGTGACGCATGGCGGCTCCTCTCCCTCATCCACCAGCAAGTCACATGCCTGTATCCCCTCCCTCGGGAGGGTCCCGACGCACCGCGGCGCAACGTTGCACCGTGCAAGAGCCCCCTGGCGGATTGCCACGCCCGCGCATTCAGCCACCCGGCTCGAAGGACCTCTGGAAGGTGGCCACGGGGAGGATCATGTGCCAGGGCCACTCAGGGTGTGGGTGAACGCGGGTTGCAATTGTAAGCAAGATGCCGCCGTCCCAGGGACTCATTGGATGGCCTGCACCTGGGAGGCCGTGGTCAGGGTCCCGCCGGATACTTCCACCGTCACCGCGCCGGGCTGCGAGGACTTGAAATAGAAGGCCGCCTCCGCGTGCCCCTTCGAGAGGTCCACGGTGGTGAGGGGGGCCCCGGAGCAGTCCGGCTCCGCGTGGAAGGTGACGCCGGGCGCCGCCGGGCCCAAGGCCTTCAGGGAGAACGCCTCCTCCGAGGGTACGAGGTTGCCGTCCTTGTCCTGACTCTGCACGGTGACCCTGCCCGAGCAGGCGCCGGCCGCGATGTCATACGCGGACGTGAGGAACGCGAGCTTCGACGCCGCATGGAAGGTGTACACGGCGACGTCGAAGGTGCCATCGGGCACCGTGGCCGGATCGTACCCCTCCCCGGAGATGTCGTTCGAGGTGATGAGGCTCCCCGTCGCGTAATAGTCCACGATGGCGGCCTGATACGGATTGGACACCGCACCGTGCTGGAGCACGTTGTTGGAGATCCGCGCGCGCGCCGATGCATCCGGTGGATCGCCCGCGTCCTGGAAGAGGTAGATGCCGATGTCGTTGTCGGTGAGGGTGTTGCCCTCGACGACGAGTCCCGTCACCAGGGGCGCGCCCGTGTCCCGCCGGACCAGGATGCCCGTGCTGGTGGCATCGGCACGGGTATAGGCATTGCCGGAGACCCTGTTGCCCGTCACCCGCGCCCTGGCCCCGTTGGTCACCTGGATGCCATTGCGCGCGATGTGGTCCACGGGCCCCCCACCCTCCACGGTGTTCTCCGCGAGGGTCACCTCCACGGCGCCCGTGGCCAGGATGCCCACCTTCTGGAAGGCCGAGACGCTGTTGCGCAGCACGTCCACCCGGAAGGGTCCGCGGCTCGCGTCGTCGTTGCGCACCTCGATGCCGAAGCCCTCCTGACAGCCGCTCGTGGCGCCCTTGTTGAGGCCGTTCACCACGCTGTCCACCACTTCTCCCGAGGCCCCCTCCAGCAGGATGCCCCGAAGCCCCGCGGCCCCCGTCTGGCAATCGTCCTTCAACCCGCTCGCGGTGACGCTCACGTCGTGCACGCGCGCCATGCCTCCCCGGTTGCGGATGACGGCCCCCGTGAAGGCGCCTCCCGGAGGATCCACGGCGGTGACGGTGTGGTCCGCGCCATCGAAGCTGTAGCCGTCCGGAACGAACAGCGTGGAGTCCGTGGTGCAATCGGCCGCCAGCGCGAGCCGCCCCTCCTCGAGCGAGAAGGAACACGGAGCCCGCGTGCAGGCGGGACCCGCCCAGGAGATCGGGAAGGTGTGGGAGTCACTCAGCCCGGCATCGCTGGTGACCGTCACCGTCACCGAGGGCGTCACATCCGCGGGCAGACAGGACGGGGACATCCAGAGGGCCTCGCTGCCACCGGAGCCACCCACCCGGGCGCCCACGGTGCCCGCGGTCGTGGTCCACGCGTAGGACAGCGTCCCGCGAGACACCGTGGCGGTGACGCCCAGGCTCAACACCTCTCCGGGGCCCACGGAAGCGGGAGCCGCGGAGGCCCCCTCGATGGAGGGAGGCACCGCGGGAGGGGCGGGCGGCTCATAGGTGACGAGCGGAGCGCCATGCTCGTCGCAGCCCGTGCCACCCAGCGCCAGTCCCACGACGAGCAGTGACAGGTGTCTCACATCCACTCGGCTCATGCGCACAGGACTCCCATTCCAGAGGCGGAATGAGCCCCACCATAGCGCCGAGCCCTCGCCGCGCTCGAATTCGCTCGCCGTTTCAGCGGGGACGAGTGACCAGCTCTGAACGCCCGATGGGGTCGATTCCCCTGTCCAGAAGCCGTTTCGCGGCCAGCACGGACACGCAGTCATCCGTGCTGTGGATGTCGCCATAGAAGGTGAGCAACGTGGCGGGCTCCACCAAACGCACGCCGCCCACCTCCACCGAGGGCACGTGCCTCACGAAGACATCCAGGATGACCTTGGCGTCCCCGACGTACTTCGCGTAGCGGTAGAAGTGCGTGGAGGTGGCGTCGAAGCGGCTCCAGATGCGGTGGAAGCCCCGGTCCGTGAGCAGTTGCACGAGCTCGGGGAAGCGCCCGGGCTCCACGAAGAGGTCCACGTCCTTGTGGTCGTGGAAGATCTTCAGCTCCTCGTGGGGCGGAGCCATGAAGTGCCAGGCCCACCCTCCGGAGAAGGTGACCAGCGGGGCGAGCGCCCGCAGCTCGGCCTCGGCGATGCGGAGGCGGCCGAGATTCCAGGGCTCGTCCGCCCGTCTGGGGTTGCGTGGGTCTCCCATGATGTCTCCTCCGGAGGTGCGCGGCAGAGGACGCCCGCGGCACCACGAAGCTGACGGAGTGGGCTAGATGGAGAACATGGACACTCCCTCCCGGGGCCGGTGGCTCGCCTTCCCGCGCATCCTCTGGCTCTCGCTGCTCGCCGCGCTGGTGCTCACCCTGCCCACCGTCTGGCTCGGCTTCATCAGCGACGACTTCATCCACCTGCTCATCCTCGAGGGCTTCCCCTCTCCGGCGAGCCCCTGGGACCTGTTCCGCTTCGCGAATGGAGACCCCGCCAGCACCCGGCCGCTGATGGACGAGGGCCCCTACCCCTGGTGGACGCTGCCCGAGCTGAAGCTCACCTTCTGGCGGCCCCTGTCGAGCGCACTCGCGGTGATGGACCACACGCTCTTCGGCCGCAACGCCGTGGGCTACCACCTCCACTCGCTGGCCTGGTACCTGGGCATCGTGGCGCTCTACGGCGCGCTGCTGCGGCGCCTGCTGCCGGGTGCCATCGGAGCGCTCGCGCTGTTCCTCTTCGCCATCAACGGCGGGCACTTCATGGCCGCGGGGTGGATCGCCAACCGCAACGCGCTGGTGGCCGCCGTGCCCGCGCTCTTCGGCCTGTGGATGCACCTGGAGTGGCGCGAGTCCCGCCGGCCCTGGGGCCTGCCCCTGTCGCTGGCCGGGCTCGCCGTGGGCCTCATGGGCGGAGAGAGCGCCCTGGGTCTCTTCGCATACGTGCTGGCCTACGAGCTGCTCGGGAACAAGGGAAGCCTGAAGGAGCGGCTGCGGGCCATCGCCCCGGCGGCGCTGCTCGGGCTCGTCTACCTGGTGGTGTACAAGCTGCACGGCTACGGCGCCTACGGCTCCGGCTCCTATATGGACCCGGTGGGCGAGCCCGGACGGTTCCTCGCCGGAGCGCTGGCGCGGATACCGGTGCTGCTCGGCGGGCTGCTGCTGCAGGTGCCCGCGGATCTCTGGGTGATCAGCGCGCAGCTCCGTCCCACGTTGGTGGTCCTGGGATTGCTCGGACTCGGGGGTGTGGCCCTGCTGGTGCGCGCCGCGTGGCCCTCGCTCTCCGAGGACGAGCGCCGGCACTGCCGCTGGCTCTTCCTCGGCGCGGCGCTGTCCCTGCTGCCCGTGGCCGCCACCTTCCCCTCCAACCGGCTGCTGCTCCTGCCGGGCCTGGGCGGCTCGGTGGCCGTGGCGGTGGTGCTCGTGACGGCGTGGCGCTCGCGGGCGCGCGGCTGGCGTCCCCGGGGCGTGGCGGCCGTGGCCGCCGTGCTCGCGTTCATGCATCTGGTGCTGGCTCCCCTGCTCTGGCCGCTGATGACCGCCGCCTTCCAGCAGGGCGCCTCCCAGATGGAGCCGAGCTTCCTCCTCCTGGAGCGGGAGCTGGACTACTCGCGGCTCCCCCAGCAGCGCCTGGTCGTCTTCCCGGCACCGGTGCCGATGCTCTCCATGTACCTCCCGATGGTGATGGTCACCCGCGGCATGCCCAAGCCGGGCGCCTGGTGGACGCTGTCCTACTCACCGGAGCCACACGAGCTCACCCGCTCGGGGCAGGACTCCCTGGAGCTCGCGCTCACCAGGAACGAGCTCCTCACCAGCGAGTTCGAGTCCGTGTTCCGCGGCCCGAGCCACCCGCTGCGCAAGGGAGATCAGGTGAAGCTCCAGGGCATGACGGTGACGGTGCTGGAGGACAACGGAAAGGGGCCCACGCGGCTCGGCTTCACCTTCGACACGCCGCTCGAGGATCCCTCCCTCGTGTTCATCCGCTGGAAGGACGGCGCGCTGCGGCCCTTCACTCCGCCGCCCGTGGGCGAGCGCCTCGCGCTCTGACACAGAAGGGGCCGGCACCGGACACGCCGGCCCCTTCCCGGGTGTCTACCGGCAGATGCCCCACAGCATCTGGATGCCGTTACGGGTGAGGACGGCCAGGTCCACCTGGCTGTCGCCGTCGAAGTCCGACGCGCTCAGTCCCTGGAGCCCCACGTCCTGGGGCCACGCGGTGAGCGCCACGTGCGACGAGAAGGAGCCTCCCGACTGGCCCAGCAACAGGCCCACCTGGTTGCCCGTGGCACTCGTCACCAGGATGTCCTGCACGAAGTCCCGGTTCACGTCCGCCAGCGCCACCCGCGACGGCGCCTTCACCGTGGGATAGGCCACCGCATCATAGAAACGGCCATTGCCCTGGCCCCGCAGCACGAGCACCTGGTTGCGGCTCGCGTCGGCGACGATCAGGTCCATCGACGTATCCGTGTCGAGCTGCGCCGCCACGAGGCCCCGCGGCGAGCCGCCCGTGGACGTGTAGACCGGGGGCTGGAAGGTGCCATCCGTCTTGCCCAGCAGCACGCCCACGGACTGGCACGCGGTGGCCGACGGCGTGCCGCACGCGGACTCATGGGTGATGGCCAGGTCCTTCCTGCCATCCCCGTTGAAGTCCGCGGCCACCATCGCGTAGGCCCCCGCGGACGACTCATAGTCGGCCGGCGTCTCCAGCGTGCCGTCGCTCTTCAACGGGAACACGGACAACTTCCGATCGCCCCCGCGCAACAGGGCGAGGCTCCACTCGCTTCCGGCGAACTTGTCCACCACCAGGTCGTTGAGATCCAGGCCGATGCTCCCGCTGACGATGGGCGCCTGGAAGTCACCGTTGCCCTGGCCCCGGAACACTTCGATCGAGGTGTCCCCGGTGTTGTTGGCCACGATCATGTCCAACGAGCCATCCTCGTTGAAGTCCGCGAGCGCCAGGGCCGAGGGCTCCCGGCGGGCCGTCCACAGGTCGGGCGTCCGGATGTTGCCATTGCGGAGGTTGAGCATCACGGCCACCGACTTGCCGTCGTTGTTCGCCGTGACGAGGTCGTTGTCACCATCCTTGTCGACATCTCCGAGCACGATGGCCTTGGGGTCTCCCGCGTAGGCGTATTGCACAGGGGTCAGGAAGCCGCAGTTGCCCGCGCAGATGACCCCGCCATCCGGGCAGGCGCCCGTGCACGCGGAGCCGCTGGGGCACGAGGGTTTCGCCGCGAAGCTGCCGCCATCGCCGCGCACCACCAGCACCCCTCCATCCGAGTTTCCACCGCCACCGTCCGGATTGCCGCCTCCACCACCGGGCAGAACGGGACCTCCCCCCCCAGGCCGCAGCGGGTCCGGCTCACAGCCGGGAGAGAACACGAGCACCGCACTCAACGCGCAAACGAAGAAGGCGAGGATGGAAGAACGTGGCGTGGACACGAGGTGTGATCCTCCTGAGGAAGTGAGGTCCGCAGTGTAGACACCTCGCGCGCGCGACGCGCTGTTTCCGCTCCACTCTCGCTCGCTGAGATGGTGAGTGGAGACATCGAGGCCTGAGATTTCCGCTGCCCTCGTCTTGTTGCCACCGCATTGCGCCAACCCCGGGCGCGTGACAGCGGAGGGGTCTCCGCCGTCACACACCGGGGGCTTCCATCATGCTCAGGGCATCTGGACGAGCCGGGCCTGCACGCGCTCGGAGTTCGTGCCCGCCGTGAACTGGGAACTCACATAGACGGCGAGCGAGCTCTGCCCGCCCATGGACACCAGCACGGGCGCGGACTCCGCATCGGGCCCCGCGGCGATGGCGAAGCCCAGGGTGTCCACCAGCACGCCCGTGGCATCCACCCGCGCTCCGTAGATGTCGGAAAGGCCCGTGCCCGCCCGGTAGTCCTGCCACGCCACCACGAAGGTGTCGCCGTCATAGACCGCCGTGGGGTGCTCCCTCCGGAGCGCCTGGCTGGTGCCGTGGGAGATGAGAATGCCACTCGTGTCGAGCACCGCGCCCGTGCTGTCCAGCCGCGCCCCGTAGATGTCCACGGGGCCCGAGCGCCAGTCCTCCCAGACCACCAGGAAGTGCATCCCATTGTGGGTCACCGCGGGATTGTACTCGGCGCTGCTCCCAGCGGAGATGGCGATGCCGCTCGTGTCGAGCAACACGCCCGCGCTGCTCACCCGCGCGCCATAGATATCCCCCGAGGCATTGTTCCGGGTGTCGTGCCAGACGACCAGGAAGTTGGTGCCGTTGTGGGCCACCTGGGGGTACAGCTGGTTGTCCGTGGCCGCGCTGATGGCGATGCCGCTCGGATCGAGCACCGAGCCCGAGGTGCCGTTCACCCGAGCCCCGTAGATGTCACCGTGGCCCTGGCGGAAATCATGCCAGACGACCAGGAAGTTCGTCCCGTCATGGGCCACCTCGGGGCGAAACTGTCCCGAGGACGAGGTGGAGATGGCGAGCGGCGGGGTGTCCAACACACTGCCCGCGCTGCTCACCCGTGCCCCGTGGATGCCATAGCCCGACTGGTAATCCGCCCAGACGACCAGGAAGTTCGTCCCGTCGTGGGACACCGCGGGACTCGTGGGCGAGTTGCTGCTGGAGGACGAGATGCGGATGCCGCTCGGATCGAGCACCACGCCCGTCTCGCTCACCCGGGCCCCGTAGATGTCGCCGCGAGGGTTACGCGTGTCGTGCCACACGACCAGGAAGTTCGTCCCGTCATGGGCCACCACGGGCGTGTTCTGGCCATTGCCGGACTGGGAGAGCGCCAGGGCCGGGTTGTCGAGCGGCACGCCCAGGCCAGTCACCCGCGTGGCCTGGACCTCCGTGGCGTGACCCCCGCTGGCGTAGTAGCCCCCCCACGCGACCAGGAGGTTCGTCCCATCCGAGGCCAGTGCCAGGCTCTCATTGTAGGCGAAGTGGGAAGCGATGAGCAGATCGCTCGGATTGAGCACGGCGCCCGTGTTGCTCACCCGGGCCCCATAGATGTAGGCGGTCTGATTGTCGTGCCACACCACCATGCACTCCGTGCCCACGCGCGCCACGCGCGGGTAGCGCTGCGGGTTGGCGTTGACGCTGATGGGGATGCCGCTCGGGTTGCGCACCACGCCCGTGGCGCTCACGCGCGCGCCATAGATGTCGGCGTTGCCGTTGCGCGAGTCCTCCCAGACCACCACGAAGTCCGACCCGTTGTAGGCCACCTCGGGGCGCTCCTGGGCGTTGACGGCGACGGAGATGAGGATGCCGTTGGTGTTGAGCACCGAGCCGGCGCCACTCACCCGCGTCCCGTAGATGTCGAAGACGCCGCTGCGCGAGTCCTGCCAGACCACCAGGAAGTTCGTCCCGTTGTGGGCCACCGCGGGCTCGAGCTGCTCGTTGGTCGCCGTGGAGATGGGAATGCCACTCGTGTCGAGCACCGTGCCCGTTCCATCCACCCGCGCGCCGTAGATGTCGTGGGCGCCGTTGCGCAGGTCCTGCCAGACCACCAGGAAGTTCGTCCCGTCATGGGCCACCGCGGGCTTGCGCTGGTTGTTGAAGGCGCTGGAGATGGAAATGCCACCCGGATCCAACACCACGCCCGCGCCGCTCACCCGCGTGCCCTGGATGTCCAGCGAGTAGGACATGTTGCTCGACCAGACCACCAGGAAGTTCGTCCCGTCATGGGCCACCGCGGGCTCGTACTTCGCGTCGCCGGTCTTGGAAATGGGCAGGCCAATGGGGTCCAACACCACGCCCGCGCCGCTCACCCGCGCACCGTAGATGTCGGTCCTGCCACCATGGCGGGCGTCCTTCCACACCACCAGGTAGTTCGTCCCGTCATGGGCCACCGAGGGCGACTCCTGGGAGTTGTCCGCATACCCCGTCACCGGTGTGTCCAGGCCGAACTCGGGGGAGACGATGGGGTCCAGCACGGCCGGATAGGCGGAGTCCTCCACCACCGGGGCCGGCACGCGCAGCACGATGGCGTCCCGCTCGAAGCGCGCGGGCACGGACGTGCGCTCGCCGCGCGCATCCACCCAGGTGCCATGGCCATAGCGCACGCCCAGGCCGCTGCTCCCATCCGCGAAGTGCAACCCCCCGGCCGTCTCACCGAGGAAGCGCCCCGCCTCCACCGGCACCCGCACCTCGAGGGCCTCCGTTCCCTCGGGCCGCCGCTCGAAGCGCCAGCTCTGCTCCACACCGTCCGCGCCATTGCGCAGCAACTCCACCACCTCGCCGCGCACGAGGCTCAGCGTCCCGGTGGCCTCCACCCGGCCCACACCCTCGGGGCCCGACAGCACCACGTCTCCCCGGCTCACCCGGGCCGCGCCCAGCCGCACGGGCGCGCCTTCCACATGAGCGGCCTCGAGTCCCTCACGCCGGCGCTCCAGGTGCTCCTCGGACAAGGTCCTCGGGTAGTGGTAGGGCGTGATGCTCAGGCCCCCGGCCTCCGCGCGCACCTCGTAGGTGCCATGCCCGCCCCGCCAGGATTTGCCCTCGGGCCGGAAGGCGAAGTGCACCTGCTCCATGACCTTCTGCACGTCGAAGGGAGCCTGGGCGCTGGCCTCCACCGGCGCGGAGGGAAGGGGTTGCGCTTCGGGAGCACAGCCAGAGAAGAAGCACGCCGTCAGCATGCCGGCGGCCCATCGGATGTATGTACGAGAACTCATATCGTGATGCCTTGTCTCCAGGGACGGCTCCGTCCAACACGGTCCGGAAATCCCTCGGTTCGAGGTTGCACATCCTATGCAGTGGAGTGACATGGCAAGCCCGGGCGCCCCAGGCTTCACGCCAATGACAGACAGGGTGCGTGGGCCTTGTTGCTTTCGCGGCCACAGCACCGCTCGCACCTCGCCTGGCCCTCTACGTGCAAAGCCCTGGGACTCGCGGTGCAAGGCCCTGGGACTCGCAGGACTGCCCTCTCCAGGCGGAGTCTTCGTTTGTCGCCAACGGGGCAACACGCTCACTCCAAGCCGTTGCTTCCAGGGCAACAACCCTTCCCGGCTCCGGGCGCATCACGCCCTGGCACCGAAGTTGAAGCCAACCCGGAACGGGCCAGGCCCCCCCACCCTCCTGGTCACGACAAGGAGATGTCCATGCATCGCTTCAAGAGCTCGTGCTGGGTTGCCCTGGTGGCCCTGGCGCTCCCCCTCTCGCAGAGCCAGGCACAGCAGTGTGTGGAGTCGGACGGGCTGAACGTCTGTGCCATCGGCAAGGCCCAGCTGAAGCAGCTCGATGAGTCCAAGCTCGAGCTCAGCAACCTCGGAGACGAGGGGACGGATGGTGCCGCCATCTCGCTCGGACAGGCCACGAAGTGGACCGCCTCGTTCGTGCCCCTTTCCACGGAGGACTCCCAGCGGACCACGTTCACGGCCGTGTCGGATGGAGCCAAGATCAGCACCGCCACCTCCAGGAGGGAGGGAGATGGCCGCGCGATCTCCGCCACCTTCACGGGCTCGGGAGCGGACAGCACCTACACGGTCCGGGTCTATCTCCAGGGTGAGCTTCAGGGCGAGGTCACGGGAGTCCGGAACGGGCAGACGGGCGTCCTGACCCAGGCCCGGGCCGTCAACTCACCTCCCCCGTGCCGCGGGTTTCGGCAGTCGGTCTCCGCCTGCTACAGTCAGTGCAACGCGGCGGGGTTCGGCGACTGCAGCTACTGTGATCGCGAGTGTGAGCACGCCGTCGAGTTCCAGAACCACCGGCTGGAGGCGGCGCAAATCGGCGCATGCGAGTGGACCCTCGACAATCAGCCGAGCACCCCCGTGGTCCTCACGGACGGCACCACCGTGGAGGCCGACCGGATCGTGCTGCTCGAGGAGGTTCGTGCCTCGGGCAGCTACCCCTACCTGAGCTTCGAGCAGATCCTGCTGCAGGCCTCGGGCGGCACGGCGCATCTCGGAAACCAGACCGTCGTCCGCGCCGAGTAACCCCGTCGTCCCGGAGCGGAAGCGGGGGCCCCGTCTCCCCTCTTCCGCTCCGTGTATCCCCGCAACCCGCCTCCATCCCCAGCCGAGTCACCTCCCCATGATGAAAGCCTGGTGGTGCCTGACCGTCGTCCTGGCCGCGGGTCCTCAAGAAGCGCCGAGCGCGCCGCCTCCCTCCACCCCGGGAGAGGAACTGTCGGGGGGCGCCACAACGGTCTTCGACACCACCCTCAATGCCTTTGGCCGGGCACTCGGCAACATGGAGCCCGCGCGCTGGAAGACGTTGCACGAGGGCAAGCGGTTGTTCGTCAGGGATTGGAGCGCTCCGCCGCACGCCCTGGCCGCCCCCCTCACCAATGCCCAGGCGTGCAACTCGTGCCACTTCAAGGATGGCAGGGATCGTCCGTATGGCGCGCTCGGCCCCGAGGCCCCGCTCCTCATCCGGTTGAGCGTCCCCACGAAGGATGCTCCTGGAGGCGCGCCCGAGCCCGTCTATGGCGGGCAGTTCAACGACCGGGGGACGCCCGGGGTTCCCGCGGAAGGGACCGTCCAGGTGAAGTACGTCCCCGTGAAGGGCCGCTATGCCGACGCGACGGCGTACACCTTGCGGCGGCCCCAGTACCAGTTCTCCCCCCTGGGCTATGGACCGTTCGCGCCGAAGACCCAATGGTCCCCCCGGATTCCCGCCACCGTCTTCGGCCTGGGGCTGCTCGAGGCCATCCCGGAGGCGGAGCTCCTCGCCCGCGCGGATCCCGGCGACACCGATGGCGATGGCATCTCGGGGCGGCCCAACCGGGTCACCCACGTGCGCACGGGCCAGACCGTCCTCGGCAGGTTCGGGTGGAAGGCGAGCCAGCCCTCCCTGGAGCAGCAGATCGCCAAGGCCTACGCGGAGGACCTCGGCCTCACCTCCGCGCTCTACCCCGAGCCCACCTGCACGCCGAAGCAGGAGGCCTGCCGCGCGATGACCCGCGCCCAGGAGCCCGCGCTCTCGGCGGAGATGCTCGAGAAGACCACGATGTACATCCGGCTGCTCGCGGTGCCCGCGCGCCGGGACTGGAGCTCACCCACCGTGCGCCGGGGCCAGGAGCTCTTCCAGCGGACCGGCTGCGCCGCGTGTCACCACCCCGAATTCAAGACCGGAGAGATCGCCGACGTCCCGGAGCTGTCCGGACAGACGATCCGCCCCTATACGGATCTGCTGCTCCACGACATGGGGAAGGAGCTGGCGGATGGGCGTCCGGACGCGGAAGCAACGGGCTCCGAGTGGCGGACGCCTCCGTTGTGGGGGCTGGGGTTGCTGGAGACCGTCAACCATCAGCTCCGGCTGCTGCATGACGGACGGGCCCGCGGCTTCGAGGAGGCCATCCTCTGGCATGGGGGAGAGGCGGAGTCCTCGCGCGAGCGCTTCAAGCGGCTGGAGCGCGATGATCGGGAAGCGCTCGTGGCCTTCCTCCGCTCGCTCTAAGCCACTACGTGCTGCTTCCGCCCCGCTCGCGCTCGCGGCGGTGGATGGTGGAGACGTCGATGCCGAGGATCTCCGCGGCCTTCGTCTTGTTGCCGCCGCACTGCGCGACGACATAGGCGATGTACTCGCCCTCGAGCTGCCGCAGGGGGATGAGCCGGCCCTGGGCACGTGACAGCGGATGGGAGTCCGCTGCCACCCCGGGCGCGTGGAGCTGGAGCGTGGGCAGGTCCACCGTCTCCTGCACCGTCACCACGGCGAGCCGCTCGACGAGGTTCTCCAGCTCGCGCACGTTGCCGGGCCATGGCGCGGCGGCGAGCGCGGCGAGGGCCTCGGGAGTGAAGCCGGCCAGGCGCGCGCGGGGGTTGCGCTTGCGGGACACGGCGACGAAGTGCTCCACCAGCAGGGGAATGTCCTCGCGCCGCTCGCGCAGGGGCGGCACGTGCAGCGGCACCACGTTGAGGCGGTAGAAGAGGTCCTGCCGGAAACGGCCCTCGCGCACGCGCGTCTCCAGCTCCTGGTGCGTGGCGGCCACCACGCGCACGTCCACCCTGCGCGAGGCATCCGCACCCACCGCGCGCACCTCGCCGTCCTCCAGCACGCGCAGCAGCTTGGCCTGGAGCTCGGGCGCCATATCGCCAATCTCGTCGAGGAAGAGCGTGCCGCCATCCGCCTCCAGGAAGAGGCCCCGGCGCGGCGTGGTGGCGCCGGTGAAGCTGCCCTTCACGTGGCCGAACAGCTCGCTCTCCAGCAACGCGTTGGGGATGGCCGTGCAGTTGACCGCCACGAAAGGGCCGTCCTTGCGCGGGCCCTCGAAGTGCAGCGCGCGGGCCACCAGCTCCTTGCCGGTGCCGCTCTCGCCGCGCACCAGCACCGGCGCGTGGGAGTGCGCCACGCGCTCGATGAGCTCGTACAGCGAGCGCATGGGCGCGCTGCGGCCCACCAGCGCCCCATAGGCCGAGCGGTCCGACACCGCCTGGCGCAACGCCCGGTTCTCCTCGCGCAGCCGCCGCTCGGCGACGGCGCGCTGCACGTACAGGAGCACCTCGTCCAGACGGAAGGGCTTGGTGAAGTAATGCGTGGCACCGCGCCGCATGGCCTCCACCGCGTTCTCCACCCCGCCGAAGGCCGTCATGATGAGCACCGGCAGCGTGGGGTCCACCTTGCGCACCCCGGCCAGCACGTCGAAGCCGTCCACGGTCTCCATGCGCAGGTCGCACACCACCGCGTCCAACACGCGCCCGTTCACCACCGCGAGCGCCTCCTGCCCGCTGGTGGCCACGTCCACCGTGTAGCCCGCGTCCGTGAGGTGGTCGGCCAGCAGCCGCGCCATCTCCACGTGGTCATCCACCACCAGCACTCGTCCCTCAGACGGCATGTCGCTCCTCGCTCGGCAGGGGCGTGGCCGGCCACCACAGCGTCACGCACGTGCCCTGCCCGGGCTCGCTCTCCAGTTCGATGCGGCCCCCGTGGTTGCGGACAATCTGGGCCACCATCGTCAGGCCCAGGCCCGTACCCTGGCCGCGCTTCTTCGTGGTGAAGAAGGGGTCGAAGACGCGGTTGAGGCTCTCCGGCGGAATGCCGCGCCCGTCGTCGCGCACCGTCATCCGCACCCCATTCCAGGCCCCCGGCTCGACCGGCGCCTCCACGTGCGCGGCGATGCGCACCGAGCCTCCCGGCTCGCACGCGTCGCACGCGTTGAGCGCCAGGTTGAGCACCACCTGCTGCAACTGGTCCGGGTCCGCCGACAGGGAAGGCAACCCCTCGGGCACCTCCACCTCCAGCTTCACCTTGCGCCGCTCGGCCTCGCCGTGGAGCAGCTCCTGCGCGCCCCGCAGCAGCGGCTCCAGCGCCACGCCCTTCACCAGCGCCGGCTGCACCCGCGAGAAGTCCAGCAACTGGCGGATGGTGCGGCTCACCCGGTCGATCTGATCGATGATGACCTGCATGCCCGCGGCCTGCGGATGCTGCGGGCCCAGCTTGCCCTGCACGTACTCGGCCCGGCCGCGCACCACGCCGAGCGGGGTACCAATCTCGTGCGCGATGCCCGCGGCGAGGATGCCCACCGTGGCCAGCTTCTCCGCGCGCAGCAGCTGGGACTCGAGCGCGTGCACGTTGCTCAGGTCCTCCACCACGAGCAGCACCCGCACCTCGGGGTCCAGGCGCTCCAGGGGCACGGCCTGGATGCGGTACTGGCCCTCCTCGCCGAAGAGGGGCAGCGGCTCGCCGTGGAGGCTGAGGACGCGCTCGGCGGAGCAGGCCGCCTCCACCAGCGAGGAGAGCCGGTCCACCACGGCGGCGGGCGCATGGGGGAAGGCCTCGGAGAGCAGGGAGCCCACGGCGGTGGGAGGCAACCGCTCGCGCAGGGCCTGGTTGACGGCGGTGATGCGGCCCGTCGCGGAGAGCGCGAGGACGCCGGTGGGGATGTTGTCGAGGATCTTCTGTGTCTTCTCGTGCAGGTGGGCCAGCCGGTCCGCGTGGCGGCGGCTCTCCTGGAGCGCGACGGCGCGGCGCGAGGCGACGAAGACGTAGGCGCCGAAGACGGAGAGGAAGAAGGTCACCAGCATGGCGCCGAGCGCCACGCGGAGGATGACGCCCCGCTCGTGGGCGCGCAGCTCCCGGGTGGAGGAGAAGGTGGCCACGGACCAGTGGGCGCCGCCGCGCATGCGGATGTCCGTATAGGCGGCGATGACATCGTCCGAGCCCAGGCCCAGCAGCGCGGCCTCGTTCTCGGGGATGCGCACGGTGCCGCGCTCGCCCGCGCGCATGTGCGTCAGCAGCTCCGAGTAGGCGGGGACGGAGCTGGCCTCGGCCTTCTGCCGCTTGTGCCAGTCCATGAGCACCGGGTCACTCGCCGGGGTGGGCACGCCGTGCGCGCCGATGAGCAGCAGCTTCGCCCCCGGCTGGGGAGCGATGAGCTTCAGGGCGGCGAAGGAGGGCTCGGTGTCCACCAGCACGGCGACCGAGCCCCCGGGCCCATCCTCGGAGGGGGCGTAGGCGGTGGCGAAGACGCGGAACCAACCGCCGGGTGCCGCGGCCACGGGCGGCGAGGTGAGGATGTCTCCGGGCGTCCCGGCGAGCGCTTCGCGGGCCGTCTCGGTGAGGACGGTGCCCACGGCGCCACGGGTGACGGCCGGGCCGGCACGCCGGTCCATGATGGCGAAGCGCTGCCCACCCTGCGAGTCCAGGACGACGATGGCCTTGTACTGGCCCACGACTTCGAGCAGGGCGAGCAGCTCACGCCGGTGCTCGGCGATGGTGCCGGGCCGGGAGAGCAGCTCGCCAGCGAAGCGGAGGTCATCGGCGGCATCGTCGAGCGCATCGGCCACCTCGCGGGCAGCGGCCTCCACCTGGGCCATGCGGTCCGAGGCGAACTGGTCCACCAGCGCGGCGCGGTCACGGCGGATGAGGTGCACCACGCCCGCCACCACGCTGACGAGCGCGATGCACAGCAGGAGTACGGAGGCGAGGGCCTTGCGGTTCATGGGGGAAGAGGGCGAAGGCCAGTGTAGCCCAGAGCCGGCAGGGCGGGTTTTGCCTGTCCATCGTCCGAAGCGAGCACGTCTACTGAGCGCGGCCGTCCAGCACGTCGGAGAGGGTGGTGGCGTTCAGGGCGCGATCGAACCAGCGCTCCAGGGTGGCCATGTCCGTGCAGGTGAGGATGCGCTGCCGGGCCGCCTCATCGACGTGCACGCCGCGCGCGGTGAGAATCCGCACGACGGCCCCGCTCAACCCCTCCGCCCGTCCCTCTTGCCGGCCCTCTTGCCGACCCATGGCCAGACCCTTCTGGACGCCCCGCTCCATCATGTCCTCGGCCCAGGTACCCATCAGCTCCTCCGCTCGTTGCTCATCCAGCACCGAATGTAACACCCGCCTCGCCGCTGCGTGGACGGCCGCATCCTTCTCCACCCACAGCATGTAACGGATGACCGCTACCACATGCTCGGCTCCCTCGGGCGCCGCCTGCACCTGCGCGAAGAGTACCGTCCAATCCGGTAGACGGTGAGCCAGCTCCCCGGTACGTGCGTAGCGCAACACCAGCCACGCCAGCCGGGCCAGCGGCGGACCCGAGCGCGCTCTCAGTGCCTCTTCCCGCTCGGCCGTCAGGTCATCGAGCAGGTACTCGAATCGCGGTACCAGCGCTCGCCACTGCTCCCCTGGTAGCGCGAAGAGGTCCTCCACCCGGCGCGGCGCCGTCCAGGCTCCATCCGGCCCGTGGTACATGACGAGCGGGATGATGACAGGCAGCAACGCGCTCTCCGGATGCTCCTGTCTCCAGCGCTCCACCTGCCGCACCACGTAGCGCAGCATGCGCAGCGCCATCCACGAATCCACCGACGATTGGTGTTCCAGCAACACGTAGAGCAGCAGGGACTGCCCCGTGTGCAGGCGTGCCGTGAAGAGCAGATCGCTCTCGGTCTCGCGCAGTTCCGGGTCCACCACGCTGACAGGCTCTCGCCGCAGGGACGACCAGTCCACCTCGGAGACGACATGCGCGGGCAGTACGGCGCGCAGTTCAGCGGCGGCCCGCTCGGGATGGCCGAAGGTGTAGCGAGCAAAGAGGTCATGCGGTCCAGACATGGCCAGCCGCGCTCAAGCATGCGGCGGGCCAGGGGCGCACGACCTCCGGCGGGGTCATCCTCCAGAGGCCTTACAAATCCTCTGACACCTCGAAGCTGGCCTCGCACCTGCGGGCGCTTACGGGCCGAGCAGCTCGGCCTGGGCGGTGGAGTGGGATTCCCCCCCGGTGAGCAGGACCTGTCCGGAGGGCAGCAGGGTCGCCGTGTGGCCCGCGCGCGAGGAGATCATGGTCCCCACCCAGGCCCAGGTGCCGGTGGCCGGGTCGTATTCCTCCAGGGTCGTGTCGGGGGCATAGCTGCCCTCGAACCCCCCTGTCACCAGGACCTTGCCGGAAGGCAGCACGGCCGCCGTGTGAAAGCTACGGGACACGGCCATGCTGCCAGTGGGCGACCAGGTGTTGGTGGCCGGGTCGTACAGCTCGGCGCTGTTGTCGATACCGTAGCTGCCAGCCACCAGGACCTTGCCGGAAGGCAGCAGCGTCGCCGTGTGAAACATACGGGACCCGGCCATGTTGCCAGCGGGGGACCAGGTGCCGGTGGCCGGGTCGTACAACTCGGCAGTGCTGTCGCCGCCCACCACCATGACCTTGCCGGAAGGCAGCAGCGTCGCCGTATGGGGGCTGCGCGAGATGCTCATGCCGCCCGTGGAGGACCAGGTGCCGGTGGCCGGGTCGTACAGCTCGGCACTGGTTTCGCCGACGCTCGTCACCAGGACCTTGCCGGAATGCAGCAGCGCCGCCGTTGGATATGCGCGGGCGGTGCTCATGCTGCCAGTGGGGGACCAGGTGCCGGTGGCCGGATCGTACAGCTCGGCACTGTTGGTACCGCTGCCGCTGCCCGCCACCAGGACCTTGCCGGAAGGCAGCAGCGTCGCCGTGTGGCGGTCGCGGGCGATGCTCATGCTGCCGGTAGGAGCCCAGGTGCGGGTAGCCGGGTCATAGAGCTCGGCACTGTTGTTACCGCCGATACCGCCCGCCACCAGGACCTTGCCGGTGGGCAGCAGCGTCGCCGTGTGGTGTGCGTGATGCGAGGCCAGGCCCCCCACGTAGCTCCCGTTGTTCGTCATCGGGTCGTAGAGCTCGGCGAAGCCAGTGCCGTTGGTGACGTCCACGCCCGCCATCAGGACCTTGCCGGAGGGCAGCAGGGTGGTCGTCGAGCGACCCAGAATGGCGGCGGTGCTGTGGGTGGGAGTCCAGGTGCCAGTGGCGGGATCATACAATTCCACGTTGTTCGACGCCGACCCGACCACCAGGACCTTGCCCGTGGGCAACAGGGCCGCTGTATGGGCACTGCGGGATGCGCCCATGGCTCCCGTGGGAGTCCAGGTGCCGGTGGCCGGGTCGTAGAGCTCTGCACGGATGTCGCCACCGCCCGCCATGAGGACCTTGCCGGAGGGCAGCAGCGTCGCCGTGTGGTACTGGCGCGGCGACGCCATCGCGCCCGTGGGAGTCCAGTGACCCGTGGCCGGATCGTAGAGTTCCTCGGTGGCGGCGGGCGCTTCGGTGGGAGTGTAGCCGCCCGCCACGAGGACCTTCCCGGAGGGCAGCAGCGTCGCCGTGTGTTTGCCGCGGGAGGTGCTCATGGCATCGGTACGAGCCCAGGTGCCAGTCGCCGGATCGTACAGCTCACCGGAGTTGCCGCTGCCGCCCGTCACCAGGACCTTGCCGGAGGGCAGCAGCGTCGCCGTGTGGTACTGGCGAGGGGAAAGCATGCTGCCCGTCGAGCTCCAGGAGCCTGTCGCCGGATCATAAAGCTCGGCGGTGGCGGAGGGGCCGTTGGAGCCGCTGGTGTCGCTGACGTGGACGTAGCCGCCCGCCACGAGGACCTTGCCCGAGGGCAGCAACGTCGCCGTGTGGTCCATGCGGCGCGAGGTCATCTGGATGGGAGGAGCCCAGGTGCCGGTGGCCGGGTCGTACAGCTCGGAGGTATCGAGGGGACCCGGCCACATGTCGGCTCCCGCCGCGACCAGGACCTTGCCCGAGGGCAGCAGGGTGGCCGTATGTCCCGCGACCCGTGGTGAGCTCATGTTGCCCGTGCGTACCCAGCCCACGGCACCGGAGCAGGCTGTTCCCCCGGTGACGCTGAAGGTGGTGGAGGCGGAGAGGCCCTGTGCATTCGTCACCGTGGCGGTGATGGAGGGCGTGCCCCCTGAAGACATGCAAGAGGGAGGAGTCCAGCTCACCTCGCTCTGGGTGGCGCTGTTCGTCGTGCTGCCGAGCGTGCCGGTGGAGGCGCTCCAGGAGAAGGAGAGGGCACTGCCCAGCGGGTCGCTCGCGGTGACGCGGAGGGCGACCGTTCCGCTGGCGGGCACGGTGCGTGAGGACTGATAGGTGCTCTCGATTCGCGGAGGCAGGCGCATGCCCGTCTTCGGGCCCACGCAGATGTGAAGGGTGCCCGTCGTCTGTCCGCCGTGGCCATCCGTCACGGTGACGGTGAGCGGGCAGCCGGTGCAGGTGGCTCCCGTGGTCGAGACGCCCGGGACGAAGCGCGCGGTGGCCGAGGCCGCATCCGTCCAACTTCCCGCGCAGCCGGCCGCCCATTGATAGGAGAGCGCGTCCCCATCGGCGTCCGTGGTGGTGGCCACCACCGTGGCCGTCTCACCCGTGCTCACGAGCGAGGGCGAGGCCGTGATGCCGGTAACGGCGGGCGCGGTGTTGAAGCGCAGGCCGACGGAGGCGCCACCAGCGCCGGACCGCACCTGGACGGTGAAGCTGATGGAGGCCGAGGAGCCCTGGGTGTCCGTCACCGTGAGCGTGAGGGTGGCCAGACCCGGAGTGGCAGGGGCGGCCCAGGTGGAGATCAGGGAGTAGGGCGAGTAGAAGGCGCCCGCCGAGGCAGTCCAGGCATACGAGAGCGCGTCACCTGGATTGGGATCGTGCGCGGTGGCCTGGACGAGCAGGGAGCCTCCGGGAGAGACGGAGCTGGTGGAGGCGGTGAGCGAGTCGATGAGGGGCGCGGCGTTGTCGAAGGGAGGAGGCGCGTCGAGCGACTGGAGAGAGAGGGCCACCACGGTGGTGGTGCCGGTGGTGATGGTGACGTGGGTGGCCTGGCCGCTGAAGCGCTTCGTCCCGGCCGCGTCGAAGGCGTCGGCGGTGAAGGTGCGGTCGGTACCGGCGGGAATATCACCGAGGGTGCCGCCCCAAGCTCCGTCTGTTCTTGCCAGCGATTCGGTGCGGGAGGGCATGTCCGAGGCGCTGATGGTCACCACCACGCGCGTGACATCCTCGGAGGACACCGCCTGGGAAAGAGAGCCGAAGAGCAGGGCGGAGCCAGTGGTGGGCTGTTGAGTGCACGCCGTGGTGAGGAGCAGGGCCGCCGCGAGCCAGCCAGCGAGCCTGGGTGTCAGACATTTCATGGGAGGGCCTTTCCGTGTCCGTCGCTCGTGGGCCCGAGCGACGGGTGCAGCGTAGGAGGCGCCCCAGATGCTGTCAGATTAACCGCTACGAATGAGATGAGCGGAGCCCAATGGCTATCATGCTTTCAGGCTTCGGGAGGGATTGCGCTGATTGCCAGGATGAACGTAGACGCTGCCCGCCCGCTGCAACAGGCCGCCACTCGTCCGTCGCGGAGCGCCCGTGCCTCACGCCTCCTGTTCAACCGCCGCTCACGCTTTCCGCCCGGCGAGCCCCTCGAGCATGTTCGCGCAGACACTCAGACCTGGAACACGGGTGCGCTCCACCCAATCGGCCGCGAGGATGTTCGCATGGAGTGACCACGCGTTTCCCGCGTAGAACCAATTGCTCAGGCCGGGCTCGAGGCAAGGGGGACCCGTCAAGGGCGCGACTGCGTGGCGTGAACAACCCGGCGACGGAGGACGTCTACGTGAAGATCTACGGCAATTAGAGTTCGTCGCCGGTCGCGGAGCGGAGCTGGGTGAGCGCGTCCTCCACGTATTTGACGCCCTTGGCGGTGAGCGCCTTGCCCTTCTTCGTGTCCCGGGTGAAGCCGGTGTTCAGGCGCAGCGCCTTGGCCGCATTGGGGGCGGCGTACGTCACGCCAAGCTCGCCCCAGAAGCGCGAGGTGGTCCCGGACGTCACCTCCACGCTCAAGCTCCGGGCGAGATAGAAGGGGATGAGAGAGCGCAGGAGCTGATCCTTGAGCCGCCCGGCCACCAGCAGTTCCTGGTGCCGGGGGTGCGCCCGAAGAGCGTCCACCAACGCGCCCACGGCATCGCTCGACTCGGAGGCGGGGGCCGGCGGGGGCGCCACGACCTTCTTGCCACGGGGGGCCGCCGCCTTGTGCACGGCCGCGGCCTTCTTCTTCTTCGGCTGGGAGGCCTTCCTCGCGCGCGACGCCTTCGGCGGCCTGGCGGGGGCGGCCTCGTGAGGGGACTCCTTCACCCGGAGCGCTTGCGCTGACACGGGTGGGGGCGGCTTGGGAGACAGCGAGGCGGCCGGGGCGGGGGGCGCGGGCGGTGGGCCCAGGACGCGCGAGCGCAGCGACCCATACACCTCCTCCACCACCCCTCCGAGCCCCACGCGCTCGAGCAATGATTCCATCCACCGAAGGCCGTTGAACACCTGGTGCGCCCTCCTTGAAGACGGGGGCGAGGCTACTACAGGCCTCGCCCCCAGGTCGCTCAGCAGTGCGCGAAGGGTGAGGCAGCCCTCAGACGCGCCGGCCTCGCCACGAGCCCCGGGCGAACAGCAACAGCAATCCCGCCCAGGCGAGCGAAGCCCCTCCCTCCGTCGAGGCGCAGCCTCCGCAACCGCCCGTCGGAGCCGTCACGGGAGGCTCGGTGACCGGGGCCGGCGCCACGGTGATGCGGACGGTGACGGGCTCGGAGGCGCTCTGCCCATCGCTCACGCGATAGGTGAAGGAGTCCTCCCCCGCGAACCCGGCCGAGGGCGTGTAGACCAGGGCCGGCGCGGTTCCCGAGAGCGTGCCATTCGCGGGAGCCCCCACCACCTCGAAGGACAGCGCGTCGCCATCGCCGTCGGTGCCCTCGAGCCGCACGGACACCGGCTCGCCATGCGGGGTGGTGAACGACAGGGCCCTGGCCACGGGCATGTCATTCACCGGCGTGACGGTGAGCGTGAMGGCGGCCACGGTGGACTCCACCGTCCCATCCCCCACCTGGAAGAGGAAGAAGTCCGGGCCGTGGTAGCCCGCCGYGGGCGTGTACGTGAGGCTGGCGCCCGAGCCCGACAGCGTGCCKCGCGCCGGTCCCGACACCACCGTGTACGTSAGCGTGTCGCCGTCCACGTCCAGGGAACCCAGCGTCACGGYCACGGGRGTGTTCTCGGCCGTCGTCACCGAGCCCATCAGGGCCACGGGCGCGTCGTTCACCGGCGTGACGGTGATCGTCACCGTGGCCTCGGTGGAGTCCTGCGTCCCATCGTTGGCCTTGAAGGTGAAGGAGTCCGGGCCGTGGTAGTCCGCCGCGGGCGTGTACGCGAGGCTGGCGCCCGAGCCAGACAGCGTGCCGTGCGCCGGGCCCGACACCACCGTGTACGCCAGCGTGTCGCCCTCCACGTCCGTGGCCTCCAACGTCACGGTCACGACCGTCTCCTCGGCCGTCACCACCGGGTTCGCCAGGACCACCGGAGCGTCATTCACGGAGCTCACCGCGAGGGAGACCGTGGCCACGTTGGAGTCCACCGTCCCGTCGTTCACCTTGAAGGTGAAAGAGTCCGGGCCGTGGTAGTCCGCCGCTGGCGTGTACGTGCGCGAGGCCCCTGAGCCAGACAGCGTGCCGTGCGCCGGGCCCGACACCACCGTGTACGTCAGCGTGTCGCCGTCCACGTCGGTGGTTCCCAGCGTCATGGACACCGGAGTGTCCTCGAGCGTCGTCGAGGCGCCCGGATGGGCGACTGGCGCGTCGTTCACCGGCGTGACGGTGAACGTGACGGTGGCCACGTTGGAGTCCACCGTCCCGTCGTTCACCTTGAAGGTGAAGGAGTCCGGGCCGTGGTAGTCCGCCGCGGGCGTGTACGTGCGCGAAGCCCCCGAGCCCGACAGCGTGCCGTGCGCCGGGCCCGACACCACCGTGTACGCCAGCGTGTCACCGTCCACATCCGAGGCTCCCAGCGTCACGGCCACCGCCGTGTCCTCCGTCGTCGTCGCCGAGCCCACCAGGGCCACGGGCGCGTCGATCACCGAGGTGACGGTGAGCGTCACGGTGGCCACGTTGGAGTCCTCCGCCCCGTCGTTCACCTTGAAGGTGAAGGAGTCCGGACCGTGGTAGTCCGCCGAGGGCGTGTACGTGCGCGAGGTGCCCGTCCCCGACAGCGTGCCGTGCGCCGGGCCCGACACCACCGTGTACGTCAGCGTGTCGCCGTCCGCATCCGAGGCCTTCAGCGTCACGGCCACCGCCGTGTCCTCCGTCGTCGTTGCCGAGCCCGGCTCCGCCACCGGCGTCCTGTTGTTGGAGACCCGGACCATCCGGCCACCCGGGATGCCATTCACCGTGGCGAAGAGCCGGTAGTAGCCGGGGGACACCGCGGGCACGGTCGAGCTGAACGACGTGTCCGAGAAGCCGCTCAGGGGCAGCCGCACGAGC
This sequence comes from Archangium sp. Cb G35, assembly GCF_001896145.1. NCBI lineage: Bacteria > Pseudomonadati > Myxococcota > Myxococcia > Myxococcales > Archangiaceae > Archangium > Archangium sp. Cb G35. The sequence continues at coordinate 151,968 of NZ_MPOI01000009.1, forward strand.
GTGTTGCCCTCCAGCGGCATGAGGCTCACCACGGGGAAGTTCGAGAGCGAGGTCTGGTGGACATTTCCGGCAATGGTCCCCTCGGAGATGCCGCGCAGCCGCGTGCCCGTCACGGTGAAGGCCGCCAGCGGCGCCAACGGAGTGTGCGCGCTCAGGCTGGGGCGCCAGGCGTCGTTCGTTCCCGCTTCGTCGAACAGGCTGCTGACGCTGCTGGACGACAGGTTGCCGCCCGCGACGAGCACCTTGCCATTGGGCAGCAGCACCGCCGCGGCGGCCTGCCGGGGGAAGGGCATGGTGCCCGCGCTGCTCCACGTCCCCGTCCCCGGATCATACAGCTCCGCGACGGACGCTCCCTCCAGGCTGCTTCCGGCCAACAACACCCGGCCCGAGGGCAGCAGCACCGACACGCCCTGGTAGTGCGGGCTCGCCGTCGAGCCGGTGGCCGTCCACGTGCCCGTCGCCGGATCGTACAGCTCCGCGGAGACGGAGTCCGCGGGGCCACCCGCCGCCAGCACCTTGCCATTGGGCAGCGGCATCAGATGGTGGCTCTCACGGCCGGTCACCATCGAGCCGGTGGCGCTCCAGGTCTCCGTGGCCGGGTCGTACAGCTCCGCCGTCGCCACGCCCCTCCCTCCCGACACGAGCACCTTGCCATTGGGCAGCAGCACGGCCGCATGCTCGGTCCGGTCAGGCGAGATCAGGGCCCCCTTCGTATAGCGCCAGGTGTCCGTGGCCGGGTCGTACAGCTCGGATTGGGTGGGCAAGCCGCTGCTCACGCCTCCGGCAACGAGCACCGTGCCATCGGGCAGCAACGTGGCCGTATGACTGACATGGGGCTGGAGCGTCGGCGCCGCGGCCGTCCACGTCCCCGTGAAGGGATCGTAGATGTCCACCGACGTCGTCCCCGAGGAGTTGCCGAGGTGGCCGCCCACCACCAGGACCTTCCCCGAGCGCAGCAGCGTCACCGAATGGCGTTCACGTGCCACCGACATGCTGCCGGCCGGGGACCAGGTGTTCGTCTCCGGATCATACAGCTCGGCCTGGGCCAGGGCGCCCGCGCCGGGGTAGCCGCCCGGCACCAGCACCTTGCCCGTGGGCAGCAGCACCGCCGCCGTTTCCTGCCGCTTCGTCGCCGGAGAGGGCGCGGCACTCCAACTGGACTCGCCCGGGTCATACAGCAGGCTGGCCGTGGTGCCATCCGCGGTGAGCAGCACCTTGCCCGTGGTCAGCATCACCGCCACGTGGCTGCCGAAGTCCAGGGGGAGCGGGCTGGCGCTGGTCCACGTATGGGTGGCCGGGTCGTAGAGCTCCGAGGTCACGCCGGTGCCCGAGCCTCCCGTGCTCCCCGCCACAATCACCTTGCCCGAGGGCAGCAGCGTCGCCGAGTGGCTATAGCGCAACTTCGTCAGCGGGGCGGCCGTCACCAGTCCCGTGGCCGGGTCATACAGCGTCGATTGCGTGCCGCTCACCAGCAGCACCTTGCCCGAGGGCAGCAGCGTCGCCGTGTGAGACACGTGATACGGCAGCGTGCCCGGCTGCCGCCAGGTCGCGGTGTCCGGGTTGAAGATCATCAACGGGTTGCCGCCCGCCGAGTTCGTGTAGCCGCCCGCCACCATCACCTCGCCCGAGGGCAGCAGCGTCGCCGTGTGGCCCGCCTGGGCCGTGGGCATGGGGGTGGTGACCGACCACCTGCCCGTGGCCGGATCGTACAGCGCCGCGTCGGTGAGCCGGGTGTTGGCGGCGTCATAGCCACCGGCCATCAGCACCTTGCCGTTGCGCAGCAGCGTCAGCGAGTACGCGCGGCGGAACCCTGGCAGGGCCCCCGTGATGCTCCACGTGCCCGTCACCGGATCGTACAGTTCCGAGGTCGCGGCGCTGGTGCTGACCTCTCCACCCGCCACCAGCACCTTGCCGGTGTGCAGCATGATCGCGGCGGCGCTCTTGCGGACGTAGACCATCGAGCCCGTCCCGCTCCAGGTGCCGGACACCGGATCGTACAGCTCGCAGGAGGCGAAGGGACCCCAGCCACCACCCGCCGCCAGGACCTTGCCCGAGGGCAGCAGCGAGATGCCCGCATAGTAGCGATGGGTCGACAGGTAGCCCGTGGAGGAGAAGCCGGGATCCACCACCACCGGACCCGCCAGGCCCTCCAGGTCCACCGTCATCTCCACCGACAACGTCCCGCCCACCGCGTAGCGCACCGGTGCACCGGCAACGGGCGAGGCCTCGGCCACCGCCCCCAGCAGGCGCACCCGCCCCTGCCGGCTCAGGCCCGCCGCATCCCTCGCCACCGAGTAGTGCAGGCGCAGCACCGGCACCCCATGCGCATCCACCAGCTCCAGGTACTCGCCCACGTCGCGCGCGGCCGTCACCTCGGGCGGAAGCGTCAGCGCGTAGAGCGTGCGGTGCRCTCCCCCACCCTCGGGCAGGACGAGCAGCTCCTCCACGCGCGGCGTCTTCCACTCGCCGCTCTCCGCSGCCGAGCCGCCCGGAGCCATCCAGAAGTGTCCGTCTCCRTAGAAGGCCGCGCCCCGCGAGGAGCGCAGCGCCGCGTCTCCACTCCCCGYCTGCCGCACCGTGAAGGTGAGGCCCCGGGTGGTGAGCACCATCTCCCCGCCCAGGCGGGACGGCATGCGCACGTGCAGCAGCGCTTCCGGAGGAACGCGAGGCAGGTCCACCGGCGTGCCGGTGAGGATCTCCGGGAAGTACGCCTGGGCGAGGGCGAGCTGGCTCGCCTCTCCCGGCTCGGCACGCAGCCGCGCGATGGCGGCGGAGGGAGACACCTCACCGGGGCGAGGCTCCAGGCGGAGCTCCTGGGCACGGCCCGCCTCCACCCAGTGGGCGGCGGGTGATGGAGACGGCTCACCGCAGGAGAGGAGGACGGCGAGAGCTGAGACGAGGAACCACAGGTGTCGGACCGTGAACATTCGGCCGGGAGGGTGTCACCAACGGCTGACGCGTCTCAAGCCCCCAGGAAAACCCGTACCGGCACGCACTGGCGGTGATTGACACGCCAGCCCTCCTGCCTGACGCGTCAACCGTGGCGCGACATGCCAGCCGCCACGGTCCGGCAGCGCCCGCTCCGAGGAAGAGTGGCACGGACCGGAGCTGGCCCATGACTTGCTATCAGTCCCCACGCGGGTGCCCAAGACGGAAGCCAGGAATCCCACGCCCGACTCGTACCCTCGAGCCGGTACGAGCCAAGTGACAAGGACGACCATGCAACTCCCTACCCTCAATCTCTGTCAGCAGGCCTTCATCCTCTCTCACGAGTCCAACTACCTGGGTAACGCCAACGAGTCGGGCCTTCCCTTCGCGCTGGCCTTCGAGTTGGCGGAGCACCTCAACAAAGCCGTGCTTCCCAACCTGGGCGGTAAGTGGTCGCTCGCCTGGGGCCCCGTGGTCTACGCCCCCCTGGGCGTCCCGGCCAATGTCATGTACGTCGCGGCGAATCCCGACCGGTCCGCCTACTTCGTTTCCATCGCGGGGACCAACTTCAATGCCCTCCTGAGTGACGTCATCCTGGAGGACAACTGCGTCGTCGGCGCGATCCCCTGGTCGCAGGCGTTCCCGTCGCTGGGTGGGTGCAATGGGCCCTCCGGCTTCGACACTCCACACATCTCGCAAGGGACCCAGCTTGGCGTCAACAACCTGCTGAAGATGGTCGACAACCTGACCCAGAAGAGCCTGGTGGACTTCCTGTGCTCGCTGGGCTCGACCGGTTCGAAGACGCTGATCTTCGCCGGCCACAGTCTCGGTGGCGCGCTCGCGCCGACGCTCGCCCTGGCCCTCGCGACCTCGAAGGGCACGAAGTTCAGCACCACGAACTGGGGCAACGTGTACGTGCTCCCGACGGCCGGCCCCACTCCTGGCGACGAGAACTTCTCCAAGCTCTTCCAGCAGGTGTTCCCGCCGGTCAGCCTGGGCCTGGCACAGGACTATTTCGCCTGGAACCAGAACATCTGGAACAGCCTCGACGCCGTGCCGCACGCCTGGGTCACCTCCATGATCAAGGAGATTCCCACCCTCTATCCCGCGCCCTGGACGACCGGAGTTTCTCCCCCGCCGATGCCCTCGGGGCTCCAGAAGCAGATCGACGGAGCCGTCACGTCCTCGCTGCTTTTCGGCATCAACGCTTTCAGCCCCTTCACGCAGCTCCCAAACATCCAGGTGAAGGGCACCTTCAACGAGCAGTACCCCATCAGCGGTCAGGATTCCGATGCCCTCACCGCCGCCTTCATGGCGCAGGTCGGCTACCAGCACACCGATGCCTACGCGAAATTCTTCAGCGTCCACGAGCTGGTCACCTCGGCCTCCCAGGAGGGCATTCGCCAGAGGACCGCGGGGATGATGGCCGCCATCAAGCGAATGGCCGAGAAGCCGAAGCGCCGCGCTGCAATGGAGAACCTGGTTCAGCACCTGGGCCAGACGGTCCGCCAGGCGGGGTGAGCGCTCAGACGATCCTCTTGCCCTGCACCAGCTCCAAACCCAGCATGTTTCCGCGATAGTGGATGGGGTCCAACAACACCTTGCGGATCTTCCATCCGCCCGGGGTCTTCTCCACGGAGAAGGTGTAGCGGGCGATGATGGTCCACTCTTGTTGGATCCCTCCCAACGGGAAGTAGTGGGCGACCTCCGCGTAGGACATCACCTCGGCATGGGTGTCGCTCTTGAACTGGATGCCCACGCTCATGGCGGTGGCATGCTGGACCCGCTTGAAGGACCTCAGGCCCGCTTTGGCCACTTCCGGCATCTGCTCCCGAGTGAGGGTGAGCAGCTCCGTGCCCATGAACCGGGTGTAGTCCGCCGTCACCTCGGGGGTGAAGACGTTGGACCAGCGGCTCCAGTCGCCCGTGTCCTGGCCGTAATCGATGGCCTGACCGTATTCGACGGCCAGCTCCTGGATGGCGATCCGATCCAGGACGTACTGAAGGTTCTGCTCTCTCATGGTCGTGGTCCTCGTCAAGGTGGGGCCGTGAGAATAGACGTACGTCCCCGCCGGGAATACTACTCGCACGTGCAGGCGCGGCTGCTCCTCGGCCCGCTTGCGCTCCTGCGGTAGGCTCGGCCCACGTATGTCCAATCCCCGCTCCACCTCAGGACTCGGCTCCGAATACAACCCACTCGTCTCTCCTCAGCTCGAGGATCCCCACCCGTTCCTCGCACGAGCGCGGCGAGAGGCACCGGTGTTCTTCAGCGCAACGCTCGGGGCATGGGTGGTGACACGCCACGCGGACATCAGCGCCGTGGTCGCCGATACCGCGCGCTTCTCGTCCGCCGAGTCCATCACGGTGGGCGCCGCGACGATGCCGCCAGAAGTCGTCACCTCGCTGATGGACGGATACCCCCTGGTTCCGAGCCTCGTCGACAACGATCCGCCAGCGCATACGCGCTTCCGGGGTCTCGTCAGCAAGGCCTTCACCGGGCGGCGGCTCACGGAGAAGGAGCCTTCCATCCGGGCCCTCGTGGATGAGCTCATCAGCAGCTTCATGCATGAGGGGCAGGCGGACCTGTTCCTGCGGTTCGCCCATCCACTGTCGTCCAGTATCATCGCGGAGATCCTTGGAATCCCACGGGAGGACATCAGCAGGTTCCGGCGCTGGTCCGACGACCTGAGCATGGTGCTCGCGGCACATGGCCCCGTCGAGAATCAGGCCGTGGCCGCGCGGGGTGTGGTCGACTTCCAGCGCTACCTCGCTTCGGCGCTCGAGGAGCGGAAGGCGGCTCCCCGGGAGGACCTGCTGAGCGACATCGTCACGGAGGGACAGGGGATGACGCCGCCGATGAGCATGGCGGAGCTCGTGAGCCTGTTGATGCAGGTGCATTTCGCGGGGCACGAGACGACCGCGGGCCTCATCGTGGGCGGTGTGGAGTTATTGCTCAACAACCCGGAGCAGTTGCAGGCGCTCCGGAACGAGCCGGACCTCATCGCGGGTGCAGTCGAGGAGGCGGTGCGGATGGTCTCACCCGTCCACGCCATGTTCCGCACCGCGCTGGAGGAGGTGGAGATCGGGGGAGTCACGATTCCGAAGGGAGCCCACATCCGGATCGTCTACGCCTCGGCCAACCGCGACGAGGCCCGTTTCCACGAGCCGGAGCGCTTCGATATCCGGCGGCCTGACGTCAAGAAGCACCTCGCCTTCGGCCATGGGCTCCATTTCTGCGTCGGCGCGCCGCTCGCACGGCTCGAGGCACGTCTGGCGCTCGAGGCGCTGCTCAGGCGTCTCCCGGGGCTCCGGCTCGTGCCGGGACAGAATCCCGGCTTCCTGAGGAGCGTCACCGTCCGGAGGCACGAGAGCCTCGAGGTGGCGTGGGACGTCCAGGCGCTCCCGGCCGTACGGTAGCGCCGGACGTGGATATCGACGGCCCGCGGAGATCAGTACGTGAGCTGAAGGAGGGTATCCGCCCGGAGGTTGTTGTCCTCGCGCAGCTCCTGCTCCGCGTTCATCGTGTCGACGGCGGCCGCCAGGTAGAGCGCGCCCGGCCCCTGCATCTCCGGCGGCCTCCCGGCATGGGCGTTCACGTCCTCCGTCACGCACTGCCCCGCCGGCAGCGGCTGGTTCAGCTCCACGGAGCCGATGAGCATCTGGTCCATGGAGTGCGGGTACGGCTGGTCCGGAGTGGGCAGCGTCACCTCGGTGTCCATGGACAGGAACAGCTGCACCAGGGGCGAGGAGAAGGTGTCCGTGGAGAGCGTGCCCTGGTTGCACACCGTCACCGAGACCGTGAAGCCCTGGCCCATCCCCACGCTGGCGGGAGCCGTCACCGCGCTCACCACGAGATCCGCGCCGTTGCCCACGCCCATCAGGCCGCCCACGCGGACGTTGTTGTCCTCACGCAGCTCCGGCTCGACGCGGTTCGTGTCGACGGCGGCCACGAGATGGTAGGCACGGGTGTTGGTCTGCGGCCACATGGGCAGCCAGGCCTGGGCGTCCACGCTCTTCGTCACGCACTGCCCCGGGTACAGCGGCTGGTCCAGATACACGCCGCCGATGGGCATCGGGCCCGCCGGGCCCGGCATGGACTGCTCGGGCATCGTGAACGTGGCCTCGGAGGAGAAATACAGCAGCACCTGGGTCAATTCGAAGGACGAGGCGAGGCCCGCGGGCATCGTGCCCTGGTTGCACACCGTCACCGAGGCCGTGAAGTTCTGCCCATTGCTCGCGCTGGCCGGCCCGCTCACATCTGTCACCACGAGGTCCGCGCCGTCGCCCACGCCCATCAGGCCGCCCACGCGGAGGTTGTTGTCCTCGCGCAACTCCTGCTCCACGTTCATCACGTCCACGGCGGCCGCCAGGTAGTACGCCCCATTCGGAGCATCGGCCATGGGCGGCGTTTCGGCACTGGCGGGCACGCTCACCGTCTCGCATTGCCCTGGCGCCAGGCTCTGGCTCAGCTCCACCCAGCCGATGGCCTCCTGCTCCATGGGCATGCCCGGGGAAGGCGAGGACGGGTCCGGCACCGTCACCTCGTCATCCATGGACAGGAACAGCAGCACCCAGGGACGGCTGGAGGCGTTGCCGGAAGCGGCCAGGCCCAGGTTGCACACCTTCACCGAGGCCGTGAAGCCCTGCCGCCTGGGCACGCTGGCCGGGAAGCCCACTTCCGTCACCACGAGGTCCGCCCGGTAGCCCACGCCCATCAGGCTGCCTACGCGGACGTTGTTGTCCTCGCGCAACTCCTGCTCCACGTTGCTCGTGTCGACGGCGGCCCCGAGGTAGTACGCCCCATCCATTCCCCCGGCCGCGGGCGGCACGGAGGACTCGGCGTCCATGTTCTTCGTCACGCACTGCCCCGGCGACAGGTTCTGGTCCAGATACACCCAGCCGAGGGAAACCTGGTCCATGGGCAGGTCCAGCGAGGACGGGTCCAGAATTGTCAGCCCGGTATCCGTGGACAGGTACAGCTCCACCCTGGGCCAGTTGTATGAGCCGCTCCCGGTGGACGCGGTGCCCAGGTTGCACACCTTCACCGAGGCCGTGAAGCTCTGACCGTTGCCCACGTTCTCCGGGCCCTTCACCTCGGTCACCACGAGGTCCGAGCCGTCGCCCACGCCCACCCGGCCCTCCACGTGGACGTTGTTGTCCTCGCGCAGCTCCTGCTCCTCGTTCGTCGTGTCGACGACGGCCCCGAGGTAGTACGTGCCCTCGCCCTGGGCCTCCGGGGGCAGCATGGCCTGGCCGTACACGTTCTTCGTCACGCACTGGCCCACGGCGAGCCCTTCCAGCTCCACCCACCCGATGGACACCTGGCTCGGGGACGTGCCGGGATAAGGCGTCGAGGCGGAGGGCGGCGTCAGCTCGGGCAGGGTCGACAGGAACAGCTCCACGCGCGGCCGGGGGGAGGCGTAGCCGCCGCTGGCGTAGGTGCCCCGGTTGCACACCGTCACCCGGGCCGGGAAGCCCTGCCCGGGCATCACGTTGGCTGGGGCACTCACCCCGGTCACCACGAGGTCCGAGCCGGAGCCCACGCCCAGCATGCCGCTCACGCGGACGTTGTTGTCCTCACGCAGCTCCTGCACCACCCCTGCCCTATCGACGATGGCCACCAACGGGTACGCACCGTCGCCCTGCTGGGCATCGAACGGCGGATGGGCATGGCCCCACAGGCTCTTCGTCACGCACTGCGACGGAAACAGCGTCTGGTCCAGCACCACGGAGCCGAGTGGCATCTCGCCCGGTGGAATCGGTGCCGTCGCGTCCGTCACCACGAACAGCTCCACCCTCGGCCCGGAGTAGGAGTCGCCATCGACGGCCAGGGTGCCCTGGTTGCACACCTTCACCGTGGCCGGGAAGCCCTGCCCCGGCATCACGTTGGCCGGGGCACTCACCTCGGTCACCACGAGGTCCGCTCCGGACTCGAGGGCCGCCGAGACGCTCAGCGAGTGCGTTCCACCGGAGGTGAGCGGTGCTTCGCCGACATCACAGCCAGGGACGAGCCCCGCCATGAGAGGCGCGATGAGAAGGAAACGGAGGGACTGCTTCCATGGGGGTGCGCGATGCATGCAATGGCACTCGGGGTCACGCGCGCCGGTCCTTTCCGGCGCGACGTACGCCCGTTGTGCAACCGCTGCGCCAGGACGCGGAGGATGGTGGCTCCCCTGTCATCTCCGGAGCTTGCGTGACTCCGGGCTCCCGTGACGGCGCTCGGTCGGGGAGGAACGTGCCAGGACTGGCACTCGCGCGGGGACGCCCAGCGGACGCGGGTGTCATGGGCGTCACGGCTTCAGGCGTATCAGAAAGATGGGAGGCCTGTTGATGGAGTGGGCTGGTGCCCTTGCACCGGGGCCACCGCCTAGCCCGGGATCGGCGGAACGAGGGGCATGAGGAGTCCTTGACAGGAACAATTACACTTGTAATCTCCCGGGTGATTACGAGCGTAAACGATGAAGATCAGTGAAGCAGAGTCGATCGTGATGGAAGTGCTATGGCGCCAGCACCCCCTCGCCGCCGAGGAGGTGGTGGCGGCGCTGGCCAAGGCACAGCAATGGCAGGAGGCCACGATCAAGACGCTCCTCAATCGCTTGCTCAAGAAGGGCGCGATTGTCGCGGAGAAGGAAGGACGCCGCTATCTCTACACCCCCGTGCTCCGGCGCGAGGACTGGGTGCTGGAGGAGAGCCAGGGTCTGCTGGAACGACTGTTCGGCGGCCGGGTCGCGCCGCTGGTCGCGCACTTCAGCCAGCACCGCAAGCTCAGCCGGAAGGACGTCGCCGAGCTGCGCAAGCTGCTCGAGGAGCTGGACCCATGACCGTTGCCGGGGCGCTGCGCACGCTGCTGGAGACCACTCTGGCTTCCAGTGCCGCCGTATTGGGAGTCATGTTGCTACGCGGAGTCCTGCGTGCGGGGTTCGGTGCGCGGATTGCGTATGCCGCGTGGAGCCTGGTGCCTACCGCTCTGCTGGCGGTGTTGCTGCCCGCGGCGAGCGAGGGGCCAGCTCCGGCACCGGTCCTCGCGTTCATCGGTGAAGCGTTTCCGCGGACGTTCACGAGCGAAGGAAGCTCCACGACGGATACGGCGGAATGGCTGCTGGTGGTCTGGTGGGTGGGCGCGGTGGCCGCCGGGCTGTGGTTCACCGCGCGGCAGCGTGGTTTCTGGCGCGCGCTGGGGCACGTACGCCTTCGCGATGACGGCATGTATCAGGCCGAAACGGTGGCTGGCCTTCCCGCCGCCATTGGCTTGTGGAGGCCGCGCATCATCGTCCCGGCGGATTTCGATGTGCGCTATGCCGAGGAGGAGCGGGTGCTGCTCCGTGAGCACGAGCACCAGCATCTCGTCCATGGCGACCTTCAGTTCAACGCCATCGCGGTGCTGCTGCGCTGCCTGTTCTGGTTCAACCCGCTGCTGCACTACGCCGCGCGGCATTTCCGCCAGGACCAGGAGCTGTCCTGCGACCAACGGGTGATCGCACGCCATCCGGAGTCACGCCGCACCTATGGCGAGGCGATGTTGAAGACCCAGCTGGCCACGCAGCCGTGGCCGCTGGGGTGTCACTGGGGCTTCTGCCATCCACTCAAGGAGAGAATCATCATGCTCAAGCAACCGCTTCCCTCGTTCAAGCGCTGGCTGTCTGGCTATGCGTGCGTGCTCGCCCTGACCCTGACTGGCGGCTATGCCGCATGGGCCGCGCAACCGGGCGACGAAGCCGCGGCCAACCTTCCAGCAGGCAGCATCCACGTGAAGGCAGTGCTGCGCATCGATGGCGGCGAGCCCACGACCACGACGTTCGTGACGATGCCTGGCCAGTCGATCATGATCAACGGCGCCGCCAATGGCCACGACTGGACCATCGAGGGGACGGTCGATCATGGCACAGGCAAGCAGGCCCATGTGCTGATGTTCAAGTCGGCCATCAAACGGGACGGCAAGGTCATCGCAACGCCACGGATTGGCACGCTCAGTGGCCAGCCCGGCATGATTCGAATGGGCTCGGACCCGCTCGCGAGCGAGAAGTCTGAAGGAATCCAGCTGCACATCACGCTGACCGCCGCTGAAGCCTGAACGTCACCTGCCCGAGCCAGCTCGCGCTCGGGCAGGTGATGGGCAACTCACAGGCCGTCGGGATAGCACCACCCGTAGGTGCGATCGAACCCGCCGCCAGGGAGCGGGTAGGAGACAAAGCCGAGCTCCTCACCCGCGCCGCACTCCGAGCGAGCGCGCGCATAGCGGTAGCAGGTGCCATGGCCCGCGCCTGTCAGGTCCGCGCAGACGCCTCGCGCACCCTCGACGCCGCAGAACTCGGCGAAGCCGGCGGTGCAGGACTGGCCGATGAGAGCGGGGTCGAAGAGGTAGCCGATGGGCTCCATGACGGACTGCTGGATGCACAAGCCATAGACGCCGCACACGGTGCCGGTGGGGCAGCCCGGGTCCGCGGCCATGAAGTCACACGTGGCGAGGCACTGCCGCGCCTCGGTATAGGCGTCGGTACAGGCGTAGCCAGGGGCGCAGTCCGTCGACGCGAGCTGGTTCTCGCTGGCCGGCGTCTTCGTGCATGCCTCGCCTTGCGCCTTGGTACCGAGCGACTTCTCGAGCGTGCCATCGGTGGCCGCGGCGTCCTCCGCGACGCAGGTGTGGCCCGGCGGGTTCGAGGCCGACGAGCCTTCGCGCGGATCGCAACCACCGGAACGGATGGTGTCCCAGGTCGCGAACCGGATCCACCGGCACTCACCGCCCGGCACCGGGGCGGTGCCCTTGTACGGGGCGGCGAGCGGCGCGGCGGGGACCGACTCACGCAGGGTCACGTTGGCGAGCGCGCCAGCGGTCTGCTGAGGGGAGACCTTGAACGCGAGCCAGAGCGAGCCCGACTCGGCGACGAAGGTCTTCTGCGCCGGACCCGAGACATCCTGGTAGCCATAAACGCACTGCTCGCACGTGAACAGGTTGGTGCCGCCGTTGGCCAGGTCGTAGAGCCCCGAGGCGGTGTTCACGTCCAACCGGATGTACGCGGTGTCCACGAACGCGGGGTCTCCGAAGCTCGCGAACTCTCCGCGATACAGCGGCTGCGGCCCGTACTGCACGGGCGTCAGCTCGATGCCAGTTCGAAGCTCGCCCATGGAGATCTCCGTACACCCCGCGGGCGGCGACAGGTGCAGCGATCGCTCCTTGAGGGCGCGAACGGACTCTTGTTCGGCGGGAGCCGACGCTTCCTTTTCTTGAGCGCACCCCACCATCGCCGTCAGGAGAACCACGCCCCACCGCCACCCACGGGAAGAAGCAACATCGACGCGTCGGTATGTCATGGGATTATTTCCAATCTCCGATAAACCGTTACCGTCCTGCTTTTCAATAAACCAGTAACTTGCCGTTTATCGTGGAAATATGGTTCTCACGGAAATGTCTGGGAATCAACAGGATTTTTGGAGAGGCGAAGCAGAGGGAGATGACTTCTAGAACGCGAGTATTTGAGAAGTATTTGGCTCCAGGCTCCAACCTTCTCAGCGAGCCTGTGGTACACGCCCACGCTGCGGCAGTCCTCACTACTCCCACGAGCACACTGTGGAAGACGGTGTGCCCGCTTCCCTCGCTCGAGTGGATCCATGACCCGACTCCAGGCCCTGCTTGCATCCGCGCTCATCCTGTCCGCGTGCGGACCCGACCTCGCCTCCGAAGTTGAACCCTCCGCGCACCTCGACTCCTCTGGCGACGAGCTGTATGCGTTCTCGAGCCTCCTCTGGCCGCGCCCCTACTCGAACATCCCGGTCTGCTGGGAGAACCCGGCCCCCGAGCACTCGCAGCAGCGCCAGGCCACTCGCGATGCGCTTGCCGAGACGTGGGAGCGCCATGGCGGCCTCCGGTTCACCGGTTGGGGAGCGTGCGCCCCGGGCTCCGGCGGCATCCACATCGTGGTCGACGACAGCCACCCCCGCTCGTACGTGGGCTACTTCGGGCCGAGCGCCCCGACCACGATGTGGCTCAACTTCAACTCGTGGTGCAGCGCGAACAACTACTGGACCTGCATCAAATTCGTCTCGGTCCACGAGTTCGGTCATGCACTCGGATTCCTGCACGAGCAGGACCGCCCAGACACGCCCCAGTGGTGCAAGGACCAGCAGACGGGCCACGTGAATACGGGCTCGGGAGACTGGCCGATCGGCGACTGGGATCAGTACTCCATCATGAACTACTGCAACCCGACCAGCTACCAGACCTGGTTGCTGAGCGGGACGGACCAGTGGGCGTCGGGGCTCGCGTACCCGGCGCCGTTCTACCTGAGCACGCCGACAGTAGCGTCGGGTCCCGGCGTGTCCTCCTGGGCACCCAAGCGCCTCGACCTCTTCACCCTGGGACAGGGCGGTGAGGTGCTGCATCGGTGGTACGACACCCGGTGGCACCCCTACGAGTCGCTGGGTGGCTTCGGCACGTCCACGCCCGTCGCGGTGTCATGGGCGCCTGGCCGCATCGACCTGTTCGTGCGCGGGGTCGACAACCAGCTGTACCACAAGTGGTACGACAATGGCTGGTCCAACTGGGAGTCGCTCGGAGGCCAGCTCGGCTCCGCGCCGTCCGTGACCTCGTGGGCATCGGGACGCTTGGACGTCTTCGTGCGCGGCATGGATGGGCAGCTACATCACAAGTGGTACGACAACGGCTGGTCCGGCTGGGAGTTTCTCGGGGGCCAGCTGCTCGACAGCCCTGCCGCGATCTCGTGGGGGCCGGGGCACCTGGACGTCTACGTGCGCGGGACCAACAACCAGCTGCACCACAGGACGTACAGCAATGGCTGGTCGGACTGGGAGTCCCTGGGCGGCACCCTCAGTTCCTCCCCTGCGGCGGCCTCATGGGGGCCGGGGCGGATCGATGTCTTCGTGCGTGGAACGGACAACGACCTGAAACACAAGTGGTACGAGAATGGCTGGTCGGGCTGGGAGTCCCTGGGGGGGCCGCTGACCTCGGAGCCCGCGGCCGAGGCATGGGGGCCGGGGCGGATCGATGTCTTCGCGCGTGGTACGGATAACGTCCTGAAACACAGGTGGTACGAGAACGGCTGGTCGGGCTGGGAGTGAAGGAGCGGAACGCGGGGGAGGCCCGCCACCGGCTCGGATGGTAGAGGAAGGGAGGGAGCGATGAAGTACTGTCGCTATTTCCCGTCAGGACGGTGTTCCCTGCTCAGGTTCTGTTCGGCCCGGCGCATGAAGGCCAGCAGGGAGGCATCGATCCGCTCGGGTTCATCCATGGGCAGGGAATGGGTGCCGCCCGGCCAGTTGTGTACCTCGAGCTGGCGGATGTGGGCCTTGGCGACTTCCACGGCTTTCGCCGAGTCGTGCATGGCACTGTTCGCACCCATGGCGACATGGATTGGCATTGGCCAGGCGCGCAGTTGCTCCGGCTTGATCATGCCCGGGAATGGCAGCGCCACGGAGTAGTGCTCGCTGGCGGCGGAGATCATGCGCGTCAGCGGATCATCCGGATCCAGTTCGGTGGTGCCGCCAACTTCAGTGAGGAACGCGTCACGCCAGCTCGCCGGCAAGAACGGCAACGAGGCCGGGATGCTGCGCAGGTAGATCGCCAGGCGCATCTCACCCAGGGTACGCACCGGCTCCAGGAGCGACAACGAAGCGACCCGGTCCGGGTGCCGCGAGGCGTAATTGGCCGCCGCCCAACCGCCAAAGGAATGGCCGACCAGATGGACGCGTTCGAGGCCGAGCTCCTTCAAGGTCTGCTCCACCCAGAGGGCCTGGTCGGCATCACCGGCGATGCGTTGGGTCTGCACACTCATCCCACTATCGCCGATGGCGTCGACGGCGTAGACCGGCCGTTCGGCCATCAGATCCTGGATGTTCTCCTGCCACATCGGCACGCCCGAGAGCCGGCCGGGTAGCAGCAGGATGGGGATCTGGGTGGAGGTCCGCTCGCTCGACCAGCGGTACGCACGCACGGTGCCGAAGCCGGTCTTGACGTCGTAGACATGGCTGACCGGCGGCAGCCGTTGCATGGCCGCCTTGTAAGCGGACTCGTATTCCTGTTTGCCTTCAGGGCTGCGCCAATGGCTGATCGGACTGGCCGTCAGGCTCAGGAAGGTCAATCCAATCAGGGGGAGCGCGACGATCGAGCCGCCCCATAACAAGATCTTCGCCCGTCGCGACAATCGCTTGCGCGGTTTGCTGGCGGGTTGTTCGCGGGGCTGGTCTGACATGAGCGTGGGAAAGGGTTAGCGAGGGGACACGCTACCGTACCCGTTCGATACGGTATTTGCGCCCCTTGATCCGCCCATCGCGCAGCCGCTGGAGCGCCACGCCCACAAGGCGCTTGGAGACGGCGACGTAGGCGTGATGATCGTGGATCTCGATCTTCCCGATGTCGGCGGCATTCAGTCCGCCGGCCTCGCCCGTCAGGGCCCCGAGGATGTCACCCGGCCGCATCTTGTCCTTGCGTCCGGCGGAGATGGAGAGCGTCTCCCAGGCCGCCTCGAGTGACTCCCCACCCTTCTCGTCCGCCGGAGGGAGCGTTTCCGCGCTCGCGCGCTCCAGCTTCACGCCGGTGGCCTGCTCGATGCCCTCCACCTTGCGCTCGTCTCGCGGGGTGGCGAGGGAGATGGCCAATCCCCTCCTCCCCGCGCGCCCCGTGCGGCCAATGCGATGCACGTAGGGCTCGGGCTGTGAGGGCAGATCGAAGTTGACCACCGCATCGAGCGCCTCGACGTCGATGCCGCGGCCCGCCACGTCCGTCGCGATGAGGACCCGGGTGCTGCGATTGCGGAACTTCGCCATCACGTCGTCCCGCTCGCTCTGCTCCATGTCTCCCTGGAGCCCGTCCGCCCCCACCCCGGCCGCGCGCAAGGCCCGCGTCAGCTCGGCGACCGTTGCCTTGAGGTTGCAGAACACGATGGCCGAGGCTGGCTGGTACCGCCGCAGGATGCGCAGCAGCAGCGCTGTCTTCTCCTCGGGCTCGCAGACGTAACAGAGCTGTTGGATGTCGGGCGCCGCCTCGGCGGCCTCGGCGATCGTCACGCGCGTGGGCTGATTCTGGAAGGCACGGCTCAGCGCCTCGATGTCCGGGGGGAACGTCGCCGAGAAGAGCACCGTCTGCCGCGTGGGCGGCGTCTGACCGAGGATTCGCTCCATGTCCTCCCGGAAGCCCATGTCGAGCATCCGATCGGCCTCATCGAGCACCACCGTGGCGAGCCGCCGCGTCTCGAGCGACTCGCGCTGGAGCAGGTCCAGGATACGGCCCGGGGTCCCGACGGCGACGTGGGCCCCCTTCTCGAGCGCGTTCACCTGGGGCCGGACGGGCTGGCCTCCCGCGAGCACGAGGACCTGGAGGCCGGGCAATCTCCGGCCCAGCCGGCGGAGCTCCCCAGCCACCTGGGCACAGAGCTCGCGCGTCGGGCAGAGCACGAGCGCCTGGAGCCGCCGGTCCTGGAGCCGGATCTTCTGAAGCAGGGGCAGCGCGAAGGCCGCCGTCTTCCCGCTCCCCGTCTTTGCCTGGCCCACGAGATCCCGGCCCTGCAACAGCACCGGAATGCTCTGGGCCTGGATGGGGGTGGCGGTCTGGAAGTCCAGCTCCTCGAGGACCTGAAGCAGCGGCGGTGAGAGCGGGAGCGAGGCGAAGTTCATCAGACGCCTCTACCTCAATCCGACGCTGGCGCCATCGGTTAATGTCGGCTCCCATGCCTGGATCCTTCACGGACCTCGTCGAGCTGCTCCATGGCTCCGACGAGGCGATCGAGCCGATGCTGAAGCGCGCGGACTTCGGGAGCTTCGTGGCCAGCAGGGACCTTCCTCCGCTGCGCGCGCGCCTCCTGAGGCTCGAGCGCGCGAAGGGCATCACGGACCTCCATCGGTGGGTGTCCGAGAAGGTCCTGGAGACGGGGGCGCCGCTCGTGGAGACCCCGCGCTACACGGGCCGCCAGCGCTCATTCGCGCTCAGTCCCTGCGGGCAATATCTGGCCATCACGAGCGCGCGCGTCGACCCCTTCTTCGGTGGCGAGCTGCGCATCTGGGAGTTGGCGACGGGGCGCGTGGTCGATGTCCACGGATTCGACGAGGGCGTGGGAGGCAGGAGAGAGCCCTCCTGCGTTCAGTGGTCCCCTTCGGGGCAGTGGGTGGGCACCGTCTTCAACGACGTCGAGGTCGGCGTGGTGCGAGCCTTTTCCCAGGGTCGCCCGTCATTCACCGTCGACGTTACCCGGCGCTGGGGCTCGCCCCCTCCCGGGGCCTCCAATCGCCCCGAGGGCGCGGAGAAGAGAGGCCACCTCCCCGCCTGGTGCTGGTCGCCCGACGAGACGCACCTGTTCGTCTCCACGCCCGGGCCCGGGCCCGATGGGGCGCTCGGCTGCATCGTCCCCTTCCGGGAAGGTGCCGCGCTCAACGAGGACAGCGAGGATGTCCGCTGGTGTCCAGCACGGCCAGACGCCGCGCATGCGCCCCTGAAACCACACACCTGGATACGCTGGAGCCAGGATGGCTCCCGGGTCTACGGCTATCGCTGTTCCCGAATGGGCGATTGGGATGACAAGGCGAACGAATACACGAGGATTGGCTCCGCGTCGGCAATCGACACCGGGAACGGAGCGCTCCGCTTCCACACCGGGGGAGTGACGTTGCCCGTCGCGTTCTCGCCCGACGGGTCTCGTCTGGCCCATGGCAGTGAACGGCTCGAGCTCATCGACGGGCACACCGGCCAACACATCGCCACGCTCAGCCAGCAAATCGCCGAGAAGGATCCCACGTTCAGCGAATTCGTCTGGTCCCCCGACGGGAGGCGGCTGGCCGTGATCATGGATGACTATTCCCGCCCGAGGGTCTGCGTCTTCGAGGAGGAGAAGCTCCTGTGCCGCCTGGAGTTCGAGGTGAGCCCAGCGACACCAGGCACACTCGAAGACATCCGTCGCTGGGCATGGTCCCCCGATGGCTCCATGGGCGCGTGCCTGACCCGTGATGGAGGAGTCGAGCTGTGGGCCATCGGACCTGCCCCTCGGCGGATTCGCCGGCTCGCGGGTGTCGGTGGCCTCGAGGGGCTGGTCTGGGGAGCGGACGACACGCTCGTGGGCATGGGTCTCTCCACGCTTGCGTTCTGGAGCACGACAAGCGGAGAGCTGCGAGCCCACGCCTCATTCGACCTCGAAGCGGGCCGCGTACCGCCCCCGGCTTCCTGGTATCCCTCGCCGGAGGAACCCGGGCGGTTCCTCCCGACGGAACGAGGTTGGGCCTTCACGCGTGTGGACCCGGACGGCACCGTGTTCTGTCCCCCTGAGCAGCGGGAGCAGCTCGAGCCCCGGCTGATGTTCTCGGTCTCCGGGCGATATGCATGGCCCTGGCGCTGGGCTGTCGGGACGCGGCACACGCGATTCGAGGAGAGGGCTCCGGGTGCCGCGAAGGGCGCATCCGGCAAGGAGGCCCGTTACACGCATCCCCACAGCCTCTACCGGGCCCACCCGGTGCTCACAGGAGACATCCGCCGCGACAGCCTCGCGCCTTACGTCGGGCAGCGGGTGCTGGTGTACATGGGATACCACGGCGAGGTCACCGACCTCGCGACCTTGCTGGCGGTCACCAAGAAGGGGTTCCGCATCCGCACCGAAGGCTACGTCGGACCGCCCCCCGAGGAACTCCTCCCCTTCTCATTGCTCTATTGGATCGGTCCAGCCGTGCCGCTCGAGGAGCCCGAGCACCTCGATTGAAGCGCGGCCGCGCCTGTCTGCAACCCGGGAGGTGACCGGGTATGATGGGGCCATGAGCCCTGCTCGTCCGGTCACCGTGGTAGTGCTGTTCGCGTTGCTGCAAGCCTGTGGAGGCGAAGGCCCGGCGGTGGAGGGCTACTTCGCCACGCTGCCACCCGGCACTCCCCTGCCCTCCGCGGCCGAGTGCGCCACCCGGGTGCGGCGCTCCTCGTGGGAGCCTCGTCCCGGAAACGCCACGGCCAACCAGACGCGGGGCAAGTCCGGCGTCCGCATCGACGGGGCCAGCGACGAGTTCAACGCCCAGTACGCCGGCAGGATCGACGGCGACTTCACCGGCACCACGGATGAGATCATCCAGTGGGGCGCGTGCAAGTGGGGCCTGGACGAGGACATCGTCCGCGCGGTGGCGGTGTTGGAGAGCGGGTGGCGGCAGGACGAAGTGGGAGAAGACTGGTCCACCTTCGGCATCATGCAGGTGAGGAGCTCGGTGCACGCGAACACCTACCCCTATACGAAGGACAGCACGGCCTACGGCGTGGACTACGCGCTGGCCTGGCGGCGCGCCTGCTACGAGGGCGACTTCACCTGGATGAACAGCCCCTACAAGCAGGGCGGCTACGACAAGGGCGACGAGTGGGGCTGCATCGGCGCCTGGTTCTCGGGTGACTGGTACGACGGGGACGAGAACGTGACCTACAGCGGCGCGAAGCCTTACATCAAGCTCGTCAAACAGCGGCTCGCCGAGCGCACCTGGACCCGAGCTGACTTCAAGGACTGACATGGGAGACACCATGCGTTGGATGTACTGGCTGCCTGGAGCCATCCTCTTCACCGCGCCCCTGGCGCTCGCACAGACACCGGAGGCCGCCAACATGCGGAGCTTCACCGCCACCCTCGTGAACATCGCCCAGGGCGGCAAGGACATGCCCAGCAAGCAGCGGCTCACCGTGCGCGGGGACATGATGAACTTCCGCTCGGGTGACGAGCTCGGGGGCATCCTCCTGGACTTCACTCAGGGCAAGACGTGGATCCTCATCCCGCCGGAGAAGGTGGCCATCGAGAGCTCCTTCACCCGGAGTCTGGAGTTCCCGCTGTCCCTCATCCTGACCGATGCGAGCGGTAATCCTTGCGGCAAGGAGCCCACCCTGAAGTGTACCCGCGAGGGTGAGGAGACGGCCGTGGGGCGTCCCACGGTGAAGTGGCGGCTCGTCCAGACCAACCGGGACCAGACGACGTACACCGCGATGCTCTGGGTGGATCCGAAGCTCGGCGCCCTGGTGCGGCTCACCCTGGAGAAGGGCGAGGGCATCGAGCTGCGCGACCTCCGGGAAGGCCCCGTGGAGGATGCGTTCGTTCAGTTCCCCGCGGGTTTCACCAAGGTGGACGAGAAGAACCTGCGCCACGAAGACGAGCCGGCGCCCACTCCGAAGCCGAAGAAGAAGGGCACCCCTCCGCCCAAGAAGCCCTGAGCGGCCTGGCGCTCCTCCTAACGGTCCGGCCGCCCGCTCCCCATCCGAGCGGGCCCACCTTCATGACGAGGCGAGCACTCCCACTCGCATGGCCTCCTCGGACATGATGCGCGCCTTCCCAGGAGAAGCCGTCATGCAGCACAGCCCAGCAATTCCCCCTGAAGCCGCTACCGCCAAGAAGAGAGCCCTGCCCCAGTCATTGCTGGTGACCCTCAGCCTGCTCGCCATGGGCGCGCTGCTCTTCCTCTCCGCGGGCCGGCTCGACTGGAAGGAGGGTTGGGTGTTCGCGGGACTCATCGTCTTCAGCCTCGCGGCCAACGCCTATGGCACGCGCGTGCTCAACCCCGTGTTGAACCAGGAGCGGTGGAAGGAGCGCGAGGACACCAAGCCGTTCGACCGGCGCATCACCCACACCTACCTGGCCATGCTGCTGACGATGACGGTGGTGGCGGGGCTCGACACCGGGCGCTACGGCTGGTCGGCGCTGCCCGCGTGGTGCATGCCCGCGGGCGTGCTGCTGCACGTGCTGGGACAGGTCCCCATCCTGTGGTCCTTCGCCGCCAACCCGCACCTGGAGTCGACGGTGCGCGTGCAGAAGGACCGCGGCCACCGGGTCATCACCACGGGCCCCTACCGCTTCGTGCGCCACCCCATGTACCTCGGGCTCCTGATGATGCTGGTGGCCTGGCCGCTCGTCTTCGGCTCGCTGTGGGCGTACGTGCCCGCCAGCGTCGCCATGGCCGCGTTCATCCTCCGCACCGCGCTCGAGGACCGCACCCTCCAGCGCGAGCTGCCCGGCTACACCGAGTACACGCAGCGGACCCGCTACCGGCTCGTGCCCGGCGTCTGGTAGCGCCTACTCGAAGAGGGACACTTCCCGGAGGGCCTTGAACTCGATGGGGCGGGTGCTCCCCGTGAGCACACCCCGCAGGCGCACGTGACGCACCGCCACCTCCGTGCGCAAGGCCCCCTCCAGGTAGAGATTGGACGCCAGGTCCACCTCGAGCGCCGGATCCAACGGATTGTCCCCGGCCCACTCCACCTCCCGGTGATCCCGATAGGCGGCCCGGTCCACGCCCTCCAGCGCGGGGCGGACCAGCTCACCGAGGGACACCCACCGCTCGCCGTCCTCGCTGCCCTCGATGAACACCCTCTTCACCGGGCTGTTGAAATAATCAGCGGCCAGTCCCCGGAGGACGATGCGGGACGGGCGGGCCGGGGCCGCCAGCGTGAGACGCAGCTCCTCCGGCCACTTCTCTGGCTGGGTGGAGACGAGCGGGAGCTTCACCGAGGCGAGCTGCCCATCGGTCCACGGACACGCCGTGACGCCCGCGGGCAGGGGCTCGCACGAAGCGCCCCGGCTGACGGGACGCAACCCGGCCCCCGGCATGGGCAGGCGCTCGCTGCGCCACTCCAACCGGTATCCCAGCGAGCTGGACCTGGCCCCGAGCGGCGTGAACGACCAGTCCCCCGTCGTCTGCGCGCGCACCATCACCTCGAGCCCCTCGAAGTCCTCGCGCAGCCAGGGGGCCACCGTCCAGGGCGAGCCCTCCACTTCCTCCTGCCAGAGCACCGCGCCCCCATGGACGAGCTGCACCACGGGATGGGGGATCGTGCCCAGGTCGTAGATGGGCTCGCCCGTCTGCGGGTGCGAGGAGTACTGCCACGTCCCGGTAGGCGGAGGCTCCGGCGGGAGCGGCATGGGCGCGAAGGACACCGAGGGACGGCCCTCGGCGCCCTCCCCCACCGACAGGTCCGCCGCCCAGGGCCGCAGAGGCGGAAGCTCCACATCCCCACCCAGGAGAGAGAAAGAGAGGATGGCGGCCCGGCCCTCCTCCACCGGCGAGACAGCACGGAAGCGGTAGAGGCGTGGGTCGGGCCCCGCCTCGGTCATGACGCGCTCGACGGTGGCGCCCGCGACCAGCTCCAGGATGTAGGCCCCCTCCGCTCCCGTGGTGGCGGTGGCGTGCGGGGAGAACTCCGGGGGGATCAACGTGGGGTATGGCCTCGGCCGGTGCGAGGGCGCCCGCTCGAAGGAGAGCGTGGCGCCGGAGACGGGCGTGCCATCCGCGCGCGACATCTGCCCGTAGGCGAAGAGCGGATCCTCCGGGTACAGCTCGCACCCGGCGAGCAACGCGGCGAGGGGAAGGAAGTGGCGGAAGGAAGGTCTCATGTCAGTAGGTCGCCTTCAGGCCGAGCATGGGAATGATGAGGGGAAGGGTCACCGGCTCACGCACGTGCTCGCGCCTGCCGCCCGTCTCCTTCGGATCCGAGAAGCCATACATGAAGCCGTAGATCTCCCTCTGGAAGGACACGTTGAGGATGTCCAGGTAGACATCCAACGTGAGGTCCTCCAGGGCCCAGCTCTTCGCGGCGCGGAAGTCCACGCGGAAGAAGGGAGGCAGCCGCCCGGCGCGGTCCACGTCCTGGCGCACCCAGAGAGGATTGCCCGTCGCGTCGAAGCGCGCGGACATCGTCTTGGAGGTGATCTCCCCGGACTCGGGGCGGCCGGTGTTGAAGTGCACCACCGCGCCCAGGGTGATGCTCTTGCCGAGCTTGTAGCTGAGCGCGGCGTTGAGGACGTGCTCCTGCTCGAAGGCGAAGGGCAGCGACGCCCGCGTCCACCCCACCACGTTGCCCTCGGTATCGAAGCGGGCGAAGCGCTGGTGACGCCTGCTGCGCAGGAAGCTGTAGGAAACCCAGCCGAACCAGTTGTCGCCGAGCGGGTGGCGCACCATCAACTCCGCACCGTAGGCATAGCCGCTCTCGGCCGGGTCCGGCCCCATCAGCCCCATCCGGCGGCGCTCGAGGGCCACCTCGGTGAGGTCGAACTCCACCGTGCGCCGCAGCGGGTTGTAGAAGACATCCACGCCCACCTCCCACCCCTGGACGGGCTTCCACTCGGCGCCGACGTCCACCTGCATGCCCTGCTGGAGCCCGTAGCGCAGGCCCGAGGTGTCCAGCACGGGCACGTGCAGCAGCACCGTGGGAGGCTGGTGGAAGAGGCCCGCGCCGGCCTTGAGGGTGAGGGACTCCGAGAGCGCATGGCGCACCGCCAGCCGGGGCTCCAGCACCGGGTGGGTGATTCCCGGCACCAGGTGGTAGGCGTCCGCGCGCAGGCCCGCCGATACCGTCCAGGGGGATGACGGCTTCCACACGAGCTGCGTCCACCCACCACTGAAGGTGGCCAGCGACGAGGGGCTCTGGAAGGGATCATCGCTCAGCGTGTCCTCGCGCTGGCCCGGAGCGAGCCCCGTGCCCCGGAGGACGATGGCCGCTCGCCGGTGCTCGACGTCCGCGCCCGCGGAGAGCTCCAGCGAGCCGGAGAAGCGCCGCTGCCAGCGCGCCCGGGCGGAGACACTCATCTGACGCAGCGTGTACTCGCCCACGCGCTCCACCCCGATGCCCTGGGGACGCGCCACGGTGCGCTCGCCGATGAACCCAAAGTCATCCACGCCCCAGGTGACGCCCAGCTCCGCCTCGCCACCGGCCAGCGGGTGCGTGCCGCGCAGATCCACCCGGTGGAAGGTGGTGTGAACGCCAAAGCCTTCCTTGTGGGCCATGTCCGGGATGGGCGTCGAGCCGAAGTCGTCGGAGCTGCCCAGGGCGAAGAGCCGCAGGCGCCCCTGCCCCAGCTTCTGCTCCACTCGGGCCTGATAGTCCCAGAAGCTGGCGCGCGAGCGGGAGTAATCCGAGCCAGCCTCATTGAGGGCCTCGGCCAGGGGCACGATCGCCAGCCCCGCGTAGCTGACCCGGCCCGCCACGCTGACGCTGGTGCCGGTGGAGGCGAAGGGGTATTCGACGAAGCCGCCGCTGTTGAGCAGGTCCGCGTAGACGGTGTAGTGCAGCCGGTCCTCGCGAGGCCGGCTGATGCGCCCCTCCACCGCGCCGCCCAGCAGCCGCCCGTACTGCGCCGGTGGCACGCCCACGTGGAAGTCGATGGAGTCGATGAAGTCCGGGTGCACCACCGCGGGCCCGAGCAGCAGGTGGTACAGCATGGGGATGCGCACGCCATCCAGGAAGAAGCCGGTGGCCGCCGGCTGGCTGCCGCGCACCACCGGGTACGAGATGCCCGAGGCGAGGCTGCCCACGCCCGGCATCAGCATCACCACGCGGAACGGATCTCCCACCGTGCCGGGCACCTCGCGCAGCTCCTGCTCGTGCAGGGTGATGCGTGACACCTCGGTGCGCTCGCGCTCGTCGCGCACCACCGTCTCGTAGGGATTCACCACCAGGGGCTCCAGCCGGTAGAGCACCTCCAGCGTCTCGCCCTGGACGAGCACTTCCTCGAAGCGCTCCGGCGCATGGCCGGGCGCGCGGACCTCCAGCCGGTGGTCTCCGGGAAGCGTCTTCAGGGAGAAGCGCCCGTCGGAGTCCGTGGTGGCCGCGGGGGTGGTGCTCCCATCGAGGAAGACGGCCGCGCCCACGAGCGGCCGGCGCGTGCCCTTCGCGCGCACCGTGCCCGCGAGGTGGCTCATGAAGGACTCGGGCAGGGGCGACTCGAAGCGGTAGACGAAGGGCAGGCGCACCGACACCGGCTGGCCCCCGAGCGTCGCGGGCGAGAAGCGCAGCCCCTTCGCCGCGGCCACGGCGGACGCCACCAGCGCCTTCTCCTGGGTGCCGCCCGTGACGTACACCTCCGCCACCCCGCCCTGCTCGTCCACGCGCAGTTCCAGCACCACCTCGCCGTCCACGCCCTCCAGGCCCTCGGGGTACGCCGCGGGGGACTCCTGGAGCAGCACCGGCGGCACCAGCGTGGCCTCGCCCCCATCCGTGGAGAACCCCAACCGCCGGGCGTCCTCGGCGGAAAGCGTGGTGCCCGCATCGGAGGCGTGCACGTCCACCTCCACGGCGCGCTGCTCACCGGTGGTGGGAGGAAGACCCTGGGCCGCTCCGGGCCGGGGCCACAGCAGCACGCCTCCGGCCAGGGCCATGAGGAGGAACGCGCGGAGGAGAGGACGGGAGCGCATGATGCCCTCCCTACAAGCATGCTCCGCCCTTCCTTGTCACCCATTGCTTGCCACCCGTCTCCGCGCGCGCGGGCCTCGATTGACGCTCGGGGCGGGCGTCACTAGGGTCGCGGCCCCTTCCAGGAGTCACGACCATGACCGTTTCCGCCCTCTTCAATCCCGCGCGTTGGCGCGAGGTGGAAGGCTTCAAGTTCGAGGACATCACCTACCACCGCTCCGTGGAGCACGGCACGGTGCGCATCGCCTTCAACCGGCCCGAGGTGCGCAATGCCTTCCGGCCCAAGACGGTGGACGAGCTGTACACCGCGCTGGAGGACGCCCGCGTGACGACCGACGTGGGCTGCGTGCTCATCACCGGCAACGGCCCCTCGCCCAAGGACAGCGGCTGGGCGTTCTGCTCGGGCGGAGACCAGCGCATCCGCGGCAAGGACGGCTACAAGTACGAGGGTGACGCGGCCAACAAGCCGGACGTGGGCCGCATGGGCCGGCTGCACATCCTCGAGGTGCAGCGGCTCATCCGTTTCATGCCGAAGATCGTCATCGCCGTGGTGCCCGGGTGGGCGGCGGGCGGCGGGCACAGCCTGCACGTGGTGTGCGACATGACGCTGGCCAGCAAGGAGCACGCCATGTTCAAGCAGACGGATGCGGACGTGGCGAGCTTCGACAGCGGCTACGGCTCGGCGCTGCTGGCGCGGCAGGTGGGCCAGAAGAAGGCGCGGGAGATCTTCTTCCTGGGCCTGGAGTACACGGCGGACCAGGCCGCCGCCATGGGCGCCATCAACGCGTCCGTGCCGCACGCGCAGCTCGAGGACACGGCGCTGGAGTGGGCGCGGATCATCAACGACAAGAGCCCCACGGCCATGCGCATGCTGAAGTACGGTTTCAACCTGCCCGACGACGGCATGGTGGGCCAGCAGCTCTTCGCGGGCGAGGCGACGCGGCTCGCCTACGGCACCGAGGAGGCCCAGGAAGGCCGCGACTCCTTCCTGGAGAAGCGCGACAAGAACTACAAGCGCTTCCCCTGGCACTACTGAGTCAGGCCGCGTCCCCGGCGGACGGTTCATCCCCTTCCTCGCCCACCATCACCCAGGGTGGGAAGGGATCCTCGAGCTGGCTCCAGCCCGCCGGGCCCGGGGCCATCTCCTCGCCGGTGAGCAGGCACTCGTCGAGCGCCCGGCGCAGCAGCACCTGGTCCACCTGGCGGGTGATGAAGACGATCTCCTGGCGCCTGTCGCCCCAGGGGGCCTGCATCTCCCGCTCGAGCTCGGCGCGGACCTCGGGCTCCTCGGGCCACTCCTCCCGGGGCACGGCGTCCCACCACAGCCCCGCGGGCTCGAAGGCACAGGCCCCGCCCGCCTGGGCCCACACGCCCGTCACGTCCATGCGCGTGGCCAGCCAGAAGAAACCCTTGGAGCGCAGCAGGCCCTTCCAGCTCCCGTGGATGAACTCCCAGAGGCGCCCGGGGTGGAAGGGGCGGCGCGCGCGGAAGACGAAGCTCTCGATTCCGTACTCCTCGGTCTCGGGGACAGCCTCGCCGCGCAGCGTCTGGAGCCAGCCAGGGGCGCGCTGGGCCTTCTCCATGTCGAAGAGCCCCGTCTCCAGCACCGAGGACAGCGGCACCTGGCCGTGGCGCGAGCGCTCGATCCGCGCCCCCGGGTTGAGCTGGCGGAGGATGGACTCCAACTCCCCCAGCTGCTCCGGTGACACCAGGTCCGTCTTGTTGAGCACCAGCACGTCCGCGAACTCCACCTGCTCCACCAGCAGGTCCACCACCGTGCGCTCGTCCTCCTCGCCGGCGGCGAGCCCGCGCTCACGCAATTCCTCGGTGTCCTCCCAGTCCTTCAGGAAGTTGAAGGCATCCACCACCGTCACCAGGGTGTCCAACCGGGCCACGTCCGCCAGGCTCCGGCCCTGCTCGTCCGCGAAGGTGAACGTCTCCGCCACCGGCATGGGCTCGGAGATGCCGGTGGACTCGATGAGCAGGTGCTCGAAGCGCCCCTCGCGCGCCAGCCTTCCTACCTCCACCAGCAGATCCTCGCGCAGCGTGCAGCAGATGCAGCCGTTGCTCATCTCCACCAGTTTCTCGTCCACGCGCGACAGCGATGCCCCGCCCTTCACCAGCCGGGCGTCGATGTTCACCTCGCTCATGTCGTTGACGATGACGGCGACGCGCCGGCCCTCCCGGTTGTTGAGCACGTGGTTGAGCAGCGTCGTCTTTCCCGCGCCCAGGAAGCCCGAGAGCACGGTGACGGGCAGACGTCCGTCCCTCACGGCTTGCCCTCCCGGTACACCACGTGCTTGCGCACGCGAGGGTCGTACTTCTTCTTCTCCAGCTTCTCCTGCGTGGAGCGCTTGTTCTTCGTCGTCGTGTAGTAGTGG
This sequence comes from Archangium sp. Cb G35, assembly GCF_001896145.1. NCBI lineage: Bacteria > Pseudomonadati > Myxococcota > Myxococcia > Myxococcales > Archangiaceae > Archangium > Archangium sp. Cb G35. The sequence goes on from NZ_MPOI01000009.1 coordinate 179,402, forward strand.
CCAGTGCCCGCGGTGGACACCAGATAGATGATGGTTCGGTTGCCTTTGGGCATGGTGGAACGCTTCTATCGCCACATCAGAACATATGCAACTCAGTTACAACAACGACGCCGCCGGTGGGCTGGGGACCGGCCGGGCACACGGGAGGCGGTGACTTCCCCGGCCCCATCGGAAGTTTGCAGTCAGAGCGGCACGCCGCGTGAATGGGGGGAGTGGACAGGCGAGGGCCGAGGCCACACCTTGCTCGAATCCTGAGAACCAACCTTCTGCCGAGGAAGCCAGCGAACCAGAGCGGACATGCTTCACCTGCGTATCCACGCCAAGCTACTGGTCGCGTTCATCATCGTGCTCCTGCCGGTGCTGGGGTTGCTGCTCGCTGATCTTCTGTCGGACCTGGACCGGACGCAGCAGGACATCCTCGACGTCCAGTTCATGACGGCCCAGGCCGTCGCCGGGCAGGCCTCCGAAACACTGGATGCCGCCATCAGTTTTGGTTGGGCCGTGTCCAAGGATCCGCTGCTGCGGACCCTGGATCCGGAACAATTGGATCCTCACCTGAAGGATCTGGCCGCGCAGAGTCCGCTCTATGACTCCGTGGCCGTCTTCGATGCCGCGGGCGTCAACCGGGGCTGGAGCAATCCCACCGTGCCGGACGAGCCCCGGCTCTGGATAGGTGATCGCCCGTACTTCCAGAAGGTGCTGGCCACCAACGCCCCGGTCATCTCCGAGGTGCTCGAGCTGCGGCGTCCCATCCGCACGGGACTGCTGGTGAGCACGCCCATCCGGGGAGCGGACGGGCAGCCGATCGCCGTCTTCAACGTGGTGCTGCGCACGGATCTGCTGGAGCAGCGCTATGTGGGCGCCCGGCTCCAGCCGGGGCAGGAACTCTTCCTGGCGGACCAGAACGGACGTCTGGCCTTCCACACCGGCCATCCCGAGCTCTCCTTCGAGAAGAGCAACACCTACGCCCGCTTCGAGCCCCTCCGGGCTGCGCTGCGCGGCACGCCCTCGAGGATGGCCCAGTTCACCAGTCCGCTCCAGGGCGACGAGCGCCTGGGAGCCTTCGTCCCGGTCCCCCGCTACCCGTGGGCGGTGGGCGTGACGATCCCCACCGACGTGGCCATGGCGCCGATCCACGAGCGGGCGCGCACGCGGCTCTTGGCCTTTGGCTGCATCCTGCTGCTCAACATCGTGCTGGCCGCGGTGCTGGCGCGCTTCTACTCCCGGCCGGTGCGGCAGTTGCGGAGCGCCTCGCAGGCGCTGGGGCGCGGGGAGATGGGGCGGCGCGTGTACATCTCCACGGGGGATGAGCTGGAGGAGCTCGGCACCTCGTTCAACGAGATGGCGGCCCACCTCGCCCGGCGCCAGGTGGAGGTGGATGCCCTGCGCGCGCAGGCCGAGCACCAGGCCCAGCAGCTCGCCGCCATCATCGCCAGCGTGCCGGATGCCATCTTCCTCACCACCCCCGAGGGACGGCTGGTGGACGCCAACCCCGCGGGCCTGCGGCTGCTCGGGCTCGGCGAGCGCTCGGAGCTGGGAGGCTCGTCCGCGGGCGACCTGCTGCTCCAGGAAGTGCGGCATCCGGACGGACGTCCCATGACGCCAGCGGAGCTGCCCATCCGCAGGGCCCTGGCCGGAGAGACATTCACCGACGTGGAGGTGCTGCTGCGCGGCCGGGATGGCCGGGATCGCCTGCTCAGTGTTCATGGCGCTCCGGTGCGGGATGCGTCCGGGCGGCTCCTCTTCGGCGAGGTGGTGGTGCGCGACATCACCCGGCGCCGGAAGGAGGAGCAGGAGCTGTCACGGATGTTCGAGCGGGAGCTGGCGCTCTCGCGCATCGGCCAGGCGCTCGTCAGCGAGACGGAGCTGGAGCGGATCGCCCGCGTGGTCATCGAGCAGAGCCTCCATGCCCTGGGAGCCGACGGCATCGGGTTGTGGCTGGCGGATTCGGAGCGCGAGGAGCTGTCGATGATCACCTCGCACCAGCTGACGGCGGCGGCGGTGGAAGGGCTGCGCCGCATTCCATTCGACGCGCCCCTGCTCACCGCGACGGCCGCCCGGGAGGAGCGCATCCAGGTGGTCGAGGACGTGCGGGAGGGAGGCGCCCCCGCACGCTCCGGGTGGCTGGCGCGGGAGGGAGGCTACCGGGGCATGGTGGCGATTCCGCTGCACGCCCACGAGCGGCTGGTCGGGGTCATGTCCTATTTCACGCGGGAGCCCCGCCCCGTCTCCACCCGGGCGCTGGAGTTCCACGCCATGGTGGGCCGGCTGTTCGCCGTGGCCATCGAGAAGGCCCGCCTGTTCCAGGAGCTGCGCACGGCCCTGCGGCTGCGCGAGGAGTTCATGTCGGCGGCGGCCCACGAGCTGAAGACGCCGGTGACGTCCATCCAGACGTGGGCGGAGCTGTTGCTCAACCTGGAGGTGCTCACGCCCCGGCAGCAGAAGGGGCTCACCACCATCGCGCGCAACACGCGGCGGATCTCCCGGCTGGTGGAGCACCTGTTCGCGGCGGTGCGGATGGCTCCCGGGCCCCCGAAGCTGGAGCGCCAGCGGTTCGATCTGCACGCGTTGGTGAAGGAGCAGGTGGAGAAGTTCGCCCGCATCACGGAGAACCCCATCCACATCGAGGCCGTGGAGGCGCTCTTCATCCACGCCGAGCGCCAGCTGCTGGGAGAGGTCGTGGCCCACCTGTTGGAGAACGCCGTGCGCTATTCGCCTCCCGGCGGGCCGGTGGAGCTCCGGGCGAAGCGCGTCGGCGGCGAGGCGGTGGTGTCGGTGCACGACCAGGGGCCGGGGATTCCCCCGGAGCGCCAGCCCCACGTCTTCGAGCCCCTGTATGAGCCACTGCCTCCGGGGGCACCGGGCTACACGGGAGTGGTGTACCTGGGGCTGCACCTGAGTCGGCAGATCATCGAGGCGCATGGAGGCCGCATCTGGCTGGAGAGCCACCCGGGCGAGGGCTCCACGTTCTGCTTCAGCCTCCCGCTGAGCCCCACATCGGCCGAGGAGGACTCCCACACGTACAGTTGAGGCGCCTTCGCGCGATATCCGACAGGAGCCTCATCCTCCAGGGGGGCTCGCCAGCGCGGCATCGCCCTCTTAACTCAGCCCCTTGGCTGCCCGGCCGGGAGGCGCGTGATGGGAGGTCGCAGGGTCCAGGGAATGGTGGGATGGGCGCGGAAGCTGCTGCCAGCACTGGCCACCGTGCTGCTCGTGGCGGGTTGCCGCAAGGAGCGGGGCGAGGACTTCGCGGTGGTGCCCGTCCAGCCCGCTCCCACCCTGGAAGCGCCCCGGGCCTCGGGCGAAGTGTTCCGGCTGAGCGAGCAGCGGGGCAAGGTGGTGCTGCTGTCCTTCGGTTACACGGCCTGCCCGGACGTGTGCCCCACCACGTTGTCGCAGCTCCAGCGCCTCCACAAGCGGCTGGGCGAGGCCGCGCGGGACATGGAGGTCGTCTTCGTCTCGGTGGACCCCGAGCGTGACAGCGCCCAGCAGTTGGAGACGTACGTGCACGCCTTCAACCCGCGCTTCACGGGCCTGCGGCTGGACGCGGAGGCGCTCGCGCCCATGCTGTCCGCATGGCGTGTCACCGCCACCCGCCGTTACCCGGACAGCGAGCGCTACCGCGAGCACCCCTTCACCGGAGACATGCCCTACACGGTGGACCATACCGGGGCCTTCTTCCTCGTCGACAAGGCGGGCGCATTGCGCGCGCGCATGCCGTACACCGTGTCCGTCGAGCGGCTGCAGCAGGAGGTCGAGCGGCTCCTCTCGGAGGAAGGGACGCCCGCGGCCGGAGTCCGGGTGGAGAAGGCCCGCGCGAGGCTGACACCGGCTCGCGTCGGGGCCGTCTATCTCACGCTGGTGAATACGAGCGGACGGGAGGATCGGCTCGTCTCCGCCGAGTCCACCACCGCCGCGAGGGTGGAGTTGCACGAGGTCATCGCGCAGGGGGAGTTGCTCCAGATGCATCCGAGACCCGAGGGCTTCGTGGTGCCAGCGAAAGGCCGTGTCGAGCTGGCACCGGGGGGCAAGCACCTCATGCTGTACGCCCTCCAGGACGCGCCGGCGAGCCTGCCGCTCACGCTGCACTTCGAGAAGGCAGGCACCGTCCAACTCACCGTCCCCGTCTCCGCACCGGGCGCGGACGAGCCGTAGTCACGCGGGGCCACCATGCATCCACCCTTGGAGAGGAGCACCCGTCAGCGCGGATGGAGTGGCACGCGGTGGGTGGCGTGCGGGCTCGCGCTGCTCGCCACGCTCACGGGAGGCGCGCTGTCGCTCCAGGCCTGGGCTACCCAGCCACGAAGGGAAGCAGAGCAGAGTGGGCTCCGGCTGCGGCTGGAGCGGGCCGTCTGGCTGCACGAGCCGACGGACCATGGGGACACGGCGACCCTGCCCGCCCTGCCCGGAGCACCGGCCCCCGGACAGCGCCGCCTCACCGTGGAGCTCACCGTCTTCAACCCACGGAACCTCCCGGGTGACTTCAACCCCGGGGAGCTGCTGCTCACCGATGCGACGGCGGGGACGGAGTGGCGGCCCGCGACGAGGGGCTCCGCCGCGTTCACCATGCGGCCCTCGGAGCTGCTGTCCGTGACGCTGGGCTTCGACGTCCCGCGTACCTCCTCCGTCCTGCGGCTGGAGTGGGCACGCGGCACGAAGCGCACCCTCCTGCTCTCCACCCGGCGGCCGACGAATCCCAACGAGGGCCCTCCCGGATGGCCCCGGCGCGTGGAAGAGCTTCCCCCGGGCAATGCCAGCGCGGGCTCCGCCCTCTTCCATGGCCGGCTCGCCTGCGCCTCCTGCCATGGCAACCCGGCCGAGCCGGACAACCGCGGCATCGGCCCGGCCCTGGCCAACTTCTCGCGGGTGGGCGCCACGCGGGTCTCGGGCATGAGCGCCGCGCAGTACGCCTATGAGTCCCTGCTCAACCCGGGCGCCTTCATTGCCCCCGAGTGCTCCGGCCAGGGACCCTGCGCCCAGACCAGCACCATGCCCCTGTATGGCGAGACGCTGTCGCCCCAGGAGATGGCGGATCTCATCAGCTACCTCGTGAACCTGCGGACCGGGGAGTGAGCATGGCACGCAAAGGATGGGGGCTCGGCGTCCTCCTCACGCTCGGCTTGATGGGCTGGCAGGTGGGCCTGCTGTGGCTGCTCTCGGGAGGCTTCGGCCCGCGAGCGGAGGCACTGGGCTCCCGGCTCGCCTGGGACGCGGCGCTCCTGCTGCCCGTGGCCTGGGCGGCGGTGGGCTGCGAGCACTGGCTCGCCCGGCGCGGAGGCCGGGACAGGACGACGGTGGAATCCGCCGCCACGCTGTCCTTGTGCTTCCTCCTGCTGCTGGTCTCCGTGGCCACCGGCCGGGGCCTCGTCCAGCGTCAGCTCGCGCGGACTCCCCCGCCCGCGGCGGCCGAGGGACAGCCCGTCTCCGCGACACCCCAGGACGTGGGTGACGAGAGCCGATTCCTCTGCGCGGCGGTCGCTCCGGACCTCTCCGCCACTGGGGACCAGGACGGGGGCTCGTTGGCCGAGGCCGCGTGGGCCGGCGTGCGGGATGCGCTGGTGCTCCAGGTGCCCGTCTTCCCCCTGGCGCTGCTGCTCCTGCGCCGCCGCTCGAAGCCAGTCATGTCCGGCGCACGTGCCGTCGTGTCTCCGCTCGCGCTGCTCGTCATGGTGGGCGCGTCCTGCGCCTGGGAGTCGGATGGACGGCGCCCTGCCCCGGCCATGTCCGGTCTCGCGGAGCGCGAGGGCGGCTGTGCCCCTGGGGCCCGCGTGAGGACGTACGCCGTGGCCGCCGTCCCGGTGGACCTCCCGCTCAATCCACATGGGGACCATGTGCCCCGAGGGCTCATGTACATCCTCGAGGAGGACCTGCCCGCGCTCCAGGAGCGGGAGCCCCAGCCGTTGGTGCTGCGCGCCAATGTGGGGGAGTGCCTCGTCCTGCGCTTCACCAATCGCTTGCCCACGGAGCCCGCGGCCCTGCGCATCGAGGGCCTGCGCGCTACCGTGAGGGGCTCGGAGGGAGGCTTCGTCCCCGGTACGGCCGTACGCCCTGGACAGAGTCTCACGTACGTCCTCGCGCTGCCCGAGTCACCGGAGGCGGAGGGCGCCTACCTCCTGCACGACTCGGAGGACGGTGGTGAGCGGGAGGCACGCGGACTCTTCGGAGCCCTGCTGCTGGAGCCCGCCGGATCCGTGTACCGCGGCGTCGCGACAGGCGAGCCACTCCGCGATGGCAGTGGCTGGGAGGCCCTCATCGACGTGCCCGAGGGCCAGGACTTCCGCGAGATGGCGCTGCTGTACCACGCCATGGGCCCACCCGAGGTCGCGGACGTGCGCTCCGCCCGGGGCGAGCTCCTCCCCCTCCAGGACGAGATGGCGGGCCCGTTCAGGCCCGGCGCCTTCGGCATCAACTACCGCAGCCAGCCCTACTTCGAGCGCGAGGAGTCCCCCGAGGACGAGGACGCTCGCCCCGCGAATACCAGGGTGGCGGCTCCGTTACGGCTGCGCTCGTACCTGGGCGAGCCCGTCAAACTGCGCGTGCTGAACGCGGGGAGCGCGGAGTTCCACGTCCACCACCTGCATGGGTGGCGCAAGGGCCAGCGGGCGAAACAGATCCCCGATTCCGCTTTCGAGGCACCCCAGCTGCTGAGCCCGGGCAGTGGAATCACGCTGACCACCTCGGGCACGGGAGACTTTCCCACCGCCGCGGGGGACTTCATCGTCCACTGCCACCTGCCCAACCACTCGGCGGGCGGTGAGCAGTACTCCTGGCGCGTGTTCGACTCGCCCCAGCCGAACCTCGCGCCATGGCCTGGTGCATCAGCAACGGAGCGTGCGCCTCCAGAAAGCGGCCAGATTCCTTGATGGCGGGGCCTGGCGGGCGCTTATCGTGGTAAGAGCGTCCGTGCATGAGGGCCGCATCACTGCGAGTTGATTTCCTGGAGGGAGCGCGCATCGCTCTCTTCTCCCTGTTCGCCAACCGCCTGCGCACCGTGCTCACCACCGTGGGCATCAGCATCGGCGTGGCCACGCTCCTGGCCATCGTTGGCATCATCCAGGGCCTCAACGTCTCCTTCCAGAAACAGCTCGCCTCGCTCGGGCCCAACACCCTCATGGCCTCGCGCTTCCCCTGGGTCATCGCCGGCGACTGGTGGATGTATCGCAACCGCAAGCCCTTCACCCTCGCCCATGTCGAGCAGGTGCGCGCCCAGTCCACCTTCATCACCCATGTCTCCCCCTTCGTCGAGCGCCAGGCGGATGTCGCTTCCAACTCCCGCCAGGTCTCCTCCGTGGACATCGAGGGAGTCTCCCAGGACTACCAGGAGATCACCGCCCTGGAGGTGACCCGCGGGCGCTTCATCACCCCCGGGGATGATGCCATGAGCCAACCCGTCGCCGTCCTCGGCTCGGATGTGGCGGACTCGCTCTTCCCGGGCGTCAGTCCCCTGGGACGCTCGGTGCGCATCGACGGGCGCCCCTTCATGGTGGTGGGGACCCTGGCGCGCAAGGGCCGGCTGCTGGACACCAACCAGGATCTGCGTGTGCTGGTGCCCTTCGGCACCTTCGTCCAACGCTTCGGCCGCATCCAGAGCCTCTCCATCTCCATGAAGGTGGACAGCGCCGACAACGTGAACCGCGCCGAGGATCAACTGGTGGCCCTGCTCCGCCGCGCCCGCGCCACCCCTCCCGGCCAGCCGGATGACTTCACCATCAACCGTCCGGAGATGATCGCCAACACCTATGCGCAGCTCACCGGCGCCCTCTTCGGCGTCGCCGTGGGCGTGGGCCTCATCACCCTGCTGGTGGGAGGCATTGGCATCATGAACATCATGCTCGTCTCCGTGCGCGAGCGCACCCGGGAGATAGGCATCCGCCGGGCGATGGGGGCACGCAAGCGCACCATCGTCCTCCAGTTCCTCATGGAGGCCTCCGCGGTCTCCGCGTTCGGTGGCACCCTGGGCACCTTCGTGGGCCTGGGCGCCGCCAAGCTCGTCTCTCTCATCACCCCGCTGGCCGCGGCCATCCAGCCCCTCACGGTGATCGGCGGGGTATCCTTCTCGGCGCTGGTGGGCCTCGTCTTCGGCATCTGGCCCGCCGCCCGTGCCGCCAACCTCGATCCCGTGGAAGCGCTCCGCTACGAGTGAGCTCCCCCCATGCTCGCCTTCCTGGACAACCTCCGCCTGGCACTCACCACCCTGGTGGGCAATCCCCTGCGTTCCCTGCTCACCCTGTTGGGCATCGTCATCGGTGTCACCACGGTGATCGCGATGATGGGGCTCATCGAAGGCCTGCGCCTGAAGGTCAACGGAGACCTGGCGCAACTGGGCTCCAACACCTTCGAGTTGAACAAGTGGCCCCTGGGCCTGGGCCGCTTCGACTGGCAGAAGTACGCAAAGCGCAAGAACATCACCATGGAGGACGTGGCGCTCATCCGTCAGTCCTGTCCCTCGGTGGCGCAGGTGTCCGCGAGCCTGCCGCAGTGGGGGCAGAAGGTGGCCTCGGTGCATGCGCAGACACGGCCCTCGGTGGAGATCAAGGGCGCCACGCCCGAGGCGGTGGAGACCAGCTCCCTGGTGGTGAGCCAGGGCCGGTTCCTCCACGGGGTGGATGAGCAGGAGGAGCGCTACGTGGCCGTGCTCGGAATGGACGTGGCCGACGCGCTCTTCCCCAAGGGCACGGAGCCGCTCGGGGGCACCGTGCGCATCCAGGATCGCCCCTTCACCGTGGTGGGCCTGCTCCAGCGCCGAGGCAGCTTCCTGGGCCTCATGAGCATGGACAACATCGTCTACATCCCCATGAGCACCTTCCAGAACCTCTATGGGAAGAGCCGCTCGCTGGACGTGAAGGTGCAGGCGCTCTCGGGCGAGCTGATGAGCCAGGCCGAGGACGAGGTCACCGTGCTCATGCGGCGGCGGCGTGGACTGAACGAGGGCCAGCCCAACGACTTCGAGCTGCACACCAACGAGTCGATGACGCGCATGTTCAACGAGCTGTCCGCCGTCATCAGCGCCGCCAGCTTCGGCGTGTGCCTGCTGTCGCTGTTGGTGGGAGGCATTGGCATCCTCAACATCATGCTGGTGTCCGTCACCGAGCGGACGCGGGAGATTGGCATCCGCAAGGCACTGGGCGCGCGCAAGCGGCGCATCCTGGGGCAATTCGCCACGGAAGCCGTGATGCTGGCGCTGGTGGGGGGCGTGCTCGGGGTGGGGCTGGGCTATGGCGTCACCTTCCTCGCGCGCTGGGTGGCGGGGGTGCCCACGGTGGTCCCCGCCTGGGCGGTGGCGCTCTCGCTCGGCATGAGCTCCGGGGTGGGGTTGTTGTTCGGCATCTACCCCGCCGCGCGCGCCGCCCGGTTGGATCCGGTGGAGGCCATGCGCGCGGACTAGCCTCAGAAGGAGATGCCCACCTCCGCCACGTCCACCCGCAGGCCGAGCCCCGCGCCGGGCAGATCCGAGCCCACCCCCACGTTGAGCTGAAAGAGCGACACCCCGGTGCGGTCATGGACGAAGCGCAGCGGCGCCAGCAGCAGGCCCGCCGCCACCGCCGGGCCGGCCACGGGCTCCGGGTGCTGGGGGGTGAGGAAGCTCAACCGCTCCCCCCAGAAGCACGAGAGCGTGAAGAGCGCCGCGGGCGCATACACCCCTGGCCGCTGCAGGCCCGCGCCCACCCTCAGCACCCCCGCGTTGCCCACCATCATCAGGTAGCTGACGTCCGCCTGGAGCAACAGGTACTGCCCCACCGTGTCACGCAGCCCCAGGCCACCGCCAATGCCCCCGAAGGTGCGGGCCTCCGAGAGATAGGCCGCGCCCCCGGTGGTGAAGTAGACGGTGAACCGGTGCGGGCTGTCTCCCGGTCCCGGCCCGGCCCGGGCCGTCGCACAGGCCAGCACCACCGCCAGGCCCAGGGCGCGCATGGCGCCAACACGTGCACGGCCCACCTCGAGCCGCCGGCTCATGGCACCCCTCCGGCCCAGGCCGCCACGCAGGCGGTGGCGAGCTTCACCGTGCGGGTGAAAGGCTCGGGACTGAGCGTGTCCGGCGTGTCCGTGATCTTGTGGTAGTTCGGGTTGCGGAAGGGCGCCGTGTCCGTGAGGAACAGCGCCTGGTGGCCCGCGAGCCAGAAGCCCTCGTGGTCGCTGCGCAGCAGGGCCTCCACCATCGGCGAGATGCCCTGGCCCGCCGAGAGGATGGGGAGGACGTCCGTTATCTCCAGGGCCTCGTTGATCGCATACAGCTCGCTCACCAGCCGGCTGGAGGGGGCATTGCCGATGGCGGCGATGAAGTCTCCCCGATCGCGCGAGGGCAACCCGGGCATGGTGCGCTGCGAGCCGGGGCTGCTGTCGTAGTAGCCAATGGACTCGAGGACGAGCACGGCCGCCAGGCGTTCTCCCGGCTCCAGCCGCTGGACGTAGCGGAAGCTGCCCTCGCTGCCCACCTCCTCCAGATCGAAGCCCACGAAGCGCACGGTGCGCGCGAAGCGGCGGGAGGAGAGCACACGCGCCAGCTCCAGCATTCCCGCCACGCCCGAGCTGTTGTCATCCGCCCCACTGAAGAAGGCATCCGTGTGCGCCCCCACCAGCACCACCTCCTCCGGGTGGGTGTGGCCGGGCAGGTCCGCGATGACATTGGTGGTGGGGTAGATGTCGCTGTCCACGTGCTGGAGCCGGACCCGCAGGTCCAGCGCCTCGAACCGGGACTGCACCAGGGCGGTGGCGCGAGCGCTCGTCAGGTGGCACCAGTTGTCACCAAAGGGAATCACCTCCGGCCACCGGTGGCAGTCCAGTGGCGTGTCCTCCTGGTGGACCTGGGCCAGCTCCCGCACCGTGCTCATCAGCCGCTCCTGGCTCACCTCGCCCATGAGCGAGCGCAACGCCTCCAGGTCCGTCCCCGCCGGCAGGCGCGGGGGGCGGGAGGAGCAGGAGCCGAGCACCAGCAGCGTGCCCACCGCGACCCCCCACCGGGACAATGCGGCCCTCATAGGGACACCCCCGCCGAGAACAGCCCCACGTGCAGCCGCACCAGCGCGCCGGGAGGCCAGGAGCAGGTGGCCACGTGGAACTCCAGGGCGCTGAGGGTCACCCGCCCCAGGCGCCAGCGCAGCGGCGCGGCTCCAAACGCGACGTACACGCGGGAGAAGTAGCGCTCCTCCACCGCGTCCTCGGTCTCGGCGGGCAGGGGCCGGGTGTAGACGGTGGTGAAGCCGCTCAGCCCCACCTCGGGGCCGGCCTCGGGCTCCCAGGCGCCCACCCGGGCACGCAGCCGGAGCCGGGCGAAGCCCTCAAGTGGCACGCGCACCGGCGTGTAGGCTGGCACCGGCCCGCCCCGCAGGCCCGCGCCCACCACCAGCCCCCGCAGCGCGCCCTCACGGGCCAACGGGTGGTGCCAGGCCAGCTCCCCCGCGTACATGATCGGGCTGAAGCGCAGGAAGGATCGGTAGCCGAACGAGGTCAGCCCCAGGGAAATCTCATGGGAACCCGGCTCCGCGGCGGAGGCTCCCGGCCCCATGAGACAGGCCAGGGCCAGCAGCGCGGGCACCCAGGGTGCGCGGTGGAACATTGCGGAGGCTTCTCCTTGCAAGGGCCCTACGGTCTCCCAAACGCCTCCCCCCCACAAGGTTCTCGCTCAGCGCACCTCATGCACCCAGCGCCCGGAGGCGTAGCGCCAGGAGAAGGCCGCCAGCTTGAGCAGCTCCTCGCACGCCCTGCCCACCAGCACGCCCACCAGCCCCCAGCCCAGGGGCACCCCCAACGCCCATGCGCAGACGATGCCCACGAGCATGAAGGCCTCGCACACCATGGTGAAGCGCACGTCCCCTCCGCCGCGCAGCACCCCCAGCGCCATGACCATGTTGCGCGCCTTCACCGGCTGCATCAGCGCCGAGACCAGGAGCCCCGTCATCGCCAGCGCCCGTGTGCCCGCCTCCAGGCCCGGGTAGAGCGGCTCCAGCACCAGCGCCGCCCCCGCGAGCAACGCGCCCGTCACCACGCTCACGCCCAGCGCCAGCCGCAGACACTCCGCCGCCACCCGCCGCGCCTGCGCCGGATCCTTCCGGCCCAGCTCCTGCCCCACCAGCGTCAGGCACGCCATGCCAAACCCGAACGAGAGGAGGATGCAGACCGCCTCGAGCTGGTTGATCACATTGGCCGCCGCCAGCTCCCGCGTCCCCAGCTCCGCGTACACCCGCGTGTAGCCCATCATGCCCAGGAGCCACACGCCCTGCCCCGCCGCCACGGGCAGCGCCAGCACCAGCAGCGCCCGCAACCGTCCGGACTCCAGCCGTCCCATGTCCTTCCAGCGCACCCGCAGGACGTGCCGGCGTGAGAACAGCAGCCCGCACACCAGCCCGAAGCCCAGCACCCGTGCCAGCAGCGTGGCCACTCCCGCTCCCGCGAGCCCCATCCGCGGCAGCCCCCACCAGCCAAAGATGAGCGCGTAGTTGAGCACGCTGTTCATCGCCAGCGCCGCGAGCCCGATCACCATGGGGCTGCGCGCATCTCCCCTCGCCCGCAGCACCTGGTTGCCCAGCTCCATGAGCGCCATGAAGGGCAGGCTCCAGGCCACCAGCCGGGTGAAGAACACGCCCTTGTCCACCACCTCGGGCGCCGCGCCCAACGCCTGCATGGCCGGGCGAGCCCCCAGCGCGACCCCCACCGACACCACCACGGCCACCCCCACCGCCACCTGGAGCATCCGCGCCGCCGCCGCCGAGAAGGCCTCCGCGTCCCCCGCCCCCGCGTACCGCGCGAGCTGGATGGCGGCCCCGCTGCCCAGCGCCGCCAGCAGGACGAAGGCCAGCGACACCACCTGTGTGGTGAGGCCCACCGCCACGAAGCTCGCTTCCCCCAGGCTGGCCACGAAGATCTGATCCACCAGCCCGAAGAGCTGATGCAGCACCACCTCCACGCTCGCCGGCAGGGCGAAGCGGAGGATGGACATCCGCAGGGCGGTGCCCTCGAGTGGCCCGGCCAGGGGCCGCTGCTCCGGGCTCTCCCCCGGTGGGGGCTCGGTGCTGGCCGCGGCCGTGCTCATCACCCCGCCTCGAGCAATGCCCGCAGCTGCTCGAGCATGTCGCCCGCCAGCGCCCGCATCGTCTGATCCCGGTGCAGCGCCGAGCTGTACACCCACGTCACCACCGGCCCCTGGGGCGTGTCGTCGCACTCCACCATGAGCTCATACGACACGGGGTTCTCCTGTCCCTCCGGCCCCGGCAACACCAGGTACTCGAAGGAGGCCTCCGTGGAGGAGACCACCTCGCTCCCCGTGAGCGTCACGCCCCGGTTGTTGAAGAAGACCTGGGGCGAGCCTCGCGAGGCCAGGCGCTGCCGCTCGGCCTCGTGCTGGCCATAGCGCAGCAGCCCGTGGCCCAGCGCGTGGCCCAGGGTCTCGCGCAGGGAGCGCCGGACACGGGCGAAGGCCTGCCCGGGTGGCTCGTCCGCCGTCACCTCGAGGAGCACGGGCACCTTGAGGGTGGTGGACCCCATGGTGCGCAGCAGATCCACCCCCGGCAGGAGATCCGTGCGGCCATTGTGCTCCACATCCAGGCGCAGCGCCCCCGTGCCCGCCCACCGCACATAGGCCCGTGCCAGACCGTAGAGCAGCACGTCGTTGAGGCTCGCCTCCGGATGGGCGCCCAACCAGGTCCGCAGCCCGCCGAGCAGCTCCCGGGGCAGCGGCACCGGAAGGCGGCGCGAGTTGAGATCCGTGTGGCGCCCGCCCGGCATGTCCACCGGCATGGGGGGCAGCGGGCGCAGCCGGGCCTCGTCCAGCCAGAAGGCCCGAGCCTGCTCCAGGGCCCCGGAGCGGCCGTGGTCCCGCAGGGCTCGCAGGTACTGCCGGTAACCGGTGGGCACCTCCAGGGGCCGGGGTGTCTGCCCCGCGCTGAGCTGCCGGTAGAGGGCACTCAGGTCCTCGAAGAACACCCGCAGGGAGTAGGCATCGTAGGCGCAGTGGTGGATGCAGATGAGGAGCTTGCCGGGCCCCTGGCCGCCGAGCCGGAAGAGCTCGAAGGACAACAGCGGCCCGCGGACGAGGTTCAGGCCCGTGAGCAACCGCCGGCCCGCCTCCACCAGGGTCTGGCGCTGGGCCTGGGGCGTGAGCCCGCTCACATCGCGCACCTCCACCCCGGGCACCTCCACCGAGGGCAGCAGCCGCTGCGCCCAGCGCCCCTCGCGCCGGTACAGGCGCCAGCGGAACACGTCATGGTGCTCGAAGAGCAGGGCCACGCTGGCACGCAGCAGCTCCGGGTCGAACCCGGGGGGGACGTCCCACAACAGGGTCATTCCCCATTCGTGGTCCTCCACGTCGAAGGTCTCCACGTACCAGCCGTGGTTGGGAGACAGGGGAAGCTCCTCGTCGCCCTCGGACGTGGGGGAGGCGCCGGCCTGGAGCGGAGGCCGCGAGGACGGAGCCGGGGCGCTCAACGTGGCCGCCAGGGCCGCGAGCGTGGGGTGTTGGAAGAGCTGGCGCACCTCCATCTCCAAGCCCTCGCGGCGGGCCAGGGACACCACCCGCAACCCCAGCAGCGAGTGCCCTCCCAGCGCGAAGAAGTCGTCCTCCGCGCCCACGGTTTCCACACGCAGCACCTCGGACCAGATGCGGGCCAGGGTCTGCTCCACGGGCCCCTGGGGGGGACGCGAGGCCTTGCGCTCGGCGTTTCCTCGCGGCGCGGGCAGGGCCTTGCGCTCCACCTTGCCATTGGGGCTGAGCGGCAGCGCCGGCAGCACCACCAGGGTCCAGGGCACCATGTATTCGGGGAGCCGCTGCTGCAGCAGGGTGCGCACGGCGGACACGTCCAGGGTGTGGCCGGACTGGGGCACCACGTAACCCACCAGCCGCTTGTCCCCGGGCACATCCTCCCGCGCCACCACCACCGCCTCGCGCACCCCCGGTGCTCCCAGCAGCGCCGATTCCACTTCACCCAGCTCGATGCGCAAGCCGCGCACCTTCACCTGGAAGTCCATGCGGCCCAGGAAGTCGATGCTGCCATCCGGCAGCCAGCGTGCCAGGTCCCCCGTCCGGTAGAGCCGCTCCTCCGGTGTCGGGCCGTAGGGGTCGCTCACGAAACGCTCGGCCGTCAGCTCCGGGCGGCCCAGGTAGCCACGGCCCACCTGGACGCCCCCCAGGTACAGCTCGCCCGGCACCCCCACCGGAACCAGCCCACCCTGCGCGTCCAGCACTCGCACGAAGGTGTTGGCGATGGGCCGGCCGATGGGCACCGAGGGACGCTCGTCCTCGCGCTGGCAGGCCCAGGCGGTGACATCCACCGCCGCCTCGGTGGGGCCATAGAGGTTGTGCAGCTCCGCCTGGGGCAGCCGCCGCAGACACCGGCGGGACAGCTCCGCGGGGAGGGCCTCGCCGCTGCAGATGATCCGGCGCACGCTGGCGCAGGTGCGCTCCAGCTCCGGCTCCTGGAGGAAGGCCTGCAGCATGGGGGGAACGAAGTGCAGCGTGGAGATCTGCTGCGCGTGAATGAGCGAGGCCAGGTAGGCCGTGTCCTGGTGGCCCCCGGGCCGGGCCACGACCAGCCGCGCGCCCACCAGCAGCGGCCAGAAGAACTCCCACACGGACACATCGAAGCTGAAGGGAGTCTTCTGCAACACCCCCTCCCCCGGACCCAGCGCATAGGCCTCCTGCATCCACAGCAGGCGGTTGGAGATGGCGCGGTGGGTGTTCATCGCCCCCTTGGGGCGGCCGGTGGAGCCGGAGGTGAAGATGACGTAGGCGAGATTGCCGGGCGAGGCGAGCGGGGGCGGATTCTCCTCGGAGAGCCCCTGGCCCTCGTCCCAGGGGGTGTCCAGCAACACGGTGGGCAGGGCCCGCGCGGGGAGCCCGCCGAGCAACGACCGCTGGGTGAGCAGCACCTGGGGCCGCGCATCCTCCAGCATCCACTCCAGACGTTGCGGAGGGTAGCCCGGATCCAGGGGCACGTAGGCGGCGCCGGCCTTGAGGGTGGCCAGCAGCGCCACCACCAGGTGGGTGGAGCGCTCCAGGCACACGGCCACACGAGACTCGGGCCCGGCGCCCAGCCCTCGCAGGTGCCAGGCGAGCCGGTTGGCCTGGGTGTTGAGCTCGCGGTAGGTGAGCAGGTGGCCCTCGAAGCTCACCGCCACCGCGTGGGGCGAGCGCTCCACCTGGGCCTCCACCCGGGCGTGCAGGGTCTCCTCCAGCGGGTAATCGCGCCTCGGGCCGCTCCACTCCACCAGCAACTGGTGGCGCTCGGCCTCGGAGAGCAGGGGCAGCGCGGAGAGCCGATCCTCCTGCGTCACCGCCACGCGCTCGAGCACCCGCAGCAGGTGCCCGTGCATTCGCGCGAGCGTGGCGCCGTCGAAGAGGTCCGTGTCGTACTCCAACCAGCCGGTGATCTCGTCCTCCACCTCCTCGCGCAGCTCCAGCAGCAGATCGAACTTGGAGGAGCCCGGATCCACCAGCAGGTATTGCGAGCCGAGGCCCCGCACGGCCAGGTCCTGACGGGGCGTGTTCTGGAAGGAGAACATGACCTGGAAGAGCGGGTTGCGGTTGAGATGGCGCTCGGGGTGCAGCTCCTCCACGAGCTGCTCGAAGGGCAGATCCTGGTGGGAGTAGGCCTGGAGACAGGTGGAGCGCACGCGCTGCAGGAGGGCGCGGAAGGTGGGGTCCTCGCCCAGGTCCGTGCGCAGCACGAGCGTGTTGACGAAGAAGCCGATGAGCAGCTCCAACTCGGGCAGCTTGCGGTTGGCGATGGGCGAGCCCACGGAGATGTCCGTCTGGCCGCAGGAGCGGTAGAGCACGGACTTGAAGGCGGCCAGCAGGAGCATGAAGAGGGTGCAGTCCTGCTGCTGGGCCACGGCCTTGAGCGCGCGGGTGAGGGAGACGGGCAGGCGGATGAACTCGCGCGAACCCCGGTAGCTCTTGCGAGAGGGACGCGGCCTGTCCGTGGGCAGTTCCAGCGGGGGGGGCAGCGGCGTGAGCTGGCGCTTCCAGTAGCTCAGTTGCTCGCGAAGCTGCTCGTTCCGCATCTGCTCGCGCTGCCAGGCGGCATAGTCCGAGTACTGCACGGGCAGCTCGGGCAACGGAGAGGGCTGGCCCTGGGAGAAGGCCGCGTAGAGCGCCATCAGCTCGCGCACCAGCACACCCAGGGACCAGCGGTCCGTGACCATGTGGTGCATGGTCACCAGCACCACGTGGTCATCCGCCGCCAGCCGCAGCACCGTGCCTCGCATGAGCGGAGCCCGCTCCATGTCGAAGGGCCGCAGGGACTCCTCGCGGGTCCGGCGTTCCACCTCCGTCTGCTGCTCGACCCGGGGCAAGGCGCCCAGCTCGATGACAGGCAGAGGCACGTGTACTTCCGGGTGCAGCACCAACACCGGAGCGCCCTGCTCGGAACCGAGCGTGGTGCGCAGCGACTCGTGGCGGCGCACCACCTCGTTGAAGGAGCGCTCCAGCACGCCCACGTCGAGCGGGCCGGTGAAGCGCACGGTGATGTGAACGTTGTAGGCGAAAGAGCAATCCGGCTCGAGTTGCTGGAGCACCCACAGCCGTTGCTGGGGGAAGGAGGCCTGGGCCGGGCCCGGGCCCTGGCGGCGCACCAGGGCCGGCCGGGGGCGGGCCTTCTCCTTGAGCATCAGCTCGTAGAGCGCGCGCTGCTTGGGAGTCAGCTTCTCAAGTTGCTCGCGGATGTCTTTCATGGGAGGCGAAGGCTCAGAACTGAGCCGAGCCCGGCACGCGCGGGTACGGAATGGCGTCGCGGATGTTCTGCAGGCCGCACATGTAGACGATCAGCCGCTCGAACCCCAGTCCGAAGCCCGCATGCGGCACCGTGCCGTACCGCCGCAGATCCCGGTACCACTGGTAGTGCTCGGGCTTCAGGCCGAACTGCTGCATGCGCTTGTCCAGCATGTCCAGCCGCTCCTCGCGCTGGCTCCCGCCGATGATCTCCCCGATTCCCGGCGCCAGCACGTCCATCGCCGCCACCGTCTTCCCGTCCTCGTTCAGGCGCATGTAGAACGCCTTGATCTTCTCCGGGTAGTTCATCACCACCACCGGCCGGCCCACGTGCTCCTCCGTCAGGTAGCGCTCGTGCTCCGTCTGCAGATCGTTCCCCCACTCCGGCGCGTAATCGAACTTCTTCTTCGCCTTCTTCAGGATCTCGATCGCGTCCGTGTAGTCAATCCGCTCGAAGCTCGAGTTGATGAACTTCTCCATCCGCTCGATGACGCCCTTCTGCTGGCGCTCCTCGAAGAACTTCATGTCCGGGCCGCACTCGTTGAGCACCGCCTTGAAGACGTACTTCAGGAAGCGCTCGGCCAGGTTCGCGTCCTCGTTGAGGTCCGCGAAGGCGATCTCCGGCTCGATCATCCAGAACTCGGCCAGGTGCCGGGTGGTGTTCGAGTTCTCCGCGCGGAACGTGGGTCCGAACGTGTACACCTTGGACAGCGCCAGGCAGTAGGCCTCCACGTTCAGCTGGCCGGACACGGTGAGGTAGGCCTCCTTACCGAAGAAGTCCTTGCCCCAATCGATCTTCCCGCCGTCCGTCCGGGGCGGGTTCACCGCGTCCAGCGTGGACACGCGGAACATCTGCCCGGCGCCCTCGGCGTCGCTGGCGGTGATGATCGGCGTGTTCACCCAGAAGAAGCCCTCCTCGTGGAAGAAGCGGTGGACGGCCTGCGCCGCCACGTGGCGCACGCGGGTGATGGCGCCGAACGTGTTGGTGCGCGGCCGCAGGTGGGCCACCTCGCGCAGGAACTCCAGCGTGTGCTGCTTGGGCTGGATGGGGTACGTGTCCGGGTCATCCACGAACCCGAGCACCTTCACCTCCTCGGCCTGCACCTCGAAGGACTGGCCCTTGCCCTGCGACTTCACCAGCGTGCCCCGGCACACCACCGAGGCGCCCGCCGTCAGGTGCAGCACCTCCTTCTCGTAGTTGGGCAGCGTATTGGGCGCGACCACCTGGATCGGATCGAACGTGGAGCCATCGGTGACGTTGACGAAGCTGATGCCCGCCTTCGAGTCCCGGCGCGTGCGCACCCAGCCGCGCACTTCCACCTTCGTGTCCGGTGCGATCGAACCATCCAGCGCCTTCTTCACACTGACGACCTGCATGACTGCCGTCCTTCCTCCGAAAAAGTCTCGCGGAACGCGGAGTTAGCCGCACCCTGGCCCGAGGACAAGCCCCATGAGCACCGGCCGGTGACTTCTTCCCCCCTCCAGGGGGGGAAGCCAACGCATCGCGGCAAGCACAGGGGGAGACCCGGCGGGTGGGATCGTGCTAATCGCCCATCCCCCATGCGTTCCCTCTTCCAACGCAAGCAGATCGCCGACCTCGTGCACGACACCGAGGCGTCCGGCGGCCTGAAGCGCGCGCTCGGCACCGGCGACCTGGTCATGCTCTCCATCGGCGCGGTCATCGGCGCCGGCATCTTCTCCACGCTCGGCACCGCCGCCGCCGGTGAAACCCTGCCCACCGGAGAGGTGATCCGCTACGGCGCCGGCCCCGCCCTGGTGCTGTCCTTCCTGCTGCTCGGGGCCGTGTGTGCCCTGGCCGCGCTCTGCTACGCCGAGCTGGCCTCGATGATCCCCCAGGCCGGCAGCGCCTATGCCTACTCCTACGCGACGCTCGGAGAGCTCGTCGCGTGGATCATCGGGTGGGATCTCATCCTCGAATACGCGGTGGGCAACGTGGCGGTGGCCATCGCCTGGGCCGGCTACTTCAACTCGCTCATCTCCCCCTGGGTGCACATCCCCGACTGGCTCACGCACGGCTACTACAACGTGCACGCGAGCTCGGACCCCGCCATCCGCGCCCTGCTGGACACGGCGCCGCGCGTCCTCGGCATCCCCGTGCTGGTCAACCTGCCGGCCTTCCTCATCGTGATGGCCATCACCTGGCTGCTGGTCATCGGAGTGAAGGAGAGCACCCGGGTCAACAACATCATGGTGGTGGTGAAGCTGCTGGTGCTCGCCCTCTTCATCGGGGTGGGCGCCATGCACGTCAACCCGGCGAACTACACGCCCTTCGCGCCCAATGGCTTCCCCGGCATCCACCAGGCGGCGGCCATCGTGTTCTTCGCCTACATCGGCTTCGACGCCATCTCCACCGCCGCCGAGGAGACGGTGAATCCCCAGCGCACCATGCCGCGCGGCATCCTCATCGGCCTGGCCGTGTGCACCCTCATCTACGTCATCGTCGGAGCGGTCGCGACGGGCCTCATCCCCTACCAGCAGCTCAAGTCCTCGGACCCGCTGGCCCATGCCTTCGAGGTGGCCGGGCTGACGCAGTTCAGCTGGATCATCTCCCTGGGGGCGGTGGTCTCCATGGCGGCGGTGCTGCTCGTCTTCCAGTACGGCCAGCCGCGCATCTTCTACGCCATGGCCCGTGACGGACTGCTGCCCCCGTGGGCGGCGAAGCTCCACCCCAAGTACCGCACGCCCCATGTCACCACGCTGGCCACCGGAGTGATGGTGGCGGTCGGCTCCCTGGTGGCCGATGACGCCGCCACCTACGATCTGACCAACATCGGCACGCTGTCCGCCTTCATGCTGGTGTGCCTGGGCGTCCCCGTGTTGCGCATCCTGGAGCCGAATCGCCCGAGGCCCTTCAAGGTGCCCTTCGTGTGGCCCGTGTCCCTGGCGGGAGCCGGCGCCTGCCTCTTCGTCATGCAGGGCCTGCCCTCGCACGCCTGGGTGCGCTTCGGCATCTGGCTCGCCATTGGCCTCGCGCTCTACTTCGCCTACGGCTACCGCCACTCCGTGCTCCGGAACGGCGGACCGCCCGTGAACCTGGACAACCCCAACCCGCCGGGCACCAGCGCGTAGGCACCCGGCGGCAGGTGGGGGCTCAGGCCCGAGGGGTGCCGCCTCGCGTCCCGGGCTCCCAGTACAGCCCGGCGCTGCTCAGCAGGCGCTCGTTGCCCAGCCGCGAGAGCGCCTCGCACACGCCGGGGTCGGACAGGAGGTGCCGCTCGCAGCTGCCCCAGTCCAGCCGCAGCAGGACGCAGGGGGTGTCCGCGCTCACGGTCGCCGTGGCCGCCAGGCCGAGCATCAGGGCGATCTCCCCGAACATGTCCCCCTCCCCGAGCGTGCGCAGGGGGACCTGGCTCCCATCCGCGTGACGGTGCAGCACCTGGCACCGCCCCCGCAGCAGCAGGTACAAGGCGTCCACCTCCCGGCCCTGCTCGAGCAGGAGCGTGCCCGCCGGCCGGGTGCAGATCTGGAAGTCCCGCGCCAGGGCCTCGCGCTGCTCGGGGCCGAGGCTGCGGAAGAGCGGGTTGCCGCGGAGCACGTCCTCCAGCAGGCGCTCGCGGTGGAAGCCCAGCAGCACGTCCTCCACCGACGGGTGCGTCTGGAGGAGCTGCTCCAACTGCTCCCGCGTCAGCTCCAACACCGCCGTGCGCTCGAAGGCCCGGACGGTGGCGAAGCGCGGGGTGCTGGCCAGCAGCGACATCTCCCCGAAGAACTCGCCCTCACCCAGGAAGGCCACCGTGCGCCGCCTCCCCGACTTGAGCGTCCTCACCACCTCCACGCTCCCCTCGACGATGGCGAACATGGAGCTGCCCGGCTGACCCTCCTCGACGATGCTCTCGCCCGCCTGGAAGACCCGCGGCTCCAGCGTCTCCATCATCGACAGCAGCTCCCGCGGGCCCACCCGCGAGAGCAACGAGGCGCGGGGCAAGGCCTGGCCCTCGGAGGGAACCTTCTCGGCGACCGTTTCCAGGAACCGGGTCCTCGGGACGGCGGGCCCGGGCGGCGCGGAGGGATCCACCCGGCGGGCATCCAGCTCCGCCAGCAGCCGCTGCGCCGGCTCATGGGCCGGATCCAGCCGGAGAATGACCTTGCACAAGGCAATGGCACGCACCAGCAAGCCTTGCCGCGCCCAGAGTTCCGCCAGTTGTTCGTAGCCCTCGAGCATCACTTCCGCTGGTTCATGAGCGAAGGACTCAATAACTCCTGCCCCTTGCTGCCGCAACGTATCGGACATCATTCCCCCCTCTGATAGGGCTCCCCCGGAGTCCGGGTCGTGGAGCTCATCCACGCCCAGAGTGCGTGCCCGGGGCTTCCCTGTCTGTGAGGGGGTTCACAGGAACCTGGAGATGTCCCTCACACCACACTACTCCGTACGGACCACCGAGCCCTCGGGCAGCCCGGTCCGCAGCCGGGCCAGGGCCTGCTCCACGGCGTCCGGCTCCACGCTCTCCACCGTCACCTTCACCAGGTAGTCCAGCGAGTGGTCGAACATCGGATAGGAGCCGATGGCCACGTGCGGCATGTCCAGCGCCACCCGGTCCAACACCGCCGCCACCGCGCTCTCCCCCTGGTTGAGGTACAGCACGCGCAGGTGCATGGGCGTGCCGCGCAGCCTCGCCAGCACCGCCTCCAGTTGCGTCCGGAAGAGCTGCGGCACCCCGGGCAGCATGAACACGTCCCCCACCGTCAGCACCGGGTACCAGCTGCCCGGCTGGGGGAGCAGCACCGCGCCCTCGGGGGCGTCCGCCAGCCGCATCGCCTCGGCCGTCGGCTCGTCCACCGCCTTCTCGCGGATGAGCGCCACCATCTCCGGCAGCCGCACCACCTTGCGCCCCATGGCCAGCGCCACCGCCCGCACCGTCACGTCGTCGTGCGTGGGGCCGATGCCTCCACTGGTGAAGACGTACTTCGCGCGCAGCCGCGCCCGCGCCACCGCCTCCACGATGATGTCCACCTCGTCGGGGACGATCTCCAGCGTGCGCAGGGGGATGCCCACCTCCCGCAGACGCTTGATGAGGTGGGGGCCATTGGCATCCACCACCTTCGCCGTGAGGACTTCGTTGCCGATGATGACCGCCGCTGCGCCCGTGGGCTCCATGCGGCCGGGACTCTACCGTACCGCCGCGCGCGTGGGCTTGCGTCCGAGCAGTTTGTGCACCTGGGCCAGACACGCGGCCGTCACGGCCTCCACTGGCTGGTCCCCGTCGATGCGCACCACGTGCTCGCGCTTGCCCCGCAGCCGGATGGCCGCCTCGTACTGCTTGGAGATGCGGCGCTGCTTCTCCTCCGCGTCGAAGAGCTCCTCCGGCCCTCCCCGCGCCGCCCGCCGCCGCGCCGCCACCTCGATGGACACCTCGACGAAGAGCGTCAGGTCCGCCGGCACCGCGTGCGCGTTGATGGACTCCACCCACTCCATGGGCAGCGACGCCCCCTGGTACGCCAGCGACGACAGCACCGAGCGATCGCTCAGCACCACCTGCCCCGCCTCCAGCGCCGGCAGCACCTTGGCCCGCAGGTGATCCGTCCGGTCCGCCGCGTACAGCAGCGCCAGCGTCTCGGGCGCCAGGGGCCCCGCGCCTCCGGGCAGCACCAGCCGCCCCGTCAGCGCCTGACGGATGAGGACACCCACCGGCCCGTCCGACGGCTCGCGCGTGGTGAGCACGGACTGGCCCTCGGCCCGGAGCGCCGACGCCAGCCGCTCCACCTGGGTCGTGGTTCCGGCCCCATCCAGGCCTTCCAGGACGATCAGCTGCCCGCTGCGCGCGGGTTTGCGTGCCGGGCTCACCGGGGCAGCAACGCCTTGGGATCGTCCAGTCCCAGCCGGTGGCGCAGCTCCATCATCGTCTCGAAGCGCACCAGCTCGTCCGCCAGCACCGTGCGGCCCTGGCGGTAGCGCACCACTCCGTAGATGACCAGCCCCAGCGTCACCGTCAGGCCCAGCCACGCCACGTACGGCGCCCTCGTCGAGTCCCAGAAGAGCTTCGCCGTCGCGCCTCCGAAGATGAAGGACACGACGAAAGAGACGCCCGCGTGGGCGAAGAGAAGCGTGCTCTGCCGCGTGGACAGCGCCTCCTGGAGGCGCTCGAGCTGCTCGTGGAGATTCTGCTGCGTTTCTGCGTTCACGGGGGCGGCAACCTAGCGGAAGGAGGAGGCCACGTCGACTCCGCACACAGGGCGTCTGGGGTGGGTAGGCACCTGGCGCAGCAACACCTACAGAACAGAGATTCGATACTCCAAGAATTCGATAAATCGGTGTAACCGGATCAGCGGGGCTGTCGTACCGCCAGCAACCAGGAAGACCCACCATGATCGACGGACCCAACAGGCGGAACATCCGCCCCCCTCCCCCGCCGCCTCCCCCCGCCCCGAAGCGTGAGACGCAGCCGCAGCAGGTGGCGAACAAGCCGCGCGGTTTCAGCCCGGCGAGCGCGTTCGAGTCGCCCACCAGCAAGCGCGCCCCCGTGGCGCTCACCACGCCCTTCGCCGCCCGGACGGATACGCCGGCGTTCACCCCCGCCGCGGCCCGGACGGATGGCCCGGCCCCGGCCCCGGGCCAGCATGGCTTCGTGGGTCAGACAGCCGCTCCGGCCCCGGGCGATCCCGGCTTCGTGGGCCCGGTCGCCACCCCGCCCGAGGTTCTCGAGGCGTCGCGCGAAGTCGAGCAGGCCTACGCGTCGGGCGGAGCGGAGGCCGCCGCCGAGGAGCTCCGCGAGCAGGCCGAGGAGTTGGACGATCCGGCCAAGGTGGACGCGCTGATCTCCTCGTCCCAGGAGACGATCGATCGGCTCTCCACCGATCTCGCCAACGGCGCGAGGGAAAACAGCGTCGATCAGGACACCAACCGGGAAGCGCTCCGCGATCTCGACGCGACGATGAACCTCGCCGGCGAGGCCGGGAAGGACCGGGTGGCGACGTCGATCGCCCAGAAGCTCGCCGATGCGATCCCCGCGGGCTCGGATCAGCTGTGGCAGTTCGATGACGCGCTCGGCGAGCTGGCCGAGGACGGCATCGGCTCGACGCTCTCCGCCCGGGTGGCGGAGAAGCTGATCAACGACTTCGGCCGCGTCGAGGCGGGCAACGCGCTGCTCAACACCTCGACGGACGCGATCAACGAGGTCCGCGCCGACTACGAGGCGAAGGCGGAAGACCTGAGCAAGGTGGAGCAGCGGCTCAACGAGGAGCTCGGCCAGCTCGGGCCCGCGCTGACGCCCGAGGAGGTCGAGGCGTACAAGGAGGCCTTCTGGGAGCGGCCGGAGAACGCGCAAATCCGCGACGAAGCGCTCGCGGCGGGAGACAAGCTCTCGGAGACCCTCGCCGCCAGCACCGAGCAGCTCGAGGCACTCGCGGCCCAGGGAGACACCGACGCGCAGAAGACGCTCTTCGAGAGCTACAGCGCCCTGGCCAAGACCCCGAACCACGCGGACGAGGCGCTGCTGTTCGCCGGGCGGATCAACCAGAACGCCGGGCTCGCCAACGCGCTGCGCGGGGAGTACGGCGAGGACTTCGAGAAGAAGCTGGCCGATGAGCTCATCGCGCCGGCCGTGGGCAACGCGCAGGCGGAGGCGATCGCCGAGGCCGGTGAAGGCGGCTTCGACGCGGCGATGGAGAAGTTCGCGTCGCTCGTCAGCGGCCTGGAGACGGCGCAGTCGCTGCACGACATCCCCGGGGACTTCCGGCAGATGATGGATGACATCCGGGCCATCCGCGCCGGGACCTACTCGCCGGACCAGGCCCAGGATCTGCTCAACTCCTGGGACGACAAGTCGCCGCTCGGCAAGTCGCTGGCGGTCGCCACCTTCGGGCTCGGCCTCTACGATCTCCCGTCCCAGCTCGCCGAGGGCGAGTACCTGGAGGCCCTCAAGAACACCCTCACCACGAGCGCCGCGGGCATCGAGCTGACCTCCGGCATCCTCAGCACCATCGGCAAGGCCGGCGCGGCCGCCGACGTGGCGAAGTTCGGCGCGAAGTTCCTGCCGATCCTCGGGCTGGGCGCCGACGCCATCCAGGCGTACCAGGACATCCAGGCGCTGAGGGATGGCGTCTCGCCGGGTGACATCTTCAACCTCGCCGGCTCGGTGGTGTCGCTGGTGGGAGACGTCGCGGGCTTCATCCCCGTCGCGGGGACGGCCGTGGACGTGGTGGCCACGGTCCTGGGAGAGACGCTCCGCCTGGTGGGCGGTCTCCTGAATGGCGACTTCGGCCCCGACCTCGAGGACTTCGACCTGGGCGAGGTGCGCGACATCCTCCACGAGACGCTCGGCCTGTCGGACGCGGAGGTGCAACTGCTCGTCGCGAACACCAAGAACGGCTACGGCGAGCGGCTGCAGGAGCTGGGGCTCGAGCCGGAGCAGATCCGCGAGCTGCTCACCCAGACGGAGCCGCCGCTGTTCGCCTTCTCCGGCGGCCTGGGCGACTACGTGCCGTTCGGCAACCCCAACCCGATGTTCGAGACGCTCGCCGCGTTCGGCCTGAGCGGGGATGAGGCGTTCCGGTTCATCCAGGAGCACGGCGACGCGCTCGCGGCGTTCGAGACCGTCATCGCGGATCCGTACAACGCGGAGGCCTCGCTGGGGAACGCGCTCGCCTCGGGTGACTTCTCCGCCTTCCGCGAGCATGCGCTGGATGTGTTGCCCGACGACGTCGCCGACGCCCTGCGGCCCTACCTGAACGCGACGCCGGACACCGAGTACTTCGAGAACTGAGGACACGGGCCACCCGGCGTCCTCCCGGCCCTCTCCCCCAGGGGGAGAGGGCGTCACGGGACGGTTCGTCACACCCCGGGCTCAGGGCGTGTACAGCTCCGCCGACGACATGCCAGCGCCCTCTCCTCCCACGACGAGCACCTTGCCGCCAGGCAGCAGTGTCGCCGTGTGGTGACGACGAAACGAGGCCATGGAGCCAGCACTGCTCCAGGTGTCCAGGGCCGGGTCGTACACCTCCGCTGCCGGCGGAGCAGTGCCATTGGTTCCTCCCGTGATGAACACCTTGCCATCGGGGAGTAGCGTCGCCGTGTGGCCAGAATGAGGCATGGCCATGGAGCGGGTGGCGCTCCAGGTCCCTGTGGCCGGGTCGTACACCTTCGCTGTTGCGAGGTAGGCGAGACGGCTGTCATTTCCCCCCGCGACGAGCACCTTGCCGTCCAGCATCAGCGTCGCCGTGAGGCCGTAACGAGACGACGTCATGGGACCCGCGGCACTCCAGGTACCCGTGGCCGGGTCATACACCTCTGCCAACAGGAGGGTACTGCCCACTCCATATCCCCCCACGACGAGCACCTTGCCGTCCGGCAACAGCGTCGCCGTGTGGCCATAACGAGAAGACATCAGGGAACCGGTAGCGCTCCAGGTGCCCGTGGCAGGGTCGTACACCTCTGCCGTCGCGAGGTAGACAGGACTGCGGCCATACCCCCCCGCGACGAGCACCTTGCCGTCCGGCAACCGCGTCGCCGTGTGGTTCGAGCGAGCCGAGCCCATGTAGCCAACCGCGCTCCAGGTGCCCTTGGCCGGATCGTACACCTCCGCCGTCACGAGGGGAGTATCGCTCGCGCTGGAGCCTCCCGTAACGAGCACCTTGCCATCGGACAGCAGCGTCGCCGTGTGGCTGCCACGAACCGAGAGCATGGAGCCCGTAGCACTCCAGGAGCCCGTGGCCGGGCCGTACACCTCCGCCGTCGCGGGGGGGCCGCTCGAGCCCGTGCCCCCCGCGACGAGCACCTTGCCGTCCGGCAGCAGCGTCGCCGTGTGACCACTGCGACTCGCGGCCGTGGAGGCCGTCGAGGTCCACTCACAGGACGGCAATCCCCTGACCACGAAACGCCCCTCCGCCGTCTGCTCGAAGGCGTTGGTGACCGTGACGGTAATGCTCGGGTGAGCGCCGGCGGTGATGCAGGAAGGCGCCGTCCAGGTGAGCCGGCTCGTGGTGGCACCATGGTCCGGTGTGCCAGGCGAGCCCGTGGTGGCGGCCCACGAGAAACCAAGCGCCGAGCCCTCGGGGTCCCAGGCCTCCACCTCGAAGGTAAGCACCTGGCCAGGCGTGGCCGTCTCCGAGGAACTGGTGGCCCGGGTGATGATGGGCTTGAAGTGGCTGGGAGTTGCGGGGGTGGGGTCGAGCTTCACCACGAAGGTGGTGGGAGCGCACGCGCTCACCTGCTCCAGCCCGAAGTCCACGGTGCCGTTGAACCCGCCTCCCAGCAGCAGGTTTCCCTCGGGGTCGACGCCCGCTCCGATTCCCCAGGATCTTCCCAGCGGCGCGCCGTCCACCTCGCGGCTCAGCGATGGGAAGACGTGGTCCTTCAGATACCCGCCCTCGGAGTCATACCAGGCCACGAACGCAGCCGAGCCGGTGGACCGACGAAGTCCACCTCCCAGGTCAAGGGTGCCAGAGAACGTCCCGGTGACCAGTGCGTTGCCCGCGGCATCGGCCGTCAGGTGCAGCTCCTCGGCGCTGTCGGCGATGCTTCGGCTCCAGAGTTCTTCACCGCCCGCGGAGAGCTTGGAGAGCTTCATCTCTCCCCTGTGCACTTTCAGCACGAACACCGAGCCCGCCCCCGCCACCTTCATGTACGCCGGCCCAGCTCCTTCTCCTGCGACCCGGCCCGTATTCCGGCTCCAGAGCGCCTTCCCCGTGGTGCCCTCGAGCTTCGTGACGAAGGCATCCCAGCTAACGGAGGAGGTGAGCACGGTTCCATCGATGTCGAGCGTGCCGTTGAAGGTGGCCGCCAGCAGGACATCGCCTGCCTCATCTACGTCGAGGCTATTGGCGAAGAGCACCGTGCCGCTACCCTGGATGCTCCGGCTCCACAGGGTCTCACCCGTGCCCGCCTCGAGCTTCGCCACGAAGATGCCGCCGCCGTCGTAGATCGCCAGCAGGACGACGTTGCCAGCCGCGTCCATGGCCACCGCCCCACTGCCGAGCATCCCACCGAAGCTCTGGACCCACAGCACGCTGCCGTTGGGAGCAAACTTGGCCACGAACGTTTTCGGAGGGCCTTCGTTGACCAGTGAGAGACCATCGATACTGAGGGTGCCGTAGTAGGACGCCGCCACCGCCACGGCGCCCATCGCGTCCACGGCGATGTCCTCCTTCGTGGAGGAATAGGAGCCGCTTCCGTGGATGTCGAGGAGCTGGGCCCAGACAGGCTCGCCCCTGGCATCCACCTTCACCAGGAGCATGTCCCCCTTATCTCCCGTGAAGACCGTGCCCCCGAGGGTGGTGGTGCCATCGAAGTCGCTCAGGGTCAGCGTGTTGCCCTCGCCATCCACCGCCATGCCCAGCATCTCCGTGGAGGACGTGCAGCTCGTGCTCTTGGCGTCCACGGCCCAGAGCCACTCGGATGTGGGCTCGCAGCCTTCGTTCTTGCCATTGCAGTTGTCGTCCTCCAGCGTCGAGCACGTCTCCGGCCGCGGGAGCCGTTGCCCCTCACAGACGACGTTGCCGAACTTGTCGCACGCCACCGTCCCCGCTCGGCAGGCTCCCACTCCCAGGGTGCCGCTGGCCCCGCCATAGCAGGGCGAGCCCTCCTGGCCGGAACAGCTGCACTCCTCGTTCACCTCCCCATCGCAGTCGTCATTGAAGGGTGTCCGGCAGTTCTCCGCCGCTGGCAGCACCTGCCCTCGGCATGCACTCCACTCCGTCCCGAGGACGTTGCACTGCCGGCGTCCCGCCCGGCACATCCCCTTCCCTTCCGTTCCCGCTGGCCCCGGGTATGCACACGTCTCGTATGCCCCCGGCTCGCAAATGACGGTGTCCGACAGGGTGAGCCGGACCTCGGTGCACGGACCGCTGCCGCACACGGCCGCCGCCTCCGTCCCCGTCACCGTCACCGCTCCCGACGCGGGCTCACCAGCCAGTCCCGCGAACACGTTCGCCGTGTTGCCCCGCTTGATCTCGATGCACGCCCGGCCATCGGCCCCGGTGGACGCGCCCATGCTGGCACCCGAGTAGCTGACTCCCTCCGCGCGTACCACCGCGCCCTTGGCGGGTGCTCCCTTCTCGTCCACCACGAGCACGTTCACACAGCTCTTGTCCGTCCAGGGCTTGTCGCAATTCCACCACGTGAAGTGTTTCACCGTGACGACCCAGGCCAATCTGTCCGGCTGTGTCGTGGCCGGCTGGATGATTCCCTCCCCCTCCTCCCTCCACTGCCCCGCCTCCAGATCGAACCACCACGCCGGCACGCTGTCTCCCTCGTGGAACTGGCTGGCCAGCGCCTCCGGCAGGACGAACTCCAGCGTGGCGGATTTACCCGGCGCCAGCTGCGCGGGAGCCCCGTTGCTCCACAGGCTCACCTCCGCCATGAAGTAGCTCTCCAGCTGCACCGTCTCTCCCTCCGCGACGCGCGTGGCCTCCAACGGTCCCGGCATGGCCGCCAGTTGAGTGGTGGGGTCCAACGGAACAATGGTGACGTCCACCGTTCCGGTAACAGGCTGGCCCAGTGCATCCACGACGGCGTCGGGAGGAATGGTGACGCGCACCTGTGGCGTCTGGAGGGTGCCGCCCTCGCTGGCCTGGAAGGCAATGGGCTCGGGCAGGCGCAGCAGCTTCACCCTCGCTCCGGCGTGGGCACCCTCCCGCAACTCCACCACCGCCGTGGCGGACGTGAAGCCCAGCGCATCCACGCGGGCCAGCACGCGCCCGGGAGGCAGGTTCTCCAGCAGCAGGTGCCCGGAGCCGTCCACGGGGAACAGGCTGCCCTGGGAGGTGACGGCGGCCGCTGGCACCGGGTTGCCCGCGTCATCGACGACCTGAAGCAACAGGCTGGTGCCCTTTGGCGCCGTGCCCACGGGTGGAGGCGGCGGTGGAGGCTCGGGATTCTCCTGGGGCGGCTCCCCACCCGGAGGCTGCGGGTGGGTCGTGTCGCATCCAATGCTGGAGAGGCACAGCAACCCCAGGAGCACGGTGAATGACAGACAGTGCTTCCAGGGACTCAAAGGCAGGCGATTGCGCAAAGGGCTCTCTCCAGGTTCGTATCCGCGGCACCCTGCCCGCCCGGTGTGACAATTGCGTCACACGCCTGCTCAGCACTGACATTCCTGTGCGAAGCCCAACAACCACCGTGTTTGAAATTCACCCTCTCGCCCTGATTCCAGACATGGGACTGCCGTTACCGGCAATGCCAGTCATGCGGATTCACGGGTCAACCTCGCCGGACTGCACGACCCGGGGGACGAGAAACCCCGGCCACGACCCTCTCCCCCAGAGGAGAAGAGGGCCTGGGAGCGAAGATTACTGACGCGTCAGCGTGATGGAGGTCCGCGCCACATCGCACGCCTCGGTGGCGCTGGTCACCTCGAAGAAACCGGTGATCTCGTCGCCGTCATACTCGCCGTCGATCTGGATGACCGTGGCCGAGCTCTCCGAGCCCGACCCGACCGCACCGAAGTCCACGGTCGTCTCGGCCAGCGTGCCACTGAGGGGCGCGTTGTTGAAACAGGCGGACTTGTTGGTGCTCATCGTCCCGGTCACGGCGACGATGGTGCTCGAGACCTGATCCTTCACGTTCAGGGTGACATCCCAGCCGGACGCGCTCCCCTTCCACGTACCGACCAGGTTGTTACCGCCACATCCACAGACAACGAGGGCCATACCGACAACCCACTTCTTCATGCGCTCTCCTGAAGAGACGACGAGTGAAGCGGGGCACTATAGGTCGGACAGCGCGGCCCTCACCGCATCAAGATTCGCGGGCAGATCCACCGGGGGATTGGCGTAGCGGCTCGTCACGTCCTCCAGC
Source organism: Archangium sp. Cb G35 (assembly GCF_001896145.1). NCBI lineage: Bacteria > Pseudomonadati > Myxococcota > Myxococcia > Myxococcales > Archangiaceae > Archangium > Archangium sp. Cb G35. The sequence continues at coordinate 210,850 of NZ_MPOI01000009.1, forward strand.
GACTTCCGGTGGTACCCCACCTTGAAGTCTGGGAATTTGAGTCCGTGCGCCGTGGACACCACCGCCACCCGCGCTCCCCGGGCGATCACTCCCTGCGCCACCAGCTTCTCCAGCGCCGCCAGCGCCACGCCCGTGTGCGGACACGCGAACGTGCCCTCCCGGTCCGCCCTCGCCGCCGCGTTCGCCAGCTCCGACTCCGTCGCCTCCTCCACCACGCCGTCGAACGCCTTCAACATCTTCACCGCTCGCCGGAACGACACCGGCGCGCCGATCTGGATCGCCGACGCCAGCGTCTTCTCCGCCTTCACCGGCACCAGCTCCGCGAAGCCTCCGCGGAAGGAGCGCATCAGCGGATTGGCCCGCTGCGCCTGCCCCACCGCGATCCGCGGCCGCTTGGAGATCATCCCCAGCGCGTGCATCAGCTCGAAGCCCTTGCCCAACGCGCTCGCGTTGCCCAGGTTGCCGCCCGGAATCACCACCCAATCCGGCGGCTCCCAACCCAGGTCCTGGCACAGCTCGATGGCCACCACCTTCTGCCCCTCGATGCGCAGCGAGTTCATCGAGTTGGCCAGGTACAGGCCCGAGTCCTTCGTCACCTGCTGCACCAGCTTCATGCAGCCGTCGAAGTCCGTGTCCAGCGACAGCACCCGCGCGCCGTTCGCCACCGGCTGCACCAGCTGCGACAGCGACACCTTGTCCTTCGGCAGGAACACCACCGAGGGAATCCCCGCCGCCGCGCAGTAGGCCGCCAGCGCCGCCGACGTGTCTCCCGTCGACGCGCACGCCACCGCCCGGATGGGCACGCCCCTCGCCCGCATGTGCTTCACCGCGGACACCAGGACCGTCATCCCCCAGTCCTTGAAGCTGCCCGTCGGCGAGACGCCGCACTCCTTCAGGTCCAGGCTCGCCAGCCCCAGCTCCGCCGCCATCCGCGGCAGCGCCTTGAGCGGCACCCTCCCCTCGCCCAACGAGACGATGTCCTCCGCCGGAAGCTGGGGGTACACCCACTCGTGCTTGCCCCACACGCCCGAGGCGTACGGCAGCCGCGAGGCCCCGAAACGCTGCTCGAAGCGCCGCTTCCACTCCTCCGCGGCCACCGAGCGCAGCGCCTCCACGTCGTGCGCCACCTCCAGCAGCCCCTCGCACTTCGGGCAGCGGTAGACGACCTCCAGCAACGAGGCCCGGAAGCCACAGCCCTCGCTGCAGGCGTACTCGGCGTGAAAGGCAGGCGTTCCCATGGTGCTCACTCCGCCGCTGGAATCATCGTGCTGCACGTCACACAGGCCCGGCCCGCGTACCCCGGCGTGTGGCACTTCGGGCACGACGTCCGCTCACCGGCCTGCGGCGGGCCGCTGGACGCGGACGCCTCGGGCCGCGCCATGCGCGCCTTGGGCAGCCGCATGCCGCAGCGATCGCACACGTTCCCGATGTCCTGCACGTTGCGGCAGTAGCGGCAGACGACCGGACCCGTGGGCGCCGCCGTCTTCAGCCCGTCGGACATCGCCCGGCCCGTGTCCATGTCCTGGACCGGCGCCACCATGACGTTGCCCGCCGCCGCGGAACGGCCCGTGTCCAGCTCGGGCACCGGCTGCACGGCGACCTCCCGCACCGCCTGCTGGGCCGTCAGCTCCAGGTCGGGAATCGCCGCGGTCTGCACCGGGGCGCGCCCTCCCGCCAGCTGCGTCTGCTCCAGCTCGGCCAGCCTCGTCACCGGCACCGCCACCGGCGCGGTCGTGAACAGCTTCTTCCCACAGACTTCACACTCGGTGCCCTGAGCCTGTTGGTGCTCGCACACGGGGCAGATGATCATGATCCGGAGGTTAGCGGCCCCGCTCCACCCGGGCAATGCACCCGCGCCCGCCCGCCCAATGAAAAAACGCGCTGGCGGGGTTTGACCCACACCAGCGCGTTCGTTTCAACCTGCTCGTCTGGGTGACAGCCGGGCGGAGAAGACCTCCCCGCCCGGCCTGGCCCCGGCGCGCCGTCTGGCGCCCGGGACCCTGTCACACATCAGGCGGCCTTCTTCGACTGGCGGCGGCGCAGCGACACGTACCGGGCCAGGGCGAACAGACCCAGGTACAGGCTCGCGTCCGCGCCCGAGGTGGCGGCGCAACCGCAGCTCGCCGGCTCCTCGGCCTTCACGTTGATGCCCACCGGGGCCGAGTACACCACGTTGCCAGCACCATCGGTGATGACGGCCGTGATGCTGTGCTTGCCGCCCGTGGCGCCGGAGCTGTCCCACTCAGCCGACAGCGTGCTCTCCGTACCCGAGCCGATGACCACGCCATCCACCAGGATGGACAGCTGGCTCAGCGTGGTACCGGAGGCCACCGCGCCCTGGGCGGTGATGGTGACCTTGCCGGACACCTCCGTGCCGCCCGCGGGGTTGGTGATGGACACCGTGGGCTGCGCGAACGCCGTCACGTTGGTCTGCGCGACGCTGCTCAGGGCACCCTCGCCCAGGGACAGCGTCTTCAGGCCCAGCGACTTGAACGTCACCTTCACCTCGGAGCTCACACCCTCGGCGAAGAGCACGTTGGCCGGCAGCACCGCCGCCGTGTCCGAGCTCGTCACCGCGATGGGGCCGGAGAAGTTGGTGGCCACGTTGCCGTAGGCGTCATACGCCGTGGCGGAGAACGTGATCTCCTGGCCCGCCGTGATGCTCGGGGGAAGCGCCAGCGAGTAGCTGGCCACCGCGCCCGGAGCCACCGCGAAGGCCGCGCTCGTCGCACCCGTGAAGCCCTCGGCCGCGGCAACCAGCGTGTAGCCGGCGCCCGCCTTGCGCAGCGAGAGTGCATCGAACGTGGCCACGCCATTGACCGCGGCCACCGACGCCGAGCCCAGCAGCGAGCCGGCGGCGGGGTTCGTCCCCAGGCCCAGGGTCACCAGGGCCTTGCTGTCCGTGAGCAGGTTGCCCAGCGAGTCACGCAGCTCCACCTCGATCGGAGCCAGGTTGTCCCCGGCCGTGGCGCTGCCCGGCGTACCGCGGAAGACCAGCCGCCCCGTCCCGGCGTAATCCGGAACGACGCTGAAGGCCGGGGAGGTGCCGGAGGAGAGACCCGCCGACTCCGCCTGGAGCACGTAGCCCGTGCCCACCTTGTCCACGGAGATGTCCCCGAAGGTGGCCACGCCGCCAGCGGCGGTGACCGTCTTCGTCCCGCCCAGGGTGGCACCCGACTCGGTGACGAGCGACAGCGTCACCTCGGGCGTCGCACTGGTGAGGAGGTTGCCAGCGCTGTCCTGGACCGCCACGCGCACCGTGAACGCGGAGCCCACGGCCGTCTTGTCCGCCGGCGTGCTGGTGAAGACGAGCCGCGAAGCCGCGCCCTCACGCACGTCGAAGCCGACGCTGGTGCCCAGGTAGACGCCGTTCGTGCCGGCCACCAGGGTGTAGTTGGAGCCAGGACGGCTCACCGTCAGGTTGTCGAAGGTGGCCACGCCCGCCTCGGCATTCACGGTGGTGGTGCCACCCAGCGTCGCGTTCCCCGGGTTGTTGCCCAGGTACACCGACACCGGCGCGGACGAGTGCGTCGCCAGGTTGCCATGCTCGTCGTAGAGCGTGACCTGGACGGACGGGCTGATGGGCGCACCCGCATCCACGTTGGTGGGCTGACGGGTGATGGCCGCCCGGTACGAAGCGCCAGCGATCATCGAGAAGGCATCGCTGCTCGCCGCGGTGAGCGAGCCCGAGGTGGCGGACAGCTTGAAGCCGGAGCCCGCCTTGGTCGTCGACAGACCCGGGAAGGTCGCCACACCCGCAACCGCCGCCACCGTGGTGGTGCCGGAGAGGGTGGCCGTCGGACTCGCGTTCAGCGCGAGGGTGACGTTGGCCGTGGAGGTGGTCTGGTTGCCCAGGGCGTCCTGGATGGCCACCTGCACCGCCGGGGTGATGGCCGAGCCCACCACGGTGTTGGAGGGCTGCGTCGAGAAGACGAGCCTCGCCGCCGCGGCCGGGGTGATGTTGAAGGCCGAGCTGATGCCATCCTCCAGGCCGGCGACGCTCGCCTTCAGGGTGTAGCCCGTGCCCACCTTGTTGATGGACAGGCCCGTGAAGTTGGCGACACCGTTGACCATGGCCACGGACGTGGTGCCCGACAGCGTGCCCCCGCCCGCGTTGTTCTGGATGGAGACGTTGACGTTGAACGAGCCCAACGTGACCGCCGTGCCCGACGCGTCCACCAGGCCCACCCTCGGGGCGAAGGCAACGCCCGCGACGGTGTTGGCCGGAGAGGTGGTGAAGACCAGCTTGCTCGCGGTGGTGACGTTGGTGCTGGCACCGCCCACGAGGTCCGGGTTCTCCACGCCCGTGGCGCGGATGGACTGAACGCCCGCCGTACCGAAGGTGACGGACAGACCGCTCGCCACGCCGTTGGTGAAGGACGCGGTGGCCGGCAGGGTCGCCGCGCCATCCGAGCTGCTCAGCGACGCACTGCCCGTGTAGCTGGTGGCGACCACGCCCGCCGAGTCAACGGCCGAGAGGCCGAAGGTGGCCGGCCTGCCCGCCGACACCAGGTTGGCGAGCCCGTCCACCCTGTAGCCGACGGCAGGGCCCGCGGGCGGCACGTTCGTGGTGCAGGTGCCCGCCGCGTCCGCCGAGACGCGCACGTCATCCACGTACAAGCCCTCACCATTGCTGGTGGAGTCGCTGTGCATGCGGAAGCCGAACCACACCGTCCTGCCCGCCAGCGCGTCGAGGTTGACGGTGACCGCCTTGAGCGAGCCGTTGGCGCCCGCGTTGTTCCCGGTCCAGATGCGCGTGGTGGAGGAGCTGTTGAGCGTGTTGTCGTAGCCGCCCGCCGAGATGTACGGCTGCGTCGACGACACCGCGTCGGACACGTTGGTCCACGGACCGCTGGCGCCCGTGGTGCTGTAGACGAGCCAGGCACCGTCGTAGCGCGTCTCGAAGTCGTACCAGATGTTGAACGTCATCTGGGGACCCATGGCGGTGGCCGGAACGGCGAAGCCGTTGATGCCCGCCGTCGAGCCGTTACCACCCAGCGCCAGCACGTGCTGCTGGCTGACGAGGTACTGTCCACCGCAGCTCGTGTTGGTCGCACCCATGCGGTACGCGTTGGTGGCCGACTGGTAGTGGCAACCGGAGATGATGTTCGTCGTGGCCGCGTTGCCGGCGAGCACCGTCGGCGTCCAGTACGCGGAGGCGTTGGCGGGACGGTTGGCGTCGAAGTCGTCGAAGAAGCCGACGGCCGGGGTGATGATGCCCGTGGGCACGGACGCCTTCTCCACCGTGTTCGACTCCTCGAGCGTGGCCGAGCTCACCTCGGTCGCGCGCACCACGTAGTAGTACCGGGCGCCGTTCGTCAGGTTCAGGTCATCCGCGAACGAGGTGCCCGTCACGCCGGTGGCGATCCGGTTGGCCGCCGAGGGAGCGAAGCCCTGGGTGGTGCTCCGGTACACCGAGTAGCTGACGGCTCCCCCGCACACGGGCGTGGCGGCGGACCAGCTCAGGGTGCTGGCGCAGGTGCTGGCGGCGCCATTGCTGGCGGAGGTGAGGCCGGCGAAGGTGGGCGGCAGCGTGCACACGCCCGTGGCCGTCGCGGAGACCTCGGTGGACCGGGGCGACTCGGCGCACTTCACGCCGCGCACCACGTAGTAGTACGTCGTGCCACCGGACACGCCGACGTCATGGTACGGCGACGCCGTCGCGGTGCCCACGCGGGTGTACGGCCCGCCCGGGGTGATGGACCGGTAGATGTTGTACGAGGTCGCGTCGTTGGCGGTCCAGCTCACGTCGATGGCGTTGTCACCAGCCACCGCGGCCGTCACGCTCTCGGGCGTCGCGGGCGCCAGGTTGCAGGAGTTGTACGCGATGAGCGCGAAGTCCTGATCCAGCGCCGTGCCGTTGTTGGGCACGCCGTCCGAGTTGATGTTGGTGGCCGTCACCGTCACGGTGTACGAGCCCTCGGTGCCGGCCGGCAGGAAGACGCTCTCCACGTTGTTGGCGACGTCCGCGGTGCCGCCGGTCACGGAGTTGGCACCCGTGAAGACGTTGCCCTTGTACGTGTTCTCGCCCACCGTCACGGTGAGGTCCAGGTTGTTCTTCCAGGCGCTACCGGTGGTGGAACCCGGGGCGTCCGTCCACGCCAGCGTCACGCGGAAGGGCTTGGTCGAGTCCGAGATGGCACCGGAGAAGGTGCGCGTCTGGCCGGTGGCGGTGAAGAGGTTGTCCGGGTTCTGGTCATCCAGCATGCGGGGCAAGCCGTCGAAGGCCATGCCCAGGTCCATCAGACCGGTGCCCTGGTTGTTGGAGTAGAGCGAGTCGTTGGCCCCCGTGCCCGACATGTAGCGGGTGGAGTTCATCAGGTAGGCCTTCGCCATCGCCGGGCTCGGCGGGGCCATGCCCTGATTGATGAAGTACTGGTAGAGGAGGGCCGCGCCGCCGGCCACCGCGGGGGTGGAGTGGCTGGTGCCGGAGGAGGCCGAGGTCCACTGCTGGCCCGGCGGGTGGAAGTCACTGTTGTAGCCCGCGCACACGCCGGAGGCGTCGAAGCAGGAGAGCGCCTGGCCATTGGGGAGGGCCGGCGGGTTGGCCCGCTGCCCATCCGTCTGGGCCATACCGCCCGAGACGTGCGTTCCCGGCGCCATGATGTCCGGCTTCTTGCGGCCGTCATCCGTGGGACCACGGCCGGAGAAGGACGCCACGTCCAGGAGGCTGTTCGCCTCGGCGTCGGGGGTATTGCAGGCATCCGCGCCACCGAAGGGATGGACGTTCTCCGAGGCACCCACGGTGATGACGTTCTTGCCCGTGCTGGGGCTGCCCACCGAGTTCGTCGTCGGGCCGTCGTTACCCGCCGCGAAGGCGATGATCATCTGCTGGTTGCCCGGGTTGGGCACCGCGGAGCCTTCCGGCTGCGCGTCGCGGACGAGGGCGTCGTACTCCTGCGCGTCAATGGTGTACGCGCTGCTGCTGGAGCCCCAGCTGTTGGAGCTGATGCGCATGCCGTCACGGTACGCGCGCGACTGCAGGTTCGCGTAGTCGGGACTCGTGAACCGGCCCGGATCGAACACCACCGAGGAGCCCAGCTTCACGAAGGGCGCCACGCCCAGGCCGTACTTGTAGCCGGCCGTGTCCTCGTGGGGCGCGCCGGTCAGGCCCACGTAGCCGCCGATGATGTGGGAGTTCAGGGTGCCGTGGCCGTCACAGCCCTGGTTGGTGCTGCCAGCGTTCGGCGTACCCTCGAGACGGGCGTAGACCACGCGGCTGGCGTTGGCGACATCGCCGTTGACGTACAGGGCGAAGTGGTTGGGCGTCGCCGTGGCGTTGTCCAGACCGCTGTCGCTCACGTCCACGCCGAAGCCGGACGCGGTGAACTGCTCCTGGGTGAAGCCCTTGGCCGCCAGCCAGGCCAGATAGCCCGGCCCCGTGGGCGTGGTGCCGGAGAGCTGCCCGGCGAGGATCATGTTCTGACGCTCGTCGAACTTCTTGGGCTCGATGCGCGACTGGATGGACAGCACGTCCGGGCGCTGCACCAGCTGATCGATCGCCTGGCGGTCCACGAAGGCCACCACGTTCACGTAGTCCATCGACTTACGGACGATGGCCTCGTGCGACTGCAGCTTGCGGATGAGCGCCAGCGTCTCCTCGTTCGTCACCTCATCCTTGACGAGCTGGATGGCGTAGGCGCCCGTGGCGATCTTGTTGACGGACGGATGCAGCTTGAAGTCCGCCAGGTACTCACCATCCCACTGGATGATGGAAGCCGTGCCGGTGTGCTTCGCCAGCGAGTTCATCGCGGCGGGGTTGCCGTAGACGAGGTAGGCGTTGTTGGGGATGTACGTCACCACCTTGACGCCAGTGGCCTCGAGGGCCTTGTACCACTCGGGCTGCACGGGGCCGGCGAACTGCACGATGTGGAAGCGCTTGCCAACGGCCGTCTTGCTCATGCCGCGCAGCGACTGCCCGTGCTCGGACATGGTGTCGATCACACCCGAGTTGAGCAGGATGTGATTGTAGTCGTCGCGCAGCTCCGCGTCCTTGAGCGCGGGCAGCCGCTTGAGCGTGGCGTCATCCACCTGCAACAGCTTGTAGGAACCATAGTCCGCGAGGACCGAGGCTCCCTGCGCCTCCAGCGCAGCGGCCTTGTCCGCGCTGATCTGCACCTTGTGGAGTGAGGGGTCAAAACGGAAGCCCGCGGACTGCTGGGTGCTGGGCTCCTTCGCGGAGCCTCCGCACGCCAGCGTCGTCGCAAGCCAAGCCACTCCGAGTGCGCGCGTGGACAAAGCCCGTACGCGCTTACCGGCAGGCCGGTACGCCGTGTCCTTCATGTATTGATACTCCTTGAGACGAGCAAGCCAGTGTGGGGCACGGCTCACTCGGGTGAACCCCGGCGATTGGTGCGCTCGCGCGCGTGCCCCCTGGAAGCCGCAGTGTCCCGAATCCCAAGACGCACTGCCGGAAATTCACATTTACCACACGAGTTCAACGACGGACAAGTAGTCAACAAAATGTAATTCAATTCAGCGCGCAATGTTTTTGGAGTTTGAGAAACCAGAAGTTTGAGAAACCAGAAACGACAAAGCCATTCCGGATGGCGAAAACAACAAACCCCGCGACGTCCCACGCGCGGGGTTCCACCTACAATGCTTGCCGCACCAACTGTCTGACAGGAATTGAGAAACCCGGTTCCCGAGCGGATAACGCCTCAGTGCACGAACCCAGGCGGTGGCGTGCTCGTCATCGGCACGAAGCGCACGCCCAGCAGCTTCTCCACTTGGGGAGCTTCCCCGCGTGAGGGCCGGATGACCCGGAGCAGTTCCTGGGAGCCGTGCCTCGGACCCACCGGCAGCACCAGCCGGCCGCCCGGCCGCAGTTGCTGGTAGAGCGCCGGGGGCAACCGCTCCGGGGCCGCCGTGCCCAGGACGGCGTCGAACGGCGCGTCCTCCGGCCAGCCAGCCGAGCCATCGCCGACCCGGAAATGGATGCCATTGAAGCCCATCCGCTCCAGCCGCTCCCGGGCCGGACCGGCCAGCTCCGGGAGGCTCTCCATCGTGTACACCTCGGCCCCCAGCCGCGCGAGCACGGCCGTCTGGTAGCCCGAGCCCGTTCCAATCTCCAGCACCCGCTCGCCGGGCTGGAGGTTCAGCGCCTGCGTCATGAAGGCCACGATGAATGGCTGGCTGATCGTCTGCCCATGGCCGATGGGCAGTGGCGAGTCCAGTCCGGCCACGTCCCGCATCGACTCCGGGACGAATGCCGCCCGGTCCAATTCCCGAATCACCTCGAGCACCCGCGTGTCGGAGATGCCCTGCCGCCGGAGTGCCTCCGCGAGTTCCACGTCACCCATGGGACGAGCCTAACCACGCGAGGCCGCCATCGCAGGCCCTGCCCCGCTCCCCCGTGGAAGGGACGGCCAGCCACCGCGTCCGCCCCCGTCCCGGCGACACTCGCCGAGGCTTCCCCTTGCACTTCCCGGAGGGCCATGGTGGGAATCCAGGCAGGAGAGCCCACGCATGGACGCCGCCGCCGACGAATTGCTCCGCCTCGCCTTCGACCGCGCCCCCGCCCTGGAGGCCAACCAGGCCATCGCCCGCGTCCGCGCCGAGGCTGGAGACGAGCTCTCCGGCGCCACCAGCTACGAGCTCGTGCTGCCCGCCGGGAACGTCCGCTCCTTCCTGCTCGACCACACCCTGCCCCGGCTCGTGGACTACCTCGAGTCGAGCGGCGCCAGACTGCCCCACTGTGGCGGCGTCTTCCTCTCCGTGTTCTCCGGAGACACTCTGCACTTCCTGCATGCCCGGGACGTCGTGGAGCTGCTTTCCCGCTGGAGCGGCCTGTCCATGGCCGAGCTCAAGACGCGCTACGGGCCCAGGTAGCCCCAGGGGTCTCCCCCGTCCGCCGGGCGAGCATCCTCGTCCGCCGGCTCGCGCCCCGTGTTATCCCTCCCGGAGCCATGACCCCCACCGAGCGCCTCTACTACAGCGATCCCTTCCTCTTCCGGTTCACCGGGCGCGTGCTCGCGCATGGCATGTGGAACGGTGCTCCCTCCGTCGTGCTCGACCGCAGCGCCTTCTATCCCGAAGCCGGTGGCCAGATGGCCGACCGGGGCGTGCTCGGCGGCCGGGCCATCCGTGACGTGCAGGTGGATGACGCGGGGGTGGTCCACCACATGCTGGAGCTGCCCGAGGGCGCCTCGCTCCCCGAGGCCGGCACCGAGCTGGCCGGGGAGATCGACCGTCTCCGCCGCCGCACCCACATGGCGCTGCACACCGGCCAGCACATGCTCTCGCGCGCGCTGGTGGACGTGGCCAACGCGCACACCGTGTCCTCGCGCCTGGGCGAGACGCTGTGCACCATCGACGTGGACCTGGACGTGCTCGACGAGCGCCGCGTCGCCGAGGCCGAGGACCTGGTCAACTCCATCATCGACGACGACATCGTCATCCGCGCCTTCTTCCCCACGCCCGAGGAGCTGGCCGCCCTCCCCCTGCGCCGCGCCCCCAAGGTCACGGACAACATCCGCGTCATCCAGATGGGTGACTTCGACGTGTCGCCCTGTGGTGGCACCCACTGCACGCGCTCGGCGCAGGTGGGCATGGTGCGGGTGCTCGGCGTGGAGCGCAACAAGGGCAAGGGGCGCGTCCTCTTCTCCGCAGGCCGCCGCGCCCGGAGCGAGCTGTGGGAGGAGGCCGGCACCCTGCGCGCGCTCGGCAAGAGCTTCTCGTGCGGACCGCTGGATGTGCCCGCATCCGTGGACAAGCTGCGGAGGGATCTGACCGAGGTTCGTGAGGCACTCGGCGCCGCCCGGGCGAAGCTCGCCGAGTCCACCGCCGCCGAGCTCGCCGCCCAGGCCGAGCAGTCCCCCGGCAAGCCCGTGGTCGCGGTGCTCGACGGCGCCACGCCCGAGTACCTGCGCTCCGTCGCCACACGCCTGACGAGCCGGCCCGAGGCCGTGGTGCTGCTCGCCGGCCGGACCCCCGAGGGCCTGTCGGTGCTGATCACCCGGGGCAGTGATTCCAACTTCGGCTGCGGGGCCTTCCTCAAGCGCGCCGCCGAGGCCGCCGGTGGCCGTGGCGGTGGCCGCCCCGAGCACGCCGAGGGCCGTCTGCCTCCCACCACCGACTGGCCGGCCATCGTGGCCTCGCTGCTCGGCTGAGACGCGCGGGGCCGGTGTCTCCCTGGAGCACCGGCCCTCTCTTCACGACCGCCCGTCCCTGCGCGCCAGCTCGTCCCTCGCGGCGAGCTCCACCGCCCGGCACCGCAGCACGGTCCTCCCTTCCTCGTCACCGCGCACCAGCCCGGCGAAGTACAGCCGCACCTCCGGTTGCTCGAGGTGGTAGTCCAGCGGTTCGAGCGCGTTCACGGGCCGGCCCGCGAGCAACTCCTCCAGAACGAAGCGGCAGCTCCGCTTCCCCGAGGCGCCGTTGCGTTCGTCCTCACGCAGCCGCTCCTGGAGCGCGCCTCGCAGCCACGGGCTGCGCGCCAGTCTCTCCGTCACCGACTTCCGGTCGAGCGCCCCCGCCCCGGCCAGGATCTCCTCGAGCAGGCCCGGATGACCGCCCGTGGCCTCGTGGACATCCCGGGCCCACCGCTCCCCATCCAGGTTCGCCGCGTCGAGCAACTGCCACACCTCGTCCACCGTGAAGTCGGGCACCTCGCGCTTCACCGCGTCCGAGAACACGGAGGACTTCGACACGTTGTGCAGCAGCCACCCGCCCCGCGCCCCTCCTCCCGCCACCAGCAGGTGCAACTCCACCTTCGACGGCGCCTCCATCAACCGCCGCAGATGCTTGCCGAGCGTGTCCAGGTGCCCCAACGGCCCCCACTCGTAGCGCAGGACGAACAGGTGCTCCCGTCCGAGGCCCTCGGCCCGCTGGCGCAGGTGCTCCACCAGGGCGTCGAAGCTCGTGACGCGATTGTCTTCCGCGAGGGCCCGGCAGTAGTCGGCTTCCGTGCAGTCCGGCACGTTCGGCGGCTCCAGCCAGGAGACCCGCTCCCCGTACTGCCGTGCCACGCGGCGCGCGATCGACTCCTCTCCGCCGTCCTCGGGGGCGAACAGCACCAGCCGGTGCCGGTGCCGGAGGATGTGCGTGTACACATGCTCCAGCGCCTCCCGCGGAACGTGCGGCGGATCCAACGGGATGGGAGCTGACTCCAGTGGAACGGGAGTGGGCCGCGGCGGGGCAGCGGGCGCCGGTTGTGCGGGAGAAGCGCGAGGCTCTCCGGACCGGAACGTGAGGAGCTCGAGCACGGAGGCGTCGTCCGATGCGGCCGCGGGCCCCATCGCGGGCCCCCTGTTGATGGAAGCGGGCGCGGGCGCGGGTATGCCCGTCGCGGGACGGACCTTCCCCGGCGGCGCGGATGGCTCGCCGAAAGCCGCCCGTGACAGCGCGTTCAGGCAGGCCGCCAGCGGAGGACCGTGATCCTCGTACTCGATGAGCTGGATGTTGTAGCGGGGCCACAGCGCGCCGCGCTCGATGCTTCCCTTCTTCATCAGCGCGAAGCTCGGCACGTGCCGTCCCTTCGTGATGCCCAGCACGTGCTCTATCTGCTTGAGCACGTAGGGATCACTGAAGCTGAAGCCCACGTAGAGGAAGGGTCTGGCCCGGATCCACTCGCGCAGCCGGACCAGCGCGTTCGTGTAGTGCGAGTAGCGTCCATGCTGCTGGGTCCCATCCCCGTAGAGCCGCGCGTAGTCGGCCCCACCGAGGATGAGCGTCGAGAGCCGGTGGATGGTGCCGTGCAGGTACCAGAGCCGCGGCGCGTCCGGCGAGGCCTCCGCGTCCATCAGGTGCAGCTCGTCGTCCTGATCATTGGAGATGGGCTCCGCGCCCTCCTGGCCCCACAGCAGGACGTCATCGTAGTTGGTCGTGAGCATCACCTCGGGCCGCAGGCCCCAGAGCGCCCGCACCACCGAGAGCTCCGCGTCGGCCGGCGGGTGCACGCGCAGCCGCTCGCGCAGGAAGCGGTTGAAGCGGAAGGCCCCCATCTCCTTGAAGCCCAGCTCCGCCGCCGTGAGGAAGTCGCCCCCTGCGATGCACTTCCGCACCTCGGCGACCACCGGCTCCGGAAGCGCCTCCTGCTCCAGCCGCTCCGCGAGCCCTTCCAGAAGCTGCTTCCACGAGGGAAACAGCCCCCGCTTCACCCCCATGCTCACACCGGCGCCCACGAAGGGAACCACCTGGTGTCTGCGCACCGCCTCGACCAGCTCTCTTGGAAGATTCATGCGCCCCCTCGGTCTCCGCCCGCAGCATAGCGCGGGCGGCCCGGACGAGGGTCAGTCGGACGACGGGTCCGTGAGCCCCGCCAGGGCTCCGAGGCTGCGCTGGAACTCCTCGAACGACATCTGCCCGTCGGCGAAACGCTCACTGAGGCTCAGCAACGGCTGGGCCTCGGCGACGGCCAGCCACGCGTTCCGGGCCTTCTCCTCGGCCTCGGAGCCGGACGCCGGGGCCGGCGTCTGGCATGCCAGCGTCTCCAGACGAGCGCTGGCGCGCCCGGCCAGTTGCTCCAGCTTCGTCAGCACCTCGGCCGTCAGCCGCGCGGGCTGCGCGCCGATGACGCAGAAGGAGCCCACTGTCTGCCCCCGCACCTTCAACGGGAAGCCCACGTAGGCCCGGATGCCGTAGCGCTCCACCAGATCCCTGGGCAGGCCGGGCTCGCGCGAGGTGTCCTCGATCTCCAGGGGCCCACCCCGGGCCACCACGAACTGGCAGAAGGACGTGCAGCGATCGGTGGCGAGCGTCGCGGAGAGATCCGGCGGCAGCCCCACCTGTGCCCGGAAGAACTGGATCTTCCGCACCACCAGGCTCACCAGCCCGATGGGGAAGCCCGTCAACGCGGTGGCCTCGGTCACGAGCGCCTGGAGCTCCGGATCCGGCGAGGAATCGAGCAGCGGGGCGTCGAAGGAGGACATCCGCTCGGCGTTGTCGAGCACCGACATGTCCTTGGGCGGCACGAAGCTCATCGGCCACCTGCCTGCCACGACGGCGAGGAGAGGGTCTGGATACGCAGCGCCTGGGCGGGCTGCTTCATGCGCGTCTGCTGGCGCAGGCACAGGGGAAAGACGGACTTCTCCTCGGTCTCCATCAGGGAGCGCAGCGCGGCGGACACCGTCCGGAAGCGCTGGCGGAGCCGCTCCGGATCCGAGTCCACGTGCGAGAAGAAGCCGAGCACCGCGTTGGACATCACCGTCAGGTTGGTGCGGAAGATGTTGAGCAGCGTGAGCGAGGTCGCGTCCTTCGACTCCTGGCAGCTCGCCACCACCACCTCGTAGAGCTGCTCCTTCGCCCGCTGGTGGGGAACGAAGACATCATTGAGTTGCCGCAACAGACCCGGCAGCTCCAACGGGCCCGCTCCGTCGCACGCGCTGAGGAGCACGCGCAACCGGCCGTGGTCCCTCTTCAACGTCTCCACCCGATTGATCATGTCGGGGGATCCCACTGCGACGGACATGCCAACGCTCCTTCTCTTGGAGTTCCACGAATCCAGCCAGACTCGAACTGTAGCGTCCCGCCACAACCCTGGGGACCCCCCTGGGATCGTGGCGTTCCGGGACCGTGGCGTTGTGCCACATCCTTCCCGGAGCGGGGGCACCACTGTACTCGCCGCGTCCTTGGCAGGTTGAACAGCGAACTGACAGGCTCCGGACCCCCATCTAACAGCCGAGGAGCCTTCTCGCATGGCCGCAATCACCCAGGAATTCATCAACGAGTTCGCGCGCCGCTACGCCGCCGCATGGACGAAGAAGGAGTCCGCCTCGAACCCGCTCCAGGCGCTGATCACCGAGGACGTGCACTGGGCGGACCCCATGCTGCCGCAGCCCGGCAAGGGCAGTGCCACGGCGATGATGCTGCTGGAGGGCTCCTTCACCGCCTTCCCGGACCTGACCTGCGACATCATGGATCCGCCCTACCTCGCCGCGGACGGCAAGTCGGTGATGTTCCACTGGCGGCTGTCGGGGACGATGACCGGCCCGCTGCCCAACGGCGCCCAGCCGACCGGCAAGCGCATGTCCATCACCGGCGTGGACCGCTGGGAGTTCCGCGACGGCCGCATCTGCCATTACCAGGCCTTCTACGATCTCTCCACCCTGCTGCGGCAGGCGGGCGTGATCCCGTAGTCACTCCGGCGGACGGCCGAGCGCACGGGAGACGGCGCGGACGAGCGAGTCCGCGTCCTCCTCGGGATCGACGAGCAGGCAGCGCATGCCCTCGCCGCTGCCCACCACCACGGTGACGCGGCCCTTGGGGCACAGCTTCAGGCAGCTGCTGCGCACCACGCGCACGCCCCGGCCCAGCTCCTCCTTGAGCGTGCTCCGCACGTCCTCCGCCCCCGCGCGCTTCATGCACTTGCGGCAGACGAACACCAGCCCTTCCCACCGGGGCTGGACTTCCTTTGGCTCCGACACGCCGCCCCAGATAACGGCGAGGCTCCGCGGGCACAAGCCAGAGGCGCCTCGCCCGTAGCAGGGCAGGCAAGCGTGGGGCGCCCAACGCTGGCGGTCTCGCGACCTGAGAATCCCCACTTACCCCGTTCACTGCCGGGCGTTGGCCCGGAGCCGCCACAGGCAGGAGCAGGCAAGCGGGAGTTCGACCTGTCACGATCTCCTTCATGATTCCCCTGACGGACACGCACGGCCACGCGCCGCCGCGACTCGAGCAGCACCTCGAGGTCGTCACGGACGGAGTGCTCGCACTCGACGTCCAGGGGCGGCCCACCTACGTCAACGCCAGCGCCGAGCGCATCCTGGGCCGCTCCCGGCACCTGCTGCTCGGCCGACGGCTCTGGGCGGAGCTGCCCGGGTTGGAGGAGACGGAGCTCCACCGGGCCTGCCACCGCGCGCTCGCGGAAAGCACGGCCGTCACCGCGGAGGAGTACTTCGCTTCCCTCGGGGTCTGGCTGGAGGCCCGGGTGTTCCCCTCCGGAGAGGGAGTGCTCGTCCTGCTCCGGGACGTGACGGCGGACATCACCGCGCGGCAACGCGCGCGCCAGGCGTTCGAGCAGGTGCGCCAGGAGCGCGATCGGGCCGAGGAGGCCAACCACGCCAAGGACGACTTCCTCGCCACCGTCTCGCACGAGCTGCGCACCCCGCTCACGGCCATCCTCGGCTGGACCAGCATCCTGCGCACCAACACGCTCACCCCGGAGAAGCAGATGCGCGCCCTGGAAACGGTGGAGCGCAGCGCCAGGGCCCAGGCGCAGATCGTCGATGATCTGCTGGACATCTCGCGCATCGTCGCCGGGAGGCTGCGCCTGGAGATGCAGCCGGTGAAGCTGGCGCCCGTGGTGGAGGCGGCGCTGGAAGCGGTGCGCCCGGTGGCGGCCGCCCGCAACATCCAGCTCGAGCCCCAGTTGGAGTCCGGGGTGGGCCCCGTCCAGGGAGATGCCCAGCGGCTGCAGCAGGTGGCGTGGAACCTGCTCACCAACGCCATCAAGTTCACGCCCGATGGAGGCAAGGTGTCGGCCCGGCTGCGGTGCGTGGAGGAGCACGTGGAACTGCAGGTGACCGACTCGGGCAAAGGCATCGATCCCGCCTTCCTGCCCCATGTCTTCGAGCGCTTCCGGCAGGCCGAGGGAGGCTCCGCCCGCCGTTACGGAGGCCTGGGGCTGGGACTGGCCATCGTGCGCCACCTGGTGGAGCTGCATGGCGGCACCGTCCAGGCCCACAGCGAGGGCGAGGGCCGCGGCTCCACCTTCACCTTGCGCCTGCCCCTGATCGCGGCGCGCGGCGCGGAGGGCGCGCCTCCAGGCATCGCGTCGATGCTTCCGGATCCCTCGCTGGCCGCGTACCTGCCGGATCTCTCCGGCGTGCGCGTGCTGGTGGTGGATGACGAGCAGGGCATCCGCGAGCTGCTGCGCGCGCTGCTGGAGGAACGCGGCGCGGAGGTGTCCTCCGCCTCCAGCGCGGCCGAGGCGCTCGAGCAGTTGCAGCGGGCCCCGCCGGATCTGCTCGTCTCGGACATCGGCATGCCGGACGCGGATGGGTACACGCTCATCCGCCAGGTGCGCGCCCTGCCCCCAGCGCGAGGAGGCCAGGTGCCCGCCGCCGCCCTCACCGCCTATACGCGGTTGGAGGATCGCACGCGTGCCCTGAGCGCGGGCTTCCACGTGTACGTGCCCAAGCCCGTGGATCCCATCGAACTGGTGATGGCGCTCGCCAATCTGATCAATCGTTTCTCTCGAAATTGAGAAACGCGCGCACAGGAAACCGCGAAGCTCAGCCATCCATGTAAATCGCGCCGGGAATCCGGTGCTTCGGCCTCATGCAACTCCATTGCCCGCTTCGCGGAAGACGCGCCAGCGATTGGGGGGTGCTTGAACGACCTGTCGAAATTGCGACTATCATGCGACCTCCCGGACCCTGGCTCGTTCAGTAGGGGATGTGGAGACCGGGAACCCCCCCAGTTTCAGATGGAGGCTGCATGCGTTTGAGGCAAACGTTGTGGGCCAGCTTGTTGCTCACGCCCCTCGCGAGCGGAAGTGCCCTGGCCGCGACTCGAGGAAATTTCGACGCCTTCCTGGCTCGCCAGGAGGAGATGGCTCTCGCCGCCAAGGACGACGCTCTCCGGACGCGCGGCCTGCGTGTTTCTCAGATGGAGGATCGGCTCGGAGTCCCGAGCTTCGTATGGAGCACCCGTGAGGTCTCGGGCTCCACGACGAGCATGAGCAAGGCGCTGGGCGCCCGCAAGCCGGACCAGGCCGCTCGCGCGCACCTGCAGTCGGTGGCGGACCTGTACCGCGTGGGCTCCGAGGACGTGTCCGCCGCGGTGCTCAAGTCGGTGCACCAGACCGGCAAGGGCCCCGTCATCGCCCGCTTCGGCCAGAAGGTGGACGGCATCGAGGTCTTCCGCAACGAGGTGAAGGTCATCATGGACCGCAACCTCGACCTGGTGGCCGTCTCCGGCTACCTGGCGCCCGCGCAGTCGGCCCGCCAGGCCAGCCTCGGCGCGGCCAACGCCTTCAGGCTCCCCGCCGAGCAGGCCATCGCCATCGCCTTCCAGGACCAGACCGGTATTTCCATGCCGGCGCGTGGTTTCGTGTCCACCGGCAAGGTGAACGGGCCCTACTCGCACTACGAGCTGGACGCGAGCTCCGCCCCCGTCCTCACCCACGCCCTGGTGGTGCCCGCCCGCGCCAAGCAGGTCTACTACACGATGCCGGACGGCCTGGTGCCGGCCTGGTACGTGGAGGTGAACTCCGGCGCCCGCAACGGCACGGGCTCGGACTACCACTCCTTCGTGGTGTCGGCGGTGGACGGCTCGCTGCTGATGCGCAACAACCTGTCCGCGCACTCCGGGAGCACCAGCTACCGCTACAAGGTGTGGGCGGACTCGACGGCGCCCTATACCCCGCATGACGGCCCGCACGGCACCGACACCACGCCCTACCGGCCCGGTGTTCCGGATGGCGTGGACGTGCCGCTGGACCGGCTGCCCAACAGCATCGTTATCTCCAGCCTGCCCGGCAATGATCCGTGGCTCCCCGCGGGCTCCACCGAGACGGTGGGCAACAACGTGGACGCCTACGCCGACCTGGTGGCGCCGGACGGCTTCCAGCCCGGCACCAACGACGTGCGCGCGGTCCTCACGGGCGAGGCCTCCGATCCGGGCTTCGACTACGTATACGACCTGACCCAGGCGCCCAGCTTCAACGCCACCCAGCGCCAGGCGGCGGTGACGAACCTCTTCTACGTCACCAACTGGCTGCACGACTCGTTCTACGCCGCCGGCTTCGACGAGGCCTCCGGCAACGCGCAGGCCTACAACTTCGGCCGCGGCGGTGTCGAGGGCGACCGGATGCGCGCCGAGGCCCAGGACTACGGCAGCACCGACAACGCGAACATGTCCACTCCCGCGGACGGCGCACCGCCGCGGATGCAGATGTACGTGTTCAACCCGGTCTCGCGCTTCAGCGTGGACGTCAACACCCCCACGAGCCTGAAGGTCACCGGCTACGCCGCCCAGTTCGGCTCGCAGGAGTACAACCTCACCCAGGACGTGGTGGTCGCGCGCCATGGGACGGTGACCGACGGCTGCAGCACGGCCGCCTTCACCAACGCGGCGGAGATCACTGGCAAGATCGCCCTGATGGATCGCGGCACCTGCTCCTTCACCATCAAGGCCAAGAACGCGCAGCTCGCGGGCGCCGCGGGTGTGATCCTCGCCAACAACGCGCCCGGCGGCATCACCCCCATCGGTGAGGACGCCAGCATCACCATCCCGGTGGTGGCCGTGCTGCAGACGGATGGCGCCGCCATCAAGTCGGCGCTCGCGGGGGGCCCCGTCAACGTGAGCCTGGTGAAGTTCAAGCCCGGCGCGGCCCGCGACGGTACGCTGGACAGCGCCATCGTCGCCCACGAGTGGGGTCACTACATCAGCAACCGCCTCATCGGCGACGCCAACGGCCTGGTCAACTACCAGGGCGGCGCGATGGGCGAGGGCTGGGGCGACTTCCACGCCCTGATGATGCAGGTGCGCGAGTCGGACCGGACGATTGCCGGCAACGAGCTCTTCCAGGGCGTCTACTCGGTGTCCGCCTACGTCACCAGCGGCCCCGGCGTGCCCGGTGCCTACTACGGCATCCGCCGCATCCCGTACTCCACCTCGTTCAGCAAGAACGCCCTCACCTTCAAGCACATCGCCAACGGCAACCCGCTGCCGGAGACGAACGCGCTGGCGTTCGGCCACGACGGCCGGGCCAACTCCGAGGTCCACAACGGTGGCGAGGTTTGGACCACCATGCTGTGGGAGTGCTACGTCTCGCTGCTCAACGCCTACCCCTTCGCGGAGGCGGAGAACCGGATGAAGCAGTACCTGGTGGCCGCCTACAAGGCCACCCCGTCGAGCCCCACCTACATCGAGGCGCGTGACGCCCTCCTGTCGGTGGCCAAGGCGTCGGATCCCGCGGACTACACGCGCTTCGTCAATGCCTTCGCCAGGCGCGGCATGGGCTTCGGCGCCAAGGCGCCGGACCGCGACTCCCAGGACTTCATCGGCGTCGTGGAGAGCTACCAGACCGGCAACAACCTGGAGGTCGTGAGCGTCAAGCTGGACGACAACGTCACCGGGTGTGACCAGGACGGCGTGCTGGACGTGGGCGAGACGGGCAACCTCACCGTCACCCTGCGCAACGTGGGCGAGGGCAACACCAGCGCCTTCAACGCCACGCTCGCCACCACCGGCTCCACCGCCACGTTCGCGACGCCCGCGGGCAACACGATCGCCTTCCCGGCCCTGGCGCCCGGACAGACGGTGACCCGGAAGCTGCAGCTCCAGCTCGTGAGCACCACCGGCACCGAGCCCCGCGCGGGCATCACCCTGGCGCTCGATGAGCCCTCGCTCCCGGACGCGCTGCGGCCGGTGCACTACAACGGCCTCGTCAACACCGACGAGTCCGTGGGCACCAGCGCCCTGGACACGGTGGAGGGCCAGGCGACCACGTGGACCTCGTCCGTCAACGGCTCCGGCCCGACCCAGCCCTGGCAGCGCGTGGTGGAGAACGGCAACCGCTTCTGGAACGGCCGTGACCTGCCCTTCACCGCCGACATCGCCCTCACCTCTCCGTGGGTGAAGGCGGGTGCCGACGCGGACTTCATCTTCCGCTTCAAGTACCGCCACTCCTTCGAGACCGACAACGGCGGCGCTCCCCCCGGCTTCGACGGCGCCGTGGTGGAGTTCACCACCGATGGCCTCGAGTGGCACAACGTCTTCGACTACGGCGTGGACCCGGGCTACACCGACTACATCGGCGATGGCAGCCTCTCCAACCCGCTCGACGGAGTGCCCGGCTACACCGGCCTGAGCGCGGCCTTCCCCGAGTTCGATGAGGCGGAGCTGGACTTCGGCCGCATGTTCGCTGGCAAGCCCGTGCAGTTCCGCTTCCGGATCGGCTCCGATCCGGGCGTGGGCGCGCACGGCCTGGACGTGGACGACCTGCAGTTCGCCGGCATCGATGCCAGCCAGCTGCCCTTCGGCGGCCCCGTCCGCGAGGCCCTCGAGGGTCCCGTTGATCCCTCCACCCTCGTGTGCAACCGCCGCCCGGTGGCCAACTCGGGCAAGGGCCCGCAGGCCGTGGCCAACTTCACCGTGAACCCGTCCACGGGTGCGAAGGTGTACACGACGGTGCAGCTCGATGGCAGCGGCAGCTTCGACCCGGATGGTGACGCCCTCACCTACACGTGGACCCAGCTGTCCGGCCCCCCCGTGACGCTCACGGGCGCCAACACGGCCAAGCCCACCTTCACGCCCCGCGTGGCCAACAGCGAGACGTTCGTCTTCCAGCTCGTGGTCAACGACGGCAAGGAGAACGGCGCCCCGGCCAACGTCACCGTCTATGTGATCACGGATCACGATCCCGTGGTGGAGGCGGGTGCGGACTTCGAGGCCGCCAGCCGCAGCACCGTGACCCTCTCGGGCTCCGTGACGGATCCGGACGGGGACCTCGTACTCGGGTCCCTCTGGTTCCAGCTGAGTGGCCCGGAGGTGGCGCTGAAGGATGATGGCGCGCTCGAGACGACCTTCACCGCCCCGGACGTGAAGGAGGACACGGAGCTGGTGTTCCTCCTGCTCGCCCAGACCAACGAGCTGGTGGGTGAGGACATGGTCACGGTGACCATCAAGAAGTCCAACCGTCACCCCGTGGTCAAGGGGATCAACGAGGTGACGGTGGAGGAGCGGAGCAGCGTCACGCTCACGGCCGAGGGTACGGACGCCGACGACGACGCGCTCAGCTACCGGTGGGTGCAGACGGGTGGCCCGCGCGTGGAGCTGTCGGGTGCCGACACCGCCACGCTGAGCTTCACCGCGCCCGAAGTGCTGGGTGAGACCCTGGTGACCTTCAGCCTGATCGCGAAGGACGCGGATGGCGCCGAGAGCGAGGCCGTCACGGCCCTGGTCACGGTGACGGACGTCAACCGTACGCCCACGGCGCTGGCCCGGAAGAGCTCCGGCGGCAGCGTGGCGGGTGACACCATCACGCTCGATGGCACCGGCTCCACGGATCCGGACGGCAACACGCTCACCTACCAGTGGACGCAGGTGTCCGGTCCGTCCGTCACGCTCTCCTCGACGGATGGCGCGGTCACCAGCTTCGTGTCGCCGAAGTCCAAGGATGGCGCCACGCTCGTCTTCGAGCTGACGGTGTCCGATGGCAAGACGTCCGCCACGAACCAGGTGACGGTGGACGTGCCGAAGGCGCAGGATGAGGGTGGCATGGGCTGCTCCAGCACGGGCGGCTCCGGCCAGAGCTCCATGGTGTCGATGCTGCTGCTCGGCGCCGGCCTGCTCTTCTCGCGCCGCCGTGTCTTCGGCCGCGGGTAGTGTGACCGCGGGCCCCAGGCCCTGTTGAACGAGGGGTGGCCTCCGGGCCACCCCTCTTCTTTTTCAGCCCCCGCTCAGCCCACGCGCGCGAGGGACAGCCGCCCCTCCCAGCGCTCCTCGAGCGCCTTCACCAGCGCCTGGTGCTCGGGTGCGGCGAGCTTCGGATCCCTCGCGAGGATGCGCCGCGCCTCCTGCTGCGCCAGCGACAGCAGATCTCCATCGCGCGCGAGGTTGGCCACCGCCAGCTCCGGCAGGCCGCTCTGCCGCGTGCCGAGGAACTCGCCCGGGCCGCGGATCTCCAGGTCCTTCTGCGCGATGACGAAGCCGTCACTGCTGTGCTCCATCACCCCGAGCCGCTCCGAGGAGTCCATGGAGGAGCGCGCGAGGTTGGCCACGAGGTAGCAGAAGCTCACCGCCGCTCCGCGCCCCACCCGGCCGCGCAGCTGGTGCAGCTGCGACAGGCCGAAGCGCTCCGCGGACTCGATGACCATCACCGAGGCGTTGGGCACGTCCACGCCCACCTCCACCACCGTGGTGCACACGAGCACCTGGATGGTGCCGGCCCGGAAGGCGTCCATGACGAGGTCCTTCTCCTCGGGCTTCATCCGCCCGTGGAGCAACCCCACCTCCACGCCGGGAAACACCTGGCGCAGCTTGTCCGCGCCGCGCGTGGCGTCCTCCAGGTCCAGCTTCTCCGACTCCTCCACCAGCGGGTACACCACGTAGGCCTGGTGGCCTTTCTGCACCTCGGACGCCACCGCCTCGTACACACGCGCCCGCTGCTTGTCGTTGAAGACGCGCGTCTTCACCGGCGTGCGCCCCGGCGGCAGCTCGTCGATGACGGATACGTCCAGGTCCCCGTACAGCGTCATCGCCAGCGTGCGCGGAATGGGCGTGGCCGTCATCACCAGCACGTCCGGCGACACGCCCTTGCTCATGAGCGTGTGCCGCTGCAACACGCCGAAGCGGTGCTGCTCGTCGATGACGACGAAGCCCAGCTTCTCGAAGCCCACGTCCTGCTGGATGAGCGCGTGCGTGCCCACCGCCAGGTGGATCTCTCCTCGCGCCACCGCCTCGCGCACCTCGCGCTTGCGCTTCGCCGTCCCCGCCGCGCTCAACAGCCCCACCTTGTAGCCCAGGGGCTCCAGCAGCTTGCGGAACGTGCGCTCGTGCTGCTCTGCGAGGATCTCCGTGGGCGCCATCACCGCTACCTGGTAGCCGTCCTGCAACGCCACCAGCGCCGCCACCACCGCCACCGCCGTCTTCCCCGAGCCCACGTCGCCCTGCACCAGCCGGTTCATCGGCTCGGCCGCGCCCATGTCCTGGGCGATCTCCTCGATGACCTTCTTCTGCGCCCCCGTGAGCTGGAAGGGCAATGCCCCTCGCGACTTCTCCAGCCGCGGCGCCGACACGTCGAAGGTGATGCCCTTCTCCGTCTTCACCCCCTGCCGCTTCAGCCCCATGCCGAGCTGCAGGAAGAAGAGTTCGTCGAACGCCAGCCGCCGGTGCGCCGGGCTCAGGTGCCGGTCCAGCATCTCCGTATCCGCGTCCCCCGCCGGGAAGTGGATGGACTTGAGCGCCTCCGTCAGCGTCATCAGCTCCAGCTTCCGGCGCAGTCCCTCGGGCAGCGGCTCCTCCACGTGCTGCGCGTAGGACTCGCTCACCACCGAGGCCAGCTCCCGGAACATGCGCTGGTCACCCCGCTCGAAGCCCGGGTACACCGGGACGATGCGGTTGAAGTGCACCGAGGACATCTCCAGGTCCTCCGCCGGCTCGATCTCCGGGTGCGCCATCTCGCGCCCCGACAGCGACGCGCGCACCTCGCCGGACAGCACCAGCCGCTTGCCCACCGGGAAGCGCGCCTTCAGCCACGGGCCCGCGTTGAAGTACGTCGCCGCGATGCTCCCCGAGCGGTCCGCCACCACCGCCCGGAAGTAGCGCTTGCCCGTCCGGCTCGGCACGAAGTCCGCCATCTTCACCACGCCCACCGTCACCCCGCGCTCGCCCGGCATCAGCTCGGCGATCGTCTGCAGCTTGCGCCGATCCTCGTAGCAGCGCGGCAGCAGGAAGAGGATGTCCCCTACCCGCTTCAGCCCCTTCTTGTTCAGCGCCGCCAACAGCCTCGGGCCCAACCGCTTGCCCATCGTCTTCAGCGGAATCGCCAACGGGCCCGAGCGCGGCGCGATCGACAGCAACTTCGCCTCCGCTCGCGACTCCTCCTGTCCCTTCGCCGCCTTCTTCTTCTTGCGCTTCGCGGCGGGTTTCTCCTCGGGAGCCGGGGGCGCCTCGGACGGCGCGGGGGCCGCGGGCTTCGTGGCGCTCCGCGCGAGGATGGGGGGGGCGGGTCTGGCCGGGGCCGGTCGGCGCGCGAGTGGCGGCGGGGTGCCCTCGGCGGCGGTCTGGGCCGTCGAGGTCCGGGTTCCCGGGGGCGGAGGCGCCGGGGTTCGCGATTTCCACTCGGGCACGGGCTCGCGACGACCCTCACCCCGTCCCTCTCCCAGAGGGAGAGGGGTGCGGTTCAACCTGGGGGACTCGATACCCTCACCCCGTCCCTCTCCCAGAGGGAGAGGGGTGCGGTTCAACCTGGGGGACTCGATACCCTCACCCCGTCCCTCTCCCGGAGGGCGAGGGGTGTTGGGCACGGTGGGGGATGGGGGCATTGTGGCGGAGGCGGTGGCACCGGCGGGCGTTGGGGGCGCCGCGCTCGCGACCTGGGCCAGCTCGTCGGGGAGTGGCACCCCGCTCAGCTTCAGCCCCGCCAGGACCCTCCTCAACGCTTCCTTGCGCCGCTCCGGCGCCGGATGGTCCACGTGCGGCAACGCCGCCCTCAACTGCTTCAACGCCTCCCCGTCCACCCCCGTCGCCCCCGCCAGCGCGCGCTCCAACAGACTCCGCAGGTCCTTCACCGTCGACAGATGGGCGAAGTCACTCCGGCACGCGTAACGCAACGGTCCAACGAGACTGGTCAGCGGATGGTTCACAGGCAGGATCCGAGCGTTTCATCCTAAGGCGCGGCCTTCTCTCCGCCCACCAGAACGACACGGGGGAACGAGCTCGCGCCCGCCCCCCCGCTCGCCTGGCCTCGAGCTGTCTTCAGCCCTCCGCCGGCGCGTCCTCCTGCGGGTCCTCGAAGCGGACCTCCTGGACCTCGTACTCGCGGGTGCCTCCGGGGCTCTGCACGGTGGCGACGTCGCCCACCTTCTTGCCAATCAGCGCCCGGGCCACCGGCGACGTCACGGCGATCCACCGCTTCTTCAGGTCCGCCTCCAGCTCGCCCACCAGCCGGTACGTGACCGTCTTGTCCGACTCCACGTCCAGCAGGTCCACCGTGGCACCGAACACGACCTTGTCCCCGCCCAGCTTCGCCGGGTCGATCACCTCGGCCCGGGCGATCCAGTCGTTGAGGTCCAGGATGCGCCCCTCGATGTGGGACTGCTTCTCCTTGGCCGCGTGGTACTCGGCGTTCTCCCGCAGGTCCCCGTGCGCGCGCGCCACTTCGATCTCCCGGGAGATCTTCCCGCGCTCGACGGTCTGAAGGTGCTTCAGCTCCGCCTTCAGCTTCCGCAGACCCGACGGGGTCATCGGAATGTTCCCGCTCCCACTCATCGACACGACTCCTTCCCACGGCAACAGGTGAACGCTGGGGCCCCAGCCACCGCCTTTCAACGATGGCGGCGCCCGGGCCGAAAGGGAAACTGTAAAGGACGTTTGACTGGCCGGTCAACGAAACCCGCCGTCCGCACCAGCTCCGGCGCATCTTCCGCCCGCCCGTCCCGCCAGACTTCTGGCATGCTGCCGCGCCGTGCTGTCCATCCAGGAATTGCGCGCGCTCGGCGCGTCACTGTCCACCGGGGCCTTCCGCCGTCAGCTGGGCCCCTTCGTCCTCATCCAGCGCGCCCCCGGACGGCCCTCGTCCGCCGCGCTCGAGCCCACCCGCGTGGCCTCCGCCGACGCCATCGAACAGGGCATGCTCTCGCTCCTCTTCGAGTTCGAGGACCTGCTCATCACCACCCTCCCCCCGCTGGCCCGCGTGGAGGAGCTCAGCGTGGGACGGCTGCCGGACTGCGAGCTGTTCATCGACGACGCCTCGGTGTCCAAGCGCCACGCCGTGCTGCGCTGGAACGAGCCCCAGGGGCGCTGCACCGTGCAGGACACCGGCTCCACCAACGGCACCTTCCTCAACGGCAGCACGCTCGGCACCCGCGAGACCACGCTCAAGGACGGGGACATCCTCAGCTTCGGTAATGTCCAGTTCTGGTACCTGGTGACGGATACGCTGCACGTGCGGCTGCACGGCACCCCGGCCGCCAAGGGCGCCAAGGGGCCCTACCGGGGCGGGTAGCGAGGAGCCCCGCTCAGGGCAGCCGGCCCGCGGCGGGGTTCTTGCGAGCCGTGGAGAAGGCGCCGCGCAGGGCGTCCACCACGCCGCCCACCTCGCCGGCGTACTGCACGGCGTGGATGGAGTAGAGATCCTGCACATCCTCCAGGCGGCGGAAGACCTCCTTGAGGTTGGCGCGGTCGCGGGACTCGAGCGCGCACCGGGCCTCGGTGTCGCGCATGCCCTGCAGCCAGTGGGTGCGGAACGCGAGCCACTCCTTGTCCACCTCGCGGGCCGGTGAGATGCGCACCAGCTTCTCGCGCTCGGACTCGAGCCGGGACCAGAGCGAATCCGCCGCGTCGAGGCACTCCCGGTAGGAGAGCACCTGCTCCTCGGCGGGCTTCTTCGCCGGAGTCATGGCCCGCACCGAGCGCGTGACGCCGATGATGACGGCGATGCAGAAGGCGGACACCACGGCGATGTAGAGGCCGTAGGCGGCGGCGCGGAAGGGACGGAAGCGGGGATCTTTCCGGGGATCGGACTCGGACACGGCCCCGTCTTACGACCGCGCGCCCTCCATGGCAACGCCCGGGTGGATTCCGGCCCCTGACGGGGTCGACTCCCGTCAGGGACATTTCAATCGGGGCCGGAAGCTGCTGGGAGCTCAGCGGTTTCCAGCCCCGGTGCTTTCCTGCTCCTTGGCGTCTCCTGAATGTCGCCAAGCCGGAGACGCATCCCGCCACAAGGGACGCGAGCTCCGTCCACTCACGTCCGCGAGGCGTGAGCCCCGCCATTCGAATCCGTTGGCACCTTCTCCGGCTCGGGCGGTGAGCCCTTCAACACGTCGGTGACGAGCTGGATGAGCTCGGAGCTCAGGGTGATGACGTGGTGGGGCGTGTAGCCATGCGCCCTCAGCTCGCGGAACAAGGAGCGGGCGATGATCTGGATCGCCCGGGTGCGGTTCTTCCGGAGGAAGGGGGGACGGATGACGGCGGCAATGGACATGGGGTTCCTTTTTCCGGGTCGGGTTTCCTATTGAAGAGGAGGGCCCCGCCCCGAGCGGTGACGGGGTGGGCTCCTCGCGCTTGCTTGCTGTCCACGTGCACTGGCGCCGCCGTGGCCCGTCACAGGATCGGCAGTTCGGCTCTTCCTGATCAGATTCTGAACGAGGGCTGCTCCCGGCGACGACCGGACGCCCTCCAGGAGAGCAACGGATGCACCCGGAGACCCAGGCCCATATCGAGGCACGCAAGGCCGTCCTCGAGACCATCAAGGGAGAACTGGTGGATCGGCTCCAGTTGGACGTGGAGCCGGCCTGCCTCGACGACGACACCTTCCTCTTTGGCGAGGGGCTCAACCTCGACTCCATCGACGTGATGGAGATCGTCCTCTGCATGCAGTCCCGCTTCGGCGTCGAGCTCCGCGAGGGAGATCTCCAGTCCATGCGGACCTTCAACACGCTGGCCGACACCGTCATGGCCTCGCGCTCCGGCGTGCACGCCTGACCCATCCCTTTCGCGCTCGAGGAAACCACCATGCAGAAGACAGGACTGAAGGATCAGTACGCGCGGCTCCGCCAGGGCATCGGCATCCGCGGTGACCCTGGGATGGGCAAGTTCCTGCTCTCCGGCCCGGGAGCGCTCGACGCCGTCAACCGGCTGGTGTTGGGGGACATCTCCCGCCTCCCCATCCGGAAGATGACGTACACCCTCATCCTCCGCGAGGACGGCACCCTCCTCACCGATGCCTACGTGGTGAACCTGGGTGAAGACAGCTACCGGGTGATCACCGGCCCGGGAGATGCCGGGGAGATCGCCCGTACCGTCCATGACACGTGCGGTGGGGCTGGAGTGGACGTCGAGGACGTGACGAGCGGCTCCGCCCTCCTCAGTCTGGATGGGCCGTACGCCTGGGAGCTGCTCGCGAACGTAGCGGGCAGGGCCGTGCTCGGTGTCCGAGACCTGGAGGTCGTGACGGACCAGGAGATCGCCGGCGTACCGGTCACGCTCCATCGCGTCGGAAAGACAGGCGAGTTCGGCTACTGGGTGCAGGTCCCCTCGGACAGGGCCGGCGAGGTGGAGGCCGCGCTGGCCAGCGCTGGGGTGGCCTACGATCTCACGCCCTACGGGCAGCAGGTGCTGGACATCTGCCGGCTGGAGAACCGCCTCCTCAACGTGGCGCTGGAGGGCGCGGCGGCCCGCAATCCGCTGGAGCTCAACTGCCGCCTGATGGTGAGCACCGACAAGGGTGACTACCTCGGCCGGGAGGCCCTCGAGCGCGTGCTCGCCACCGGTCCGGAGCGGCGCCTCATCGGGCTCGTGCTCGAGCCGGAAGGACCCTCGTGGGATGCCCCTCTGCCGGCCATCGGCGAGGCGGTGACACACCGCGGGCAGCGCATCGGGACGCTGGCCAACGTCCAGTTCTCCTATTCCCTCGAGCGGCCCATCGCCGTCGCGCTGGTGGACCCGGCCTATGCGTACGTGGGGCTCGAGCACGCGTTGACCGCGTCGGGCATGCCCTACCAGGCCCTCGCGGTGTCCGCGCCCTTCCTCACCAATCGCAGCCTGGGGCTCCGCTTCCAGGAACACAGCTACCTCCAAGGAGACCGCGTATGAGCACGCGCAGTACGGAGCAGGTCCGCCCCCGCGAGCGGGTGGTCATCACCGGTCTGGGGATCTACAGCCCCCTGGGGACCTCCCCCGAGGCCCTGCTGGAGAACCTCGAGAAGGGCCTCGGTGGCATCACCGTCCAACGCGGCTACGAGTCGTCACTGCCCCACCGCACCGTCCACGCGGGTGGCATCGCCGGGCACGACCCTCGGGACTGGTTCACGCCCGAGGAGGCACGCACGCTGGAGCGCACGGCGCAGTTCGCGGTGATCGCCGCCCGCCAGGCCCTCGCGGACTCCGGGAGGCCTGCTTCCGCGGAGCGGACCGCGCTGGTGATGGGCGTGAGCGTGGGAGGGTTGGACAGGCAGTTGGAGCACCTGAACGACCCGGAGCAGCGGGAATCCGCCGAGCAGGCCCGGCGGGTGCTGCGCTCGTCGCAGTACGCGCAGACCGAGGCGGTGGCGGGTCTGCTGGGCGTGAATGGGCCGCTCGTCACCGTCTCCAATGCCTGTGCTTCCAGCGCGACCGCGCTCGGCTACGCCTGCGAGCTGCTGCGCCATGGCAAGGCGGACGTGGTCATCGCCGGCGGCGCCGAGGCCTTCTCGCTGCTGGCCTATGCGCGCTTCCTCTCCGTGGGCGCCATGGCCGAGGGGCCCTGCTCGCCTTTCAGTGAGGGGCTCGGCGTCACCCTGGGCGAGGGAGCTGGCTTCGTGGTGCTCGAGCGTCTGGAGGAGGCGGTGGCCCGGGGCGCGCGGCTGCACGGTGAGCTGCTGGGCTTCGGTGCCACCAGCGACGCGCACCACCTCACCGCTCCGCACCCCACCGGCGAGGGACTCCAGCGCGCCATGGTCCTGGCCCTGGCCGACGCGGGGCTGGACCGGGAGGAGGTGGGCTACATCAACGCCCATGGCACGGGCACCCGGGACAACGACAGCGCGGAGACGCTGGCCATCCGGGGCCTCTACGAGGGCGCCCCGGCCGTTCCTCCGGTCAGCTCCAGCAAGTCCTTCCTGGGCCACGCCCTGGGCGCCGCCGGCATCCTCGAGTTCATCACCTCGTTGGTGTGCCGCAACCAGGGGCTCCTCCCGCCCACCATGAACATGACGGCGCCCCGGCCAGGGTGTGACCTGGACTACGTGCCCAATCAGGTCCGTCCGGCGAGCGTGCGCTGCTTCCTGTCCAACTCGGCGGCCCTGGGGGGCGTCAACAGTGTGTTGGCCGGTGGCGAGGTGCGGCCCGGCCGGGTGCTGCTCCCGCGCCGTCACGAGGACGTGGTCATCACCGGGCTGGGTGTCATCTCCCCGGTGGGGTGCTCGCTGGAGGAGTTCACCGAGAGCCTGCGCCAGCGGCGCAGTGGCATCGTCCCCGTGCCACGGGACGGTGGGCAGGGCACGCGGTGGGCGGCGCCGGTGCGGGAGTTCCAGCCGAGGCGCCTGCTGCCCACGGTGGAGACGCGCCGGATGGATCGGCTCAACCAGTACGCCACCGTGGCCGCGGGGCTGGCGTTGAAGGACGCGGGGCTCCACCAGGGCAAGGTGCCCGGAGAGCGGATCGGCGTGGTGGTGGGCCTGACGCGCGGCCCGGCGGAGGCGCAGGGCCGCTTCTACGAGGAGCTGCTGGCGGGAGGCATCGAGCAGGCCAGTCCCAAGCACTTCGCGGGCACGGTGTTCTCCACCATCGCCGGGCAGGTGACGCAGTCCCTCCAGCTCCGGGGAATGAGCTCCACCGTGGTGGACGGCCCCACCAGTGGTCTCCACGCGCTGGTGCATGCCCACGAGCTGCTGCGTGACAGCGACACGCTGGATGCGGTGGTGGTGGTCGCCGCCGATGCCCTGGTCGACCACGTGCGGCGGTTGTACGAGCGCTGCGGCCTGCTGGCGGATGCGGACATGGAGGCGCTGCGCCCGTACGATCCCCGAGCCGGAGGGCTGGTGCTGGGAGAGGGGGCCGTGGCCCTCGTCCTCGAGCGGAGCTCCAGCGCCCGGGCCCGCCAGGTTCGCGTCCGGGCCTGTCTCCAGGGCAGTGGGCAGACGGCCGATGCCCGGGGCTTCCAGCGGCTGGAACCGGAGGGGCGGCAGTTGGAGCGGGCCATGCGGCTGGCCCTGGAGGAAGCGGGGGTCTCCGCCGGGTCCCTCGATGCCGTCTACGGCCATGGCCGCGGGGTGCCCATCCAGGACGGCCGCGAGGCCCTCGCCTTCCAGCGCCTGCTGGGTGGCAAGCCCGTCCCCGTGGCCTGCGTCATGGGCAATACCGGCGTGGCCGAGGCCACCTGTGGCCTCTTCAGCGTGGCCGCCGCCGTGCTCGGCCTGGAGCAGGGCGAGGCCTGGCCCCTGGCCTCCACGGGCTCCCTCCCCGAGGCCCTGTGCTTCGTCCGGGACGAGCCCGTGCGTGGCTCCTTCCGCCATGTGCTGGTCGCCGGTGGCACGGACAGCGGCAACAACGCCGCCGTTCTCCTGACCCATCCTCGAACAATGGAAGAGGTGCCGTGATGAATGCGTCGAAGAACTCCACCCCGACGGCCTGGCTCTTTCCGGGACAGGGCTCGCAGTTGATCGGAATGGGCCGGGAGCTGTGCGGTGCCTTTTCCCCGGCCCTGCGCATCCTGAAGCAGGCGGAGGAAGTGAGCGGGTTGCCCCTGTCCCGGCTCTGCTGGCAGGGGCCGGGCGATGAGTTGGAGCGCACGGACGTGCTCCAGCCGGCGATGACGGCCATCACCCTGGGCTGCCTGGCGTTGCTGAGGGACTCGGGCCATGCGCCGGACTGCGTGGCGGGGCATAGCCTGGGCGAGCTCGCCGCCCTGTGCGCCGCTGGCGTCCTGACGGAGGAGGAGACCCTCTACCTGGTGACCGTTCGCGGACGGCTGATGCACGAGGCCGCGCTGCGCCACCCGGGGGGCATGCTGTCCGTGGGAGGGATGTCCACGGCGGCCGTCCAGGGGTTGGTGGACTCGCTGAGGGGCCGGTACAGCCTGGGGGTGGCCAACTGCAACGCTCCCACGCAGACGGTGCTGTCCGGAGAGGTGGAGGCGCTCCAGGCCATGGCCTCGTTGGTCTCGCGCCAGGGAGGCCAGGCGGTGATGCTCCGGGTGAGCGGCCCCTGGCACAGCCCCCTGATGAACGAGGCGCGCGAGCGCTTCCTGGATGCCCTGTGCCGGGTCGACTTCCGCCCGCCGCGTGTCCCGCTCTACCTCAACACCACCGGAGAGAGGGAGTCCGACCCGGAGCGCATCGCCGGCCAGGTGCTGGCGCAGATGGCCGAGCCCGTGTTGTGGACGCGGACGATGGCCGGGATGGTGGCGGCGGGCACGCGTACCTTCCTCGAGGTGGGACCTGGCAAGGTGCTGCGGGGGCTGGTGCGCCGCAACTGCGAGCCGGCGTCGGACTTCGAGGTGTACGGGGTGGATGGCCCGAGGGCACTGGCCGCGCTGGCACGTACCCAGGAGGCCTCCACCAAGGGAGCGGCCGCATGAGCGCGGGTGACGGCGCGCTGGCGGAGGGGGAGGCCTGGCTCTTCCCTGGCCAGGGGGCGCAGTACGTGGGGATGGGGCGCGAGCTGCTGGCACGGTGGCCGAGGGCGCGGGAGCTCCTCGAGCGGGCCGAGGCGCTCTCGGGGCTGCCACTGAGACAGCTGTGCATGCGAGGCCCCGCGGAGCAGCTCCGCCGCCCCGAAGTGCTGGAGCCCGCGCTGGTGGCGCTCTCCCTGGCGCACGCGGACCGGTTGTACGCATTGAGGGGGCCGCCGCGGTACGTGGCGGGCTACAGCGCGGGCGAGGTGGTGGCGCTGTGCCGCGCGGGGGTGCTCACCGAGGAGAACACGCTGCGGGTGGCGGTGCTGCGCGGCCGTATCCTCCAGCGGGCAGCGGACTCGCTCACGGGCCGGATGGTGTCCATCGCCGGGCTGCCGCTGTCCGTGCTCGAAACGCTGGTGGCGGACAACGGCCCGCCGGAGGCGCTCGCGTTGGCGGGACTGAACGCGCCGGACCATGGCACCGTCTCCGGCCGCCCGGAGTTCGTCCGCGCGGTGGAGGCACGGGTGCATGCCCTGGGCGCCCAGGTGTCCGAGGTGGAGGTGTCGGGGCCCTGGCACAGCCCCCTGGTGGCGCACCTGGGCCGGGAGGTGCTCGACGTGCTCGACTCCTTCTGTTTCCTGCCGCCACGCCTGCCCCTCTACTCCTCGGTGACGGGCACCCTGGAGGAGGATCCGCGGAGGCTCCGCGTGCTGCTGGCCGGGCAGGTGGCGCAACAGGTGAGGTGGCAGCCCCTCGCCGCGGAGCTGCTCCGCCGGGCGCGCACCCTCCTGGAGGTGGGCCCCGGCCACTTCTTGAGCGGGATCGTCCGGCGCGCCGCTGGGACCTCGCATCCGAGGGAGATCCGCGCGGTCGAGCGGCCTGGAGGAAGCCTCTGGCCGAGGAGCGTCCTCCATGGCTGACCGGAGCACCCGCCTGCTGCGGTTCGCCGTCTTCGCCGCGGCTTTCGACACCTTCCTGCTCGCCCCCATGCTGGTGTCCATCGCCACGGACACGGGCACGACGCTGACCGCGGCCGCGGGCATGGCCAGCGCCTACCTCCTCGCCTACGGCGTCATGCAGCCCGTCTGGAGCGTGGTCTCGGACCGGATCGGCCGGGGCGCGGTGGTGCGGTGGGGACTGCTGGGCGCGGCTGTCACGGGCGTCCTCTGTGCGGCGGCCTCCTCGCTCGGGCCGCTGGTGCTGGGGCGGCTGCTGGCCGGTGGTGCCGTGGCGGCGGTGATGCCGACGTCCATCACCTACGTAGGGGACACCTTCCCCGTGGAGCGGCGGCAGGGCGCCATCGCCGACCTCAACGCCTCCTATGCGGCGGGCTCCGCGATGGGCACGCTCGCCGGGGGCGCGGCGGCGGCGTACGCGGGCTGGCGCGTGGGTTTCCTCGGCTCCGCGGTGCTCGCGGGCGTGCTGGCTGTCGTCCTCGCACGCCTGCCCCACTGTCCCGGTGCCGGCAGGGGAGGCTTGCGGCACCGCATCCGCGCCGTGCTGGGGACACCCTGGGCCCTGGCCATCATCGGGCTGGCGCTCGTCGAGGGCGCCGCCCTGCTGGGCTTCCTGGGCTTCCTGGCGCCCGCGCTCGTCACGGCGGGACACCGCCCGGGCATCGCCGGACTCGTGGTGGCGGCGTACGGGGGGGCCGTCCTCCTCTGGACGCGCGTGGTGAAGCAGTGGGCCGTCAGGCTGCCGCCGGCGGCCCTCATCGCCATCGGTGCCACCATGTTGGTGGCCGGCTATGGCTCGGCCGCGCTGTCTCCGGGCGTGGCGGGGGTGCTGGCCGCCAGCATCCTGGTGGGCGGAGCCATGGCCTTCATGCACTCCATGCTGCAGGTCTGGGCCACCGAGGTCGTCCCCGCGGCACGCGCGCTGGTGGTCGCGCTCTTCGTCGGCGCGCTCTTCCTGGGCAGCGCCACCGCGATGCGGGTTTTCGCGCCGCTGGCCGGACATGGCGCCTTCCGCCAGTTGTTCGCCGTGCCGGCCCTGCTCGCCGTGCCCATGGGACTGGCGGCGGTGGTGGGCCGGCACCGGACGTATCGGCGGTGACGGCTGGTGGGTTCCGCGGCGGATCCACGAACTTCAACGCGCGCAGGCGCCGAGTAACTGACAGGTCTCGTCCGTTGACAGGTCCCGGGCAAACTCCGCGGGAGCGCGGCCCCTGCCCGCTTCATATTGGGCGATGTACCGGCGCACCTGCGACACAGTAGAGCCCGTCAATCGTGCCACCTCTTCCACCGGGTGCCCCTGGGCGTGGAGCGCAACGGCGACGTGCAGCCGACCCTTCTTGATGCGTACCGGCTCCGTGAGGAAGCGGTAGGGACGAGAGAGGAAACGGACCCGCTCCTCGGAGGTGCCGCGCTTGAGGGTGAGCCCTACCCTCGCCGAGGCGTAGACCCTCCGCACGGAGGCGGGTGCGGCGTCGAGCAACACGTAGAGGGGCGAAGTGCCCGATGGCTCCAGGTCCACGCCACGGCTGAACGTCGAGACCAGTGACGCGATGGAGGCATGGCCGGTGAGCGCGAGGATGTGGTCGACGCACAGGGAGGGACCATCGAGCAGCCTGTGGTCCTCTCCCAGTTGCTCCAGGCCGCGAATGAGGATCCCCCCAGGAGCCCCCGGTTCACCGATGGTGATGTCCAGTCCCTTGTAGCTGCCTCCGCGGTACTGGTTGCCCGTGCGGTGGAAGTACCAGCGTCCCCGCTCGCACTGCATCGGGTCGCCATGGGTGAAGGGGTCTGGATGGCCTGGGCTGGTGAAGTAGAACTCGAGCTCGGTGAAGCGGTGGGGCCGTCCGCCGGCGTAGCAGGTGGCTGTGTTGAGCAGCAACCCGGCCATGCGCTGGAAGCTGGCCGCATACGCCTCCTCCGCACTGCCAGCGGGAGGCATCCACGCTTGAAGGGTCTCACGGAGTCGTGCCTGCACATGCGCAGCATGCATCTTCTTTCGCCGCCTCGCACCTGCCGTGGGCAGGCCCAGGTGCTTCAGAATCGCGCGCTCCCCTTCCCGCTCCTTCACCTGGTTGCTCAGCATGGCTTGTGGGCCGGCCCACCCATGTGACAGAGGAGGGCGACAATCGTGATGGAGGTCGTATCGTGAATTCGCAGGGGAACCCGAGGCGGTGGCCACCACCGCCGGAAATGGAGCAGGACGTCAGTCAGGACCGCGAGCGTTTCCGCAAGTGCCTCGACTACATGCGGGAACACGCGGCAGGCGAGACCGAGGGTGTCTACGGCCCCGACAGCATGACCTGGATGATCTATCGCGAGCCGGTGATCCTCCTCGGTGGACTGCGCGCCATCCTGCTGCAGATCGCCCATCCGGCAGTGGCCTCCGGCGTCTCGCAGAACAGCAACTTCCGCAATGACCTGCTCGGCCGTGCGCGACGCACCTATACGGCGATGTACCAGCTCAAGTTTGGTGGCCTCCGCGAGGCGACGGGCGCCGCGAAGCGGATCCACAGCCTGCACAGCCGCGTCTACGGCTCAATCGCGGATGGCGCCGGACCCTATCGCGCGAACGATCCTTCGTTGCTGCGTTGGGTGCACGCCACCCTCATCGATACCGCCATGCTGATCTTCGACACCTTCGTGCGGCCGCTCAGCATCGACGAGAAGCGCCGCTTCTATCAGGAGACGCTGCGTGCCGCGGCGTACTTCGGGATCCTGCCGGAGCAGATGCCACCCACGCTCGAGGACTTCTACGCGTGGTATGACGGAGAGCTGGCGGGGGAGCAGCTGCGCGTGGGAGACACGGCGCTCGAGCTGTCGGGCCTGCTCTTCAATTCGCCGTTCACGCGGGGACAGGTCGATGAGGTGCTCACCGCTGGACTCATGCCGGAGCGCTGGCGCGAGGCGTACAGGCTGCCTTGGGGATCAAGACGGCAGCTCGCGTGGAAGCTCCTGAAGAGCTCGATGCGCCGGGGAATCAACCTCACCCCGCCCGAGCTCCGCTCCGTCACGGCCTGGCATCAGGCCCAGATGCGGCTGGCCCTGGCTCGAGGAGAGCGGCCAACGCTCATGTCCCGGGCTCTGAACACCATCGACTCCTTCGTCGATGTGCCGTTCAGCATCCGGCCGGTCGCGCCGAAGGCCCCGGCGGACAAGGATTGAGAAACACGAAGCGCCGTCCCTCCCGGCGGCGGTTTCGTCCCTCGCCACGGCGGTTTCGTCACATGTCTCCGCTGTGCTTTGTCATCTACCGCTACGAATGAAGCCACCCGAGAGCCCACGGGCTCCGGGACAGGTTCCGTGCACTTCGCACGTGAACTCCATGGAGGCTTCATGAAAACCCTGACGTCCGTCCGAAACATCTTCCTGATGAGTGCCCTGATCCTCGCGTCCACGCCGGGATGCCAGGGAGGTGAGCCCACCGCCGAGGCATCCCCGAGCGAGGGGCTCGCCCAGAGCACCCAGGAGCTCGCCTGCGACACCAACCTGGTGCCCGTCATGACCGGCCCGGCCACGCCCAGCGGCATCGTCACCCGCTCCGGCGCCTACGGCTCGTCCTACGAGGCCTGGCTGGCGTTCGATGCCAGCGTCACCTCCATGTTCATTTCCCAGGTGGGCCAGACTCCGGCAACGATTGGTTACGAGTTCCCCTCGTCCAAGACCATCACCCGCTACGCCCTCCAGTACTCCAACGGCTCCATCACCACGCGCGCGCCCAAGAACTGGACGCTCGAGGCCTTCAACGGCAGCGCCTGGGTCGCCGTCGACACGCGCTCCAACGAGATCAACTGGAATGGCTTCGAGCGGCGTGAGTACACGGTCGCCTCGCCCGGCTCCTACAGCAAGTACCGCCTGAACGTCTCGGATGACAACGACGCCCGCACCGGCATCGAGGTCATCTCCCTGGGCGGCTTCGAACTCATCGGCTGCGCCTGCGAGAACACCAACCAGGTGCCTGTCATGAGCGGCCCAACCACGCCTGGCGGCATCGTCACCCGCTCCGGCGCCTACGGCTCGTCCTACGAGGCCTGGCTGGCGTTCGATGCCAGCGTCACCTCCATGTTCATCTCCCAGGTGGGCCAGACTCCGGCAACGATTGGCTACGAGTGGACCGATGGGCCCAGGACCATCAACCGCTACGCCCTCCAGTACTCCAACGGCTCCATCACCACGCGCGCTCCCAAGAACTGGACGCTCGAGGCCTTCAACGGCAGCGCCTGGGTCGCCGTCGACACGCGCTCCAACGAGCTCAACTGGAATGGCTTCGAGCGGCGTGAGTACACGGTCGCCTCGCCCGGCTCCTACAGCAAGTACCGCCTGAACGTCTCGGATGACAACGACTCCCGCACCGGCATCGAGGTCATCTCCCTGGGCGGCCTCGAGTTCATCGGCTGCCGGTAGTCCCTCTCACGTGTAGCGCGGTCACGGCTCCCCGCCCCGGTGCTTCCGAGGCGGGGAGTCCGCGTCAGAAGGTCTGATTCAGCAGGGCCTCGACGTGAGCCTTGCGCCCCGGGCTGAGCCTCAAACGGGTCCCATCCGCGAGGACGACCACATGGCCCCGCTCGATGCCGGGCTCGAGGTGGCGGATACGATCGACGTTCACCAGCGTGGAGCGGTGGATGCGCAGGAAGCGGCGCGGATCCAACCACTGCTCGACCTGGGAGAGCGTCTCGCGAATCATCGGGCTGCGCCGGCCCACGTGCAGCACCACGTAGTTGCCCTCCGCCTCGCACCAGTCGATCTGATCCACCGGCACGAACTCCACGCGCTCGTCCGTCTTCACCACGAGGCGTTCCAGGTAGCCCGTGGACGGGAGCGCGGCCGGAGGAGGCGCTGGCACCGCCGTCAGGTGCCCCGCGAGCAGCGCCGACAACCGTTGGATGAGCTCCCGGTCCCGCCCACTGCCGAGCGCCTGCCGGGCCCGATCCAACGCCTGCCGGAAGCGCGCGTCATGAAAGGGTTTGAGCAGGTAGTCGAGTGCGTTCACCTCGAAGGCCCGCACCGCGTACCGGTCATGTGCCGTCACGAAGATGACCGCGGGCATCCGCTCCGGGCCCACCTCGCGGATGACGGCGAACCCGTCCACCTCGGGCATCTGCACGTCCAGGAACACGAGGTCCGGCGGCTCGGCGAGGATGGCGTCGATGGCCTCCCGGCCGCCCGCGCACTCCCGCACCTGTGCCACGTCCGGAACCTTGCCCAACAGGCCGCGCAGGTTGGCACGCGCGAGCGGCTCATCGTCCACCACGAGCACCCGGAGCGGGCTCACGGGCGCGTTGGCCTCACGCATGGGGCACCTCCCGCGCTCCACCGGAGTCTGGCTCGTAGGGCAGCACCACCCGCGCGCATACGCCTCCCCCTTCCATGTCCGTCAGGGTGAGGGAGGACTCCTCACCGTAGAGCTGCCGGAGCCGCGCCCGGGTGTTCGCCAGCCCGATGCCCGTGCCCGGCTCACCTCCCCTGCCCAACCCCGGACCGTTGTCGCGGACTTCCAACAGCAGCCGGTCTTCCTCGCGCGTGGCCCGGACGCGGATGCACCCCCCCGCCGCGCCGCGGGCCACGCCATGCCGGAGCGCATTCTCCACCAGCGGCTGCAACACCAGCGCCGGAACGAGCGCGTTCATCGCCTCCGGTTCGACGTCCATTTCCACCTGGAGCCGCTCACCGAAGCGGAGCCGCTCGATCCCCAGATAGCGCCTCACGAACTCCACCTCGTGTTCCAAGGTCACCTCGAGCTCCTCCCGGCCCTCCAGGCTCATGCGCAACAGCTGCCCCAGCTCCACCAGCGCGTGGACGGCCTCGTCTCCCCTCCCCATGCGCATCAGACCCGTGACGGCGTTGAGGCCATTGAAGACGAAGTGCGGGTCGAGCTGCATCCGCAATGTCTGGAGCCGGGACTCGGCGAGCCGCGTGGCCAGCCGCGCCTCGGCCAGCTCCCGCTCCCGCAGCCGGCGGGCGGAGGCCACCAGGTGGTGGATGGCCAGCAGGGCCAGGTACTCGATGAAGCTGGCCGCGCCCCGGTCCACCAGGAGTTGGCGGAGACCGGCACTCCACCCCTCGAGCCCATGCCAGCGCAGGAGCCACCCGGTGGGCAGCGCGGTGAGCAGCACGTGCCCCAGCGAGAGCGGCACACCGGCTCCGAGCAGCAACGTCAGGTGGTAGCGCGCACGGGGGCCCGCCAGGGGCGCGCGCCCGAAGAGCACCAGGACGAGCGGGACGAGCAGGGCCCACACGCTATAGGGGAACAGGTGCAGGGCCAGCTTGAAGGCGAAGTCCCGAGGCTCCGCCGCATAGGCTCGGAGCGCCGAGGGCAATGCGGCCAGGATCCCAGCGGCGGTGCCGAGCACCCACACCTGCCCCGGGAAGAGAGACCGCCGCGAATCCGCGCTCACGTCGTCCACCTGGAGAACCTCACTCCGATTTCGAGACCCATGTCGCGGCAAGAAGATACCGGAACGGAGCCACCCCAGCCCGCTCATGGAACTCGTGAGTCCCCACGGTTGTTCAAGAGGGCTGTCTCCCGGAGGATGCCCATGGTGCTCACCCTTGGATTGATCGCCCTGCTCGGGGCCACTCCCGCCGCGCCGATCGAGATCGAGGTCTTCGTTCCGCTGTGTGACGGTGCGCAGCTCAACTGTGGCCGGGGAGGAGCCGGGGACCCGCGCTCCCTGGAGGCGAATCTCTATTGGGGAGCCGCCTTTGGTGCGGAGCGGTTCCTGTCCCGCGCTCCAGGCTTCCGGGTTCGAAGCCGGCGCGAGGGCCCCCCTTCCTCCGGGGTACTGCGCGAGCTCGTCATCGAGCGGGCGGCCGCGAAGGGAGAGCGGCTCGTCCGGCTTTCGCTCCGGGCGTACGCTGGAGATCGGATCGATGACGCCCTGGAAGACTTCCTGCGCGCGGCCGCTGGCGGGAGCCCGGCGGACCTCCTGGTCTGGGCCGGGCACGACCGGCTCATGGACCGGGCTCCACCTGAGCTCCAGGCCCTCTCGGGTGCCACGCCGAAGCCCGTCGCGGTGCTGGCCTGCATGAGCGAGCAGTACTTCGGGCCAGTGCTTCGGTCCCTCGGGGCCCGGCCGGTCGTGCTCACCCGGACCATGATGGCACCGGAGGCCTACCTCCTCGAGGCGCTGGCGGCGACGGTCGCGAAGCATGGGCCCAGCGAGGCGGGCCGCCTTCGCACCGCGCTGGTGGACGCCTATGCCCGCTATCAGCGCATCACGCCCCGAGCCGCGGGCACGGTCTTCTCCAGACCAGGTCAGTCGCATTAGGCTCGGAGCGCCGAGGGCAATGTGGCCAGGACCCCAGCGGCGGTGCCGAGCACCCCCACCTGCCCCGGGAAAGGCGACATGTCGC
The DNA here is from genome assembly GCF_001896145.1 of Archangium sp. Cb G35. Classification (NCBI taxonomy): domain Bacteria; kingdom Pseudomonadati; phylum Myxococcota; class Myxococcia; order Myxococcales; family Archangiaceae; genus Archangium; species Archangium sp. Cb G35. The sequence goes on from NZ_MPOI01000009.1 coordinate 251,866, forward strand.
GGCACGAAGATACCGGAACGGAGCCACTCCGCTCACGAGCCCGCTCCAGCGTGGAGCCCGGGGCCCGCACGTCCGGCGCCCTGCTGTCGCTCCGCCACGCGCTCCTCGTCGCCATTGGCCTCGCCCTTCCGGGGCTGGTGGCCCTCCTGCTCCGCGCCGAGCCCCCCGCGACTCCAGCGCCTGTCGCGGCCGCCGTCCCCTCGAGCGCCGGGCCGAGGGAGGCCGGGTCGCCGGTGCGCGTGTGCGTGCTGCCCTTCAAGAACCTGGGCCGGGAAGAGGCGCTGGCCGTGCTGCAGGATGGCCTCGCCGAGTCGGTGGTGACGGATTTCGGGCAACATTCCGGCTTCCGACTCATCGAGCGCGGGCTGCTCGAATTGGACTTCCAGGAGCTGACCTTCTCCCAGAGCAGCCACGTGGACCCGGCCACGCGTGCGCAGCTCGGCCGCATCGTCGGGGCGGAGGTGGTGGTGCTCGGCAGCTACCAGCGCGCGGGAGACGTGCTCCGGGCCACCGCGCGCTTCGTCCACGTCGAGACGGGCGAGGTGTTGGAGACGGCGCGAGTGGAAGGGCCCGCCGCGGAGCCCCTGGCCCTCCAGGACGCGCTCGCCGCGCGGGTGAAGGCGCTGTTGCCCATGCTCCAGCGCAGGATGCGCACATGAGCGGCATGGGGCGGGTGGCGGGGATCCTGCTGGTACTGCTCGCGGCGGAGACATGGGCGGCGAAGCCTGTCACCAAGGGGCCCGTCGCGGTGCTGCCCTTCAAGAACCTCAACCAGGACGCGACGCTGGAGTGGATGCGGCTGGGCATCGCCGAAACGCTGCTCTCGGACCTGCGCGCCAGCGGCAGGGTCCAGGTGGTGGAGCGGGAGCAGCTTGGCCACGCGCTCGCGGAGCTCGCCCTCCAGGAAGCGCGAGGCACCGAGGAGTCCACGGCGTCGCGAGTGGGGCGCATGGTGGGAGCCCGCACGGTACTGCTGGGCAGCTTCCAGCGTGCGGGGAATCAACTCCGCCTCAACGCTCGCCTCGTCGCCGTGGAGACGGGTGTGGTGCTGGACACGGCGAAGGTGACTGGAAAGCTCGAGCAGATCTTCGCACTGCAGGACGACCTCGTCGTGCGGCTGCTCGGCACTGGGGACACGAAGGCTCCTCGACGGCGGCGCACCGGGCCCCGGGTGGTGAAGGCCTACGAGCTCTATGGCCGTGCACTCGCGAGCGTCTCGGAGACCGAGCGCGTGGCACTGCTGCGCGAGGCGGTGAAGGCGGAGCCGGACTTCACCTATGCACGCGAGGACCTCGTCCGGCTGGAAGCCCGTCTGCGCGAGTACCGGCGTGCGGCGGCGGCGGCGCGCGAGGAGCGCCGGTCCCGGCTCCTCGCGATGCTGGGTGACGAGTCGCTGACTCCCGAGGAGCGAGGGAACGCCGCGTTCCAGCTCTTCGTGCTGCACAAGCACGCCCGGAGCTGGTGGGGACTGCGGCGAGACGCCGAGCGCATCAGGGGAATGACGCTGCCGGAGCGGATATCCGCCTCCGTGCGCGAGCAGGCGCTGGAGAGCCTCGCCAAGGCGCACAGGGAGCTCCGGCAGCGAGAGGCGGCCCTCCAGGTCACCGAGCGCTTCCTGCGGGAGTTCCCTGGCAGTGTCCACACCCTCACGATGGAGGTACAGGCGAACCGTCTCATCGCGGAGCTACGGGAGAGACCGGCGGGCCGAGCCACCGCGGCGAGAGTGATCGCGGAGAACGACGCATGGACGACCCAGGCCAGGCAGCCCGGCCCGAGCCAGGCCTACTGGATCCGGAAGCTGGAGCTCGATCACTGCACGCTGAGATGCGAACACTTCCTGTTCGAGGAGGCGCGTCTTGTCTGCCGCTCCTTCATCGAGTCCTGGAGACACCATGACGACACCGATGCGCGCGTGGATGTCAGCATCGCATTGATGAAGGAAATCACGGCGCTCGCCGAAATGGGCCGCTTCACCGAGGCCAACGCCAGCCTGGAGGAGCTCGAATCCTTCGTGGACGCCCACCCGGACATCGCAGCCCAGCGCAACCTGGTGGAGGGAGCCCGCAACAGCCTGCCCTCGGATGACGAAGAAGCCGCCGCCCCAGGTACGCCCGAAGGCCCGAGCGGTGGCGCTGTCAGGGCGGGTTCTAACGGGAAGAACCCGTAGCATCCCCCTGGCGTTCTTCAGGGTTGTTCGCTCGCCGCCCAGCCAGGATCAGCAGTCCAGCGCCGAGCATGAGGGCCACGTCCGCCACGTTGAAGATGCCCGTGCGCAGGGAGCCGATGCCGAGGTTCAGGAAGTCCACGACACGTCCATCGTTCACCAGACGGTCGAACCAGTTGCTCAGTCCACCTCCAACGATCAGGGCGAGCGCCACAGACTGGAGCGGCTCGAGCCGGCGACTCATCACGAGGTAGGCCAGCGTACCGAGGAGGAGCACGCCCACCGCCGCGCTGAACAGCCAGAATCGCACGGACTGAGGAAGGTTGCCGCCGAGGCTCAGGAAGGCGCCGGGATTCTCGGCGAAGGTGAGCCGCAGGAGCCCGCCCAGGAAGCTCCGGGTGGGCTCATCGCGGAGTTGCGAGATGGCCAGTTGCTTGGTGGCCTGATCGCAGCCCACCGTCCCCACGAGGACCAGCGACACGAGCGTGAGTCGATACCGGCGGGCCAATGGATTCATCCCCCGAGGATGCCAGACTTGCCCTGCCCCATCCACCGTGTCCGGCTGAGCTGGAGGACGCGGCTGATGGCCGTGTGCTGCGTGGCGTCGGGAGCCCCGGTGAGCACCGAGCCATCCGGCAGGAGGACCTGGTATTTGTCGTCGGCGGTGAGGCCGTGGGTCACGCTGGACCAGGCCCAGCGCGAGCCTTCACGGGCGCGGACGATCTCCTCCAGGCACCGGTCGAACTCCGCTTCGGGGAGCAGCTGGAGCTGTTGCAGCAGCATGCTCAGGGTCAACCCCTGGAATTCGTTGAACCCCCTGTGGAACACTTCGCGCAAGATATTCCAGAGGTTCTTGTCCTCGAGGAAGACGAGCTGGCCGGGGCGCATCACGAGCATTCCGGGGGAGTGGTTGCGCCGCATGAATCCGCTACCGCTCCCCTTCCGGCGTACCGCCGGGAACATGGCCAGGGCATACGTGGGAAAGCCCAGGGTCTGTCCGCGCAACGGTGGCAGCTCACGCATCGCGAGAATCCCTCTCAGGCTCTGGAGCTTTTGCATCCCCACCAGGCGGGTTCTCCGCCCGTCCCCTGAGTCCAGGAGCACCTGTCTCACCTGACCACGGCTCGTGCGCCACACCAGCCTCCACGGCGTGAGCCAGAAGCGCGCCCGCCGTCGCAGGAGCCTCAAGGCCAGGGGATAACCCACCAGGATGAGAGCGCCTGAAGCGAGGTACCCGTGGAACCCCAGGCCCAGAGCACGCGCGGGAACGACCCAGAACATGCTCAAGAGGAATGAGAGCGAGCTGCCCCACCCCCACTCAGCCCCCCCCGTCAGGAGCACGGGCTCGGCCTCACCGGGAACCTGGAGGAGTGGCTCGCGCACCCGGGCCTCCAATCGCACGAGACCCTCCATGAAGGACCATTTCCCGTCCGGCTCCCAGAGGGCCAGCCGCTGGCGCACGCGTTCGTGCAGATGGGCGTCCAGGTCGTGGAGCTGACGGGTGAGGCGGTGCAGGGGATGGTCCTTGGGCCAGGACTCCTGGCGCAGCCGGTGCTCGACACGCTCGAGGGCCTGCGCGAGTGGGGCCTCCAGCTCCCTCACCCGCCGCGGCAGCTCGGGGTCACGCTGGAGGTGGTGTCTCCATCGGATGGAACCGAGCCGCTTCAGCAGGGCACTCTTGTGGACCCGGGCCTGTTCGAGCACCTCCCAGGAGCCCTCGAGCTGGACACGTAGGTCCGCCAGCGAGGAAAGGGAGGGCGCGGGAGCGGAGTGGGACGAGGTGCGCGAGGACATGCGGCGGGCGGAACTCTAACGCGGTCCCCGCCGGACTCCACGGGGGTCATCGGATAAGCTCACGTCCGGACCCGAGGGCCCTCATGGACGAACAACACGAAGCAGGGCCGCGCGGCGCCGTGGAAGACCAGGCCGGATATTCGCGACGGGTCGGGCTCTTCTCGGGCGTCATGCTCGTCATCGGCGGCATCATCGGCTCGGGCATCTTCCTCAACCCCTCCATCGTCGCGCAGCGGGTCCACACGCCCGAGCTCACCCTGGGCGTCTGGGTGCTCGGCGGGGTGGTGGCGCTGATCGGAGCATTCGTCTACGGAGAGCTCGGTCAGCGCGCCCCGAAGGCGGGTGGCAGCTACGTCTACCTTCGCGACGCCTTCGGACCACTGCCGGCCTTCCTCAACGCGTGGGGCCTGCTGCTCATCATCGCCACCGGAGCAGTCGCGGCGGTGGCGGTGGCCTTCGCGAGCTACACGGTCGCGCTGCTCTCGCTGCCGGACACGGCCCGGCTTCCGCTCGCGGTGGGTGCCATCGTCCTGCTCTCGGGCATCAACTACGTCGGAGTGAGACTCGGGGCGCTCACCCAGAATGTGTTCACGCTCCTGAAGCTGGTGGCGCTCGCGGTGCTCTGCGGTGCCGGGCTTCTGCTGGCCCGAGTGACGCCGGAGACAGCCGTCGGCGCTTCCACCGCCATGCCCGACTCGCTCGGACTGGCCGTGGGCGCGGCACTGGTCCCCGTTCTCTTCAGCTACGGCGGCTGGCAGCAGACCAACTTCGTGGCCGAGGAGATGATCGACCCCGAGCGCAACCTGCCACGCGCCCTCCTCCTCGGCGTCATCGCCGTGGTGACGGTCTACCTCCTCGCCAACCTCACCTACCTGCGCACGCTCGGTGCGGAGGGGCTCGCGGCGAGCAGCGCGCCAGCGGCCGACGCGCTCGGACAACTGCTCGGGCCCGGAGGCCGGACGTTCATCACGGCGGGCATCGCGGTGTCCACCTTCGGGTTCCTGAACCTGGTCATCCTCGTCTCACCGCGCGTCTATCAGGCCATGGCGGCGGATGGACTCTTCTTCCCGCAGCTCGCCCGGCTGCATCCCCGCTACCGCACCCCCACGTCCGCCATCGTGTTCCAGGCGGCATGGGCCATTGTCCTCACCCTGTCCGGGACCTACGGCGACCTGCTCGACGCCGTCGTCTTCGCCGACTGGCTCGTCTTCGGCGCCACGGCGGCCACGCTCTTTGTCTATCGCGCACGCGAGCGTGCGGGCAGCGTGCCACGAGCGCGCTATCGGGTTCCCGGCTACCCCATTACCCCGCTGCTCTTCATCGCGGCGGCCGCCTACGTCGTCATCGGTTCCATTGCGTCGAACCCCGCCAACGCGCTCAAGGGGGCGCTGCTCCTGCTCGCCGGCATCCCGGTCTTCTTCTTCTGGCGGCACCGCACGTCCGGGGGGAAGAACGCGCCTCGAGTGAGCGCACAGGCCGGAGGCCAAGGCTGAGGCGCGCGGGCTGGCGGCCGGGGACGTCAGCTACTCGTCCGTCCGTGGCTGCGGGAAGAGACCTCGATAGGGTCTCGCCTCCTCCACGGCGCGGGCGAAGACATCCAAGCCATCGGAACAAAGTCCGTTCAGGGGTGAGTGAGTCCGCCTTCCGGGCGCGCTCTTCGCGAACTTGTCCAACTGTTGGACAAGTCTGGCGAGACCGTGCCCGGAGGGGTCCCTCCTGCTTTCGAGCTGAGGGCAGACCCCTGAACGGACTTACTTCGGCTGGCTTAGCGGCTCTTCCCGTCGACGTGCTGGATGTTCAGCCTGGTCACATCCACCTCATCGAGGCAGCGGGTGTTGATCGCCACCATCGGGCCGTTCGGACTGGTGCCCCGCGCGAAGGAGCGGATGCCGCAGGTCTTGCAGAACAGGTGATGGATGACCTGCTTGTTGAACTGGTAGTCGGTCAGGTTCTGCTCGCCCTTCTCGAGCGTGAAGCTGCTCTCGGGCGCGAACGCCAGCAGCGTGCCGGTGCGCGCGCAGATGGAGCAGTTGCACTGGATGACGGGCTGGGAGAGATCGAGTTCGACGCGGTAACGAACGGCGCCGCAGTGGCAGCCGCCCGAATGCGAGTGGGTGGTGGACATGCGCGGAGCCTAGGCAGTTGCCGGCACGTCAGCCAGCGGGACGTGAGGGGGCTCGGAGTCCACATGGTGGACGGGCTACACTCCGTCCCACCATGGCGACTCGAACGAAAGCAGCGAAGAAGCAGGTGAAGGCTCCCTCCAAGGCGAAGAAGGCCGCGTCGAAGAAGAGTCCGGCGCGAATCCTCATGCCCAGCGGAGCCACGGACGGCGACAAGAAGAAGGCCACGCCGAAAAAGAGCCCGGCGAGGATCCTTCTGCCCAGCGGAGTCACGGACGACGACAAGAAGAAGGCCGCGCCGAGGAAGAGCCCGGCACGGCGCAGTAAGTCCGGCAAGTAACCCGGACATCAGACAGGTATGTTCCAGCCATGAACGACATCTCCTGGAAGAAACTCGCTTTGCCGCTGACGCTGTTGCTCGGTGGGTGTGCCACCCAGGCTGGACGGACCAGCCTCGCCGATACGATGGCGCGTACGCGCGTCGTCGACATCAGCCATCCCCTCACGGAGCGGATGCCCGTCTACCCCGGGGGCACGCTGATGTCCGCGAAGCTCAAGGGCACCGTCGAGAAGGACGGTTACTACATCCGCGACTTCACCGTGGGCGAGCACACGGGGACGCATGTGGACGCTCCGGCTCATTTCGCCGCCGGTGCGAAGACGGTGGACCAGCTCCCCGTGGAGTCACTGGCGGGCCCGGCCGCCGTGGTGGACGTCTCGGACAAGGCCGCGCAGAACGCGGACTACGAGGTGACGGTGGAGGACATCGAGGCCTGGGAGCGGCAGCACGGCCCGCTGAAGCCCCAGCACATCGTGCTCATCCGCACCGGCTGGGCCTCGCGCTGGCCGGATGAGGCGCGCTACGGCAATGCGGACGCCTCCGGCGTGCTGCACTTCCCCGGAGTCTCCATGGCCGCTAGCCAGTTGCTGAACACTCGTCAGGTGCGCGGCATTGGCATCGACACGCTCTCGACGGATCCGGGGCCGAGCAAGACGTTCGAGCAGCACCGGCACTTCCTGTCGGGTGGCGGCTACCACATCGAGAACCTCGCGGACCTCTCCGCCCTGCCGGCCGATGGGGCCTACGTCGTCGTGCAGCCGGTGGCCGTGCAGGGCGGCAGTGGCAGCCCCGCGCGCGTGCTGGCCTTTATTCCCCAGTAGTACCGTCAGACATCAGGTGCGGAGCGTGGCGCCCGTGGCCTTGCGCCACGCTCCGATCAGGTGATCGATCACCTCCTGCAGCCCCACGCCCTTCGTCACCTGCGTGAAGACGAAGGGCCCGTCGCCCCGCATCTTCCGCGCGTCGCGATCCATCACCGACAGGTCCGCCCCCACGTGCGGCGCCAGGTCCGTCTTGTTGATGATCAGCAGGTCCGACTGGGTGATGCCCGGCCCGCCCTTGCGCGGCACCTTGTCCCCGCCCGCCACGTCGATGACGTACACCGTGTAGTCCGCCAGCTCCCGGCTGTACTGGGCCGCCAGGTTGTCTCCCCCGCTCTCGACAATCAGCAGCTCCGGCTTCAGCGCCTCCATCAGCTCCTCGAGCGCCAGCAGGTTGTGGCTGATGTCCTCGCGAATCGCCGCGTGCGGGCAGCCGCCCGTCTCCACCGCCTTGATGCGCTCGGGCGAGAGCGCCTTGTTGCGCACCAGGAACTCCGCGTCCTCCTGCGTGAAGATGTCGTTGGTCACCACGCCCAGCCGGTAGCGCTCCCTCAGCTCCCGGCACAGCGCCAGCACCAGCGCCGTCTTCCCGCTCCCCACCGGCCCTCCAATGCCAATCGTGAAGGCCCTCGCCGCGTAGTCGCGCCGCTCGGGCTTATCGCGCTCGTGGAAGTGGCCCGGGTGGTCCCACTCCTCATGCGTGTGGTCATGGTCGTCGTCATGGCCGTGGCCACGGTGGTCGTCGTGCATGGTTCACCTCAGGAAAGGAACAACCGTGAGTAGAGCCTGTCGTGCGTGGAGCCGAGCAGGTCCATCAAGGGCGACGTCTGCGCCAGTGACTCCACCCCCAGCCCGGCACACGTCTCCAGCACCGAGTCCAGCAGGGGCGCGCACCGGTTCTGCATCTGGTGGGACTCGTGCGTACCGACGATCCCCATTCTCACCGCCGCGGACAGCGCCCCGCGCAGCGTGAGGGACAGCAGGAGCTGCCGCGCGTCGGACAGCTCGACGTCCAGCACGCGCAGCACCGCGCCGAACAGGGGCGCGTGGTGGTAGCGCACTCCGGCCTCCCGCGCCGCCTGCCGCAACGGCCCCACCGGTCCCGGGAAGATGCGCGCACACGTGTCCAGGAAGGCCCGCCCCTGCGTGCGGCTCGCCCGGTTGGCCACATGGTTGGTGATGAAGGCGTCCGCGCGGGCATCCAGCGCGCCCAACGTGGAGGGCTCGCGCCAGGCCGCGCCCAACAGGGGCAGCGCCCCGTGCCCCGTCTGCCACATCAGCTCGCGCACGAAGCGCTCCAGGCCCTCGCGCTCGCGCACCTCGCCCTGCTGTACCGCCGCCTCCAGGCCTCCCGAGTGCGCGAAGCCTCCCGTGGGGAAGCCCGAGTCGGCCAGCTGCAGCACCCTCCACGCGGAGCCCATGTCCGTCCCTCAGAACAGCGAGTAGCGCTGCGCCAGCGGCAACCGGACGGCGGGCTCGCAGGTCAGCAGCTCGCCATCCGCACGCACCTCGTACGTCTCCGGGTCCACCGTGAGCACCGGCAGCGCGTCGTTGAGCTTCATGTCCCGCTTGCCGATCCCCCGGCACCGCTTCACCCCGGAGAGCTGCTTGGTCAACCCCAGTCCCCGCACCGTTCCCTCGGCCAGCGCGCGGCCCGAGACGAAGGCGATGCTCGTCGCGCCCACCGCATGGCCCCGGGCTCCGAACTGCGGCCGCATGTAGAAGGGCTGCGGCGTGGGAATCGACGCCCCCGGGTCTCCCATCTGCGCCCAGGCGATGAAACCGCCCTTCACCACCAGCTCCGGCCGGATGCCGAAAAAGGCCGGCCGCCACAGCACCAGGTCCGCCAGCATGCCCACCTGCACCGCGCCCACCTCGTGCGACAGCCCGTGAGCAATCGCCGGGTTGATCGTGTACTTGGCCACGTAGCGGCGGATGCGCAGGTTGTCGTTGTCCCCTGTCTCCTCGCGCAGGCGCCCGCGCTGCTCCCGCATCTTGTGCGCCGTCTGCCACGTGCGGGTGATGACCTCCCCCACCCGCCCCATCGCCTGGCTGTCCGAGGACATCATGCTGATGGCCCCCAGGTCGTGCAGGATGTCCTCCGCCGCGATCGTGCTTCCCCGGATGCGGCTCTCGGCGAAGGCCACGTCCTCGGGAATCTCCCGGTCCAGGTGGTGACACACCATGAGCATGTCCAGGTGCTCGTCCAGCGTGTTCACCGTGTACGGACGCGTGGGGTTCGTCGAGCTCGGCAGCACGTTCGGCTGGCCGCACACCCGGATGATGTCCGGCGCGTGCCCGCCTCCCGCTCCCTCCGAGTGGTACGTGTGGATGGTCCGCCCCTTGAACGCGGCGATCGAGTCATCCACGAAGCCGGACTCGTTCAACGTGTCCGTGTGGATGGTGATCTGCACGTCCTCGCCCTCGGCCACCGACAGGCAGTTGTCGATGGTGGCCGGCGTGGTGCCCCAGTCCTCGTGAAGCTTCAGGCCGATGGCGCCCGCGGCGATCTGATCCAACAGGCCCTCGGGGCGCGAGGTATTGCCCTTGCCGGTGAGGCCGATGTTGAGCGGAATGTTGTCCGTGGCCTGCAGCATGCGCCGGATGTTCCACGCGCCGGGCGTACAGGTGGTGGCATTCGTCCCCGTGGCCGGCCCCGTGCCTCCGCCCACCCAGGTGGTGATGCCACTGGCGATCGCCTCGTCCGCCTGCTGCGGGCAGATGAAGTGGATGTGCGAGTCGATGCCGCCCGCCGTGACGATGAGCCCCTCGCCCGCGATGGCCTCGGTGGTGACGCCCACCACCATGCCCGGCGTCACCCCCGCCATCACGTCCGGGTTGCCCGCCTTGCCAATGCCGATGATCCGCCCCGCCTTGATGCCGATGTCCGCCTTGTAGATGCCCGACCAGTCGACAATCAGCGCGTTGGTGATGACGCAGTCGAGCGCCTCGGCATCCCCCACCCCGGACTTCTGGCCCATGCCGTCGCGCAGCACCTTGCCGCCGCCGAACTTGCACTCGTCCCCGTACACGGTGAAGTCCTTCTCCACCTGCGCCACCAGCCCCGTGTCCCCCAGCCGCACCCGGTCCCCCGTCGTGGGACCGAACATGTCCGCGTAGTGACGGCGATCCATCTTCCGGCTCATGCGCCCTCCTCGTGTCCGAAGCCCCGCGCGGCCACTTCGGCCAGGGCGCGCTCCTGGTTCTCCGGCGTCACCGGCCCCGAGCCCAACGCGTTGCCGCCCCACACCACCCTCGCCCCGGCGATGGCCACCAGCGACACCGTCTTCTTCTCCCCGGGCTCGAAGCGCACCGCCGTCCCCGCCGGGATGTCCAACCGCCTCCCGTATGCCTTCGCTCGATCGAACACGAGCGCCCGGTTCGTCTCGAAGAACGGGTAGTGGCTGCCCACCTGCACCGGACGGTCTCCCCGGTTGGTGATCTCCAGCGTGACGGTGTCCCGGCCCTCGTTGAGCACCAGCTCGCCCGGCTGCACCAGCACCTCACCCGGCCGGACCTCCTCCTGCTGGGGCCCCCGCTGGAAGCGCTCCAGCGGCGGCACCGGGAGGAAACTGCCGTAGAGCGCCAGTGACAGGTCGCCGTGCTCGGCCTCGATGGGGTGGTGCACCGTCACCAGCTTCGAGCCGTCCGGGAAGGTGCCCTCCACCTGCACCTCGGCCACCATCTCTGGCACGCCCTCCATCACCTGCGCGCGTCCCAGCAGCTTCCGTCCCAGATCCATCAGCTCGGCCACGCTCCGGCCGTCACGGATGAGCTCCAGGAGTTGGGTGGCGATGAGCGCCACGGACTCGGGGTAGTTGAGCCGCAGGCCCCGCGCCAGGCGCTTCTGGGCCAGGAAGCCCGCGCCGTGCAGCAGCAGCTTGTCGATCTCACGCGGTGACAGGTGCATCGCCCCTCCGGGTGGGCCGCCCAGCACTGACCCTGGACTGGCCAGCGGCCACCCTAGCGCGATGCGTCATTCTCGGCCAGCGAGAATGAGTTTCACCCCCGGCGTACCCAGGGATCGTCCCCGAGCAGCGAGGGCAGGAAGGACAGCCACTCGCGGCTGGCGCGCACCAGCGCCTCGGCGGAGGTGGCCGCCGCGCGGAGCACCAGGGCGTCGGGTCCGAGCGGGCTCACGGAGCAGACGAGTCCGGAGCGGGGCTTCACGGGCAGGGAGCCCACATGCGCGGCGAGCGCCTCGCGGGCGGAGTCCAGCGCGGGCCCCACGAGGAGCACGGTGCCCAGCGCGTCGAAGCGGCCGAGACGCTCGGGCAGCACGCCATGGGCCGGGTCGAGCAGCCAGCGCTCATCGAGCAACGCCCTGCCCTCGCGGTGGACCCGGAGCGAGGACGTGTAGTGCGTGAAGGCCCAGCGTTCGCCGGCGGCGCTGCGGCCGGCGGTGAGCAGCTCCATCAGGATGAGCGAGGCACCCGGAGCGAGCTGGATGTCCTGGCTCTGTGTGTACCGGGCGTCCGTGAAGCACATGGTGGGATCCGGCACCCACGCGAGCAACGCGCCCGGCGCCACGCGGGCGGACAGCTCGCTCCGGCAGCCACGCGGCGAGCGGTAGACGCGCGTGGAGCCCTGGCTGGACACCAGCGCGGTGGCGCCCTCGGCGACATCCAGGTCCACGGTGAGATGATCCCCATCCACCAGGCCGCCTCCGAGCGAGCTGGTGTAGACCCAGGCGGCGTGTCCGTGATTGCGCGGCGTCAGCAACCGCAGGGGGCTGTGCGCCAGCGCCGTGCGCACCACGGTCCGGTTCCCCACGCGCTCGAAGGCGAGCCTCGCGCTTCCCGCTCGACGGGTCCGGGGCACTTCGAGGGGCGGCGTGTGCTCACTGGCGATCATCGGCACATGAGCCTGCCGTATGCGACCCGGGATCTCCAATCCTTCTCTCAACCCGCGAGAATAGCCAAACATGGATTCATGATGAATCATGGAATACAGGACCGCCTCCTCACCGGGCGGCCTGAACGCGCGGCGGGGTCTGTCGCTGGACAACACATTGAAAAGAAAGAACGGTGACGTGATGCGAATGAACCGAGGAGTCTCTGTTCTGTTGGGGGCGGTGCTGCTGGCGGGCTGTGGTGGGAGTGGAGGTGAGGATCCCGCCGAGGAGTGTCCGGATCTGTGTGCCGAGACGGCGTCCGAGGGCGTGGTTGGCGAGAGCGTGCAGATGGAAGCTCCCGCGGGGGAAGGCGCGGTCTCGGCCCAGGCCTGGTGCGATGACGTGACTACCTGGAACACGGACTGGACCGGCTTCGAGAACCAGGTGCTCACGCTGGTGAACCAGAAGCGCGCGGCGGGAGCCACGTGCGGCGGCGTGGCCAAGCCAGCGGTGCCCGCGCTCACCCTGGACACGCGGCTGCGCTGCGCCGCGCGCAAGCACTCCAAGGACATGGCCACGAACAACTTCTTCAGCCACACGGGCTCCAACGGCTCCACGCCGTTCCAGCGCATGACCTCGGCGGGCTACGCCTGGCGTGCCGCGGCGGAGAACATCGCCGCCGGGCAGAACACGCCGAGCGCGGTGGTGGATGGCTGGATGAAGAGCACCGGGCACTGCAACAACATCATGGGCGCCAGCTACAAGCACCTGGGCGTGGGGTACTACCACCGGAGCTCCGGCAGCACCTACGCGAGCTACTGGACGCAGAACTTCGGCGCCCAGTAGGGCTCACGAGGGCTCAGCACTCGACGAGGACGCGCAGCGGCTCCGGGAACTGCCGCACCACGCAGTCTCCGGCGCCGCCGTCCTCCCAGGCGAGCATCGCGAACTCGGCCGGGGCGTCCAGCGCGATGATGGGGTGGTGCCACACGCCCCGGTGGTAGTTCACCCCCTGCCCCGGGCCACACACGAACGCGGCGAGCCGCTCCACGTCCGGGCCCCCCGAGGCGTCCGTGGGCGCCACACACACCAGGAAGCGCCCGCAGACCATGGGCAGGAAGGCCTGGCTCGAGTGCGGGTGGTGCTCGAGCAGCTTCACCGTGAAGGGCAGCGGCTGCGGCACCGAGCGGAACACCGCGAGGTTCGGCTTCGCACCCGTGCGATCACTCTCCAGCCGGGCCGACCAGTCGAACCGCACCGCCGTGCCCTGGTTCGCCGACGTGCCGCTCTTCAGCCCCGCGGAGACGACGTCTCCATACGGGGCGAAGTCCTCCGGCGTCAGCGGCCTCGCGCGGATGATCCGGGGCGTGCTCATGAGCCCCGGTACGTCGAGTAGCCGAAGGGGTTGAGCAGGAGCGGCACGTGGTAGTGCTCCGACGGCACGTTCACCCGGAACTCCACCGACACCGCCGGGTAGAAGCTGTCGATGCCGAGCCGGGCGAAGTACGGAGCGACCTCGAACGAGAGCCGGTACACGCCCGCCGCGGAAATCGTCTCCAGCAGCGGCTTCACGCGCCCGTCCGCGTTCGTCACCCCACGTGCCAACTCCGCCCAGTTCCCGTCCTGCCATACGGACAGCTTCACCGTGACACCCTCGGCGGGGCGCCCACGGGAGGTGTCCAGGATGTGCGTGCTGATGCCCATGTGCTTCTCCTTCAGCGTCCCGCCATCTGCTCGCGCAGCCACTTCTCCAACCGCACGCGGGTGATCTTCGCCTGCTCCGCCGCGGCCGTCTCCACCTCGTCCGTCTTGCCGCGCCGCACCCGTTGCTCGAGCAGCTCCAGCATCTCCGGCGCGCTCTTCCCCGTGGCGAAGACGATGAAGGTGAAGCCGAACTTCTCGTAGTACTCGTCGTTCAGCTTCGCGAGCCGCTCCAGCGTCGCGGCGTCCGCCTGCGCCACCGAGCGCTGCTCTCCCCTGCTCCACTCCGCGGACTTCTCGCTCTGGGGCGCGGCCTTCTTCGTCTGGCCGATGCGCGGGTGCGCGGCGAACGCCTCCAGGAAGTCCTTCGCCCCGAGCGACCACCACACCTCGTCCGCCGCCGCGAACAGGGCACGCACGCTCGGGAACTGCCGCCGGGCGATCATCCCGTCCACCCACGCCGAGGAGCCGCAGCACGCCTGGAACACCGCCCGCGCCTCCTTCTCGTCGAGCGCGTTCAACCGCTTCAGCGCCGTGGACTCCGCCTCGGTGTCGAGCGCGTACCCGAAGAGCCGGAGCCGGTTCACTCCACCGTGCGGGAAGATGTGCACACGCACGTGCGTGATGGGCATGGCGTGGATGGGCTCCAGCTGGTGCCGCCGGTGCTGGACGAGCGCCGTCTTGTCCACGAGCACCCGCCAGCCACTCGACGAGGCGGAGCCGAGCAGCGTCTGCAGGACTTCCGCGTCCATGCCCGTCGCGTCCACGGCCTCGATGAGCGTTGCCTGCGGCGCGTTGCCCTTGAAGAAGTGCGTGTCGAGCTCGATGCGCTCCAGCACCCCGCGCCGCGCGAGCTTCACCACCGCCCAGTCGCTGCCCGGCGTGCGCCGCCGCTTCGTCTCCCAGCCATCGCCCATGTTCACGCCGCGCCCGGGCAGCAGCATGTTCGCCGGCGGGCCGAAGAACTCGTCGCTCTTGGCCGCGATGGTGCCACCGTTCTCCACCGCTCCCAGGTCCACGCTGCCCGGACGCCAGAAGGTGCGATCCTCGGCCAGCACGTCACCGTAGATGCGCAGCCGCGCCACGCCGCCATCCGGGTAGATGCGCAGCCGCACGTGCGTCACGCGCTGGCTCGGCTGCGCGAGCGTGAAGACGTTCGGGAAGTCCGGCTTCACCGTGCTCTGCTCGATGATCGGTACCCACCGCTCGTCCGCGAGCAGCTGCGCCGGGGTGGCGGTGTGCGGCGCCTCCAGGCCCTCCAGCATGATCTGCTGGGGCGCGTTGCCCTTGAAGTGGGTGGTGTCGACGAGCGCCCCACGCACCCGGCCGGGCGCGCCCAGGCGGATGATGGCGAAGTCATGGCCGGGCTCGCGCTTGCGCTGCGACTCCCAACCATCCATCCACTTGCCCTTGTCGGTGTACGCGCCTTCGCGCCACTCGGGAGGACCCGGCTTGAGCAGGTTCTCCTTTTCGGCGAAGTAGTCATCCGTCGCGTAGAGCACGAACGTGCCGAGCAGGTCGGCCGAGAGATCCACGAGTCCCTTGAACTCCGCCGGGACGGGCTGATGCGTTGCCACGGGTTACCTCCGAACCGCCAGGAAGCGGCCAACGGTGGCCGGGGGCTGGTTGGACGCAGCGTCATACGCCATCCGGCCTCCGACGAGGGTTTTCTTCACCTGTCCGAACAGCCGCCGGCCCGCGTAGGGCGTCACGTGGTGACGGTGGCGGATGGCCTCGGGCTGGACCACGAAGGAGGCCGCGTCGTCCCAGAGCACCAGGTCCGCGTCGTACCCGGGGGCGAGCCGCCCCTTCCGGTCCGACACGCCCGCGAGCCGCGCCGGGCCCTCGACGTTCCAGCGGAACATCTGCTCCACGGAATGGCCGCGCTCCTTCGCCAGCGTCCAGAGCACCGACAGCCCGAGCTGCAATGAGCTGATGCCGCCCCACGCCTGGAGGAAGTCGCCGGCCTCCGGCTTCTTCAACGCGGGCGTGCACGGCGAGTGGTCCGAGACCACCATGCCGATCGTCCCGTCCTCGAGCCCGCGCCAGAGCAGCTCGCGGTTCTCCGCCTCGCGGATGGGCGGCGCGCACTTGAAGCTCGTGGCCCCAGCGGCGATCTCCTCCGCGGTGAAGGCCAGGTAGTGCAGGCACGTCTCGGCGGTGATCTCCACGCCCTCCTGCTGCGCGGCACGGATCATCGGCAGCGCGGACGCGCTCGACAGGTGCACGATGTGCGCACGCGCCCGGTGCTTGCGGCACAGGTCGATGATCATCGCGATGGCCTCGTCCTCCGCCGCGCGCGGCCGGGAGCCGAGATAGGTGCGGTAGTCCCGGGGATCCTTCCCGGAAATGGCCCGCTCCGCCGCGTCGAGCGGACCCGGCGCCTCCGCATGGACGAGCAGCGTCAGCCCGAGATCCCGGAGCCGAGGCAGCGCCACCTCGAGGTCCTCACGTGAGACGTGTGGGAACTCGTCCACGCCGGACGGGCAGGTGAAACACTTGCAGCCGGGCACGCCGAACTTCGCGAGCCCCTCGAGCGCATCCACGTTCCCGGGAATCACCCCACCCCAGAACGCCACGTCCACGTGCAGCTTGCCCTCGAGCGCCGCGAGCTTCGCCTCGGCCGCCTCGCGCGTGGTGGTGGCGGGGATGCAGTTGAGCGGCATGTCCACCACGGTGGTGATGCCCCCCGCCGCGGCGGCCGCGGTCGCCGTCTCGAAGCCCTCCCACTCGGTACGGCCCGGCTCGTTGATGTGGACATGGCTGTCGACGACGCCCGGCGTGACGAGCAGATCGCCCGCCTCGAGCACGTTCGCGCCCGGAGGCACGGTGTCACCCGCCTCCACCCTGGTGATTCGCCCGTCCTGGATGTGGATCGCCGCGGGGCGGATCCCCTGCGGCGTCAGCACACGACGGCCGCGCACGATGAACGGCTGCATCTGTTGTTCCCCTCTGGAGTCCCTGCCTCAAGCGCCAAAGGCGCGGATGAGCTTCACGAGGCCGTTGAGCGTCTCGGCATCGTCCGCGAGCGACGGGTTCGGCGGCATCACCAGGCTCTTGCCCACCGACGCACCGCCCTCGACGATGATCTTCTTGATGGCCTCGTCGGTGGTGCTCTGCTGCCAGGCCTTGTCGCCGAAGTTGCGCGGCTTCGGATCCAACGCCGCCGCCACCGTGCCATCCCCCGCACCATTGGGGCCATGGCAGGTGCTGCACACCGAGGCGAAGTAGTTGCGCGCGGACTCCGGAATGTCCGCCTGATTGGCTCCCGCCGTAGGGGCCTCGGCCGGAGCGGCGGCCACGGGCGGCGCGACGAAATCAGGCATCTTCGCGTCCGAGGGCACCTCACCGCCCTGGGCGAACCACGCCCCCACCAGCGCGCGCTCGTCCTCCGTCATGCCCGTGAGGTTGCCGAGCGGCATCGTCTTGGTGGCCACCGCGCGCACGAAGACGCGATCGGCGTGGGCGCGGATGGAGTCCGGCGTGTCGAGCACCACACCCTGCGGCGGCGCGGCGAACATCGGGGTCGAGGGCCGTGCCGCGTGGCAGGTGGCGCAGCGCGTCTGCATCACGGAGGCCACCTGCTCGAACTTCACCGGCGGCTTGCCCGCGAACTGCTCGAGCGCCGGATCCGGCGGCGGCCGCGTCAGAAAGACCACTCCCACCATCGCCAGCCCCGTGCCCGCCCAGACCAGCGGCGGCGTGTTGACGCGGAAGTTCATCACGTACTTCAGGCCCGCGCCCACGACGAACAACAGGCCCAGCACCAGCCACGGCTTCGAGCCACCATAGGTGCTCGGGAAGTGGTTGGAGATCATCGTGAACAGCACGGGCAGCGTCAGGTAGTGGTTCTGGATGGAGCGGCCCTTGGCGCGCAGGCCCAGGGTGGTGTCCACCGGCTTGCCCTCGCGGGTCATCGCGAGCATGTAGCGCTGCGCGGGGATGATCCGGAAGAACACGTTGGCCGCCATGATCGTGCCGAGCGTGGCGCCCACCTGGAGGAACGCGCCCCGGGCGCTGAACAGGTGGGTCAGCACATACGCCAGCCCGGTGATCAACACGAACCCCACCGCCGCGAACACCCGGTTGTTCTTCGCCAGCGGCGTCTTCCACAGCAGCTCGTACACCCCGTACGCGACTGGCAGCAGGCCCAGGCTGATGGCGATGGCCTGCCAGCTGGTGAGCGGGTAGACGCCCGGGTCGATCAGCAGCGACGCGCCGTTGAGGTGGAAGACGATGATGAGCAGCAGGAAGCCGCTGATCCACGTGGTGTAGCTCTCCCACTTGAACCAGTAGAGCGTGTCCGGCATCTCGCCCTGGGCGAGCGACTTGCGCTTCACCACTTCGTAGAAGCCACCGCTGTGGGTCATCCACAGCTCGCCCACCACGGCGCCCTCGCGGGGGCGGCTCGGCGCGGTGAGGTGGCTGTCGAGCCACATGAAGAGAAACGAATCTCCGATCCACATGATCGCCGCGATCACGTGGACCCAGCGCACCAGGAGGTTCAGCCATTCATGGATGAAGGCGGACATGATGGCCGCGACTCTACCGCGTTTTTCCGGAAAGCAGCCCCCTGAACAATGGTGGGGAAACCAACAGATCCCCATGGAACTTCCATGGTTCCTGAGCGAAAACCCGCGCCAGGGGCGGCTGACATCGCCCGTCGAGACAAATGATCCACTACGACCCGCATCACTGGTGGCGGCACCTCCTCAAACTCCGCGGCGGCATCCTCAAGGAGATCGTTGGACGGCTGGGCATGTTCGTGGCCTGGTCCGCGGCGGTGGTCTGGTTCCATCAGAACGTCCGCCATGTGGACGTCCCCGCCACCGGACACACGCTGGCCGGTACCGTGCTCAGCTTGTTGCTCGTGTTCCGCACCAACTCCTCCTACGACCGGTTCTGGGAGGGGCGGAAGCTGTGGGGAGGCGTCGTCAACGAGACGCGGAACCTGGTGCGCGCGGCGGCGCTGAACATCCCCTCGGCCGAGCTGGTGCGCCGTCTCGCCGCGTGGACGGCGGTGTACCCGTTCGCGCTGACCCGGGTGCTCCGAGGCGGGGGTGACGACCTCGGGCCCGCCGCGGCCGTACTTCCCCGCGCGGAGATCGATCAGATCCTCAACGCGCGCAACGCCGGCCTCGCGGTGGCGATGCGCATGTCCGCCATCCTCGCCGAGGCCCGCCGCGCCGGACTCATCTCCGACATCATCCAGATGGAGATCGACCGCAACGTCCAGCTCCTCATCGACTATCAGGGCGGGTGTGAGCGCATCGTCCGGACGCCGATGCCCTTCGCGTACATGCTCCACCTGCGCCGCACGCTCATCCTCTTCATCCTCGGCCTGCCCTTCGCCCTCGTGGAGCCCTTCGGTTGGGCCGCCGTGCCCGTCATCCTGCTCATCGCCCACACCTTCCTGGGCATCGAGGAGATTGGCGTGGAGATCGAGGAGCCCTTCGGCACCGAGGACAACGACCTTCCGCTCGAGGATATCTCCGGGGGCATCGCGCGGATCCTCGATGACCTGGTGCCGTGGACCCACCAGGTCATCGACAGTCCCGCGCTGAGCTACCCGGGGATTCCGGTACCGAAGGAGCCTCCCCCGGTGGCGTGAGCCAAAGGGGGCGTGGACTCAGCGCCGGGCGCGGCGGCGCATCAGCCCCAGCGCGCCGAGCAGGGCCACGCCCCACGCGGCGAAGGTGGGGCCACTGGCGGCCGAGCAGCTGACGCCCTCCATCTCTCCCGAGGCCTTCCCATCGAGGCTCCACTGCACGGTGCTGGCCTCCTCGCAGTCGGTGGCGCCATCGTAGGTGATGACCGCGGTGTGGCCGCCCGACTTGATGGTGGTGCTGCCCGAGGCCGCCTCATCGTCGCACACCGAGTCATCCACCACCTCGTCCTTCGTCGCCACCTCGACCACGCCCCGCTCCTCGGAGCCCATGCGGCCCGAGCCGTTCCAGGTCTGCCTGCCATTGCCCAGGGCGGTGTCCGCGCCGTCGACGGTCCCCTTGTACTCCCACGCCGCGGTGGAGCTGAGGGTTTCGCAAGAGTCGGAGTCCTCGTCCCGCAGCTCGGAGGACTCCAGGCGGACGTCGATCGCGAACTCCTTTTTCGCCTTGGTGCCGGTCACCGAGGTGGTCCCATGGAAGGCGAACTTGTTCACGCCGGTCTTGCCCCCACAGGTGTATGTCTTCTGGTAGCCGAAGTTGTCATAGGTGTAGCGGGCGTTCTGGATGCCCGAGCTCTCGCCCTCCTCCTCGCTCACCAGCTCCATCGAGCCGATCCACTCCACGCCGTTCTTGTCGGTGCAGCCTCCGGTGATGCGCGTGGTCTTGCCGTCCTTCTTCTCCACCGGACAGTTGGGATCCGCGCCCTCCGAACCACCCGTCAGCGCCACGAGCGTCACCGCCACGTTGGCGATGGCATAGATGTTGGGCGCACTGGACCGCTCGGCCCACTCCTGCACATCGGTTTCGGACGCGAGGGAGGCCGCCTTGTATTTGTTGAGTGCCTCGGCCGCCGGGCCACCACAGCCCACCCACAGTCCGGACATCGCCACTACCGCCAGCCAACGTGAACGCATGCAGTCCTCCCCCTGAAGCTTCTCCGGGGTCACAAAGAGAAGAGCCGCGACGCTAACCGGGAGTCACCGTGGCCCGATAGGGGGGCGGGTTGAGCGGGGTCCTCCCGACATTCCGGCCTGGGGGTCTGGTCCCGACTCCATCGTTCCTGAGATGATCCACCGACGCGCTACCTAAAAACCCAGGGGGTTTCCATGCGCACTCGGCTGTGGAGCTTCGTCCGCCTCGCTGCTTGCCTGCTCGCCGTGGGATGCGAGCAATCGCCGGAGACCCCTCCCCCGGAGCACACCTCCACCCAGAAGCTCCGGCTCGCGAAACCAGCCCGGGCCATCCAGGACCGCTACATCGTCGTGCTCGCGGAGGAGAAGGGAGTGGCGGACTCCGCCGAGGACACCCGGAAGCGCGTCACGTCCCTGGCGGGGGCGCACGGGGCCCAGCCGCGGCGCACGTACACCCACGCGCTGAAGGGCTTCACGGCCGCCATGTCCGAGGAGGCGGCGCGGCGCATGAGCACGGACCCGCGCGTGCGCTACATCGAGCAGGATCGCCTCTTCCGCCAGTCCGGCACGCAGAGCAACGCCATCTGGGGCCTGGATCGCATCGACCAGCGGAACCAGCCGCTCAATGGCACCTACACCTACGAGTACACGGGCGCCGGAGTGCACGCGTACATCGTGGACACCGGCGTGCTGTCCACCCATGTCGAGTTCACGGGCCGCATGCGCCCCGGCTTCGACTCCATCGGCGACGGGCTGGGCACGGAAGACTGCCGCGGCCATGGCACCCACGTGGCAGGCACGGTGGGCGGTACCACGGTGGGCGTCGCCAAGGACGTGCTGCTCCATCCCGTGCGCGTGCTCAACTGCGAGGGCGAGGGCACCCTGGAGCAGGTGCTCGCTGGCATCGACTGGATCGCCGCCCACCACGAGAAGCCGGCCGTGGCCAACCTGAGCCTCGGAGGCGAGGCGACACAGGCGCTCGATGACGCGGTGGCGGCCACCATCGCCGCGGGCGTCACCTTCGTGGTCGCCGCGGGCAATGACGGCTGGGAGGCCTGCTCCACGTCTCCCGCCCGCGAACCCCAGGCGATCACCGTCGGCGCGACGGACGAGTACGACATGCGCGCCTGGTTCTCCAACTACGGCACCTGCGTGGACCTCTTCGCGCCGGGCCAGGGCATCCTCTCCGCCTGGTTCACGGGCGACACGGACATGGAGTACGCCGATGGCACCTCCATGGCCACGCCCCACGTCTCCGGTGCCGTGGCGCTCTACCTGGAGGGGCACCCCACGGCGGCTCCCACCGAGGTCAACGAGGAGATCATCGCCCGCTCGACCCCCAACCTCGTCATCGAGCCCGGACTCGGCTCTCCGAACCGGTTGCTTCACTCGGCCTGCATGGGGATGGGCAACTCCGTGCGCCCCGAGGTGTCGCTCACCGCGCCCGCCCATGGCGCCACGCTCAGTGGAAGCGTGACCCTCACCGCCACGGCGTCCGATGACGTGGGCGTCACCCGGGTGGACTTCTACGCCGATGGCCAGCTCATCGGCTCCGACACGACGGCCCCCTACTCGATCGTCTGGGACAGCCGGGAGCACGACAACGGCACGGCCTCCCTCTCCGCGCGCGCTTTCGACAGTGGGTGCAACAGCGCGGCCAGCTCCGTCGAGGTGACGCTCGACAACCCGGGCATCGCGCTCTACGACCCGGTGATGGGCGTCCCGCGCTGCCTCTCCCCGAGCAGCAGCTGCGATTCCATGGGGCTGCTCGCCGGCCGGGGCACCCACTTCGGCCCCGAGCAGCACCAGCCCAACACCCTGGGCGGCACCTGCGCGGACGGCCAGGAGGGCATCTACGGCCTGTACCAGTTCGACCCCTCGCTGGAGCGGATCCGCGTCATCCGGACGGATGGGACGCCGTTCGCCCCTGGCAAGGAGGTGAAGCTCGAGGTCAACTTCTGGGCGAGCCTCGATCCCACCAACGAGTTTCTGGATCTGTTCTACGCCGCGGACGCGAACGCGCCGTCGTGGACGTACCTCACCACCCTGCGCCCGTACTCCAGTGGCTACCTGACGATGTCCACCACGTACCTGCTGCCCGAGGGCACCCTGCAGGCCGTGCGCGGCACCTACCGGACCTACGGCATGCCCATGCCCTGCTCCCCGGGCGAGCTGGACGATCACGATGATCTGGTGTTCGCCGTGGGCACCGACGTGGACACCACGCCCCCCTCCGCCTCACTCACCGCTCCGGCCGCGGGCGCCACCCTCAAGAACACCGTCGCGCTCTCGGCCTCCGCCACCGACAACTTCGGCGTGACCCGCGTCGACTTCTACGCCGGCTCCACCCTGCTGGGCTCCGATTCCTCCCCGCCCTTCACCTTCTCGTGGAACAGCCGCTCCGTCTCCAACGGCACATACGCCCTCTCCGCCATCGCCTACGACGCCGCGGGACTGTCCTCTTCCGGGAGCGCCGCCGTGACCGTCACCGTCGACAACGACTGGATCCCCCCCACGGTGTCCCTCACCGCTCCGGCCGCTGACGCCACCGTCACGGGCAGCGTCACCCTCTCGGCGGCCGCCTCCGACAACGTGGGCGTCACCAAGGTGGAGTTCTACGACGGCTCCACCCTCCTGGGCTCCGACACCACCTCGCCCTATTCGTTGTCCTGGAACAGCCGCAACGGGCCCAACGGCTCGCGCACCCTGACCGCCCGGGCGCTGGATGCCGTGGGCAACAGCGCCACCTCCGCCCCCGTCACCGTCACCGCCAACAACGACCTCACCCCGCCCACGGTCACCCTCACCGCTCCCGCCGAGGGCTCCACCCTCACCGGCACCGTCACCTTCACCGCCACCGCCACGGACGACCGGGCCATGTCCAGGGTGGAGTTCCTCTCCGGGACCACCGTCCTGTGCTCCGACACCACCTCGCCCTACTCGTGCAGCTACAACACCCGCAACCTCTCCAACGGCACCCGTGCCGTGACCGCCAAGGCCTATGACACCGCCACCAACACGGCCCTGTCGTCCGTCAACGTCATCTTCGACAACGACCTGACGGCCCCCACCACCGCCATCACCTCGCCCACCGCGGGCGCCGTCGTCTACGGCATCGTCCCCATCGAGGCCTCCGCCAACGATGAACGGGGCACCGTCTCCAAGGTCGAGTTCTATCTGGGCTCCACCCTGCTCGGCACCGATACCACCGAGCCCTTCTCCTTCGCCTGGGACACCTCCACCCGGACCAACGGCGCCTATACGCTCAAGACGCGCGCCTACGATCCCGCCGGCAATGCCGCCTACAGTGCCAACGTCTCCGTCACGATCCTCCACCCCGGCACCGCCGGGTACGACGCCACGCTCGGCGTGCCCCTGTGCCCGGACGTCACCTATCGCTGCGACACCACCACGCTGGTGAGGGGCCGAGCCAACCTCGGGCCCGAACCTCATCAGCCCAACACCCTGGGCGGCTCCTGCGCGGATGGGACGAGTGGCACCTTCCACACCAGTCCCTCGATCGACCAGATCCTGGTCTCGCGGACGGATGGGACGCCTTTCGCCCCCGGCAAGGAAGTGAAGGTCGATGTCACCGTCTGGGTGAGCTCGATCGCCAATGAGCGGCTGGATCTGTTCTACGCCGAGGACGCGAACGCGCCGTCGTGGACGTACCTCACCACCCTGACCCCCACCAGCACCGGCGCACGGGTCCTGTCGACCACGTACCTGCTGCCTCCGGGCTCCCTGCAGGCCTTGCGCGCCGTCTACCGCAGCGGGGGCAGCACCTCCGAGTGCAACGCGGGCACGGTGAACGACCACGATGACCTGGTGTTCGCCGTGGGTACCGGCGTGGACACCACGCCGCCCTCCGCGTCGCTCACCGCTCCGGCCGCCGGTGCCACCCTCAAGGGCACGGTCACCCTCCCGGTGTCCGCCTCCGATGACTTCGGCGTGGCCCGGGTCGACTTCTACGCCGGCTCCACCCTGGTGGGCTCCGACTCCTCCCCGCCCTTCTCCCTCGCATGGGACACGCGCACCATGCCCAACGGCACCTACGCCCTCTCCGTCGTCGCCTTCGACGCCGTGGGACTGTCCTCTTCCGGGGGGCCTGCCGTGAACGTCACCCTCAACAACGACCTGGTCCCGCCCACGGTGTCCCTCACCGCTCCGGCCGCCGGCGCCACCATCACGGGCACCATCACCCTCTCGGCGGCCGCCTCCGACAACGTGGGCGTCACCAAGGTGGAGTTCTACGACGGCTCCACCCTCCTGGGCTCCGACACCACCTCGCCCTATTCGCTGTCCTGGAACAGCCGCAACGGCGCCAATGGCTCGCACTCCCTGACCGCCCGGGCGCTGGATGCCGAGGGCAACAGCACCACCTCCGCCCCGGTGGACGTCACCACCGATAACGATCTCACGCCTCCTTCGGTGACCCTCACCGATCTCACCGAGGGCGCCATCATCAACGGCACCTTCACCTTCACCGCCACCGCCACGGACGACCGGGGCATGAGCAAGGTGGAGTTCTATTCGAACACCACCCTGATGTGCGTCGACACCTCCGCCCCCTACTCCTGCACCTACAACACCCGCGGCATCCCCAACGGCACCCGTACCCTGAAAGCCAGGGCCTATGACACCTCCAACAACGCGGCCCTCTCCTCCATCAACGTCGTCTTCAGCAACGACCTGACGGCCCCCACCACCTCCCTCACCTCTCCCACCGCGGGCTCCGTCCTCTCCGGTACCGTCCTCCTCGAGGCCACCGCCAACGATGAACGGGGCACCGTGTCCAAGGTCGAGTTCTACCTGGGCTACACCCTGCTCGGCTCCTCCACCACCGCGCCCTTCACCTTCTCCTGGAACTCCACCAGCAAGGCCAATGGCACCTATTCGCTCAGGAGCCGCGCCTACGATCCCGCCGGCAACTCCGCCTACAGCGCCACCGTCTCCATCACCGTGAGCAATTAGCGGGCGGCAAAAGAAAAGGGCCTGGGATCCTCTCGGAACCCAGGCCCTTCATTGGGAAGACCCTCACCCCGGCCCTCTCCCAGAGGGAGAGGGAGGACAGGGTGGATGGGGCTACTGCGCCGGAGCGGGCTGCGCCGCCGGAGCCGGAGCCCCACCCGCCGGAGCCGCCGTGGGCGCCGGAGTCCCAGCCGCCGGGACCGTCGCCGCCGCCGCCGTGCCACCCGACATCAGCCGCCGCACCGTCGACAGACGGCCACGGAACTGAGAGATGTACTCGCTCGCCGGGTGCTGCGTCACGCCGTCATTCACCATCTGCACGGCCTTCTCCAGCTGGTTCGTCTCCTGGAGCGACTGCGCCAGCAGCAGCATCGCGTAGTCGCGGTTCTTCGCCCTCCGGTCGCTCTCGATGTAGCGCGTCAGCTGCGGCACGGCCTGCTCGTGCTTCTTCTCCATGTTGTAGGCCACGCCCAGGAAGAACGACGTCTCCACCAGCTGCTCCGCCGGCGGGTTCATCGCCACGAAGCGCGTGATCTCCTCGATCGCCGTCTTCATGTCGTTGCGGCGGAAGGCCGCCTTGCCGCGCTCGAGCGCCGCGTCGCCAATCTCCCGGCGCAGCTGCGCCGCCTTGTCGTTGAGCGCGTGGCGCTCCAGCTGCGTCAGCTTCGAGGTGTCCAGCTTCACCAGCTCGTCCACGCCCTTGAGCCGCTCATCACCCGGCAGCGTCGTCATCAGCCGGAAGACCTCGGCCGCCTGGCGCTGGGACGTCTGCATCGCCGTCGTCTCCGTGCGCTGCTTGTCCAGCTGCGTCGTCAGCTCGGCCACGGCCTTCTCCAGCCGCTCGCGCTCGGCCGTCGCGCCGGAGCTCTTCGCCGAGCTCACCATCACCGCGCCCGCCACGCACAGCGCCGCGAAGATCGCGTACGCCACGCCGGAAGAAATCCACTGCCGCTTCTGGAGATCCTCGTGGCGCTTGCCAATGGCCTTCACTTCCGCGTGAAGGTTCTTCAGCAGGCTGTCCGTCTTGATCACGAGGTTGCGGGCCTCGATGACCTCCTTGCGGATCTCGCTCAGTTCCTTGTTCTGCTCCGGCTTCGTCTCAGCAGCCATGGACATCTTCCTGTTGGGCCCGGAAATGATCTCGGCCTCTTCGCGCATCGTAGGGGCTCCGTCGGGCGGGATTGGTGACTTTTCACACCCGCTTCGTGGTGGTCGGCCCCGGAAACAGGCCCCACGCCCCGAAGAATTTCCGGTGCATCCCTCGAAGGCAGGGGGCCAGGCTAGCGGTACGCCGCTAGGGCAAGGTCGAGAAGGGTCGGGAGGGATCCGATGCGAAGAAGTACGTCACTCCCAGCGCGAACCAGTTGCCCCCCGCGTTGTAGGAGGAGAGCCCCTTGAACTCGGCTTTGTTGTTGAAGACGCTCTGGCCCCGGGCGAAGGCCAGGCGGTACTCGGCGGTCAGTCCCCATTGGGCGGAGAAGCGGAAGGTCGCTCCCACGGTCCCCGCCCAGGCTTGCGTGAAGAGCTCGCGCGAGCCCACCCCCTCGGCCACCGAGTAGGCCAGCGTGGGGCCCGTCTGGATGCCCACGAAGGGCACCACGCCCTCGGGCGTCAGGATGTCCAGCAGCGTCTGGAGGCGCAGGCCCACCAGCGCGCCGTAGGTGATGTTGGTGATGGTGGGGGCCCCCGTGAACCGCAGCTGCTCGCCGGTGGCGAAGAGATCGATCCCCAGCTCGAGGAACTCCGTGACGGAGTACGCGAAGGAGCCCGCCAGGAAGGGGCCACCCGGTGACTCGGGGGCCCGCTGCACGCCCTGGTAGGCCGGCAGCGAGTAGAAGCTGTCGTAGAAGGTGCCGTTGGAGGTGTGCCGCCAGCCCGCCTCGATGGTCATACGGCCCACGCCGTTGAGCGGCATGAGCTCCTCGTCCTGGGCGGAGGCGCTCGCGGCGGCGAGCAGGACGGCGAGCGGGAGGAGACGGCGCATCGGTCAGGAGTCCTTCAGGCGCAGCGCGACTTCGAGAAACGTGGTGCGGCGCCGGGACAGAGCGGCGAGCAGACACCGCACCACACACAACGAGCCGAACTCCCGCCGGACCAGGCCCACGTTGGCCATCACGTCCCGCAGAGTGATCACGCCGCGCATGCGCTCCTCCTCGCGTCAGTCCGCCCCGGTGCTACAGGCAGGGCGCGCACCGTAGCAGTGACGTTTGGAGGGTCAAATTTTCGGGCTGGGGGGCCGCAGGGCGCGCCGCTCCAACTCCAGCAGCGGCACCTCGAGCACCACCACCGTGCCGTGGATGCAGGTGGGGTGGAAGTCCGCCGCGTCCAGCTCGCCCAGGAGCGCCCGGAGCTTGCCCTCGCTGAGCTGGCCCTCGGCATGGCGCGCGGCATGGCAGGCCAGCACGCGGAGTCCCTCGGCCAGCGTGGTGACGTCCAGCGCCGAGCCGGGCGGAGGCAGGGCACGTGACAGGGCTTCCAGCAGCGCCCGGGCATCCGCCCCCACCAGCGAGGGCGGCACGGCCTTGAGGGCCAGCGTCGTTCCGCCGAAGGGCTCCACCTCCAGCCCCAGGCGCGCGAGCGCCTCACGCCCTTCCACCAGCGCCTTGGCCACCGACACCGGCAGCTCCACCGTGGCGCCGAAGAGCGTGGGTACCGGAGCCTCCTCCCGCTGCACCATCCGCTGGAAGCCCATCAGCCGCGCCCGCTCCAGGGCCGCGTGCGCGTCCAGCACCACCAGCGTGCCGCCCGGTCCCTCGCACACGTGGAAGCGCTCGCCCAGCACGCCCATGGGCCGCAGCGCGCCGAAGTAGCCCGGCGGCGGCGCCTCGTTGAGCTGGGGCTGGGCCTGGCCGAAGGCGGGAGCGCGCCCCGGCAGCAGCGAGGCGGTGGGCGCGAAGGCCAGACCCAAGGGCCCCGGCATGGACGTGGGGGCGAAGGGCAACGGCGAGACGGGGCCTCCTCCAGGCACGGGCGCGTCCTGGGTGCCCGGCAGAGGGAGAGGCGCGCCCCAGGTGGCCTCCTGCGCGCGGGTGAGGAAGCGCTCCACCGCCATGGCGTAGTGGGCGGCCTGCCTCGGCTGCTCGGGCCCCCCACCCTCTCCCTTGTTGCCCAGCCAGGGCGCGGCCCGGAGCGCCCGGGAGATGGCCGCGTGCACCGTGTCCACCACGCCCTTGGCGTCCGAGAAACGCACCTCCTGCTTCTGCGGATGCACGTTCACGTCCACCGCCCGAGGGTCCACGTCGATGAAGAGCACCACCACCGGCTGGCGCCCCGCCGCGAGGAACTCCTGGAAGCCACGCTGGATGGCGCTGTTGAGGCCCCGGTCCCGGATGTAGCGGCGGTTGACGAAGGTGTAGATGCCACGCGCGTTGGGCAGCGTGTACTCGGGCGAGGCGATGTGCCCCGTCACGCTCACCCCCAGCCGCCGCTCCTCCACCGGCACCAGGTGCGGGTGCACCCCCGGCCCCAGCGCCGCGGCGATGCGCTCGCGCGGATCTCCCGGGCTCGCCGGACTGGTGAAGAGCTGCTGGCCCCCGTGCTCCACGAAGAAGGCCACGTCCGGGTGCGCCAGCGCCAGCCGGATGACCGCCTCCTCCGCGTGCTGCAGCTCCGTGGACTCGCGCTTCATGAACTTGCGCCGCGCCGGCGTGTTGTAGAACAGGTCCTCCACCGAGATGACCGTCCCCACCCGCGGCGGCGCCTCCTCCACCAGCGGATCGCTCCCGCCCTCCACCACCACCTTCGTGCCCACCTGCGCCCCCGGCTCGGCCGTGTGCAGGGTGAAGCGCGACACCGAGGCGATGGCCGGCAGCGCCTCGCCCCGGAAGCCCTTGGTGTTGATGGTGAACAGATCGTCCAGCTCGCGCAGCTTGCTGGTGGCGTGGCGCTCCAGGCACAGCCGGGCGTCCTCCATCCCCATGCCGTGCCCGTCGTCCGAGATGGTGATGCGCCCCAGTCCCCCCTTCTCCAGCGCCACGCGGATGGTGCGAGAGCCAGCGTCGATGGAATTCTCCACCAGTTCCTTCACGACGGAGGCGGGGCGCTCCACCACCTCGCCGGCGGCGATCTTGTTGATGAGGACGTCAGTGAGGCGGGCGATACGTGCCATGGGAGGTCATATGATGCGCAGGACCCGGGAAGTTGGCCAGCAATCCTGACGCGTCGCGGCTGACAACGGTGGGCTTCTGAGCTATCACGCCCACTCCCGTATGGAAGCAACTCAGGCGAGCAAGGGGGGACTTCGCGTCGCGGTGACGGGCGCTGCCGGCGACCTCGGCCGGCTGCTGCTCCCACTGTTGGAGCGAGACCCCGATGTGGAGAGCATCCTGGTCCTGGACGTGGCCAAGCCCGCCGGTGACAAGGTGGATTTCCATCGCGTGGACCTCACGCGGCACGACGCGGAGAGCGAGCTGTCCGACGCGCTCGCCGAGCTGCCCGTGGACGTCTTCTACCATCTGGCCTTCCTTCATGGGCCGGTGCGCGATGGATCCCTGGCACACGAGCTCGAGGTCATCGGCACGATGAGTGTGCTGAGCGCGGTGGGGCGGGCCCGGGTGCCGCGGCTCATCGTCCCCTCGTTGACGGCGCTCTATGGAGCACGCGGCCAGCACCCCGCCCTGTTGGACGAGGACACCTCGCTGGCGGGGTGCCCTGGCAGCCGCTACATCACCGACAAGGTCGAGGTGGAGAAGCAGGTTCGCACCTTCCGCGACCGCCACCCGGAGACGCGCGTCATCGTCCTGCGCTTCGCGCCGCTGTTCGGCCCGCACATGGACAACCCGGCCACGCGGATGGTGGCTCGCGGCGTGGTGCCCACGCTGCTGGGGTTCGATCCGCTCTGGCAGGCCCTCCACGAGGAGGACGCGGCCCGGGCGCTGTACCAGGCGTTGAGCGCCAACGCCGAGGGTGAGTTCAACATCGTCGGACGCGGGGTGCTGCCGCTCTCGGGGCTCATCCGCCAGGCGGGCGCCCAGCCGCTCCCCCTGCCCGGACCGCTCTACCGGGCGGCCCTGAAGACGATGACCTCGCTGGGGGGACCTGGATTCCCCACCGCCCTGCTCGACTACATGCACTACGGGTGGGTCGCCAACGGCGAGCGGGCGGAGGAAGAGCTCGGTTTCATCCCCATGTTCCACGCCCGGGACGCCGTGGCGGCGATGCGGAGGAGTTGATCATGGCCAAGGGTGTGCTCGGGAACGATCCCTTCCAGCGGGGCGCCGCTCAGCGGCCCTCGGAGGGCAAGACGGCCGGTACGGCGGCCCCGGAGCCAAAGAAGGCCCAGGCCACGGGGAAGAGTGCCCCGGCGAAGGCCGCGAAGAAGGCGCCCGCTCCGGCTCCAGCGCCGAAGGAGAAGCCCGCCGCCAGGGCCGCCGCGCCGAAGCCCGCCGCCACGCCGAAGCCGGCACCCAAGCCCGCCTCGGGTGCACAGGGGAAGAAGGCCTCTGCCTCCAAGGGGACGGCTTCGAAGACCCCCGCCGCTCCCGGGGCGGTCAGGGCCGCCGGGGCCACGGTGGGCACTCCGGTCGAGCCACCTGCCACACCAGCGCCGGCCCAGGCCAAGGCACGCGATTCCGTCGAGGAGCCGCGGGAGCGGACGGCGGAGACCCTCTCGGCCGTGGAGGCCCTGCGGGAGCTGGAAGAGGCCATTGGAGAGCCGCTGCCCACCGGACCCGTCGCCATGCCCGGCTTCGAGGACGTGGTGGAGATGACGGTGACCGAGACGGTGGCCGTCGAGGTGCTCGACGCGAGCCAGGACGAGTACGCCCCGGACAGCGAGGCCGAGGCCGCGGAGGAAGCCCGCATCGAGGTGCAGGTGGAGGCCGCGCTGGCGCCCGTGCAGCCCGCCGTGAGCGGCACCGCCGACGCCTTCTTCACCGCCGAGTCTCCCGGAGCCGAGCCGCACCGGATGGGGGATCGCTTCGCGGGGCTGTTGTCCCTGGCGAAGGAGGCCGCCTTCCAGGCGCTGGCGAGCGAGCGGTTCAGCAAGACGGTGGGCTCGGCGCAGGGGCTGCTGAGCGCGGCGCTCACGGGCATTGGCGTGGGCGGCGGCACGGCCATCGATGAGTATGGCAAGGACGCGGCGCTCGGCGGCGTGATGCAGCCTGTGCTGGACTTCCTGTACGAGCGTTACTGGCGGGTGTCGGTGCAGGGCGCCAGCCACGTGCCGGCGGGGCCGGTGCTGCTGGTAGCCAACCACTCGGGAGCGCTGCCCATCGACGGGCCGGTGCTGCAACAGGCGTTGTCGCGGGAGCGGCCGGATCTCCAGGAGGCGCGCTGGCTGGCGGAGGACCAGGTCTTCCATGCGCCGATGCTCGGCACGCTGATGAACCGGATGGGCGCGGTGCGGGCCTGCCCGGAGAACGCGCTGCGGCTGCTGGACGAATTGCGCCCGGTCATCGTGTTCCCCGAGGGCATCCAGGGGTTGAGCAAGCCCTTCGCGCAGCGCTACCAGCTCAAGCGCTTCGGACGAGGCGGCTTCGTGAAGCTGGCGCTGCGCACGGGCGCGCCCATCGTCCCGGTGGCCATCGTGGGCGCCGAGGAGACGGTGCCGTTGTTCGCCAAGCTGCCGGCGGGCTTCCTGGGACTGCCCTACCTGCCGCTGACGCCTCCGCCACTGCCGGCCCGGTGGACCATCCGCTTCGGAGATCCGATCGGTATGGGAGACCTGCCGCCCGAGGCCGCCGAGGACATGTCCCAGGTGCAGCGGCTCACCGAGCGCACCCGCGAGTCCATCCAGGGCATGCTCCAGGCCCTGCTCAAGGAGCGCCGCTCCGTCTTCGCGGGGTGAGCGCTCAGCTACTCCTGCTCAGCCCATGCCCGGAAGCAGCGCAGGAGGGCTCTCAGTTTCGTGGGATCGCCTGCCCCAACGAATCGGCCCTCCTTGATGGAGCACTCCATCCACTCCTCACCACCCAGGTTTCCGTTCTCCTCCGAGGGCGGTTCCCCAGAGCGATGGACAAGGGCCTCCGTCGTGCGCCCCTCGAGCGCTGTCCCACGAAGATCAACCCGAAGCATCCAACCTGGATTGTCCAGGGATTCGATCACCACACCCCTGTCCTCGGCCCAGTCACCCTGACACTGAGCCGCATACCACTGCTCCAACCATTCCAGGTCATCTAACATCACAGTGCCTCCAAGGAGCGTTACTCACTCCTTGTGAGGGATTGGGCCCTACGCGCACACGCGGTTGCGGCCCCCGGACTTCGCCTCGTACAGCTTCGTGTCCGCCGCCCGCTTCAGGTCCTCCAGGCCCCGGTGCTCCGGCGCCAGCACCGCCACCCCCAGAGAGATCGTCACCGGAATCACGTTCTTGTCGAACTCGAAGCGCTGCTTCTCCACCAGCTTGCGCGCCTTGTCCGCCAGCTGCACCGCCCCCGCCTCGTCCACCTCCGGCAACAGCATCCCGAACTCCTCACCCCCGTACCTCGCGAACACGTCCTCCCGCCGGATCTTCGTCTTCAGCGCCGACGCCAGCTGCTTCAAGACGTAGTCCCCCGCCAGGTGCCCGTACCGATCGTTCACCTGCTTGAAGTGGTCCACGTCGAACATCACCAGCGCCAGGCTCCGCTCGTACCTCCGCGACCTCGACACCTCCCGCTCCAACGCCTCCTCGAAATAGCGCCGGTTGTAGATCTGCGTCAGCCCGTCCATCGTCGTCAGCCGGTAGATCTCATCGTGGTACGCCGCCTCGATGTTCCCTCCCGCGATGAACTTGAAGATCGTCCGCCCGATCTTCACCAGGTCGCCGTTGTGCAGCGCCTTCTCGCCCTTCACCGGCTCGTCGTTCACGAACGTCCCGTTCGTCGACTCCAGATCCTTGATGAAGACCCCACGCCGCGTGTTCGCGATGCATGCGTGGTTGCGGCTGATGGACTCCTGGTCCACCTGGATCTCCGCCTTCGAGGAGCGCCCAATCAGCGTCTCCTCCCTGCAGAGATCGTACTTCCGGCCCAGCTCCAGGCCGTAGATGACCACCAGCGCCGCGTCGAGATCGACCGGCCGCTCAGAGATCTTCGAGATGACTGTGACGACCGTCTCGTTCTGCGCCATACCAGATAGGACGGTACCACCCGTAAAACCCTGGAAGCCAGTTCCAGGGTCCAACCCGGGGCCCGGGCACCCTCACCCTGTCCCTCTCCCGGAGGGCGAGGGGATATCAGTCTCAAGGGTTGAGAATGGGATTCAGTGGATCGTCAGGGTGCGCTGGCTCGTCACTGGCGGGCTCAGTGCCACTCCCTCCGTGTCCACCAACGTCGCGTTGAGCTGCACCTCCGCTCCCGTACAGGCCGCGGGCAGTTGCAACTCCACCTCGCCACGGCCTTCCACCACGTACCCGTCCACCGGCTCGCAACCCGTGCCTCCCGCGAACGTCAGCCGCACGTAGCCCTCGTCCGCCATGCCGCTGCCCACCCGGAAGCCCAGCACGCGCACCTTCACCTTCGAGCCCTTCGCCACGCTCTGGCCGTCCTCCGCCGGCTCCATCCACGTCACCAGCGGACGCCCGTACTCCAGGGCCGACCAGGCCACCGCCAGCTCGCCCAGGTGCTCCAGGTCCACCCCGTCCGCCTCCACCAGTCCGTGCAGATTCACCGCCGCCCCCGCCGACGTCCCCGTCCGGCGGACCTCCAGCGCCTGCACCCCCATCGGCGAGCGCGAGCCCACCGTGTCCCCGTAGTACGTCCGGTCCTCGAAGCCATCGGGCGGCAACGGCAGCCGTACGCCCGTCCCGGCCCTCGCCACGTCCATCCACACCTCCCAGCGGCGCTCCAGCCGGTCCGTGAACACCGCGCGCAGCACCGTCGCCGCGGGCAGTTCCGGCGCTCCGAGCAAGCGCAACTGCCGTCCCTCCAGTCCACCCCCCGCCGCCCGGTTGTAGTTGTAGCGCGCCCCCTCCGGCACCGGCAGGAAGGGCCCGCCCACCAGCACGGGCGTGTTTCCCTTCGGATCGAACGGCAGCTTCTGCAGCGTCCGGTGGATGAGCGCGCTGGAGGCCACTCCCGCCGCCGCGTCCCTGCTGGCCGCCGAGGACGTGGCGGTGATCATCAGCTCGTACGGACTGCCCTCGAGCCCGTGGTGCGCGGGCGCCATCCGCACGCTCACCAGTCCCGGCGCCGGAAGGCCCGCCTGCGTGTCCGTGTTGTGGTCCGCCGGATTGGTGTTCACCCCCATGCCCAGGCCCAGCGGCACCAGACCCCGCCCCGGCACCCGCACCGCCCCCATCACCGCC
This sequence comes from Archangium sp. Cb G35, assembly GCF_001896145.1. Classification (NCBI taxonomy): domain Bacteria; kingdom Pseudomonadati; phylum Myxococcota; class Myxococcia; order Myxococcales; family Archangiaceae; genus Archangium; species Archangium sp. Cb G35. The sequence goes on from NZ_MPOI01000009.1 coordinate 286,417, forward strand.
GCGCTGTCCATGTACCCCCGGTAGCTCGGCAGCGCCGGCACCCGCACCGCGAACTGGAAGCCCAGCCCCATGCGCTGGTCCTCCTTGAAGTCATGGTCCACCGTCACGAAGTGCGCCTGGTCCCGGAAGTCCGGCGCGCCCGTGTCCGGCTCCGGCGGCGTCTCCTTCAGCCGGAACTCCACGTCCCGCACCACCGAGGAGCTGAAGGTGCGCAGCAGTGGAATCGTCCGCGCCAGCAACTGCCCCACGTCCATCGTCCCGCCCGACAGCAGCGGCAGCGCGTTCAGCGGAATGTCCCCGCCCAGCGCCCAGGCCGTCCGCGTGCCACACGCCCCCGCGGCCATCGCCTCCTCCGCGCTCTCCGAGCCCTCCAGCACCGCCCCGCACACGCCCGCCAGCCCCTGCGCCGACACATCCGTCACCGCCAGCGTGCTGCCCGGCAGCACCACGTACGCCCCCGCCGGCAGCGTCGCCTCGCGAGCCTGTCCGCCCATCGTGAAGGCCACCTCGCGCACCGGCCCCGCCAGCAGCGACGCCGACACGTCCGTCACCGCGTCCGGCGCCGACAGCCCCGCCAGCCCCGCTTGCATGTCCACGCTCGCCGGCATGTTCCGGAAGGTGCCCTTGTACCCGCCGTACCGGTCCGTCGGGTTGCGCCGCAGCGGCAGCGCCAGGTCCCTCGGGCCCGCCACCCCCTCGTGCGCCACCGTGAGGTAGCCGAAGTCCTCGTGGAACACGGAGACGCTCCCCGCCTCCGCCGGAGCCGCCAGCGTCACCACGCCGCTCGCGTCCGTCGTGGCCGTGGCCGTCACCGCTCCCGCCGCATCCGCCACCACCACCGCCGCTCCCGCGATGGGACGGCCCGTCAGCTCGTCCTTCACCACCGCGCGCAACCGCCCCGGCGCCACCGCCGCCTCCAGCACCGACACGCGCGCCGTGCACGTGGCTCCCCCGACCTGGGCCCGCACCGACTCCCTCGCCCCTTCCGTCGCCGCCGACAACACGAAGGCGGACTCCACCCCCGTGCCCCCGCCCTCCACCTCCACGCTCTCGTCCAGCGCCGTCCACGCCGCGCCCGAGGGCACCACCACCGCCCGGCCCGCCGCGTCCATCGCCAGCACCGAGAAGCGCGCCAACGTCCCCGCCCTCGCCACCACGAAGTCCGGCGTCACCCGGCAGGCCGTCACCGCGCTCGCCTCCGGCGCCGGCCCACACCCGCCGTTGCGGCACACCTGCCCCGCCGCCGCGCACTCCGCGTCCGCCGAGCACTGCGCCACCACGCACCGGTTGCTGTCACACTGGCAGCCCAGCGCGCTGCCGTCACACTCCGCGAGCCGGTACTCGCCCCGCTTCGCCGCCGTGCAGTCCTCCTGGGTCTTGCAGGCCGCCTTGCAGGTAGACGTCACCGTGTCGCAGAAGAAGAGCCCGGGATTCGGGCAGTCCTGATCCACCTGGCACGCGTCCGAGCGCGGGGTGTCGAACGGCTTATCGGGCTGAAGCCCGGTATCACCGCAGGCGGTCCAGAGACTCGAGAAGGACAAGAGGACGGCGCATAGCGCCAGACGAAGGGGGGGGTTCATCGGCGGCTCCAGTCAGGGCCAGGGAAGCGGCTCCCCCTGGGACTGTCAAGCGGGGCCGCCTCCCACTGTCTAGCCAGCTTCATGCCGGGCCCGGATTCCGCGTGGTTGCACGTCCGTCCCCCCTCCAACCCACGACACCGCCGCCCTGCATTCCCCGTTGGCAGCCCCCCTCTCCCCGGCCGATGATTGCCTCCCATGGCCCGGCGCGATCCCCAGACCCTCGACCAGCTCCTCCCCCGTGTCCTGGCCCGCCTGGCCGAACAGTCCGGGAAGGGACGGGCCCTCGCTCCGGTTTGGAACGCCACGGTGGGGCCCCACATCTCCAAGCACTCCCGGCCCCACTCCCTCGAAGGAGGCACCCTCGTGGTCACCGTGGCCAGCGCCGAGTGGGCGCATACCCTCTCCCGCCAGCAGTCCTCCCTGCTCGAGCAGCTCAACTCCCGGCTCGGCGCCGGCAGCGTCTCCGCCCTCGTCTTCCGCCTCGACTAGCGATGCTCGCACTCGCCCTCAGCGTCCTCCTGGCCACTTCTCCCTCGCCCACCGACATGGAGCAGCAGGCCGCGCGCCACGTCCGCCAGGAATTCGAGCGCGTGGGCCGGCGCGTCCCCCAGGCCGATCCCTCCCTCACCCAGGCCGCTCGCCGGCTCGCGCGCGCGGCCCTCCACGACAGCCCCTCCGGCGCCGTGGAGCTGCTCGCCCTCACCGAGGCCGTCAGCGACGCCGGCGGTGCCGACCCCTCCCCCCGCTCCTACGTCGTCCGCGCCTCCGTGCGGGAGCACGCCGTGGGCACCCTGCTCGACCGCAAGGACCTCAACCAGGAGCCCGCCTCCCATGTGGGCGTCGGCGTGGCGGTGGACGAGGAGCGCGCCGCCCTCGTCGTGCTGCTCGCCGAGCGCAAGGCCTCCCTCCAGCGCTTCCCCCGCACCTTCGACAAGCCTGGCAACGGCCAGAGCCTCTGCGGCCAGCTCGAGCCCCCGCTGCGCACGTCCGAGGTCTACGTCACCCTCCCCGATGGCCGCGTGGAGCGCCCTCCCCTCACCCGCGAGTCCGGCCCCTCCTTCTGCACCCGCCTCGCTTTCCCCTCCGAGGGCCGCTACACGGTGGAGATCGTCGGCCGCGGCGAGCGCGGGCCCGAGGTGACCTCGCTCTTCCTCGTGGACGTGGGCAGGTCCCGCGCGAAGGGCAAGCGCGAGCGCATCGTCGAGCCCACCACCGTGGAGGACGCCCGCGAGGCCGTGCTCGCGCGCATCAACGCCCTGCGCCGCGCCCATGGCGTGCAGCCACTCACCCTCGAGGACACCCTCAACGACGTGGCCCAGGCCTACAGCGATCGCATGGCACGCGAGGGCTTCTTCGCCCACGTGGCCCCGGATGGCTCGGACCTGCGCGGCCGCCTCACCGCCGCCGGCGCCCAGTACCGCACCGCCGGCGAGAACCTCGGCCTGGCCTCCGGCCCCCTCGCCGCCCACTTCGGCATCGAACACAGCCCCGGCCACCGCAGCAACCTGCTCGGCACCCAGTTCACCCATGCCGGCATCGGCGTCACCTTCCAGAAGGTGGACGGACGCAACCAGGCCCTGCTCACCGAGGTCTTCTCCTCCACCCCTCCCATCACCGTCACCGCCGCCGCCACCCCCGCCGCCTCGCAGAACCCGCGCGAGGAGGCCTACCAGGTCCTCGCCACCCACCGCGCCTCGCGCGGCCTGCCCGCCCTGGAGCGCAACCCCGTGCTGGAGCAGATCGCCCTGGACCATGCCCGGCGCGCGCTCGAGCTGGACCAGCCCCGCGTGCAACTGCCCGGCTCCAAGGTGCACGACCGCGTCTTCTCCACCCTGCAATCGGTGAAGAGCGCCTCGGTGGATTTCTATGTGGCGGAGAGCCCCTCCACGCTCCCGGATTCCAAGAGTCTGGGAGACCGCAAGAACACGCAGTTCGGCGTGGGTGCCGTCCGCGGAGACTCGCGAACCTACGGGCCGGGGCAGTACTGGATGGTCATCATCTACGCCGCCACCCGCTGAGCGTGGCTCCCGGCCAGCCGCCGGGAGCCCCATGCGCGGTGACAGTGACGGCTCGCCGCCTCAGATGGCGCGGCGCTGCGTGGCGTACGCCTCGATGCCCATCTGCGGCGGGGCCACCTGCTGGTTCATCTGGCACTTCACGCAGGTGAAGGACTGCCACCCACGGCGCACCGCCTCGTCGAGGCAGTTGTCGTAGTAGTTGCAGTTGAGATTGCGGTGCGTCTCGACACCAGCCCGCTTCGGGCCAGCCTCGGGGTTGATGGTCTGCGGCAGATCAGTCGGACACGGCTTCAGCATGGAACGGAGCCCTCCCTCTACAGCTGTTTCCCCCCCGAACGCATGGAGCCAACATCGGCCCGGAACGCGCGGTTACCTGCTTCGGCAACCTTCCAGGCCGTGCGGATGAAACGGCCGCACAACCTAAGAAGCGCCCCCTTTTTCGCAACTGGCCAGGACCGACTACGACCAGAAACACTCATTTCACGAATACCGGCAGCGAATGAATTGACAGCTGCCGAACAGCTGGTCCTGTCGTCGCGGGGGCCGATCTAGGGCTTGTCGGCCCGTCTGTCAAACCGCACCCTGTGCAAGCGCTTTCTGACCTGGTGAGTGGATGTAGGGTGGGAATAGGCGCGGCAAGCCCGAGGTTCTCCGCCCCTTCGCTCTCTCGAAGGAGGCGAAAAAGGAGATGCGAATGCGGCGGTGGACTGGAGCGGGGCTCCTCTCGGTGGTGGTGGGTACGGGTGCGTGGGCACAGTCCCCGGGGACACTGGAGGCTGTCCGGTTGCACCGCGCCGAGGCGCGCGCCCTGGCCCGCCAGGACCTGGAAGGTTGCAGGAGCAGCAAGTGCGCCGATGCGGGCCGCATCTCCCTGCTCGCCGGGACGCTCGCCCTCGCCGAGGGGGATGTGGCGGAGGCGCGCACCCTGCTGACGGGCGCGTCCGTGTCCGAGCCGCTCCAGCCCTACCTCGCCTACTACCAGGGCCAGGCGCACTTCTACGCGGGAGACCCGGCGGCGGCCGCGGAGGCCTTCCAGCGCGCGGTGGACAAGGGGACGCCGGCCCTGGTGTCCCGCTCGCGGGCCCGGCTGGGTGAGGCGCTGCTGGCCTCGGGCAAGGCGAAGGAGGCCGCTCCCGCGCTGGAGCTCGCCGCCACCGAGGAGCCCTCGGCGGAGCTGCTCTACCAGCGGGCCCAGGCCCGGAAGGCCACGGGCAATGCCGCGGGCGAGAAGGCGGACCTGAAGACGGTGGCGCTGCGCTACCCCGCGCACCCGTACGGGGACGAGGCACTGGCGAAGCTCGAGGCGCAGAAGCCGGCGCTGAAGCTGACGCTGGCCGAGCACCTGCAGCGGGCGCGCGGGCTGTTGGACGCCAATGAAGCGAAGCGCACGCTGGCGGAGCTGGAGAAGGCCGAGGCGGCGAAGCTGGCGCGCACGAAGCAGGACAAGGCGCAGGTGGCGCTGGTGCGGGCCCAGGCGCTGTACGCCACGGGGAAGCGCGAGGAGGCGGAGCAGGCGCTGGCCGTGGCGCGCCAGGGGCCTCCCTCGGTGGCCGCCGAGGCCGCCTTCGTCACCGCACGCCGCGCGCTCAAGAGCGACGCCAACGACAAGGCCCGCGAGCTGATGGCGTCGGTGGAGAAGACCTGGCCCAAGGAGAAGGTGGCCGACGAGGCGGGCTTCTACGTGGGCTGGTTGGACTTGCAGGCCGGGCGCTTCGAGGAGGCGGTGAAGTCCTTCACGGCGTTCGACCAGCGGCACGCGGGCTCGCGGAAGCGGGACGAGGCGCTGTGGTACCGGGCGCTGGCGCACATCCGGCTGGAGCAGTACGGCAAGTCTCGCGAGGTGCTGGACACGCTGGTGGAGAAGTTCTCGCGCAGCAGCCTGGTGCCGCAGGCGCGCTACTGGTCCGCGCGCAGCCACGAGCTGGAAGGCGCCAAGGCGGACGTCACCGGGCCGGCGTACGAGGCCGTCATCACCAGCGCGCCCAACTCGTACTACGCGCTGCTGGCCTCGGAGCGGCTCCAGGCGCTGGGCCGCCAGCCGCCCGCGAAGTTCCCCGAGGCGCCCAAGCAGTTGGAGTCGGGCGAGGTGCCGCCGGAGCTGAAGCTGGCGGTGGCGCTCACGGGAGCGGGACTGTTCAGCGACGCGGCCGAGGAGGTGCAGTCGCGCACCTCGCGCATCCGCAACCAGGAGCAGGCGCTGGCCTTCGCGCACGCGCTGTTGCGGCTGGGAGAGTACGGGCACGCACACGCGGTGGCGGCGAGGCACCTGTGGGGCCGGGCTTTCGGGGCGCGGGTGCCCGAGGCGCTCGCGGCCTTCTATCCGCGTGCCTTCGCCAACGCGGTGGAGAGCGAGGCCACGCGCTACCAGGTGAGCCCGTTCCTCGTGTGGGCCATCATGCGGCGTGAGAGCGCCTTCCGTCCGGAGGTGGCGAGCGCCGCGGATGCACGCGGGCTGATGCAGGTGATTCCGCCCACGGCGCGGGCCATCGCGAAGAAGCTGTCGGAGCCGGAGCCGGCGCCCGCGGAGCTGTTCTCGCCCTCGCTGAGCATCCGTTACGGGTCGTGGTACCTGTCGCAGCTGATGAAGCGCTTCTCGCACCCGGCGCTCGCGGCAGCGGCGTACAACGCGGGCCCGGACGCGGCGGTGAAGTGGGTGAAGGAGAAGGGCACGCTGCCCCTGGACCTGTTCGTCGAGGAGATTCCGTTCCGAGAGACGCGCGGGTACGTGAAGCAGGTGCTGGCGGACCTGTACCTCTACCAGGCCTTCTACGGGAAGGAGGCCGCCACGCAGCGGCTGTCCCTCACCGTCCCCTCCCCCGCCACCGAGGGCGTGAGCTTCTAAAGACTCCCCAGACATCTGGGATTCGCTTGCCGACTGAGGTTGGCGGAAAAGCGCGACGCAATGATTCACAAGTGAGGGCTCCTGACCCTGGAGCCCTCTCATGCGCCGCCGCCCCAAGATTCGAGACCTGACGCGCCTTCTCAGACGCCTCGGTTGCCGCCCACTTGCTCCCCATGGGGGTTCACACCAGAAGTGGGTGACGCCAGGCGGACAGAGCTTCCCCATCGTCATCGACCACCCTGGCGCCGATGTGACCCGGACCGTGCTGACCAGCGTCCGCCGCGTCCTTCGCCGTGAGGGATTGGTGCTCGAAGCCGCCTGACTCCGCCCCCTCCCACCTCCACGGACATGCGGACTTGCCGCTGCAGGTTGGCTGCGCCCCCAACGCACCCGCGCCAGGATTCTGGAGGTACGATTCGAAGGAGAACCCCTCATGAACGCCCAGGCCATGCCTGACCCTTCGGCTTCTTCCGAGGCCAACCCCCTCCCCACCAGCGCCGAGATCATCGGCTTCCTCGTGAAGACGCTGGAAGTGGACCTGGACCCCGACATCAAGGAGCGGACCTGGCGCAACTACATCACCGGAAAGCCGGTGAGCGAGAAGACCCGGGAAGCCATCTTCGAGGCCTTGATTCGCGCCTTGCTGGGGCCGGCAGTACCGACGGGTGACGTCCCGCTCCCCGATGGGCGGGTCGCTCCAGCGGATGCGGTCATCCAGGGCTTCCGGGACGTCCTCATGGCCCAGGCTAGGCACTGGGACGACATCCGGGCCCAACTCCCGGCGGGCGCCTCTCCGAAGGCGGTTCCGCTGCTCACCATCATCGCCCTCCGCCTCGCCATCATTGATCTGGCCCTGCGAGCCGCGGTGCTCTTCGTGCGCCAGAAAGACCTTCAGACCCCCCAGGAGCGAACGGCATCGGAGGCCTCGGAGCACACGCCCGCGCTCGAGGAGAATGTCCTCGGACAAGTGCTTCGCGAGTTGGTCAAGCTCACCGGGCTCACCCGGGATGAGTTCGCCAGGAAGCTCGGCGTCAGCAAGCAGGCCTTGGACAAATGGCTCGGCGGCCGCGAGCTGCCTCCCGCGCTGCGGCTCGAGGAGATCGTCGATCTCGTGGTGAAGCAGACCGGGACGACCAAGGACACTACGCCCGCCCGCATCCTTCTACGCGGTCTGCGGCTGCTGTCCAAGGTGGCCCGCCCCCTGGAGGCCTGCATCGGCCGCAAGCAGCTGGAGCAACTCGGCCTGGCCTTCCACCGGCTCACACGTTCGCTGTGGATACACATCGCCCGCCTCCGCACCTACCCCGAGGAATTCCTGACGCAGGTACATGGCGAGATCATCCTGCTCGGGTGTCATTCGGGCTGGGGACGGCACATCCTGAGGGAGATCGCGCCCAAGGAGAACGACATCGTCTGGAGTGGACTGGTCCGCGCCGCGGGAATGGACTGGGCCGATCTGCTGGCCTTCATCCAGCAGATCGCCGGCAATCTCGCAAGCATGGAACGGATCGCCGACACCGAGGGGCTCCGCCACATCGACCTCGAGGTACAGGCGGAGACATCTCTCCTCATGGCCTTCGCGCCAGACGATGTACTCCCTGACTTCCTGTCACGCCTGCGCACAGCCCCACCCGAGCACCGCGCCATGGCGAGTTGGTACTTCTTGGGCATGCGGCTGAAGGGGATACGGGAACTGCCGGATGGTCCGGAGAAGTGCTGGGAATTCGCGCGGATGGCGGAATCGTGCCGGCTGGCGGCCAGGACGAGCCCTTGGCAACCGGAGTCATTCAACCGCCTCGCATGGCTGAGCCATGCCGAGCGCATCCACCTCCTCCTCCAGCCCTTCGAGAATGCCTCGCTAGAGAACCGGGCAGCCCTGGTGCGCGCGGGCCGAGAGGTAATCGCCGCCATGGAGGAAGCCCCTCGGACGCCGCCTCCCGCCGAATTGAGAGACTGGCAGGAACGGATGTCGAAGCTCCTCGAGCAGACCAAGAATCTCTGCGACCAGCTCGAAGCCCTGGATCGAGAGTGATTCCGCCCCCGGTCGGAACAAAGTCTTTTCAGGGGTGGGTGTGTCCACACCGTCCACGTAAGTCATGCCCTCGGGTTCTGCCCGCCTCCCGGCCGCGCTCTTCACGAACTTGTCCAACTGTTGGACAAGTCTGGCGGAACCGTGCCCGGAGGGGCGCCTCCTGCTCGTGAGCTGAAGGCAGACCCCTCTGTACAGACTTTCAGCCGAACAGCTCCGACAAGGGGCCCGGAGCAATCCTTGTCGGTCCCTCCGACCCGAAGGTGTTGAAGTCGGGATCGCCCGCCGCGTGGCCCAGGGTGTTGAACAGGTTCGACACCTGACGGTTCCGTGCCTTGCCCTCGGCCGGATACACCACGGTCCGTCCATCCGTCTTCAGCCCCAGCGCATTGCCACCAATGACGAGCTTGGGCCACTCCCGTGCCTCCGAGTGGTGCTGCTCTCCATTGTCTGACATGAAGACAATCGCCGTATGGTCCAGCATCGAGCCGGACGCGCTGATCTCCGGCGTCGCCGCCAGCGCCCGCGCGAGCTTCGCCACCAGTGCCACGTGTTGCCGGGTCACCGCCGCGATGCCGGTCCAGTTGGCCGCGGTGTCGATGCCGTGCTGGAGATCATGCCGCCCGACGTTCGCGATGCTCGAATCGTAGGCCACGTCGAATCCCGACGTCCCCGCCGCCAGCACCACCAGGTTCGTCAATCCGCCCAGCAGCGCGGTGGTGGCGATCTGGAATTGCGCCTCCAGCCACTTGAGTGAGTCGGGCGGCGTAGTGCCTCCCTGGAGCAGCGGGTTCACGGACGGATGGGGGGGCAGCAGTGGCCTCACCTGATCCGCCATTCCCTGCAACTGCGTCTCCCTCGCCCGCAGCGTCTCGAGCGAGGCCAGATACCGCTCCAGCTTCGCGCGCTCGTTGGAGTTGCCCTTGAAGGTCGCCAACGCGGCCTTCGTGTCCCCGCGTGCGAAATCGAAGAGCATCCGGCGCTCCTGTCCCACCGCCGCGCCAGACGAGAGCGAACCGAAGATCGTGTCGTACGCGAGCATCGGGTTCACCAGGATGCCTGCGGGCTTGCGCGGACCATACGCACACGTCTCGTAGACGATCGGGGTGCGCGCGGAGCTGGTGCCGAGCCGGATGGCGTCGAAGGGCGCGGTGCGCTTGAGCCTCGGCGCCAGCACCGCATCCAGGGTGGCGGCCGAGCCATGCACCGCGCAGCTCAGCGCCCCCGACCCCGACGAGTGCCCTCCTCCGGCGATCGTCGACGACAAACCGAGCAGCACCGCCGACCGGTTCACGAGGGACTGTACGCCACTGCCTCCGGCGAGCGGCCCCAGGCACAGTGCGCTGGAGAGGTCATCACCCGTGCGGAGCAGCGCCGTCTCCGGATACACGTCGAGGAAGTTGTGCCTCGTGCCGATCCTCGGACCGAGGGCCGTGCGGGTCCCGCTGGACAGGAACGTCTGGGGATAGATGCCATTGCACTCCAGCACCAGCACCAGCCGCATGGGTTTCACCGTCTGGGCGAGCACCTCGCGGTAGAACGGTGCGAACAATCCGGCCGCCACGGCGGACTTGAGCAACGCGCGTCGGGTCAGCATGGTCACTCTCCCTGCGCCGGCTGGCGGCGCGTCGTCCAGGTGTCGCTGGTCATCAGGGCCGACAGCAGGGCCTTGAACGAGCCATTCTTCTGGTCATAGGCCTGTTCCATCCGCGCCAGCGTGCAGGCGTCGCTCCGGTTCTCGTCGCGGCCCATGAAGTAGCGGAAGGCGTGCCGGATGAAGCAGCGCTTCACGTAGCCCGAGGCGGCGAGCTTCTCACTGAGCTCCACCGCATCCCGCACCGGTCCGTTCAAGGCCGGGTCCGGCAGATTGATCAACGACACCTGCCCGGTGGGCGCCATCCATCCCCCTTCGGGGGAGTGGTCCCTCGTCCGCAGATAGCCGGCATGGTTGTAGATCTCGAAGGTGTAGCCGAGCGGGTTCATCAGCGAGTGACAGCCCTGGCATTCGTTCTTGCCGGTCGCCTCCTCGAGCCGCGCGCGTGCGTTCTTGTTGGGCGCGTGAGGCCCCACCTGCGCCATCACACGCACCTCGCTGAGCGGTGGCACATAGCCGCAGAGCAGGTTCTCCCGCACCCACTTGCCCCGGTGCACCGCCGAGGGATCGTCCTCGAAGTTTCCGCCATGCGAGGCCAACCACGCCGGATGGGTCAGCACACCCGCGCGCTCCTTGTCCGGCAGCATCCGCCAGCGCGCCTCGTGGGTCGCGGCGATCTCCGCGGTGGTCCCGTAGGGCTGGCCCGTGTACCGCGTGGCGTTGCCGTCGAAGCCCGAGTCCTGCGTCGCGGCGAGGAAGAACCGCCGGGACGTCAGCAGCGTCTTGAGAACCTCGGTATCACCCACCACCGCACGCGCGACGAAGTCGTCCATCTGCTGGATCAGCGTCGACTCGTAGCCGTAGTAACCGGTGAGCAGATTCTCCCAGGCCGATGCCTGCGCGCGGTAGCCGCTCAGCTCCCCATCATCGTAGGCACTGGTCGCCTCCGGACGCTCCTTGAAGATGGCCTCCACCTCCGTGTAGCCGAGCCACTGGCGGAAGAAGTTCGCCACGCCATCCGAGAGCCAGTACTCGCCCCGGCGGGGACGATCCTCGTCACCGAAGTCCTGGACCAGATCGAAGCGCGTGGCATCCACACCGCCGACGTGCTGCTCGATCAGCGAGCCCACCACCTCCGGCGAGCGAATCCCTCCATCTCGCGCCGCGTTCGCGATGTCCCCGTAGTGACCGATGGAGGGGGCTGACGTGTAGGGCCACCTCCAGGTGGGAACCGCGCCCGGGCCCCGATCGCCCAGCGCATAGGCGAGCTGCTGCGCGAGCTCCCATTCACCGAGCTCGACCCGGCCGTTGTCGAGCGGCTTGCCCATCTCCTCGCGGAACAACGCGCCGGCCGACAACGACGCCGCGGTGACGACACGCGAGAGGCTGTGGGTGCGTGGACCCTGGCCTCCATCGCTGACTTCCTGCGCAAGCACCGACTCGGTGAAGGCGGCCAGGCGATCCAGCTCATCCGCGCGAGCCGGCCGGTACAGCACGCCCCGCTCGAGCAGCGTGGCGAGGTAGTTGCGGATGCACGCGGAAGTCGGCCGCGCCTGCTCCCACATGCACCGCAACGACCGATCCTCGCGGAGCAGATCGAGCCTGTTCGAGCCGGTGTACGGCCCGGCCCAGGTCGCGCCGTACTCGTCCACGATGGGGAGGATGATCTCCACCATGGATTCGTCGACCGTGTCGTCGGCGGCGTAGGTGCCGTAGGGAGAGCGCGGATTCGGATCGAGCGGGTTGTCGTAGAAGCTGAAGCCAGTCCACCCGCGCGTCACGGAGCCACCGACGTTGCGGGTCCACTGCCAGCGGCTGATGCGGCGAAGGCGTGTGGTCGCGTCGGAGGAGGCCCCCTGGCAGGCGAAGAGCTCCTCCTGGGGAATCAGGTTCGGGGAGCTCACGGGGCCGCTGGTTCCGCCATCGGATTCGGAACAGGCGGGCATTCCCGCCCCGATCCAGGCGGACAGGCTGGCCACTTCGTCTCCAGTGGCGACGGGCGCGGGCGCGGGAGGCATCGGCAACGCGGTGTCCTGCATTCGCGCCAGACTGCGCTGAGCCGTCGTCTGCGAGGCATCCTTCGAAGAGGGCCGGCGCAAGTCATCGAGCGAAGTGAGCGCCATGGGAGCCCCTCCGGTCGGTGTGGCTCCGTGACATCCGCTGCATCGTGTCTGCAGCGTCTCAAGCACCTGGCACGCGGCGGAGGGAGAAGTTCCGCCGTCACTCCCACCGTCCGAGGCGTCCGGCCCCTTCGGGGGATCTTCCGTGCACGCGCCGAGCACCAGCAGCATGGCGGTCACGCAGGCTCGCGAGACAACGCGAAAAACGCTCATTCCACTTTCCTCCTGGAAAGCGAGACTAGCACGATGAGTGGAATGAAGCGCTGGCGAAGTTGAGGTGGGCCCCACCCTGGCTTGCGAGATGGAGTCGTCAGCCCGCAGGATTCCCGCGGCGAGAGTGGGAGGAAGTCCCTGATGAGCACGCGGGAGCTGTACGAGAAGTGGGAGCCGGGACGAGCGCTGACCGTCCTCACGATCGCGGCCATGCCGCTCTGTTTCAGCCTTGTCGCGTGCAATACCCCGCCGGACCCGGCCACGCCGCCCAGTGAGACCCCCACCTGTTACGAGCGCATCCGGGAACTCTCCGTCCATGACCGCGAGCTCTCCAGCCGGGCGGATCACAAAAGGCAGGCCGCGCAGGCGGCTCAAAGCTCCGAGGAATTCGTCTCGGCCATGCTCGGCTCCAGGGAAGATGGCGAGGCGTTCGCCTGCGGGTTGACCCGTGCGTGGGTCACCGAGGTGTTCGAGGGCCTCGAGCTCCAGTACTCCGAGTACAAACACGACAACGGCATCGACGGCTCCCAGGCCGGATACCGTGTCTTCCGAGGCGACGAGCTCCATGGGTTCTTCCAGAGCCACGCGCGTCGAGCGGAGACGGTCATCTACCACGTGCGCCACACGGGCACGGAGGACCACGTCTTCACCGTCGAGCAGCTCCCTCGCGGCCAGGGGTACCGCATCTACCAGAGCTATATCGGTGCCTATAGCTTGAACGCGTGGCTCTCCAGCAGCACCGCCGGCCTCTTCGAGGCGGACACGGGAGAGCTCATGGTGTGGCGAGGGCTCCAGGCGACCGTCGACCAGGTCCTGGCGCAGCTCAGCGGCGGACAAGCTTCGCTCGACAACCTCGACGCCCTCCCCGACGAATTGAAGTTCGCGCGCCCGTATTACGAGTACGTGCGCGACTACGACGAAGCCAAGGTCCTGGCGAACTTCGATCGAGCGTGGGAGCGCTACGGCAGGGGCCGCGTCCTCACCGAGGCGGAGTTCTTCGACGACTACCTCGTCAAGCTGGCCAGGCTCGAGGAGTACTTCCGCCGGAACGACCACCTGAGCGATCCGTTCCCAAAGGAAATCTGGGACACGTGGATCGAACTCCACGCGTCGCCCAACTCCCTCCACTTCCCCGAGCTCCCGAACGACTTCGTCACGGACATGCTCCTGGCGGACCGCAACTACCGGCTAGAGATCCTGGACGTGGTCCTCTCCGCGAATGACGGGGCCGTGAAGGCCGCCTGCTCGGTGAATGCGAACCTCCTCGACGCCTCCCTCGTGGATCCGTGAGAGGCCTACGAGCATGCTCAACCAGGTATCCAGAATGACTTTCCAGCCATGACCTCCTCGGATGACAGCACGGGACGGGTAGACACGCCGGAGGCTCCAGCAGCGGAGACTGGAGCCACTCGGAGCTATCAGGGGTTCGAGTACCAGCTCGATGTGAGCGTGTGGGTGGTCCTTGAGGCCTTCTTCGGCGCCCTTCGGGAGATGACGGAGTGCGTCGAAATCGAGCCTGACTCCGAAGAAGATCTCGAGCTCATCCTCCATCCGGTCACCGCGCGGCAATTACCGATAGAGACAGCGCCACCGAGGATCTTCATCCAAATCAAGCGTCGTTCCACCAAAGCCTGGTCTGCCGCTAGCTTTGGGGCGATACTCAGGGATCGAATGCTCTCGGGGGGACAGCGGTGGTCCCTCTGGGAGCAGCTCAGCACGCACCGGGAGGATCGCTACCTTCTGATTACGGATGCGATGGTCAACAGTGAGTTGCGGCCATTGTGCGTGCCGACATTGCGAGCCCAGGCACCTGAGGCATCCTTGCCACAGGCGTTGCTCGTCCCCTCCGGCATCGACCGAGGACTCCTCGGCGGAAAGATCGAGATCCTCGAGAAGTTCGTGGACGAGATTGTCTCCGGACGGATTCGCAAACTGCTGTCTCAAGCCCTCTTCGTCCCATCCACCAAGGTCGATGAGTGCGCGACCCTCCTTCGAAAGCGTGTGCGAGACCGGCTCATGAACCGGCTTCCCCGGAGCTTGACTCGCGAGGAGCTACAACGAGACGTTGCGCAGTTTGGCGGCAGGTTGTTTCGAAGCCCCGAACTCCAGGCATTCGTCCCGCCTGCCAGCTATGCCGAGATCAAGGCTCGTCTCGCTCACAAGCATGTACTTGTCCTCCGAGGCCAGCCAGGGGTGGGAAAGACCCTGGTTGCCCACGCCCTGAAGCATGAGCATCAGACGGAGGAAGACCCATTCGAGGTCATCCGGCCACAAACTCCTGAACAGCTCGAGGAAGGGCTGCTGCGAGATGGGCGCATCTTCTTCGAGGTGGTGGACCCGTTCGGCTATTTCGAGAAGAGACCTGAGGCGCGCCACTGGTATGGCAAACTCCCCCAGCTTCTGGAACTCGCCTCGACAGACAAGAAGATTGTCATCACGACGCGAGACTCCTTGCTCCACCAACTCGGGGAGAAGGAGATGGCGGACAAGTGGTTCCAACGTCACGCCGTAACACTGGCGTACGATGATTATGCTCAGCCGGCCCGGCGGCAGATCCTCTACAACAAGCTGGTCAAAGCCAGTCCCTGGCAACGAGAGCTGGTCTCCGCGTACGAGGAGCGCATCCTCGGAGAGCTGAGAGCGCCTCTGTCCATTCATCGGTTCGCCAAACGCGTGGAGGAGGCCAAGACCGTCGAGGAGTTCCGGCTCGAGGAGATGCTGAAGAACTCCGCCGTCGACCAACTGGCGGATCACTTCTTGAACGAGTTGAAAGCCCTCGACTGGGACGCGGTCCCTGCGGCGATCGGGCTATGGGGCCTCCTGGCCCTGTCCCTGAGCTTCAGCCAGGAGGAGCTGGATGACTGGTCGCACATGCTCCGGAAGCAGCTCCCGCGGTCCAATCCGATCCTCCTAAACAAGCTCGTCCAATGGATGAGCGCAGGCAGCTGGATGCTCCAAGACGAGGAGCACTATCGCGTCCACCCCACGACCCAAGAGGGACTCGCGAGATTGGTGCATGCGGAGAAGGAACAGGCCCAGGACGTCCTGGAAGCGTTGCTGACAGGGCTCGCAAGCGCGGGGCACTCGAAGGATGCCTTCACTCTGGCCAGCGTGGTGCCTGATCCCAAAAGGACGGTTCCCGCTCCCTGTTGGTCCGCGATCCGCGACCACTTCCGGATGCAGCTCCTGACGGCCGCAGAGAAGGACTTCGCGGAGCTGTTCGACGTGACTCAGGCGCTACTCACTGAAGATGAACCTGTGTCCCTCCTCGTGGCCGGAATCACCAGATCGCGCGATAGGTCACCAACGAGATGGTATCGGCTCGGTAGCTTTCATCCGCCTGAATGGACGGAGGAACAGCAATCACGAGTCACGGCCTCGTCAGACGCTCGTGAAATCGCGAGGCGCTACATCCGGTGGCGGCTCCCTTCCGACGGGCACAGCTGCTCTGGAGCTCTGGCCTCATGGCTTTGGGGGATTGGCTGGGATCTGAGCAGTGATTTTCTGGAGGCGGTGAACACAGGACTTCGATCACCTGACTTCGGCTTGGGCGAGGCGGTCCATGGCGCGCTGATGGCACAAGCCCTTGACCACGAACAGCTCCTGGAAGCCCTCCTACGGGCTTCGGATGAGCAGGACCTGAAGGACCAAGCGCAATCCGCGGTACTGCGGAGAGCACGGCAGGAGATGTTGAGCCCCCTGGATGCCGATATCGTGACGGAGGCCAGCCGAGAGCAATACGGAATCACCGAAGCGCTCGATGCCGCCGTGAGCGAACGGAGGCACCAGCAGGGTTACGGCTGGTTGCTCCAACATCCCCGCCGAAAGAAGCTCCTCTATGGATGGGTACATGCGCTCGTGGAACAGATGCCTCAGCACCCCATCTTCCTGAACCTCGAGCGAATGGAAGATAAGAGCGAGCAGTGGAAGAAGATCTCGCGCAAGCGCGTGCAGCCTGTGACATTGGAAGAGCTTCGCGCCTTGTTCGAAGTCTGTCTTGCCGATACGCCCCATGTGCTCTGGAGCTTCTTCGAAAGAACGCATGCTGTCGAACTTCGCCCAGAGCTCCTCGCTCTGCTTTGGACAGGTCCGGCGAGACACCTCGAAAAATGCCTGGACGCCCTCAGATGGATGTCCACGTCCGAGGGCTTCCGTGAACAGATGGCCACCAAGAGCGCTCAAGGCACGAACTCGCGGCGTGCCGAAATCTTGTTTCAGAGCCAATGCCAAGAACTGGGACACAAGAAATTTCCCGAGCTGGGCCAGAACTTCCGCACACTCCTCCATGAGACCATCCCCTGCCCGGCTCCGCTGGCGTTCGCGGCGTGCAAGGAAGTGGAGGAGACGGGAGAACCAGCGGCTGAGACACTGAAGGTTCTTGGCACCATGGACCGCCAGGCCATGAGGGCGTGGAGCCACGAGGCTGACTCCCGGCTTGGACGTTCCGCTCTGGTGGTGCTGGCGGCACTTGGTGAGGAGGTTGGGGCCGCCATCCTGGCCGCGCTTCAGTCCAAGAATGAGGAGCACAGAGAGGCAGCCATCAGGGCGCTGCGTTGCCGCAGTGATCCAAGTGCCCGAGCCTTGTTGAGGCGCTCCCTCGAGGATGAGCATTACAAATGCCGAGTCCTCGCGATTCAAGGACTCGCCGCCCAGGCGGATGCGCAAGAGCGGCAGGCCATTCTCGCGCTGACTCAGGACGGCAGTGCGCCTGTGAAGGAGGCGTGCGTCGATGCCATCCGGGAGGGGGTCTGGGCAGAGGGACTTGATGTGCTGTACTCCCTGCTCGGGGACTCGCGCAATCGCGAATACGGTTGGTCGGACGAGAACGTCGATCACCATGTCGCTAGAGCCGCCGCGAAGGCCTTGCAATCCTATGAGGTGTTGCCCGATCGGATCCTCGTTGGCTTGATCGAATTTGTACGCAAGGGGCTTGATGCGAACGTGGACGTTGATGTCCATACGCAGCTCCTCGATCTGCTGGTCCCGCTGCGTCTCCCAGAACTGCCAAGCGTCTTGACTGACCTGCTGAAGCGCCTGGGCAGTACTCCCAGCTCGAGAGTCCTGACGCGGCCTGCATCAATGGAACCCTCGGCGATAAACCCCAATGCGCTGAAGTTTCGCATCCGCGTGATGCTCGGCCTGGTGAAACACATTCTCCGTCATCCAGGGGTCGGAGAGTCCGTGGACATGGCGCCGATCTTGTCCGTGGCCACACACCCGCAAGAGACTCTCGCCGCCATGGCGTGGGTCGTTCTGGGGTTCCTGGGCGAGCGAGCCTGGAGTGAATGCCGGCTGCTCTTGGAAGGCGCTCAGGAGCATCGAGAGGAGAAGGCAACGTTCCTGGTGCTGGGGGCAGCGAGGGTTGGCAAGCCCACACGAGCAGGACCCGCGTCCGCAGTGCTGGCCCATGACGCCACCGCATGGCAGATCGCGGAGTGGTTGAGAGAGCCTCGACTACGAACCGCGGCGGAGTGGCGCGAGCAATGGGACCAGACGCCCAAGGTGTACGAGTGGGTGAAAGAGCTTCATGAAGGCTCCAAATGGAGGCAGCGCATCTATGCGTGGTTGCAATGGTGGTTTGGAGCGCCGCTCCAGGAGAGCCTCTCTTGAGCAACTCTCGGGTCCGAAGCTGCCCCTGACGCGTCAGTGCCATATCAACGGAAAGGGGCAGTTCACCCGGGGGTGGACCCCCCGCTCATGACACCTGTGCCTCGGCGATGGCGATGCGGATCTCGTTCGCCACCACCTTCACGTGCGGCTCGGTCAGCAACGAGACATGGTTGCCCGGAACCATGCGCAGGCGCAGCGGTTGCAGCGAGAGGTCCTCCCAACCCTCGGTGAGCGTCTCGCAGAACTTGCTGTCGAGCGCGCGCAGGAAGGTGATCGGGCCATGGAAGCGCTCCGCCGGCTCGTAGCCGGAATAGCTGACGCTGCGAAAGAGCGCCAGGATGCGCTCGATACGCTCGTCTGGCTCGTCCGGCGCATAGACACCGTGCTTCCTGGCGAGGTCCATGAAGTGCGCGATTCGCTGTCGTGGATCGAGGGCGCGCATGTCGTCGCTCTTCAGCCCGATGTCCACATCGAACCAGTACCGGAAGCCAGCCCCGATGATGGAGTAGAACTCGACGAGGTCGTCCAGGAAGGTCTCGTTCGGCAGGCGGAGGAGGACGTTGGCGGGCGACCAGGCGTCGCACACGGCGAGCACGGCCACCCGTTCCCCGCGGCGCTGCAGTTGCAGGGCCATCTCCAGCGCGACCACGCCGCCAGAGCAGTGGCCCCCCAGGAGGTAGGGGCCGCGCGGCTGCACGGCCCGCATGGACTCGATGTGGTCGGCCGCCATGTCCTCGACGCGCTCGAACGGGGGGCGAGTGCCATGAAGCCCTCGCGTCTGAAGGCCGTAGACGGGCTGATCCGGCGCCATCCAGCGCGCCAGCGCATAGGAGTTGAGCACGTTCCCCTCGCCTCCCGGCAGGAAGAAGAAGGGGCGCTTCGAGCCGTGCGGCTGGAGCGGGACGATGGGGTCCTCGTTGAGCCTCCTCGAGCGTGCGCGCAGGTGACAGCCGATGCGCTCGATCGTCGGCTCCTCGAGGAACGTCTCCATCGAGAGCGGGGCGTCGAACCGAGCCACGGTCGCGGCGCGGACGGCCTCCGCCGTGCCGCGGTCGCCGCCGAGCTCGAAGAAGTCATTCTTCATCCCGATTCCGAGGGAGTCTCTGTGCAGGATGTCCGCCCAGATTCGCGACAGGCGCAGCTCGTAGGCGTCTCGAGGGGGGATAAAACGCTGGGGCATCATCGTTCTCACGTGTTTCGGTTGGGGGCTCACACCTGCGCCTCTGCGATCGCGGCCCGGAGCTCGCGGGCCAGGCGATCCACGTAAGGCTCGGTGACGAGTGTGACGTGGTTGCCCGGGAGCTCCCGGGTGAGAGGCGGCTGCGCCGAGACTTCTTCCCAGCCTCCCGTGGGCGTGACGCACAACAAGGAGTCACTGCCGCGAAAGAAGGCGAGCGTGCCCGTGAAGCGATCTCCGGGCACGTAGGTATTGCGGCAGATGTGACGGCCGAGGGCCAGGATCCGGTTCGCGCGATCATCGGGCGCGTCCGGCGTGTAGATGCCGTGCTTCCTGGAGACTTCCATGAAGCGCGCGGCTTGCCGGGCCGGCTCGAGGCCTCTCAGCTCCTCGCGCTCCAGCGGCACGTCCTCGCCGAACCAGTACTTGAACCCCTTCGAGAGGAAGACGAAGTAGTCGGCGGGGTCGTCCACGAAGGTGATGACTTCATCGAGATAGAAGGGAGCGGGCGCCAGACCATCGATGGCGGCAATCAAGGCCACGCGCTCTCCGCTGCGCTGCAGTTGCAGCGCCATCTCCAGTGCGACCATGGCGCCAATGCAGTGAGCCCCGAGGAGATACGGCCCGTGCGGCTGCACGGCGCGCATGGACTCGATGTGATCGGCCGCCATGTCCTCGACGCGCTCGAACGGCGGGTGATCTCCATGGAGGCCTCGGGTCTGGAGGCCATAGAAGGGCTGATCCGGCGCCATCCGGCGCGCGAGTGCATGGAAGTTGAAGACGTTCCCCTCCCCGCTCGGCAGGAAGAAGAAGGGGCGCTTCGAGCCGTGCGGCTGGAGCGGGACGACGGGCTGCGCGTTGAGCTTCCTCGAGTGTGCGCGCAGGTGACAGCCGATCCGCTCGATCGTCGGCTCCTCGAGGAACGTCTCCATCGAGAGTGGGCTGTCGAGCTGCGCCACGATCGCGGCGCGGACGGCCTCCGCCGTGCCACGGTCACCCCCGGCGGCGAAGAAGTCATCCTTCACCCCGAAGTCGTCCCGGTTCAGGACTCCTGACCAGATCTGCCATAGCCGCAGCTCGTAGAAGTCTCGAGGCACCACGAAATGTTGGGGCATGATCTTCCTCAGCGATCGAGCGGAACCAGCCGCATGGGAGGTGGGAGCGCGCCGGACGGCTCGCGCTGGACCGAGAGTTCCTGGTCACGTACCTGGCGCTTGATCTGGATCGGCAGCGCACCGGAGACCGCCTCACGCGCGAGCACGCTCGCGATGAGATGTGCGACGCGCGACCAGTCGCAATACCCGTTGATCGCCTCCCGCTGGAGCAACTGGACGGCTGGATCCACCGCACGGCGCAGCGTGGCCAGCGCCCGCTCCTGATCTCCGCCGAGTGTGTCGACGAGGATCGGCAGCGGCGAATCCCGGTGCGTGGCGCACTCGGTGGCATACAGCCGATCGAGCTGGAACGCGTAGACCGCGCGCTCCATGGCCACCTCCGCGGCGATCGCGTCCACGGCTCCATCCGGCCCCTCCAACGGATCGGGCGGCATGAGGAGCGGAGGAATGCCGTTCACGAGCGCGGCGCCGATGCTGCTCAGGCCCGGGCGGCAGACGAAGGTCGCCCGTGGTTTGGCACTGAGGGCCCGGAGGAACGTGCTCCAGTCCTCGTTAATCCATCCGAGCAACGTCACGTTCGTGAGCCGCGAGCGCTCGAGCTCGAGCGACAGCCACGCCCGATCCTCCGCGCTCCCACCCGCGAACAGGAAGTGCGTCTCCTCCATCCGTGCCGCCAACGCCAGCATCGAGCTCCAGTGCCGGCGGCTATAGGCGGAGTAGCCGTTGCCCTGCGACACGAGCACGACGCCTCGCGGATCCCGCGGGGTGAAGAGGTGCTGGAGCTCCGGCGAGTGCCGGGCCAGGAGGGCTCCGGCCCGCTCCGCGGCCTCTTCCGGAGAGAGCGCGCTGGGCTGGCCGAGCGGCGGGATGACCACGTAGGGCCGCTTGCCCGCTTCCAACGACTGCCAGTCACGCCAGTTGACGGCCTGATACCAGATCGTGCCGCTCTCCGGCACACCCGCCATGAGCTCCCGGCTCGCGGCCTCGAAGTCGACCGAGGGGTTGTGCCGCGGATCGATCCCCGATGCGCTCAGCGCGTCCTCGAGCTCGCGCCGCGTGTGGATCGCTGGCGCGGACGCGGCCAGGAGTTCGGCCAGCCCCGGTGCCACCGTCGTCGACCCGGCCTGGCGCGACAGCCGCCTGAGCCACTCGAACTCCTCGAACGCATAGCGCACGGCATGCAGCGGGACTTCCTTCCGCCGCGCATGCTCGGCGAGCTGGTGCAGGATCCAGGTCTCCGGCCGGCAGTCGTTCACGATGGCGGCCGCGCCCGCGCTGACCCGGGCGAGCTCGCGGTTGTCCGCGATCCACAGGAGGGCCGCCTCGCGGTTCAGCAGCGCCGGGCGCGAGATGTTGGTGACATCCGCAGGCGTGATCGTCGCCGACTCCGAGTCGCTGTAGTGGAGCGGAACCACGTGGAACCCCGCCGGGTTCCCGGCCTTCCGGCGAGCGGTTGCCGCGTCCTCCTGCCGCCGGATCGCCGCGGTGAACGGCACCGGGTCCGGGAGTCTGGCGAGGGCTCCGTGCACGGCCGGGACCCAGCCCGTCGTGTGCCCGAAGGCTTGCGCGACATACATCACGCCCGGCGGAACCGGCGCGCCATGGACCGTCACGCGGAACTGGCCCTCGTGCCTGGGATCCGGACCCGTGACATAGAGCGGAGCCTGCGCCTCCCGCAGTGACGAGCCGTCACGAGGGACGAGCATCGCCAGCCTCTCATCGCGATCCGAGATCAGGATGCTGTCCGAGCCCGCGGCCAGCGCGAACACCGCCGTATCCATGGCCGGCAGCGCGTTCTCGATCGACAGCGGCTGCCCGGCGACGGCGATCCGCGGCGGCTGCCCGGGCGCGGGATACGTCACCTCGATGCGCCCGAGCGAGATCTCGACGGCATCACCGCGCACCACGCCGGACGGCTCATCCCACGGCGGATATGCGAACCTCGCATGCGCCCTCATCGGGAGGCCTCGCTCGCGTGGAGATCCCTGGCGATCATGTCCTCGTAGGTCTCCGCCCGACGGACGAGCGTCTCGCGGCCCTGGTCCAGGACCACGATGCCCGGCTGCGGGAAGCAGAAGGAGTTCGAGAAGGAGACCAGATAGGCACCCGCGTCCATGATCGCGAGCGTGTCTCCGAGCCTGAGCCGGGGGAGATCGATCGTGGTCCGCAGGCGGTCCATCGGGCTGCAGGTGGGGCCGTCGAGGGTGTACGTCTCAGTCGAGGATTCGCCCCACCGCTCGGCGTGGAAGAGCTCGTGATACTCGCGGTGCAGGATGTGAGCGATGTTCTCGCCAGCGTCCAGGATCGCGTGCGCGGGCCCTTCGCCGGCCTCGTTGAGGCTGCTCACCCGGCACAGCAGCATCTGGGTGTTCCCGGTCATCGCACGTCCGGGCTCCAGCAGGATGCGAGGTGCCGGACGGCCGGCGCGACGGAAGTGGTCCTCGACCCGCTCGACGAGCAGCGCGAGGTAGCCGTCGATCGAGAGCCTGCGGCTGACCCGCTCGTCGAGCGGGAGCGGCGAGTCGTTGAGCGGCAGGACCGTGGGGACCGCCAGGCTCCCGCCGAGGTCGAGCAATTCCACGTCGAGCCCGAGCCGGGCGTGGAGCGTGTCGCAGAACTCCAGCACCTCTCGAACGAAGCGCTCCAGGGTATCGGCATCCTCGATGGCCACACCCCGGTGCGCGTGCAACCCGACGACCCGGAGGGAGGAATGCGACAGCGCCTCCTCGTAGGCCGCCAGCGCCTGCCCTCCGGCGATTGGGATGCCAAACTTGCCCGACCAGCTATCGGAGGTGGCCACGCGCAGGCCCACGGTGGGCCGCTTGCCGAGCTCCGCGGCGGCCTGTGCGACGAGCGCGATCTCCTCGCGATGATTCAGGTTGGTGAGAAAGAGATCGCTCTCGACGAGAGAGCGCGCGACGCTCGGCGTCTTGCCCGGGCCATTGTAGATGATCCTTCCGGGCGCGACCCCTAGCCGCATGGCGAGCCACAGTTCGTACGGAGAGACCACCTCGGCTCCGACGCCGAGCTGCGACAGCCTCTGGAGCACGGCCGGGATCGGATTGGTCTTGTAGGAATAGAAGACCTCGGCCCCCCGCTGCTGGCCCGGCGGCACCTGCTGGAAGCGCCGGACGTTCTCGGCGAGCCGGTCGGCGTGGACGACGAAGAGAGGGCTCCCCCAGCGCTCCACGAGGCTCGAGAGCGGCTTCCCCTCCAGGCACAACCCGCCTTCGGCTCGCGTCAGGCGCCATCTCTCTGGATGAAGGGACTGCGAAGCTCCGGCCGCCTGCTTCATGGGCCTTTCGGGAACAACGACGGAGTGTGCGGACAAGGTCAAACCCTCATGGAGCTCGGAGAGCGACCAAGGACCCGCCCGGCTTCTGCATGGGGCCTTCCCTCTCCGAGTCAGCGCGGTGGCTGAGACATGCCGCCAGACAGCACGGCCCATGCCATTCGGAAATGCCTGGGAATCCTCGGGAACTCCCGACAGCGCGCTCCGGCTGGCACGTCATTGACGTGTCATTGACGCGTCAGCGTGCTCGGGAGCAGCTCACCATGCCGGGAAGATCGGCCCCCATCGCATACAGCGGCAGGAGGAGGCCGTACGGAAAGTGCAAGGGCAATGCTAACCCTGCAACCACCACCTCACGAGCCGTCCTCCCGAGTGCTCCAGGCGAGGACGGCTCCAGTGAGTGACTTCAATCCAGCGGGTAGGCCGCCCCGCGCAGCGTCTCGTCGACGAGCGACAGCGGAACGGAGAGGGCCTCGGCTATCGCCTGCAGCTCCGTGAACTCTTCCTCCGCCACGTTGCCGTCCGCGGCCGCCACCAGCGTGAGGTGCTGCAGCAACCGGGCCCGCTCCAGGGTGGGCGCGTCCTGCCGCACCCGCGCCACCACGTCCTTCAGCTCGCGCCGGGCGGCGTCCACGGAGGGCATCGCCCCCACGTTCTCCGAGCCGAGCAGCGCGGACAGCGCCTGCAACTCCCGCTCGGACACACCCTCGTGCGCGTGCGCCACCAGCAGCCCGCCCAGGAAGAGCGCCCGCCGCAGCAGCTCGGCGTGCGGCGACTTCTCCTCCAGGTAGGACGGGTCCATCTCCCGGAAGTCCCGCTCGATGATGGAGTCCATCTCCTCGTCCGACAGGCCCTCGCCGCTCGCGGCGAGCCCCGTCAGCTCGCGGTACTTCCTCGACTTCGAGAAGGCCACCACGGCCCGCACGCGCAGCGGGCTGAACGGGTGCGTGCTGAAGCAGTCCAGCGAGTCATCGTCCTCGCGCGGCTTCGCCCGGGCCGAGGGCGCCGAGACGAGTGAGTCCACCTGGCGCGCGTACGCCTCCAGGTCCGGCTTCACGAAGCCCGAGGACAGTCCGCTGGCCAGTTTGAAGAAGCCACTCGCGGCGGCCTCGGGATCCTTTCCGCACAGCAGGCCCGCGCGATCCGCGCTGACCTCGGCCGCCCGGCACCACATGTACAGCTTGAGGGCCGTGTGGCGCGGGACGATCACTCCCGCCGCGTCCTCGACGATCGCCGTGGCCGGCATGGGAATGGCGAAGTGCTCGAACGTCAGGTGGCCCAGCTCGTGTCCCATCACGAAGCGCAGCTCCGCCTCGGTGAACACCTCGATGAGCCGCGAGGACAACACGATGATGGGATTTCCCGGCGGGTTGTATACCGCCGCCGCGTTGATCATCGGGTCCGGCTTGACGAACACCTCCACCGGCTTGTCGTAGCCGAGCACCTCCTTGCAGGCCGCCAGCGCATTGGCGACCCCCGGTGCCATGGAGCGCGTCAGCCTCAGCGCGTTGGACAGCAGCCGCCTCCGCGCCGTGAAGCCGAGCCCCGTGGTCACCTTGTCCACGCGCTGCAGCGCCCACTTGACGTCCTTGTCGGCCATCAACTCGGTGCGCAGCCGGCGGTCGAGTGTCGATTGAAAGAAGCCCGGATTCACGGTCGCCATGGCGTGTCTCCTGTCTAACGCGCGTACTTCATGGAGAGCACCTCGAGCACCTTCTGCGCGGTGCCGTCGTCGATCTCCAGGATGCGCTGCATGGCGGTGAGCAGCTCGTCCTCGTTCTCGTCCACGTCACCCGACGCCATCGCCAGGTCCGCCGCGAGCACGAATGCCTTCTTGCGCACCTTCTCGTTCGACAGGCCGCTGAGCGCCTTCACCGACTCGCGCAGGTTCGGGAAGCGCGCCACCAGCTTCTTGGCCTCGCCGTAGATGTCCTGGAACGCCTTGCCCTCGAACTCCGGCAGCTGGGTGAAGTAGGCCTCGACCGTCTCCACCTCGGCCTGGTCCAGGTACCCGTCCGCGCCGGCCATCAGGAGCATCGTGTGGAGCAGCAACACGTCATCCGACGCCTTCTTGGCCGGCTTGTCGCTGCGGAACATGCTCAGAAGACCCATGGTATTTCCCCCTCGTTGGTGTGGTCCGCTCCCAGGATGGAGCGGACCCCGGGACGCTAGCCGCATCCCCTCACCGGGGTCCATCCGTGGACTCCCTCACTCCGCCCGCGGCTCCTTGGCCCCCCTTGAATTCCATTCTCACTGCACGGTGAAGAAGGCGGGCACGGAGGCGCCACTCGCGTCGGAGGCGCGGATCACGGCGCGCAACCGGGTGGTGCCGCTCGAGCCACTGCCCTGCGCGCCGGGGTGGACGTAGGTGTAGCCGGGCTCGGCCGAGAAGACCGGGGCGCACGCCGCGCCGCTGCCCGCGTAGGTGAGGTTGCCGCCACCGATGCGCACCCAGTAGCCCACGCCGCCCGAGCCCACCTTCCAGCGGTAGTAGTCGACATGGGCCGAGTGTCCATCCACGCAGGTGGAGGCACCGGCGGAGAGCGTGTGGCCGCCGGCCACGTTGGGCAGCTCGATCTCCGCGATGTATCGCTTGCAGGCACCAACGGAGGCGTAACCGGTGCCGCCCGAGTCCGCCGACCAGGTGGTGGCGCTGGTGGTGGTGGGCGTGTTGTCGGCATCGTCGATGAGGCAGTCGAAGACGGACTTCACGGCGTTGGCGACCTTCTCGCGCCGCGAGGTGTCGGAGAGGATGCTGTTGCTGTCCTGCTCCAGCTGCACGCCGCGGAGGTCGACGCTCATGGCGTTGACGAAGTTGTCCTGGTCACTGCCCTCGAAGCAGACACCGGAGTTCCAGTGCACGCGCAGGCTGGAGTCATTGAGCGCCTCGCGGATGATCTCCGCCACGCCCTGGCGGAAGGGCAGCTCGATGCGTCCACCGACCTTGACCTCGCTGGTGGTGCAGCTCGTCTCGCCGTGGAAGGAGACGGCGTAGGGAATCCGGTTCGTGAGGAACGAGCCCAGCCCGGGGAAGCTCGCGCCGCTGATCTCCGTGGAGGTGATGTGGAATTGGCCGAGGGTGCCGCGCTGGTTGTTGTTGATGGAGGCGGCCCAGATGGCGTTGCGCTGCGGATCGGCGGAGTGGATGAGCGCGCCCTGCTCGAAGGTGCCCTTCTCGAACGGGTGCGGCACGGTGTAGGCCACCACGGCGCCCGCCGGACGCACGGTGTACTCCTTCACCTTGCCGAGCGAGTTCGTGTTGGCATCGTCGAGCGAGCTGGCGGGCTCGGCAATCGCGGGGGCCATGCCCGAGGCGTACTGATTGGACACCTGGACGGTGGCGGTGCTCTCCGTGTCGGCATCGCCGGAGCTCTTCACCCGTTTGTCGTAGCCCTCCTGGCTCATCTCGAAGTCACCCGAGGCGCTCGCGGTGGTCTCGACGGTGCACAGGCCCTTCAGGACGGCGCCGCGGCGGATGAGGAGCTGCCGGTCGGAAGGGAAATCCGCCTGGAGGCTCTGCGGCACGCGGCAGCGCTCGGCGGAGGCGATGCTGGTGTTGACCTTGAACTTCTGGCTGTCGAGCACGAGGGCGCGCTGGGTGACGCCCATGGCGCCGGGCCCGGATTCCGCGATGGTTTCGGGGCCGCAGCCGGCGGCCAGCATCAGCGGAGCAAGGGTTCCCAGCAGTCGTGACGAGCGCTTCATGGTGTGACTCTCCTCGGATGGATTCGCGGTGGCCACCGGCCAGCCACCGTGCTCCGAGGCAAGAGCAACCCCCGTGCCGTGGCCGGGGGTGCAGTGACACCGTGCGCATTGCAGTGAGGCCCCACGAACCGCGCGCGCCGGAGCACGCGAGGCGGGCGGAACGGCACGAAATGGCACGGCGCCGTGTGCCACGTGCGAACGGATGACACTGGGAGCTGTGCCACCCGCTCGAAGGGGCACGAGCTCAGCCCCGAGTGCCCTGGGAGTAGGCCACGGCGAGCTGCCCGGCGAAACGGGCATTGTTGGTGAGCAGCGCGAGGTTGGCGCGCAGCGTCTTCCCACTGGTGCGGCGGGCCATCTCGGAGAGCAGGAAGGGCGTCACGGCCTTGCCACGGATGCCCTGCCGATCAGCCTCGGCCATCGCGGAGGCGATGTGCAGCTCCACATCGGCGCGAGGCAGCGAGGTCTCCTCGGGAGGAGGCACCGTGAAGAGGATGCCCCCCTGCCCCAGCGTGTCGAAGCGGGCCCGGAGGATGCGCGCGCCCGCCGTGGCGTCGTCCACCCGGTGCTCCAGCTTCAGCCCGGACGAGCTGCTGTAGAAGGACGGCAGCTCATCGGTGCCAACGCCGATGACGGGCACTGCGGCGGTCTCCAGTGCCTCCAGGGTCTTGGGGAGGTCCAACACGGACTTGGCGCCGGCGCACACCACGGCCACCGGGAAGCGCCCCAGGGCCCAGAGGTCCTGGGAGATGTCCATGTGCTCGGCGACACCGCGGTGAACGCCGCCGATGCCACCGGTGGAGAAGACGCGGATGCCCGCGGCGGCGGCCAGCTCGCAGGTGGCACTCACGGTGGTGCCTCCGGTGGCGCCCTGGGCGATGGCCACGGGCAGATCCCTGGAGGCCAGCTTCAACAGCCGCTCCTTGCCCTCGGCGAGCCGGCGCATCTGGGGCTCCTCGAGCCCGATGAACACCTGTCCGTCCACCACGGCGATGGGAGCGGGCACGGCACCGGCGCGGCGCACGGCCTCCTCGCAGGCGCGCGCGGCCCCGAGGTTGTCCGGGTACGGCAGCCCTTGCGCCACCACACTCGTCTCCAACGCCACCAGCGGCACGCCCTGCTCCTTCGCGCGCCGGACCTCTTCGGAGTAATGCAGTTCCATGGGGGGCATATACGCCACGGGCCCGAGGGTAGGACAAGCACGGAGACACGGTGCGTCCCGGGGAGCGTTCGGCGCCGGTCAGGCAGGGGGGTGCTCGTTCGACGGAGGACGCCATGCGAATCCTTTCCATCGAGACAACCCCCCTTCACGAGTGGACGTACCTGTCCGCCTCCCCGCGCGGAGGGAGCGAGCTCCAGCATCTCCCCCTGCTCTCCGCGGCAGTGGACACCCTCCCTCCAGACCTGGAGGCCCTCGTCGTCACCTCGGATCTCCAGGGAGTGGCCACCAGCGCCGAGTACGAGGGCGCGGCCACGCTGCTGGGCGAGGTGCTGGCCGAGGAGCTGGCGATCCTCGCGGAGCTGGGAGAGCTGCCCCATCCCAACCACATGGGCATCCTGCTCGCGGGAGACCTGTACTCGGACGCCTCGGCGGCGGTGCGAGGGGCATCGGGGGACGTGCGGAGCGTCTGGAGCGCCTTCGCCGAACGGTTCCGCTGGGTGGCGGGTGTAGCGGGCAACCACGACACCTTCGGGACGCCGCGAGAACGGGAGCGCCTGCAACAGCGTCCGGGCCTGCACCTGCTGGATGGCGAGGTGCGAGCGCTGGATGGGCTCCGGGTGGGAGGGCTGAGCGGCATCATCGGCCAGGCGGGGAAGCTCTGGCGGCGCGAGGAGGAGGACTACCTCGAGGCGCTGAGGGAGGTGCTCCGCCCGGGCCCCGAGGTATTGGTGCTGCACCAGGGTCCGGACGAGCCGGCGAGCGAACGGAGGGGTAGTCCGGCCATCCGCGCGGAGCTGGAGGGGCGGGAGGAGCTGCTCGTCATCTGCGGCCACAGCCACTGGAACGAGCCGCTGGCGGAGCTGGCGGGAGGAGCACAGGTGCTCAACGTGGACGGACGCGCCGTGTTGTTACGGCGAGGCCACTGAGCCCGGGAGCGTAGGAGCATTGCCAGCACGCGTCGCTGGCGGTATGCCGCCCTTGCCTTGAGCACCACCAGCACCGCCGTGCCCTCCCCGGCCGCCCCTCGCGCGTTCTCCCTTTCGGATCTCGCCCTCGTCCTGGTCGTCATCATTTGGGGCACCAACTACACGGTGGTGAAGGAGTCGCTGAGCACCCTCCCGCCGATGGCCTTCATGGCGTTGCGCTTCGGGCTGGCGGCGGTGGCCATGGCGGTGGTGTTGCACACGCGCGAGGGCTGGAAGCCCCTGCCCCGGGCCACGATGATCAAGCTCGTGGTGCTCGGGCTGGTGGGCAACACGCTCTACCAGTTCTGTTTCGTGATGGGCCTGGCGCATACCACGGCGGCGAACAGCGGGATGCTCGCCTCGGGCACGCCGGTGGTGACGGCGCTGCTGGGCGCGGCGCTGGGAGTGGACCGCCTCCGCCGGCCGCTGGCGATGGGGCTGCTGCTCGCGGTGCCGGGCATGTTGCTCATCGTCAGCGCCCGAGGGCCCGAGCTGGACGCGTCCACGCGCCAGGGAGACTTCCTGATTCTGGGAGCCTCGCTGTGCTGGGCTTTCTACACGGTGGGCATCCGCTCGATTGGCCCCGAGGTGTCGGCGCTGCGCATCACCGCGCTCTCGATGATCACCGGAGCGCCCGGAGTGGTGCTGATGGGGTTGCCGTCGGTGATGGCGCTGAAGGTGGAGACCATCAGCGCGGGGGCGTGGTTCGGCGTGGTGTACTCGGCGCTCATCCCGCTGGTGCTGGCGTACGTGGTGTGGAGCCGCAGCGTGCAGGCGGTGGGGAGCAGCCGGACGGCCATCTACAACAGCGGGACGCCGGTGGTGGCGGCGCTCACCGCATGGCTGGTGCGAGGCGAGCGGCCCACGTGGATGCAGGCATTGGGCGCGCTGCTCGTCATCTCCGGAGTGCTGGTGAGCCGGCGGCGCTGAACCTCACACGCGCCGCCGCGACACGGTGATGCCGTAGTCCTCGATCTTCTTGTCCAGCGTGGGGCGGCTGATGCCGAGCAGCTTCGCGGCGACGATCTTCTTTCCCCCGGCGGTGCGCAGGGCCTCGGCGATGGCGTCGCGCTCCAGGCGGGAGACGCGCTCCTGCAGGGTGAGCTGGGGAGGCGAGGCACTCCCGGCCTGGATCTCCGGTGGCAGCGCCAGCGCATGGACCTGCGTGCCGGCGTGCACCAGCGCGAGCCGTTCCGCGAGCAGCTCCAGTTCGTGGACGTTGTGGGGCCACTCGTAGTCCCGGAGGAGCTGGCGGGCGTCGGGGTCGAGCACGGGAGGCTCCCTGCGTGCTGCGCGGGCCCCGCGGGAGGCGAAGAGCTCGAAGAGGATGGGGATGTCGGCGCGCCGCTCGCGCAAGGGAGGAATGACCAGTTCGAGCCCGGCGAGCTGCCGGAGGAACGAGGCATCCACCTCGCCCTTCATGACGAGCGCCTGGAGCGGGACATTCGCTGTGACGATGAGGCGGACGTCCACGGGCTCCTCGCCGCCCTGGAGGGCCGGGGCCGTTTTGCGGGCGATCAGCCGGGCGAGCTTCTCGGCGAGGGGGCGCTGGAGCAGCTCCACATGGTGCAGCAGGAGCGTGCCCCCATCGGCGCGCAGCAGGGCCGAGGCCACGGGAGGCTGTCCGGGCACGCTGGAGCGCCCGAGCAGCACCTCCTCCAGGGAGGAAGCCGGGTCGCGGCAGTCCACGCGGACGAGCGGCCCGAGGGCACGCGGTGAGCGCGCGTGGATGTAGCTGGCGCAGAGGGACTTGCCGGAGCCTGGCGGGCCGGAGAGCACCACGGGGGCGGCGCTGGCGGCGGCGCGGCGGGCCTGCTCCACGACCTTGCGGAAGGGGCGCGAGTTGCCGGCCATGTCCACGCGGCCCGGCCCCGCCTGCTGGGTCTGGCTCCCCGCGCGAGAGCGCACGGCGGCATAGGCCTCGCCCCCGAGCCGCCCGAGCATGGCGGCGAGCCGTGCGTCGGCATCGGTGAAGTCCGGCTCCTCGCGCTCCACGTAGAGCACGCCGAAGGGCAGCCCTCCCGAGGCCACGAGGGGCGAGCACAGGACACCCGCGGAGCGGCCCTGCTCGGAGTGCTCGAGCGTGGCGCGGGCCAGGTCGCGAGGCACCTCCACGGAGGGCTTGCCCACCACGGCCGCGGTGAGCAGCCCCTTGGTGTCGCCGAGGAGCGCCGCGGCCGCGTCGGCATTCAGCGCGTGGAGCGAGGCATCGGCGATGCGCCGCAGCACCATGGCCTCGCTGGTGGCGCCCAGGAGCGCCGCGCCTGCCGAGTACAGGGCGGCTTCGGCGCCCACGTGGGGCAGCACCTCCTCGACATGGAGGAGACTGGTGCCCTCGGGGACGGTGCCCGCGAGCGAGGCGGCGCCGAGCGGCTCGACGAGCACGGTCGTCTTCCCCACCTGGACGCGGTCGCCGGGGTGGATCGGCACCTCGCCGGAGACGCGCTCGCCATTGACGGAGGTGCCATTGCGCGAGCCCAGGTCGGCCAGGTGCAGCTGTCCCTCCTGCACGAAGAAGCGTGCATGGCGGCGGGACACGTGGTCGTCCTCGGGGAGGGGAATCTCACACGAGGGGCTGCGGCCGATCGTCGCCTCGGCCTTGATCTCGAAACGCAGGCCGGCGGAGGGGCCGGAGAGGAGCAGCAGGGCGGGCATGGCGGGCGGCGGATGGTACCACCGCCCTGCTCACATCGGGCGCTCGGCGTTGAGGAGCGCGCGAACCTCGTCCTCCTCCAGGGTGCGGCCCTCGCGGCTGAGGGCGAGCGCGTTCACATCCGCCTCGGCGACCTCCACATGGGCGCCCTTGCGCCACTCGGTGGTGTGGACGGCGCCATCCACGAGCCGGCCGACGATGACGCCCTCCTCCCAGGAGAGCACCTCGGACCAGAGCTGCTCGGTGACGGTGTTGCCCTCGGGGTGGGTCTCGAAGGGGGCGCGCACGACGAAGGTGAGCGGCTCCATGAGGCCGCGGCGCAGGAAGCGCGCCTTGAAGGCGGGCAGGTGGGCCTGGGCCTCCCGGTGCATGGACTCGGTCTGCTCGGTGGGCTCCTGGGCGAAGCGCTCGCGGAAGGGGCGCAGCAGCTCCGCGGTGTTGTGCCGGCCCTGGGGCGACACCACCGTGAGGAAGAGGCCCTCATGGCCCTCGAAGGCCTCCAAGGGGACGCCGAGCAGGTTGGTGCGCGCCTCCTCCGAGGGCACCATCATGAAGGTCTGCCCCTCGCTGGTCCCCATCTCCTTGCGCAGCGGCGGCCCCTGGCCGAACGCCAGATCGGTGCACAGCTCGTGGAGGAAGGCCTCGGCGGGCAGCAGGTCCTGCTCGCCCAGGTGGAAGATCTCCAGATCGCGGGCGCCGAACTTCTCCATCCCGTGCGAGTGCACCCACAGGGGGGTTTCGCCCTCGATGACCTCCACGGCGTGGAGGTTGACGTGGTCGCGGATGTCGAAGTCCAGCTCGGTGATTTCGGCTACGTCCTCGGACTCGTGGACCTTGGACGAGGTGATGTCCACGAGCACCCCCTCCACATGGGCCAGGACGATGCGGGCGCACATGAGGGCCACGAAGACGGGCACGGTGGGCTGGGTGGAGCTGGTCTCGAAGGCGAAGCGGTAGAAGGACTGGGCGCGGGTGAGGGCCTCCAGGGCGGGCTCGCTGCCGGAGAACATGTCCGGGGTCCACTCGGTGGGAGCGGGCCGCTGCTCGAAGACGACCTCTATCCGGGACTCCTCGGCCTCCACGGTGAAGCCGTGCCCATCGGAGGCGGCGGTGAAGCCCATGTCCTCGGACTCGAAGGCGGTGCGCAGGTCGTCGAGCGGGACGGGCGCGGCGCGCGAGATGGCGACGAGGTAGACCTCCATCACAGGTGCTTCTCGATCTGTCGGAAGAGGTCCACGCGGTCCACCAGGTTCGTCAGATAGTCCAGCTTATCCGTCGGGAGAACCAGGACGGGGGACATCTTGTAACCACTGAACCATTCCTCGTACAGGGCGTTCAGCCGGTTGAGGTAGGCGGTGGGGATGTCCTGCTCCATCTCCCGGCCGCGCAGGCGGATGCGCTGGCGGAGGGTCTTCACCGGGCAGCGCAGGTAGATCATCAGATCCGGCGGGGCGAGCGTCTGGGCGAAGGTCTCGTAGAGGCTGCAGTACATCTGCCAGTCGCGCTTGTCGATGTAGCGCTGGCGATGGAGGTTCTTGGCGAAGATCTCCGCGTCCTCGTAGAGGGTCCGGTCCTGGAGGGCGGTGCCGGGCGAGCGCTCGAGCTCGCGCTGGAGGCGGAACTTGGCGGTGAGGAAGAAGAGCTGGGAGCGGAAGGCCCAGGTCTTCATGTCCTTATAGAAGTCAGCGAGGTAGGGATTCTCCTCGTTGGGCTCGAAGAAGGGGGTGAGGCCGTACTTCCGGCAGAGGAATGACGTGAGCTCCGTCTTTCCAGCCCCGATATTGCCCGCGATCGCGATGAACTTCTTCTTGGCCAAAGCACCGCGCTTGTACCCCCACCGGACGGCACACACCAGAAACAAGGTGGCATGCTAGATACGGGCCTTCATGTCTCCCCCACCCCACCCCACTCCATCGCTGGGCGCGCGAGCGTGCGGGCGGTCGCTGGCACCCGGAAGAGGTGTGGGCGGTCCCGCTGTTCGGGCGTTTTTGGCGGGACACCGGGCAGCGCGCCGTGGTGGGCTCTCCGCAGGACGCTGACGAGGTCTCCAGGATGCTCCGTAACTTGTTGTGCATGGTGGTCGCGGTGGTCGCCACCGCCATCTTCTTTCCGGTGACGGTGCTGGTGGCACTGATCACCCTCGACCCGGGGGCGACGGTGTGGGTGTGCCGCCGGCTGTGGTCGCCCATCCTCATCGCGACGGGTGGGGCGAAGGTGGTGGTGACGGGCCAGGAGAACGTGGATCCGAAGCGGCCCGCCATCTACGTGTCCAACCACCAGTCCACGCTGGACATCCCCATCCACTTCGTGACGGTGCCGGTGAACTTCCGGTACGTGGCCAAGCACCAGCTCAAGTACGTGCCGCTGATCGGCTGGTACCTGTGGTTCGCGGGGCACATCTTCGTCAACCGGGGCCGGCGCGAGAAGGCCATCGCCTCGCTGGACGCCGCGGCGCAGAAGATCCGCAGCGGCACGAGCGTGTTCCTCTACCCCGAGGGCACGCGCTCGGACGACGGCAGCGTGCTGCCCTTCAAGAAGGGCCCCTTCGCGCTGGCGCTCAAGTCCCGGGTGCCGGTGGTGCCCATCACCATCGAGGGCTCGGGCACGGTGATGCCGAAGAACTCGTGGAACATCAAGCCGGGCCCCGTGTACGTGAAGATTGGCAAGCCCATCGACACCACGGGCTTCGCCGAGGATGACCGTGAGGGGCTGGCCCGGGCGGTGCGTGACGTCATCATCCAGCAGAGCCTCGAGCTGGGCGGCAAGGGGGGCGATGCCGAGAAGGCCACCGCCGAAGCCGGA
This sequence comes from Archangium sp. Cb G35, assembly GCF_001896145.1. NCBI lineage: Bacteria > Pseudomonadati > Myxococcota > Myxococcia > Myxococcales > Archangiaceae > Archangium > Archangium sp. Cb G35. The sequence continues at coordinate 321,294 of NZ_MPOI01000009.1, forward strand.
GTCGAGGGGAACGCGCCCTCCCGCCGGCACTCCCGTCGCAACGCCTCCTGAGGAGATCATCCCATCGTGCGCCTCCCCTCCCCCGACTCCCGAAGTCATGCCCGTCGGCTGCGCACCTGGGCGGGTGTGGCCGTGCTCGGACTGGGCCTGGTCACTGGCTGCCGCCATGGCGCCGCCGCCGAGCGTCCCCTGGACGCGCGAGCGCAGGCCCGCGAGTACCTGGCGAAGAAACAGCCCGAGCGGGCCCTGCCGCTGCTGGAGGCCGAGTATGCCGGGGCGCCGGAGGATCTGGAGCTGGCGCGGCTGCTGACGGAGGCCCAGGTGAAGGCGGGCCACACGGACGCGTGGATCGCCGAGCTGCAGCGCCGCAACGCGCAGGCGGAACGGGCGGCGAACCACTACATGCTGGGGCTGGCGTACTTCTCGCGGGCGTCGGACGCGGGAGCGCCGGCGGTGGCGGCCTTCGAGCGGGCGGTGGAGCTGAAGCCGGACGAGCCCGAGCTCCACTACCGGCTGGGGCTCGCCCGGCTGGAGTCCGAGCAGTACGCGGAGGCGGTGGGTCCGCTGCGGCGCGCGGTCGAGCTGGCTCCGGAGCGGGCGGGTTTCCGCCTGCCGTTGGCCAAGGCGCTGCACCGGACGGGGGACGCGGCGGGGGCGGTGGCGTCGCTGGGAGCGCTGGTGCGGATGAGCCCGAGCCCCGCGGAGGTGGCCACGGCGCGGGCGCTGATGGAGCAGATCTCGGATCCATTCGCGCGCTTCCCGAAGGCGGCCGAGCCCAAGCTGGAGGAGGGCCTGCGCTACCTGAGGGAGCTGGACGCACCGCACCCGGCGATCGTGGCGTTCGAGGAGATTCTGCGGGACTACCCGGACCTGGCGGTGGTGCACGCGCTGATGGGGCTGGCGTGGCAGCGGTTGGACGACGCGGGCCGGGCGGTGGAGGAGTTCAAGCGGGCCATCGAGCTGGCGCCGGAGGACGGCAAGAACCACTTCTACCTGGGCGAGCTGTACCTGGGGAGGCAGAGGCCGGAGGCGGCGAAGCCGCACCTGGAGAAGGCGGTGGAGCTCAACCCGCTGCAGGACGTGGCGTGGTTCCGGCTGGGGGACATCCACCTGGAGCAGCGGAACCTGAAGGCGGCGGGCGAGGCCTTCCGGGTGCTGACGTACCTGTTGCCGGACGAGGAGGCGCCGAGGGGCAAGCTGGCGCTGGTGCGTCAGCTGGAGGGCGACTGGGCGGGCGCCGAGCGGGAGCTGCTGCACGTGGTGGACAAGAATCCGGACAACGTGGAGTTCACGCTGCGGCTGGGCATCCTCTTCGCCGAGCAGGCGAAGCAGTCCTCGAGGCCGGAGGAGCGGAGGGAGGCGGCCGGGAAGGCGGAGCACTGGCTGCGCAAGGTGCTGGAGGCCCAGCCGGAGAACGCGGTGGCCTCGAGGGCGCTGCAGCAGCTCAAGAGTCCCAGGGCCCAGTAGCCAGCGGGAGCCCGGGCCTTCTACACTGGGGACTCGATGAGTGAAGGTGCCAACCAGCCCCAGCAGCCGCCGCGCGGAACGCCGTCGTCGACGAGCATGCCCCGCGTCTCGCAGACGAACAATCCGCGCGTGATGAGCGCCGCGCGTGCGGCCCCCCTGCCCAAGGAGCAGCAGCAGGCAGCGTTGAGCCAGAAGCTGAAGGCCGAGTCCGCCAACGTGGCCCTCAACGCCCTCTCCATCGTGAAGGAGAAGGTGGAGGAGTTCCGCGAGCAGGACAGCTTCTTCAAGTACAAGGCCTTCATCGTGGCGGGCTGGGTGTTCCTGTCCATCAGCACGTTCGGCGTCACGTGTGCCCGGGGCAGCGTGAAGGAGACGGGTGACTTCGGCGCGAAGCTGGTGCCCGTCACCAGCCGGGCCTCGCTGACGATCATGAACAAGAGCGAGGACGCCTGGGAGAAGGTCCACATCGTCGTCACGGACAGCCAGCGCGTGGAGTGGAATGCCTTCGTGCCGCGCGTGGAGGCGGGCCGGGACATCACCATCACGCCCAAGCAGTTGCTGAACGCGAGCGGTCAGGCGGCGCCCTCGGACATCCGGATCGTCGGCGTCGAGATGCGGACCGAGGACGGCAACGCCGTGCTGCTCGAGAACGGCAAGAACCTCACCGACGCGCAGTAATCCGGAGCCCGGAAAGCGCGAGAGCGCCCTTCCCCGAGGGGAAGGACGCTCCCGTGCACTACCCTTCGGACGGCTGGCTACTCCGCCTTGGTCTCCGTGGCGCCAGCGGCGGCCTCGGTGTCGACCGGAGCGGCCTTGGCGGGACGATCCACCAGCTCCAGCAGGGCCATCTCGGCGCCGTCACCACGACGGAATCCGAGGCGCACGATGCGGGTGTACCCGCCCGGGCGGTTGGCGTAACGGTCCTTGTACTCGCTGAACACCTTCTGGAGGATGACGCGGTTGCGAACCGTCCGCTCCGCGAGGCGCACGTTGGCCAGACCACCGCGCTTGCCGAGGGTGATGATGCGCTCGGCGATCGCCCGGGCCTCCTTGGCCTTGGGCAGCGTGGTGCGGATGGCCTCGTGCTCGAGCAGCGAGGTGACCATGTTGTGGAGCATCGCGAGCCGGTGGCTCGTGGTGCGGTGGAGCTTCCTCTGGCCTACCTTGTGACGCATGGTGCTGACCTCGGGCCCTTTTGGGGCCCACCACTCCGGCCGTACGAGGTACCGGGTGGGAAGGATGGAACCGGCACTGGCTCCACCGTTGCTGTATCGGGCCTGGGAAGGCCCCCTCCTCCCCCGGGGCATACGGCCATGCCACCCCGAGGGACGAGGTACTGCGAGAGTCTACTAGGCCTTGGGAGCGCCGGGGGGCACCGCGCCACCCGCCGTCGCCGCAGCGGCAGCAGCCGCCGCCGCCGCACCCGGAGCGGGCGGGGGCGGGGTCTTCGGAGGCCAGTTCTCCAGCTTCATGCCGAGCGACAGGCCCATCTCCGCGAGGATCTCCTTGATTTCCTTCAAGGACTTGCGGCCGAAGTTCTTGGTCTTGAGCATCTCGGCCTCGGTGCGCTGCACCAGGTCGCCGATGGTCTTGATGTTGGCCTGCTGCAGGCAGTTGGCCGAGCGCACGGAGAGCTCCAGCTCGTCCACCGAGCGGAAGAGGTTCTCGTTGAGCTTGGCCTCCTCCTTCGGGGCCTCGACCGCCACGGGCTCCTCGGTCTCGTCGAAGTTGACGAAGACGGTGAGCTGCTCCTTGATGATCTTGGCCGCGTAGGCGACAGCGTCCTGCGGGGTGACGGAGCCGTCCGTCCACACCTCGAGGGAGAGCTTGTCGTAGTCGGTGACCTGGCCGACGCGGGCGTTGGTCACCTGGTAGTTCACCTTGCGGGTGGGCGAGAACAGCGAGTCGATGGGGATGGTGCCGATGGGCGAACCGGCCACCTTGTTGGCGGAGGCAGGCACGTAGCCACGGCCGCGGCGGCACGTCAGCTCCATACGGACCTTGCCACCCTCGGAGACGGTGCAGATGTGGTGACCGGGGTTGAGGATCTCCACGTCCTGGTCGGCGATGATGTCACCGGCCTTGATCTCCTTGGGGCCCTCGGCCTCGATGCGGATCGTCTTGGGCTCGTTCGTGTGCATCCGGAGGAGGACCTCCTTCAGGTTCAGCACGATGTCCGTGACGTCCTCGGCCACCTCGGGGATGGTGGTGAACTCGTGGTCCACACCCTCGATCTTCACCGTGGTGATGGCGGCACCCTGCAGGGACGACAGCAGGACGCGGCGCAGCGAGTTGCCCAGCGTGGTGCCGAAACCGCGCTCGAGCGGCTCGGCGACGAACTTGCCGTACGTGGGGGTCAGCGAGTCCTGATCGACCTCGAGCCGGCGGGGCTTGATGAGATCACGCCAGTTCTTCGCGAGGAAAGAGTCAGCCATGTTCTTCTGCTCCTGGGAACGTGCGCCACCACCGACTTACCCACCGGGGTGGCGGGAGGATGGGCACGCGGGGTTTTTTGAATAACGGCCGGCCCCGGGGGGCTGCACGGAGGGGCCGGTAGAAGCACGACGCCCCGGCGGTGAGGCCAGGGCGCGTACGACAGCTCCAGCGGAATGAACCCGCCCACGGAGGGCGGGCCAGGCCGATTACTTCGAGTAGAGCTCGACGATGAGCTGCTCCTGGATCGGCATGGTGAGGTCCTCGCGGTTCGGGGCGGTCTTCACCGTCGCCTTGAAGGACTTCTTGTCCAGGTCGATCCACTGCGGCACGCCGCGGCGATCCACGGTCTCCAGCGCCTCGGAGATGCGGAGGATCTTCCGGCTCTTCTCGGCCACCTCGATGGTGGTGCCGGGCTTCACCGCGAACGACGGGATGTTCACCCGCTTGCCGTTCACCGTGAAGTGGCCGTGACGCACCAGCTGGCGGGCCTCGGCGCGGGTGTCCGCGAAGCCCATGCGGAACACCACGTTGTCCAGGCGGAGCTCCAGCTGCTGCAGGAGGTTCTCACCGGTCTTGCCCTTGGCGGCGGAGGCGCGGTGGTAGTAGCCGCGGAACTGGCTCTCCAGCAGGCCGTACATGCGCTTGACCTTCTGCTTCTCGCGCAGCTGCACGCCGTAGCCGGAGAACTTCACGCGGCCCTGGCCGTGCTGACCGGGGGGATAGGGACGCCGCTCGATGGCACACTTGTCCGTGTAGCAGCGGTCACCCTTCAGGTACATCTTCAGGTTCTCACGCCGGCAGATACGGCAGGCGGAGGCGGTATAACGGGCCACGATGCTTCTCCGTGTAGAGGTGGTCTGGACCGCTCTCCACGAGGAGAGCGGCCCGGGATGGAACTAGACGCGGCGGCGCTTGGGCTGACGGCAGCCGTTGTGCGGGATGGGCGTCACGTCGCGGATGAGCGCGATCTTCAGGCCGGCGGCGGCGAGCGCGCGCAGGGCGGACTCACGGCCCGCGCCAGGACCCTTCACCAGCACCGTCACGTTCTTCAGGCCGTGCTCCATGGCCTTGGCCGCGGCGTCACCGGCGGCCACCTGGGCGGCGAACGGCGTCGACTTGCGGCTGCCGCGGAAGCCGCGGGCGCCAGCGGAGGACCAGGAGATCACGTTCCCGGACACGTCCGTGATCGTGATGATGGTGTTGTTGAACGTGGACTGGATGTGGACCACGCCATTGAGGATGCTCTTCTTGCCCTTCTTGCCCTTCTTGCGCGCAGCGGCGGCGGCGTCGCCCGTCGCAGGGGCCGCAGCGGCCGGGGCCGCAGGCGCGTTGGTCTCTTCAGCCATGGAACTCGTTGCTCCGTGAGGTAGGTGATCGACGCCGGCTCCTCAGGGGGGCCGGCGCAGGTGGAAGAACTAGCGAGCGCCCGCCGCCGGCTTGGCGCGCACGATGCCGCGCTTCGGACCCTTGCGGGTGCGCGCGTTGGTGTGCGTCCGCTGGCCACGGACCGGCAGACCCTTGCGGTGACGCAGACCCCGGTAGCAACCCAGGTCCATCAGCCGCTTGATGTTCATGGTCACCTCGCGACGGAGGTCACCCTCGACCTTGTAGGTCGCCTCGAGGATCTCGCGGATCTTGCGCGTCTGCTCCTCGGTGAGGTCCTTGGTCCGGGTGGCGAGGTCGATACCCGCCGCGGTGATGATGTCGTGGGCGGACTTGTTGCCGATCCCGTAGATGTACTGCAGCGAGATCACCGCGCGCTTGTTGGGCGGGAGGTCGATGCCGGCGATACGAGCCATCTTGAGTCGTTCCTTCTGGTGAGTTGGTCTGGAGCTCGGTCCCTGAGGGGCCTAGCCCTGGCGCTGCTTGTGCCGCGGGTTGGAGGCGCAGATGACGCGCACGATGCCCTTGCGGCGGACAACCTTGCACTTGTCGCAGATCTTCTTGACGGACGCCCGAACCTTCATGGCGGTACTTCCCTTCCTTCGCTTTAGAAAAGAAAAGCCTCGAGGGCCGGTCCGCCATTCCGCGGAACCGAGCCCTTGCTACTTCGCCCGGTAGGTGATCCGGCCCCGGGACAGATCGTACGGGGACAGCTCGACCTTGACCTTGTCGCCCGGGAGGATTCGGATGAAGTGCATCCGCATCTTGCCCGAGATGTGCGCGAGCACCTTGTGGCCATTGTCCAGCACCACACGGAACATCGCGTTCGGGAGGGGCTCCATTACCGTCCCCTCGACTTCGATGGAATCATCCTTCGGCAATCAGATAACCCTCTTGCGGACCACCGGAACTCTGGAAGCGCGGCGGGATAACACTTTGGTCCAGAAGTGGCAAGCATCCTCGCGCAGTAAAACCGAATTTCTACGAACCCCCGTGTACCCCACTCTATTCCGCTCGCCTACCCGGTCCGCTGCCGGGTGAGGACTTCGGGCCCCCCTTCGGTGATGAGCACGGTGTGCTCGAAGTGAGCGGAAAGCTTGCTGTCGCGCGTTACGGCTGTCCACTGATCCTCGAGGACCATCACCTCATCCGTGCCCTGGTTCACCATGGGCTCGACCGCGAGGACCATTCCTGGACGAAGCTTCAGGCCACTGCCCGGCTGGCCGTAATTGGGCACATCCGGCTCCTCGTGGAGGCGGCGGCCGATGCCATGGCCGCTGAAGAGCCGGACCACGGAGAAGCCCCGGGCCTCCACGTGGCGCTGGACGGCGTGGCCGATGTCCCCGAGCCGGTTGCCGGGCACCATGGCCTGGATGCCCTTGTGGAGGGCCTCCCGGGTGGTGTTGACCAGGGCCTGGGCCTCGGCGCTCACCTTCCCCACCGGCACCGTCCGGGCCGAGTCCCCGAAGTAGCCCCGGTAGGCGACCCCGAAGTCCAGTTTCATCAGGTCTCCCTCCCGCAGCTTGCGCCGCTTGGAGGGGATGCCGTGCACCACCTCGTCGTTGACGGAGGCGCACAGGCAGGCGGGGAAGCCGTGGTAGCCCTTGAAGGCTGGCCTGGCCCCCTTCTGGTAGATGAGCTTCTCGGACAGGGCATCCAGGTCCCAGGTGGTGACACCCGGGGCCACGGCCTTCTCGAGCTCGTCCAGGATCTCGCTCACGATGCGCCCGGCTTCGCGCATGAGGGCGATCTCCTCCCGGCTCTTGATCGCGACCTGGCCCACGGCTGCCCCTGTCCGCCCGCTCAGCCCTTGCCCAGGGCCTTCTTGATGTCGGCGTACACGCCCTCGGGCGAGCCGACACCGTCGATCGTCTTGAGCAGACCGCGCTGCGCGTAGAACGGCTCCAGGGCCGCGGTCTCCGCGTCGTACTTCTTCAGGCGCTTCTCGATGACATCCGCCTTGTCGTCATCGCGCTGCACCAGGCCGGCGCCATCCTTGTCGCAGAAGCCCGCCCGCTTCGGGGGGTTCTGGTAGACGTGGTAGACGGAGCCGCAGGTGGGGCACGAGCGCCGGCCCGAGCCACGCTCGATGAGCTTCTCGTGGGGCACCTTGAGGGACACCACGGCGTCGAGCTTCTTGCCCAGCCGGGCGAGCATGCGCTCGAGCGCCTCGGCCTGGGGAGGCGTACGCGGGAAGCCGTCCAGGACGAAGCCATTGGCGCAGTCCGGCTCCTTGAGGCGCTCCTCCACGATGCCGATGACGATGTCGTCCGGCACGTAGGCACCGGCGGCCATCAACGGCCCGGCCATCTTGCCCAGCTCGGTGCCCTCGCGGACCGCCTTGCGGAGGATGTCGCCGGTGGAGATCTGCGGAATCTTGAACTCCGCGTACAGATTCTTCGCCTGCGTCCCCTTCCCTACGAAGGGCGGGCCAAACAGGATGAGGTTCATTGGGTTCCTCTCAGCTCGTCAGGAAGGAGCATGGGAGGGCCACGGCGCGAACCTCCTCCCACTGCTCACGACACCCCTGGAACGACGAGGCGCTCCTCCCCGGGGTGAAGGGGAGGAGCGCCAGGGAAACTGCTGAATCGACTAGGCCGCCACGCGGGGGGCCCGGCCGCGGATGCGCGGACCGCGAGGACCGGCGAAGCCCTCGTAGTTGCGGCTGATGAGGTGACCCTCGATCTGCTGCACCGTGTCCAGCGCCACGCCCACGACGATGAGCAGGGCCGTACCGCCGAAGGTGAAGCGCACGCCCAGCACGTTGCTGATGATGGACGGAATCACGCAGATGGCGGCCAGGTAGAGCGCGCCACCGAAGGTGATGCGGTTGAGCACGCCCTCGATGAAGTCCGCCGTCTGCCGACCCGGACGGATGCCCGGGATGTAGCCGCCCTGCTTCTTGATGTTGTCCGCCACGTCGTCCGGCCGGAAGGTCAGCGCCGTGTAGAAGAACGCGAAGAAGATGATGAGCAGCACGAAGATGCCGTTGTAGACCCAGGGGCTGCCCTCGATGCTGCGCTGCACCGTCTGCAGCGCCGGGAACCAAGTGCCCAGGGTGGCCGGGAAGGACAGCAGCGCGCCGGCGAAGATGGGAGGAATCACGCCCGCGGTGTTGACCTTCATCGGGAAGTAGGTGGCCTGGCCCGCGAACATCCGCCGCCCCGCCATGCGCTTGGCGTACTGCACCGGAATCCGCCGCATGCCGCGCTCGACGTAGCAAACCACACCCACCACCAGCACCATGAACGCCAGCAGGGCGCCCACGGCGGCCACGCTGATGATCTCCTGGGCAATCATGTCCAGCAGCGTCTTACCGCTGGGGAGCAGACCGGCCACGATACCCGCGAAGATGATGATGGAGATGCCGTTGCCGATGCCGCGCTCGGTGATGCGCTCACCCAGCCACATGATGAACGCGGTGCCCGCCGTCAGGGAGATGACGGTCATGAAGGTGAACCAGGCGTTGTCGTTGGGGACGACGATCTGGTTGAAGCCGCTCTGGCCCGCGTCGGAGCGGCCGAGCGAGGCCAGCCAGCGCGAGATGCCGATGCCCTGGATGACGGACAGGAGGATCGTGCCGTAGCGGGTGTACTGGTTGATCTTCTGCCGTCCACCAGCGCCCTCCTTCTGGAGGCGCTCCAGGCTGGGCACCACCACCGCCAGCAGCTGGATGATGATGGAGGCGGACACGTACGGCATGATGCCCAGACCGAAGATGGACATCTGGTCCAGGGCGCCGCCGGAGAAGAGGTTGAAGAGCGAGAACAGACCGCCCGACTGGCGCTGAGCGTCCATGAACGCGTTCATCGCCGCTCGGTCGACGCCGGGCGTGTTGATGAAGATACCGATGCGGTACACCGCGAGCAGCCCCAGCGTATAGATGAGCCGGCTGCGCAGCTCCGCGATGCGGAAGACGTTGGCGAAGGCGTTCAGAGCCACGTGGGAACCATCCCCCAGAAAGGTTTCAGCGAGAACAACAGCGCCCCCGTCCGAATTCGGAAAGGGGCGCGGAATCCTACACGGTTGGAGCAGCGCGCACCACTAAGAGTGTGATGCGCCCTACCCTCACGACTTGGCCTGCTTGACGCCCTTGCCGCTGTGGGCCTTGGCGGCGGACTCGGGCTTGTGGGCCACGAGCGGCAGCTCCTCGACGGAACCGCCCGCCTTCTCGACCGCCTCGCGAGCCGTGGCCGAGAGCTTGTGCGCCCGGACGGTCAGCTTCTTGGAGAGCTTGCCGTTGCCGAGCACCTTCACGCCGTCGTACCGGCCCTTCACCAGGCCGCGCGCCTTCAGCGCCGCCTCGTCCACCGTGGCGCCCGCGTCGAACGCCTCGAGGTCCGCCAGGTTCACCACCGCGTAGATGGTGCGGTTGGGGGAGATGAAGCCGAACTTCGGCAGCCGGCGCTGCAGCGGGCTCTGACCGCCCTCGAAGCCCTCGAACCGCATGTTACCGGAACGAGCCTTCTGGCCCTTGCCACCGCGGCCGGCCGTCTTGCCCAGACCGCTACCCTGGCCACGGCCCACCCGCTTCTTGCGGTGCCACGAGTTCGCCGGGCGCTTCAGGTTGTTGAGCGTAGTCATTGTCTGAACCTTCTTCCTAGGCCTTGGAGGCCTGGCTGGCGCGCGCGGCGTCCCGCTCCCGGATGTGCCGGGGCTTGCGACGGGTGGTCTTCGGGGCGTCGCCCTTCACCGTCTCGGACGTCACCAGGTGACGCACCTTGTTCACCATGCCGCGGATCGCCGGCGTGTCCTGGAGGAGCCGCTCGTCGCCGAACTTCTTCAGCCCGAGGCTCCGGATGGTCGCGAGCTGGTCCACGGACGAACCCGCGAAGCTCTTCGTCAGCTTGACCTTGAGCGCCATGATTTAACCCCTCGCCTCTTCGGACTTCTGGGGACCCACGTCCTTGCCGCGCAGGCGAGACACCTGCTCCGGCGAACGCAGCGTCTTCAGACCGGCCACCGTGGCCTTCAGCACGTTGTGGGGATTCCGCGAGCCCTGGCTCTTGGTCAGGATGTTGCGGATACCCGCCGCCTCGAGGACCGCGCGCACCGCACCACCGGCGATGACGCCCGTACCCTCACCGGCCGGCTTCAGGAGCACCCAGCCCGCGCCGAAGTGACCGAGCACCTCGTGCGGAATGGTGTGGCCCTGCAGCGGGACGCGGAACAGGTTCTTCTTCGCGTTCTCGCCACCCTTGCGGATGGCCTCGGGGACCTCGTTGGCCTTGCCCAGGCCGATGCCGACGTGGCCGGCACCATCGCCCACCACCACCAGCGCGGCGAACGAGAACCGCCGGCCGCCCTTCACCACCTTGGCGACGCGGTTGATGTTCACCACCCGGTCGGTGAGGTCGAGATCGTTTGGATTGATCGGAGTTGCCACTTGGGAACTTCCTTATTCGAAAGGTTTCTAGAACTTCAGCCCGCCCTCACGCGCGGCATCGGCCACGGCGGCGATACGGCCGTGGTAGGGGAAGCCGTTGCGATCGAACACCACCGCATCGACATTGGCCGCCTTGCACTTCTGGGCGATCAGGGCGCCCACGCGCTTGGCCTCGGCCTTCTTGTCGCCCTCGGTATTGCCCTTGAGCTCCTTGGAGAGCGACGAGGCGAACGCCAGGGTGCGGCCCGTGGTGTCGTCCACCACCTGGGCGTAGATGTGCTTGAGGCTCTTGTAGACCGACAGACGCGGGCGCTCGGTGGTACCCGAGAGCTTCCGGCGGATGCGGTCCTTCCTCTTGAGGCGCGGATCGAGTTTCTTCGACATGGATGATTCCTTCTCCGTCCGGCGGTGATGGGGACTTCCACCGCCGGATGATTGCGCGGCACCAGGTGGCGCCGCGCGGTTGGGTGTTCACTCCGACTAGGCGGTGCCCGTCTTGCCTTCCTTGCGACGGATCTTCTCGGTCGAGTACTTGATGCCCTTGCCCTTGTACGGCTCGGGCGGGCGCAGCGCGCGGATCTTCACGGCGGCGGCCCCGAGGGCCTCCTTGTCCGCGGACCGGAGCGTCAGACCCAGGGTGGGCAGACCATCCTCGGTGCGGGCGGCCTTGTCGACCTCGGCCGTCACGCCCTCGGGCAGGTTGAACACCACCGGGTGCGAGTAGCCCAGCGACATGTTGATCGTCTTGCCCTTCACCTCGGCGCGGAAACCGACGCCGCGGATGTCCAGGCGACGCTCGAAGCCCGTGGACACGCCCTTGGCCGCGTTGGCCAGCAGCGTGCGCGTCAGGCCGTGCAGGCTGCGGGCCTCGCGCGACTCATCCTCGCGCTCCACCCGGACCTCACCGCCCGCGACCGTCACCTTCACGCCCTTGGCGGGAAGCTGAACGACCATCTTGCCCTTGGGACCTTCGAAACTGACCTGGCGGCCCGACACCGTGGCCTTCGTCTTGTCCGCCAGCTTGACCGGAAGCTTTCCAATCCGACTCATGATTTCCTCAGTGCAGTCAGTCCAGGTCGCGGCTCACGCCGCGGCACCCGGGGAGCTGGCTAGTAGACGGTGCAGAGCAGCTCGCCGCCGACCTTCTGCTTGCGAGCCTCGGAGTCCACCATCACGCCCTTGGAGGTGGACAGGATCGAGATGCCCAGGCCGCCGAGCACCTGCGGAATCTCACGCACGTTCACGTAGCGGCGCAGGCCGGGCTTGGACACGCGGCGGATGCCGGTGATGGCCGGAGCGCGATCCGGGCCATACTTCAGCTGGACCGAGATCTCGTTCTGCGGGGCGCGCTCGTGGACGGTGTAGTCCCCGATGAAACCCTCGGACTTGAGAACCTTGATGATCTCGAGCTTGAGGTTCGAGTGGGGCATGACGACCTTGTCGTGACGCGCGCGCGAACCGTTGCGCAGGCGGGTCAGCATGTCGCCAATGGGATCGTTGACAACCGACATGAAAGTACCTTCCGTGCGGAGCGGTTTCGCCGCGTCCGCGCTCGCAACCGCCGCGCCTGCCGGGCCCATCCCGGGGGTTCGCCACGATTGCCATGCATGAGAACTGCTTCGGCCCGCCTCTTCAGAGGCCAGCCAGGCACCCGGACCCCTGCTCGGGGTCCGGAAGCCCGCGTCCGACTACCAGGACGACTTGGTGACGCCGGTGATCTCACCGCGGAGCGCGCGGTGCCGGAAGCAGATACGGCACATGTTGAACTTCCGCAGGAACGCGCGGGGCCGGCCGCAGAGCGGGCAGCGGTTGTACGCGCGGACGGAGAACTTCGGCTTGCGCTTCGCCTGGGCGATCTTCGAGAGCTTGGCCATGGATGCGAATTCCTCGTTACGTGCGGAACGGCATGCCGAAGTGACGCATCAGCGCCAGCCCCTGCTCATCGTTCGCGGCGGTGGTGACGAAGCTGATGTTGAGCCCCTTCACCTTCTCGATCTGGTCGTAGTTGATTTCCGGGAAGATGATCTGCTCGCGGACGCCGAGCGTGTAGTTGCCCTTCCCGTCGAAAGCCTTGGGGGACACGCCCTTGAAGTCACGCACGCGCGGCAGCGCCACGGTGATGAGGCGGTCCAGGAACTCGTACATGCGATCGCCGCGCAGCGTGACGGCGCAGCCAATGGCCTGGCCCTGGCGCAGCTTGAAGTTCGCGATGGACTTGCGGGCGCGGGTCACCACGGGCTTCTGGCCGGTGATGGCACCCAGCTGGTCCACTGCGGACTCGAGGATCTTGTTGTTGGCGAGCGCCTCGCCCAGACCCATGTTGACGACGATCTTCTCGAGGCGGGGAACCTCCATCGGGTTCTTGAGCGACAGATCCTTCATCAGCGCCGGGATGCCTTCCTTGCGGAAGCGCAGCTTCAGACGCGCCGGGCCAGCCGTCAGACCCTCCTCGATGTTCGCCGCGAAGCCAGCCTTCTTGACTTCTTCCTTCTTGCGGCCCTTCTTTTCCTTCTTCGCCGCGTCCTTCTTCTCTTCAGCCATCGCCTTGTCCTCTGCTTCGGAGCGCCGCCGTGGACCCAGCGCGCCGATCAGTACTGCGTGGAAACTGGAAACACCGGAGCCCCCACGGGTCCTTCGGGGCCCCGGGTATGCTCGCCCGCCCTCCCCTCACCCGAGGTAGGGCAAAGGGCGCGCATACATGCCCGAACCGGCACCCCTAGTCAATCAGGGCGTCGCAGTTCTTGCAGAACCGCTTCTTCTTGTCCCCATCAGCCCGGATACCCACGCGGGTCGGCTTGTCGCACTTGGCGCAAACCACCTGCACGTCCGAGATCTGGATGGTGCCCGGCTTCTCCACGATGCCGCCCTCGGGCTGCTGGGGCGTCTTGCGGAGGTGCCGCTTGACCAGGCGCAGTCCCTCGACGGTCACGCGCTGGGCCTCGCGGTCGATCTTCAGCACCTTGCCGCGCTTGGTCGCCGGGGTCTTCTCCGAGCGCTCGGCGCCGGCGATGACCTGGACGGTGTCTCCAACCTTGAGCTTCTCCATGGTTCCTCTCCCTCCTCGCGGACCGCCTGATGCCCTACTAGAGGACCTCGGGAGCGAGCGAGATGATCTTCATGAACTTGCGGGCGCGGAGCTCGCGGGCCACCGGCCCGAAGATGCGCGTCCCGATGGGCTCCATGTCCTTGTTGATGAGGACGGCGGAGTTGCCATCGAACTTGATGTAGCTGCCATCCGGACGGCCCACCCCGCGCGCGGTGCGCACGATGACCGCCTTGGCCACGTCACCCTTCTTCACCTTGGAGTTCGGCAGCGCCTCGCGCACCGACACGACGATCACATCGCCGATGGACGCGTACTTGCGCTTCGAACCACCAAGCACCTTGATGCAGAACACCTTCTTGGCGCCCGAGTTGTCGGCCACGTCGAGCACGCTCGTCATCTGAATCATCTGGAATCTCCTATCTCAGCTACGGCAGGCCCATCCGGCGAGGACGGGCACCGCGCGGCTCGAGCCACGGCCTCGCGCGCCTGTGGGCTGCGCGAGCTCGGACGGCTCAGACGTTCTTGCTCTTCTCCAACACCTCGACCACGCGCCAGCGCTTGTCCTTGGAAGCAGGACGGGTCTCGGCGATACGCACCCGGTCACCCTCGTTGATGGTGATCTTCGCCGGGTAGTCGTGGTCCTCGACGTGCGCCTTGTACTTCTCGCGCATGCTCATGATCTTCCCGTACTTCGGGTGAGACGCGCGGCGCGAGACGGTGACGACCACCGTCTTCTGCATCTTGTTGGAGGTCACGATCCCCACGCGGGTCTTGGGACGGCCGCGGGTGGAGATCTTGGCAGAGGTGGATTGAGTCGCTTCAGCCATGAGAAAAGCTCCTAAGCCTTCTTCTCCGCCCGGGACTTCTCCCCCAGGACGGTCAGGATGCGCGCCAGATCGCGCTTGTGCTGGGTGCGCTCGGGCGGGTTGTCGAGCGAGCCGGTGGCCCGCTTGAGCTGGTCCTGGAACAGCGTCTCGCGCAGCTCGGCCGCGCGCCGCTTCAGGTCGTCCGCCGAGAGCTCCTTGAGTTCCTTCGCAGTCGCCATCTTCAAATCTCCTTCAAGCCAGCGGGCGGCCCCTCTACACCAGGTGGGCCGCCCGGAGGCAGAAAACTAGAGGGCCAGCTCGTTGCGGCTGACGATCTTCGTCAGCACCGGCAACTTCGCCTGGGCCAGCTTCATGGCGGCCGTGGCAACCTCGGGCGTCATACCCTCCATCTCGTAGAGGATGCGGCCGGGCTTGACCACCGCCACGTAGTACTCCACGCCACCCTTACCGGTACCCATTCGAGTCTCGGCGGGCTTCTTGGTGATCGGCTTGTCCGGAAACACGCGGATCCAGATCTTGCCGCCACGCTTGATGTGACGCGTCATCGCGATACGGGCCGCCTCGATCTGCCGCGAGGTGATCCACCCCGGCTGCAGGGACATGAGGCCGTACTGACCATAGGTCAGGTCGCTGCCACGGTGGGCCTGGCCGGGCATGCGGCCCTTGTGCATCTTGCGGAATTTCGTACGAGCAGGCTGAAGCATCGTCGGTGTCCTTCAAGCCCGAGCAAGCCGCCCCTCACGGGGCGGCTCCCGGGGAGTTAGCGGTTGGCAGCCGGCGCGGCCTGGCCACCCTTGGTGGGCAGCACCTCGCCGCGGCAGATCCAGACCTTGCAGCCAATCTTGCCGTAGGTGGTCTTGGCCTCGGCGAAGCCGTAGTCGATGTCCGCACGAAGGGTGTGCAGGGGCACGCGGCCCTCGCGGTACCACTCGTAGCGGGCCATCTCCGCGCCGCCGAGACGGCCGGAGCAGGAGACACGGATGCCCTTGGCGCCGAACTTCATCGCCGTCTGCAGCGCCTTCTTCATGGCGCGGCGGAAGGCGATACGGCGCTCGAGCTGGGTGGCGATGTTCTCGGCAACCAGCTGGGCGTCCGTCTCGGCCTTGCGGACCTCGACGATGTTGAGGAAGACCTCGTTCTTGGTGAACTGCTGGAGGTCCTTCTTCACCGTCTCGATGCCGGCACCGCGCTTGCCGATGACGATGCCCGGGCGCGCGGTGTGCACGTTGACCTTCACCTTGTTCGCCGCGCGCTCGATCTCCACCTTGGAGACACCCGCGTGGGCGAGCGACTTCTTCACGAACTCGCGGATGCGGATGTCTTCATGCAGCCACTGCGCGTAGTTCTTGTGCTCGAACCACTTGGAGTCCCAGGTCTTGATGACCCCGAGGCGGAACCCAATGGGATGGACTTTCTGGCCCAACGTGCTTCTCCTTCGAATCGGTTGCGTGGGGCGCCAGGGGGCGGCCTTACTTCTTGGCCGCCTCCTCCAGCACCACGTGAATGTGGCTGGTCTTCTTGTTGATGCGCGTGGCGCGGCCCATGGCGCGCGGCATGTAGCGGCGCTGGGTCGGACCCTGATCCACCGAGATCGTCTTCACGATCAGGCGGTCCACATCGACCTGGCCCTTGGACAGGTCGGTGGCGTTGGCCACGGCGCTCTTGATGAGCTTGGCCACCGGAACAGCCGCGGCGCGGCTGGTGAAGCGCAGGATGTTCAGGGCCTGCCCCACCGGCTTGCCCCGGACAAGCGCCGCCACGGTGGAAACCTTCCGGGGCGACATGCGCAGGTACCTCAGATGTGCCTTCGACTCCATGTCATCTCCTCTGGCGGACGCCGCTGGTCAGCGGGGCCGGCTACTTGCCCTTGGCGACCTTCTTCTCCGCCGAGTGACCGCCGAACGTACGCGTCGGGGCGAACTCGCCGAGCTTGTGGCCCACCATGTTCTCGGTCACGAAGACGGGGATGAACTTGCGGCCGTTGTGCACCGCGAAGGTGTGGCCCACGAACTCCGGCAGGATGGTGGAACGCCGGGACCACGTCTTCACAACACTCTTCTTGCTCGTCTTGATCATGTCCTCGATCTTCTTCACGAGGTAACCATCGACGAACGGACCCTTCTTAATCGAACGCGCCATTGTGTGAACCCTCGACTACTGGCTGCGCGCGCCCGGGCGGCGGACGCTCACGATGAACTTGTCAGTACGCTTGTTGGTGCGCGTGCTGAGACCCTTGGTCTTCTGGCCCCACGGCGACACCGGGTGCGGATTACCCTGGCCGGACTTACCCTCACCACCACCGTGCGGGTGGTCGACAGGGTTCATGGCCAGACCGCGGACGGTGGGCCGGATGCCCAGCCAGCGGCTGCGACCGGCCTTGCCGATCCGGATGATCTCGTGCTCCAGGTTGCCCACCTGGCCCACGGTCGCCCGGCACTCGATGAGGACCATGCGCACGGCGCCCGAGGGCAGACGAACCTGGGCGTAGCGGCCCTCCTTGGCCATCAGCTGGCCGGAGGAACCGGCGGAGCGGATGATCTGGGCGCCACGGCCCGGCTTCAGCTCCACGTTGTGGATGATGGTACCGATCGGGATGTTGATCAGCGGGAGGCTGTTGCCCGGACGGATGTCCGCGCCCTCACCCGCCATAACGGTGTCACCGACCTTGAGGTCGACCGGGGCGAGGATGTAGCGCTTCTCGCCATCCGCGTAGTGCAGGAGGGCGATGTTGGCGGAGCGGTTCGGGTCGTACTCGACCGCGGCGACCTTGGCCGGCACGCCGTCCTTGTCCCGACGCTTGAAGTCGATGACGCGGTAGCGGCGCTTGTGACCACCGCCCTGGTGGCGGCGGGTGATGTGGCCGTGGACGTTACGGCCGCCGGACTTCTTCAGGGACTCGGTGAGCTTCTTCTCCGGCTTGCCCTTGGTGATGTCCGCGAAGTCAGACGCGGTCATCAGACGGCGGGCGGCGGAGGTCGGCTTGTACTTCTTGATGCCCATGGTGGTTCCTCAACGACGGTCAGCGCTGTGCGCTAGACCGCGCCTCCCTCGAAGAGCTCGATCTTGTCCCCTTCCTTCAGGGTCACGACCGCCTTCTTGAAGTTCGGCCGCTTGCCAATCGAGCGACCCACGCGCTTGGTCTTGCCGCGCACGATGTTGGTCCGCACTCCCTCGACGCTCACCTTGAAGAGCTTCTCGACGGCGTTGGCCACGTCGTACTTGCTGGCCTTCTTGTCGACGATGAACGAGTACTGCCGGAACTTCTCGCGGGCCGCGTCCAGCTTCTCGGTGATGAGCGGTCCCTTGATGACGTCGTTGATATTCACGAGAGCGCCCCCTCGATGGCCTTCGCGGCCGCGGAAGTGAGCACCAGGTGCTTGTGGCGGAGCACGGACTCGAGGTTCAGGCCCTCGGGGGGCAGAACGTCGAACTTCGCCAGGTTGCGCACGCTGCGGTGCAGGTTGGTGTTGGTCTTGGCGTCGATGACCAGCGCGCCAGACAGCTTCAGGCGCTTGGTCAGAGCCTCGAAGGCCTGCTTGCTCTTGGGAGCGGACAGGCTGAAGTCACTCACGATGATGAGCGTCTTCTCACGAGCGCGCAGAGACAGGGCCGCCTTGAGCGCACCGCGGCGGACCTTCTTCGGAGGACGGTAGAAGTAGTCCCGCTGCTTCGGGGCCATCGCCTTACCGCCACCCACCCAGTGGGAGGCGCGGATGGAACCCTGACGAGCGCGGCCAGTGCCCTTCTGCTTCCAGGGCTTCTTGCCACCGCCGCTCACCAGGGAGGTGTTCTTCACACCCACCGTACCCCGGCGCCGGTTGATCTGCTGCATCTTCGCCACCTCGTAAAAGAGGTGCGCGTTCGGCTCGGCGCCGAAAACCTCGTCGGAGAGCTCGAGCTCCGACACCTTCTTCAAATCCAAGTCGACTACGTCGAACTTCGCCATGGCTCTTTCCTCTGGGGAACGGAGTGGAACCGCGAGGGCTCAGCCCCGCTTCCTCAGGACTTGATCTCCACGTCAACGCCGGCCGAGAGATCCAGCTTCATCAGCGCGTCCAGCGTCTGCTGGGTCGGCTCGAGGATATCGAGCAGGCGCTTGTGAGTACGGATCTCGAACTGCTCGCGGCTCTTCTTGTCCACGTGCGGCGAGCGCAGAACCGTGAACTTGTTGATGCGCGTGGGCAGGGGGATCGGACCGGCCACCTTGGCGCCCGTGCGCCGAGCCGTCTCCACGATCTCGCCAGCGCTCTGATCCAGGAGCTTGGAGTCGTACGCCTTCAGCCGGATGCGGATCTTCTGTGTCGCCATTCGCAAAAACCTCTTTAAACGGCCTCTGCCTTCGGGAGGCGCTACGACCAACGTCCCCTGGATGTCACAGAGCCATTTCTTCGAACGAAGGGGCGCGGCATGTACCACCGGCCCCTGGTGGATGCAACCTTATTCCGACTTCCCCGAACTTTTCTGAACAAAAGCCCGGGGAAGCGGTACGACGAAACTACGCGATGATCTCGGCCACGACGCCGGCGCCCACGGTACGGCCACCCTCGCGAACGGCGAAGCGCAGCTCCTTCTCCATGGCCACAGGGGTGATCAGCTCCACCTCAATGGCGATGTTGTCACCGGGCATCACCATCTCGACGTTGTCCGGCAGCTTCACCGTACCCGTCACGTCCGTGGTGCGGAAGTAGAACTGCGGACGGTAGCCCTTGAAGAACGGGGTGTGACGACCACCCTCCTCCTTCGAGAGCACGTAGATCTGGGCCTTGAACTTGGTGTGCGGCGTGATGCTGCCCGGCTTGGCCAGCACCTGGCCGCGCTCGAGGTCCTCACGCTTCAGACCACGCAGCAGCGCGCCAATGTTATCGCCCGCGCGGCCCTCGTCCAGCAGCTTGCGGAACATTTCCACGCCCGTGACGACCGTCTTCTGCGTGGGGCGGATTCCCACGATCTCGATTTCCTCGCCCACCTTGATGATGCCGCGCTCCACGCGGCCGGTGGCCACCGTACCGCGGCCGGCGATGGAGAACACGTCCTCCACCGGCATCAGGAAGGGCTTGTCCGTGGCGCGCTGCGGGGTGGGGATGTAGCTGTCCACCGCCTCCATCAGCTTGAGGATGGCCGGCTCGCCGATGTCCGAGGTGTCACCCTCCAGCGCCTTGAGGGCCGAGCCCGGGACGATGGGGATGGTGTCGCCGGGGAACTCGTACTTCTTGAGCAGGTCGCGGACTTCCATCTCCACGAGCTCGCGCAGCTCGGGGTCGTCCAGCATGTCGACCTTGTTCAGGAAGACCACGATGTAGGGGACGCCGACCTGGCGGGCGAGCAGGATGTGCTCACGCGTCTGGGGCATCGGGCCGTCGGCGGCCGACACCACGAGGATGGCGCCGTCCATCTGCGCCGCGCCCGTGATCATGTTCTTCACGTAGTCGGCGTGGCCCGGGCAATCRACGTGCGCGTAGTGACGGTTCTTCGTCTTGTACTCCACGTGGGCSGTGGAGATGGTGATGCCGCGCTCGCGCTCCTCGGGGGCCTTGTCGATCTGGTCGTACGCGAGGAAGGTCGCGCCGCCCGTCTTCGCCAGCACCTTGGTGATGGCCGCCGTCAGGGACGTCTTGCCGTGGTCAACGTGGCCGATGGTGCCGATGTTGACGTGCGGCAAGCTTCTATCGAATTTTTCCTTACTCATTGCTGCTCCTCGCAGACCGGATTCCGGCCGAATCGAGAAAAGGTGCTGCGTCGTGCTCCAAACCCGCGGAAACGTCAATCTAAATCGCCTGCCCCCCATGCGAGGGGCCGGGTGCATCAACGGTTCAGCACGTCCTTGGGTGCCGGCGCGTAGTGGCTGAACCGCATGGTGTAGGTGGCTCTTCCCTGGCTGCGGCTCCGCAGGTCGGTCGAGTACCCGAACATCTTGGCGAGCGGCACCTGGGCGTTGATCGCCTGCACGCCTCCCGGCCGGGGCTCCATGCCCAGGATCTTCCCGCGGCGGCCGTTCAGGTCGCCAATGACGTCACCCGTGAAGTCGTCCGGGGTGACGATCTCGCAGTCCATGATGGGCTCGAGGAGCGTCGGGGCGGCGGAGCGCACGGCATCGCGGAAGGCCATCGAGCCGGCGATCTTGAAGGCCATCTCGTTGGAGTCCACGTCGTGCATGGAGCCGTCATAGGCCTCCACCTTCACGTCCAGCATGGGGTAGCCCGCGATGGGACCACTCTGCATGGCCTCCTGGATGCCCTGCTTCGCCGCCTCGACGAACTCCTTGGACACCGTGCCGCCGACGATCTTGTTCTCGAAGGCGAAGCCGGCACCCGGGTCGTTGGGGGCCACCCGCAGGTTGATGTGGCCGTACATGCCCTTGCCACCCGTCTGGCGGATGTACTTGCCCTCGGATTCCACCGCCTGGGTGATCGTCTCGCGGTAGGCCACCTGGGGCTTGCCCACGTTGGCGTCCACCTTGAACTCCCGCAGGAGCCGGTCGACGATGATGTCCAGGTGCAACTCGCCCATGCCGGCGATGATGGTCTGCCCCGTCTCCTCGTTCGTCTTCACGCGGAAGGACGGGTCCTCCATCGCCAGGCGCGCGAGGCTCGTGATGATCTTGTCCTGGTCCGCCGTGGACTTCGGCTCGATGGCCACGTCGATGACGGGCTCGGGGAACTCCATCCGCTCCAGGATGATGGGGTGCTTGTCGTCGCAGAGCGTGTCGCCCGTGGTGGCCAGCTTCAGGCCCACCACCGCGCAGATGTCACCGGCGTAGCACTCCTGGACCTCGTCCTTCTTGTCCGCGCGCATCTGCACCAGACGGCTGATGCGCTCGCGCTTGCCCTTCACCGAGTTCCACGCCGCCGAGCCCGCCTCCAGCTTGCCCGAGTAGATGCGGAGGAACGTCAGCGTCTGCGACGGGAACTGCGGGTCGTTCATGATCTTGAACGCCAGCGCGCTGAAGGGCGCCTTGTCATCCGTCGGCCGCGTCTCGTCCTCGCCCTTGGGCGACTTGCCGTGTACCGGGGGCACTTCCAGCGGGTTGGGCAGGTAGTCCACCACCGCGTCCAGCAGCGGCTGCACACCCTTGTGCTTGAACGACGAGCCACAGAACACGGGGAAGATCTTCAGCCCCAGGCACCCCTTGCGGATGGCGCCGCGGATCTCCGCCTCGGTCAGCTCCGTGCCCTCGAGGAACTTCTCGGTGAGCGCATCGTCCTGCTCCGCCGCCGTCTCGACGAGCTCGTTCCGTGCCGCGGTGGCCTCCTCGAGGAACTCCCCGGGGATGTCCACCACGTCGTACCGGCTTCCCTGCTCCGAGTCGTGGAAGACGAGAGCCTTCATCCGCACCAGGTCGATGACCCCGCGGAGCTTGTCCTCCGTCCCGAGCGGCAGCTGCAGGCGCACCGGGCGCGCACCCAGCTTCTCGCGGATGGAGTTGACGGACATGGTGTAATCCGCGCCCACCCGGTCCATCTTGTTGATGAAGCAGATGCGGGGGACCTTGTACTTGTCCGCCTGGCGCCAGACCGTCTCGGACTGGGGCTCCACGCCGTTCACGCCGTCGAAGACCGCGATGGCCCCGTCCAGCACGCGCAGCGAGCGCTCCACCTCGATGGTGAAGTCCACGTGGCCCGGCGTGTCGATGATGTTGATGCGGTACTTCTGCTCGCTCCTGCTCCAGAACGCGGTGATGGCGGCCGAGGTGATCGTGATGCCGCGCTCGCGCTCCTGGGGCATCCAGTCCGTGGTCGTGGTGCCTTCATGCACCTCGCCCATCTTGTGGATGGCTCCCGTATAGAACAGGATCCGTTCCGTGGTCGTGGTCTTGCCGGCGTCGATGTGCGCCATGATGCCGATGTTGCGATAGCGCTCGAGCGGATACTCGCGAGGCATTTCTCCGAACCTCTCCAGAACAGGACGGGCGGTTCCCCTGCCCTTCCAACCACGAAACCAACGAAACGGTTGTCAAAGACCGGAAACACCCGGACGCGGGGGTCCGCATCCGGGTGCCGGATACTACAGGAGACGCAGGACTACCAGCGGTAGTGGGCGAAGGCCTTGTTGGCCTCGGCCATCTTGTGCGTGTCCTCGCGCTTCTTCACCGCGTTGCCACGGTTGTTGGCGGCGTCCATGATCTCGCCGGCCAGCTTCTCCATGGCCGTCTTCTCACCACGCGCCTTGGCGTAGGTGATGATCCAGCGCATGCCCAGCGCCACGCGGCGGTCCTGACGGACCTCCACGGGCACCTGGTAGGTGGCGCCACCGACGCGGCGGCTCTTCACCTCGAGCACCGGCTTGACGTTGTCCAGGGCCTTCTTGAACGTCTTGAGGGGATCCTCCTTCGCACGCTCCTCGATGAGGGCGAAGGCGCCGTAGCACACCCGCTCGGCGATGGACTTCTTCCCCTTGCGCATCAGGTCGTTCACGAACTTCGTGACGAGGCGGTCCTGGAACTTCGGATCAGGAAGGATCTTGCGCTTGGCTACTACGCGACGACGAGGCATTGCTCTGTATCCCTTACGCCCCGCTCCCTTGCACCCGGGAGACTCAATTGGGGGCTTCGAACTGCGTTGGCGAACTCAGGAAGGCTCCCCAGGGTGCGGGGCAAGCATCCCAATCAAATGAAACGAAGGTGATCTCGAGCGGAAATCAGCTCGGGCGCTTGGCGCCGTACTTCGAGCGGCTCTGCTTGCGGCCGGCCACGCCCACCGAGTCCAGCGTGCCGCGGACGATGTGGTAGCGGACGCCCGGGAGGTCCTTCACACGGCCACCGCGGATCATCACCACCGAGTGCTCCTGGAGGTTGTGACCCACGCCGGGGATGTAGGAGGTGACCTCGATCCCGTTCGTCAGACGAACACGCGCCACCTTGCGGAGGGCCGAGTTCGGCTTCTTCGGAGTGGTGGTGTACACGCGGGTGCACACGCCACGCTTCTGGGGGCACTCCTTCAGAGCGGGGCTCTTACCCTTGATGTTCAACTTCTCGCGGCCCTTGCGGACCAGCTGGCTGATAGTCGGCACTGAACTCCTCTTCCTTCCCGATTGCTCCGGGGGGGTGTCCCCGGGGGCGCATACAAACCTACAACTGCGCTTGAAAAAGGGTCGCGAGTATAGGGAGGGAGCACCCTGTGTCAAGCGACAGCTGGCCCACGGCTTGAACCGTGAACCCCACGGGCATCCATTCCTACACTCTGACAACGGGGCCGGTCCTCTACTCCCCTGGCTGCTAGAAGTCGAGCACCATCACGATCGCGTCCTCGGGCGGCTGGCCCTCGTCCACGTAGTAGTTCGGCCTCACCCCCACCGCGCGGAAGCCGAACGACTTGTAGAGGTTGATGGCGGCCTCGTTGCTCTTGCGCACCTCCAACGTGGCCAGGCTGCACTTGCGTGCCCGCCCCTCGGCCAGGGTGGCCTCCATCAGCTCCCGCCCCACCCCGCGCCGCCGGTGCTCCGGCGCCGTCGCCACGTTCAGCACGTGCACCTCGTCGTGGACGATCCAGAAGATGGAGATGCCCAGCAGGCGCTTCCCTCCCTCCGGCAGCGGCTCCTCCAACAGGAAGATGACGGACCAGTCGTGACTGAGCTCGCGCTGCAGCAGCTCGAAGGACCAGGGGTTGCGGAACGAGGCCTTCTCCAGGTCCATCACCGCCGGCAGATCCTCCCGCGTCATCCTGCGGATGAGGAACGGAGACTCCGGCCTGGGCTTGCTCCCCGGACGGTAATCCTCGCGCATGCGTCTCATGGCTGCTCCCCCTCCTGGAGCCGTGCGAAGGGCGCCACCCGCCGGATCCTCGCGCTCTCCCGGACCTGCTGGAACTCTTCCCCCGCCAGCCTGGTGTAACGCTCCCGGAACAGCTTCTCCCGGATCGTGTCCCGCACCGCCTCGAACGGACCCCCCAGCGTTCCCTTGTGCTCCTCCCAGTACCGCCGGACGTCCGCGTCACTCACCTGGGCGCGCAGGCGGATCCGGCTGTCCAGGATGCGCTCGGCCCGGACGTTCCGCTCCAGCACCACCGTGAGCTGCTCCAGGTCCGCGTCGTGCCGGGCCAGGAAGGCCAGCAGCGACGTCTCGTCCTCGAAGCGGTCCCGGAACGACCTCAGCCGCGCCTCCACCTCCGAGCGCTCCGCCTGGAAGGCCTGCAGCCGGTCCGCCCCCGCCACCAGCAGCCGGTAGTTGATGGCCAGCTCCAGCGCTCCCCGGAGCGTCTTCTCGTCGAGCGGGGCCTCCGCCGCTCGCACGGCTCCTCGCTGGACCAGCGATACCCGGGTCTCGAACTCCAGCTCGCTCAGGGTGAGGACCTGGGTGCCAATGACCGCCACCACCCGGTCGATGACCCGGCTCCCGCCCCCCGGAGCTCCCGAAGAGGGCTCGGACGGGGGCTCGGGAGCAGGCGGCCGGGCGGCGGCCACCGGCACCAGCGCCAGCCAGCCCGCCACCAGCACCGTCTTCGTCCCCTGTCGGTACCGCGCTGACATGCTCTCCCTCGCGCCTCCGGCCACTTTATACATCCCGACCCTGGCTCACATGCCTTGCTGGCGATCGCCGCATGGCAGGTTACGTTGTTGCTGTTTCGGAGGGCGGTAACCCCATGGCGGACGACTACTACCAGATTCTCGGCGTGTCCCGGACGGCCTCAGCCGACGAAATCAAGAAGGCCTTCCGCAAGCTCGCCCGCAAGTATCACCCGGACGTCAACCCGGGCGACAAGGCGGCCGAGGAGAAGTTCAAGCAGCTCAACGCGGCCTTCGAGGTGCTCTCGGACGAGCGCAAGCGCAAGCTGTACGACGAGTTCGGCGACGAGGCGGCCCAGTTCGGCTTCGACGAGAAGAAGGCCACCCAGTACCGCGCCTACAAGGCCGCCCAGGCCTCCGGCGGCGGCATGCCCTTCGGCGGCGGGGGCGGCGGCGTGGACTTCGACCTGGGCGACATCCTCGGCGACATCTTCAACCGCTCGGGCGGAGGCGGCGGCGGCGTGGACTTCGGCGAGGTGTTCGGACGCGCCGGGGGCGGCCGGGCCGCCGGTCCCACCCCGGGCGGGGACATCACCGCCACCCTCACCCTCAGCTTCAACGAGGCCCTCACCGGCGTCGAGCGCAGCATCTCGCTCCAGCGCCCCGGCCGCTGCCAGCGCTGCCAGGGCGCGGGCCAGGTGGGGACTCCCTCCACGTGCTCCACCTGCGGAGGGACCGGACGGATGCGCCGCAGCGGCGTGCTGGGCATGAACACCAGCGGCACCTGCCCCACCTGCCGGGGCTCCGGCCGCGCCGCTCCCCCCTGCCCTTCCTGCCAGGGCTCGGGCGTGGTGGACGAGACGGCCCGGCTCACCGTGAAGATCCCCGCCGGCGTCCACACCGGTTCCAAGGTGCGGCTGGCCGGCCAGGGCGCCGCGGGCTCGCGCGGGGGTCCTGCAGGGGACCTCTACATCGAGACGATCGTCTCCGAGCACCCCCTGGTGCGCCGCGAGGGTGACGACCTCTACATGGACCTGCCCGTCACCGTCTCCGAGGCCATGCTGGGCGCCGAGGTCCGCGTCCCCACCTTCCAGGGCGAGGTGACCGTGAAGGTCCCGGAGGGCTCCCAGTCCGGCCGCCGCATGCGCCTGCGCGGCCGGGGTGCCCCCTCCCTCAAGGGGGGACCCGCGGGAGACCTCTACCTCACACTCCAGGTCAAGGTGCCCGAGCACCCCTCCACCGAGGCCCGCAAGGCCGCCGAGGCCCTCGCCCGCGCCTACCAGGGTGATGTCCGGGGCTCCCTGCAGCTCTAGTCACATCTCGAATCAACGGCCGGTCACTGGCCATCCAAGCTTCTTGCGTTAGCTTGCGCCGCGTCCTACACGGCGCCCAAGAACTCACATCACCCTCGGAGCCTCTTTCTCATGGGCATCTTCGATTTCCTCGGCGGCTCCGGCCCCGAAAAAGCCCTCAAGCTCAAGTCCAAGGTGACCCAGAAGTACGGGGACCCCACCACCCGCCAGAAGGCCCTCCAGCAGCTCGGGGAGATGCGAATCCCCGAGGCCGTCAGCGTCCTGCTGCACCGCTACACCATCACCGTGGAGCCCCTCACCACGGACGCCGACGAGAAGGAGCACGTCTTCGAGCTCATCAAGAGCTTCGACAAGGACGCCGTGGCCCCCGTCACCGAGTTCCTGCGCAAGAACGAGCAGGCCACCTCCTGGGCGCTGCGCATCCTCGAGTCGCTGCTGCCCGAGCCCGAGGTCGTCAGCATCATCGTGGACTCGCTCAACGCCCTGAGCGCCCAGTACATGCGCGACCCCGAGAAGAAGGTCGTCCTGCTCCACTACGTCACCGGCAAGCAGGATCCGCGCATCGCCCCCGCCGTGCTCCCCCACCTCGACGACATGGCGGACGAGGTGAAGATCGCCGCCCTCAAGGCGCTCGGTTCCCAGAAGCACGAGCCGGCGCGCGAGCCCATCCTCCGCCTCCTGACCGCCAACGACACCGCGCGCCGCGTGCAGACGGCCGCCCTGGCCTCGCTCCAGGAGAGCGGCTTCGGCGTCCAGGGCTACCGCGAGAAGGTGGAGGCCGTGATGAACGAGCCCTACTACCTCGACGGCAGCGGCCTCGTGCAGCGCCGCGGCTGATCGCCGGGCCCGGCGGACGAACCGTCCAGAATCCCACGGGTGGGGCGCCCTCCACCCGTCCTGATGTCACCTATCCGACATGGCAATTGTCCTGCGGTCGTCCCCTGTTCCGAGAGGGCTCGGGGAAGGGTTCCCACCCCGGCTCCGGGTGGCGCAGGATCGGCCCAAGTGGTGATCGCGCCGCCCTCACCCGTGAACGGGGATGGACGCGCCACCCCCTGGTTGCCGAGGTAGCTCCGTGCCGAAGAAGAAGGTTCCGCATCTGGCAGAGATCGTCACCCTCCGTCCCGAGGTGAAGAAGCCCCGGCGGATGGTCAAGCCCCAGCCCCCCGTGGATGGCGAGGCCGCCGAGCGCGCCCTCGTGGAGATGGCCCAGCACATCTCCTCCAGCGCCGGCCCCACCGAGGCCCTCCGCTCACAACTGCAGATCATCCACGGCCTCATGCAGGCCAAGGCCTGCTACGTGGCCCGCTTCGAGCCCTCGCGCAACCATCTCCACGTGGAGCACGTGCGCGGCCGCTACGACGACCGCATCACCGCCGCCACCCCCGATCAGGGCGTGGTCGGCCGCGCCTTCGCCGAGAAGTCCATCCAGCGCGACGAGGAGACCCTCGCCGTGCCGCTCGACAGCCCCCATGGCGTCAGCGGCGTGCTCGCCATCCTCGCGCCCCGCCGCGCCGTCTCCGACTCCATGCTGATGGCGCTCGCCGGCCAGCTCTCCGCCGCCTACGAGGTGGCCCGCCTGCGCGACGACAGCGCCCGGCGCAACAAGGACCTCCAGACGGCCATCGCCGGCCTCAAGGCCCTCGAGCAGAGCCGCGACGAGCTGCTCGGCAACGTCTCGCACGACATGAAGAACCCCCTCACCACCCTCAAGGCCTACCTGGCCATGATGGGGCGTGAGAAGCTCGGGCCCATCTCCGACGCCCAGCGCCGCGCGGTCCAGGTGTGCGACCGCAGCGCCGACCGCATGCTGCGCATGGTGAACGATCTGCTGCTCATGTCCCGCCTCCAGGCCGGGAAGATGCAGCTCAACCAGCGCCCCTTCGGCCTCAAGGCCGTGGCCGAGGAAGTCCTCCGCACCCTCACCCCCATGGCCGAGCAGGCCAAGGTGCAGCTCACCCTGCCCCCCTGCGGCGAGGTCTTCGTCCGCGGCGACCGCGAGCGCATCGCCGAGGCCATCCAGAACCTCGTGGAGAGCGGCATCCACCGCTGCGAGGCCGATGACACCGTGGAGCTGCGAGTCTCCGTCGAGGACGGGCTCGCCCTGCTCACCGTGAAGGACTCCGGCCCGGGCATCGGCAACGAGGACCTGGAGCACGTCTTCGATCCCTTCTACCGCCCGGAAACCACCCGCGGTCAGGGCCGCAGCCTCGGCCTGCCCCTGGTGGCGAAGATCCTCGCGCTGCACGGCGGCCGTGTGGAGGCCTCCAGCACGCTGGGTGAAGGCTCCACCTTCCAGATGGTGCTGCCCATGTTCGCCGGCGCCGTCAGCACCCCCGAGAGCGCCCAGGCCGGCCCCCGCGCCGGTGGCATCCTCCTCGTCGAGGACGACGCCGACTGCCGCGAGGTGCTCCAGCAGGTGCTCGAGCAGGAGGGCTACCGGGTGATGTCCACCTCGGGCGCCGCCGAGGCCCGCTCCATCCTCTCGCACATCCGCCCGGCCATGGTGCTGTTGGACCTGCGCCTCAGCGAGGAGGACGGACGCTCCGTGCTGCGCTTCATCCGCGGCACCGAGTCCCTCGCGGACGTGGCCGTCTACATCATCTCCGGCGCCAGCGAGGTCTCCACCCTCGGCGCCGGCCAGGGCCTGGACCGCATCGACGGATTTTTCGAGAAGCCACTGCAATTGCCGCGGCTGCTCGACACCGTGGCCGCCGTGGTCCGCCCCAGCCGCCGCAACCCCGCCGTCACCTGAAAGGGAATTCCGGCCCGATGCGTTGACAGAAGGTGCGCGGAATACGCCCCGTTTCGCTTAGTATCCGCGCGATCCAATGAATCCTTCCGTCTACTCCCGCTATCGGACTGCCTTCGTCGAGGCGCTCGCCCAGGCCCTGGGCGTCCCCGCCTCCGAGCTCGAATCCCAGGTGAAGCCGGCCGACCCGGCTCACGGTGACTTCTCCTTCCCCACCTTCCCCCTGGCCAAGGCCCAGAAGAAGGCCCCTCCCGCCATCGCCGCCTCGCTGGCCCAGAGCATCAAGGTCCCGGGCCTCGAGGTGGTGGCCACCGGCCCCTACGTCAACGCGAAGTTCGCGCTGATGCCCTTCACCTCCGAGGTGCTCGACGCGGTGCGCTCGCAGGGAGCGCGCTACGGCGGCGGGGACGTGGGCGCCGGCAAGACGGTGGTCATCGACTACTCGTCGCCCAACATCGCCAAGCCCATCGCCTTCCACCACATCCGCTCCACCGTCATCGGCCACAGCGTGGCCAACCTGCACCGGGCGCTCGGCTACAAGGTCGAGGGCATCAACTACCTGGGCGACTGGGGCAAGCAGTTCGGCCTGGTGGCCGTGGGCTTCCAGGAGTACGGCGACCCCGCGAAGCGCCAGGACATGGCCCACCTCGTGGAGGTGTACATCAAGGCCAACAAGCGCGCGGAGGCCGAGCCCGCCTTCGACGAGCGCGCCCGCGACTTCTTCCGGCGCATGGAGGCCAATGACACCGAGGCGCTCGCACTCTGGAAGGAGTTCCGCGAGACGTCCCTGCGCGACTTCGAGCGCATCTACGCCCGGCTCGGCGTGAAGTTCGAGCACATGGAGGGCGAGAGCCTCTACCAGGGCAAGATGGAGCCGGTGATCGAGGAGATCGCCCGCAAGCCCGGCGTCAAGGAGTCCCAGGGCGCCACCATCGTGGACCTGCCCTACGAGGAGAACGAGCCGCCCGTGCTCCTCAAGAAGAACGACGGCAGCACCCTGTACGCCACGCGTGATTTCGCGGCGGCCATCGACCGGTACGAGCGCTTCCACTTCGACAAGGCGCTGTACGTGGTGGCCACGGACCAGTCGCTGCACTTCCGGCAGCTCTTCCGGGTGCTCAAGGCCATGGGCCGCGAGTGGTCGGAGCGCATGGTGCACGTCAACTTCGGCCGCGTGCACGGCATGAGCACGCGCAAGGGCACCGTGGTGCTCCTCAGCCAGGTGCTCGACGAGGCCAAGGCCCGCGCGCTGGAGAAGGTTCTGGAGAACATCAAGGCGGGGAAGATCCACACGGATGACCCCGAGGGGCTGGCCGAGCAGATCGGCATGGGCGCCATCTTCTTCGGCGACCTGAAGAACCGCCGGACCACGGACTACACCTTCGACTGGGATGACGTGCTCACCTTCGAGGGCCACTCCGGTGCCTACCTCCAGTACGCCCACGCGCGCACCTGCAACGTCCTGCGCAAGGGTGGCGGGGTGCCGGCCTCTTATGACGTGTCACTGCTCACCCTGCCGGAAGAGCAGGCCGTGCTGCGCGCCATCGCCCGGCTGCCCGTGGTGGTGCAGGAGGCCGCCGAGCAGCTCGAGCCGAGCTACGTCGCGCGGTGGCTGCTGGACCTAGCCGCCGATTTCAGCCGCTACTACACGCTGGGCAACCAGGATCGCACCAAGCGCATCGTGCTCGATGACAACGAGCCCGTGAAGGCCGCGCGGCTCGCGCTGACGGATGCGACCCGTGCAGCCCTGGCCTCCGGCCTGAGGCTGCTGGGTATCGCTACTCCCGAGAACATGTAACGAGGCACGCGTGGAAAAAGGGGGCCCGCACGTGGAAACCGCATTGACACCCGCTGTCAGTCACAGTGAGGCGTTGAAGGAAGAGTTCGGTCCCATCTCCCGGATATTGGGGGAGCGGTACTTCGACGGGGTGCGGTTCCCCGCCGAGGCCGAGGACGAATTGCGCGCCCTCCACGCCAAGGGGTTCGTGGTGCACGTCATGCGCACCACGGCGTGGATCAACTTCCTCTACCTGGCCTGGGCCATGGTGCGCCGGGCCCTGCCCCCCGTGCGGGCGGTGGTGAACCTGCGGCCCTGGTTCACCCGCCCCTTCCGCAAGACGGCCCAGCGTGGCGACTTCGACGTGCGCTTCACCTACGCCCGGCGCCACGCCGGCAGCGGCCTCATCTTCCTCAAGAAGACGGCCCTGCTGAGCGCCGCGGGCAAGGACATCGAGGAGAACCCCTTCCCCGCCCTGGTCGCCATGGCGCGCAAGAGCGACAAGACCATCTTCCTGGTCCCCGAGCTCTTCGTCTGGGAGAAGCGCACCTCGAGCATCAAGCCGAGCGTCCTGGATCACGTCTTCGGCAGCCCGGACGCGCCCGGCTTCGTCCATTCGATGGTGGCGTTCTTCCGCAACTACCGCCGCGCGCAGTTCCGCGTGGGCGAGCCCATCGATCTCAAGCGCTTCATCGAGGAGAACCCGCAGGACTCGGACGAGCTCATCGCCCGCAAGGTGCGCAGCGCGCTCAACCACCACCTGGCCCGGGAGACGCGCGCCGTCTTCGGCCCGCCGGTGAAGCCGCACGAGCGCATCATCGAGGAGACGCTGCGCGACCGCACGCTGCGCAAGTCGCTCGACGCCGTGGCCGCCGAGAGCAACCGCCGGCCCGAGAGCGTCCTGCGCCAGGCCCGCCGCAACCTCCAGGCCATCGCCGGCAAGCCCAGCCCCACCACCCTGACCTTCGTCGCGCCCGCGCTCGGCTGGGTGTTCAACCGCATCTACGACGGCATCGAGGTGGACGAGGCCGGGCTCGATCGCGCCCTCAAGGCCGCCAGCAATGCGCCCCTCGTCCTGTGCCCCTCGCACAAGAGCCACGTGGACTACCTGGTGATGAGCTGGGTGCTGTGGAACCGCGGCTACGCCGTGCCCCTGGTCGCCGCGGGCGCCAACCTGTCCTTCTTCCCGCTCGGGCCCCTCCTGCGCCGCTGCGGCGCCTTCTTCCTGCGCCGCTCCTTCAAGGACGACAAGGTCTACGCCGCCTCTTTCAAGGGCTACGTGAAGAAGCTCGTGCACGACGGCGTGCACCAGGAGTTCTTCCCCGAGGGCGGCCGCTCGCGCACCGGCAAGCTGCTCCAGCCCAAGCTGGGCATGTTCACCTGGCAGCTCGAGGCCGTGCTCGAGGGCGCTCGCAACGATCTCATCTTCGTGCCCGTGTCCATCGACTACGAAAAGGTCGTGGAGTCGGGCAGCTACTCGAAGGAGCTGGCCGGCGGCGAGAAGAAGCCCGAGGACATCAAGGCCCTGCTCAGCACGCCCAAGGTGCTCGCGGCGCGTTACGGCCGCATCCACCTCACCTTCGATGAGCCCCTGTCCCTCGTGGATCTGATGAAGAGCCGCGGGCTCGACCCGGCCGTGCCCTTCACGGACGAGCAGAAGAAGGGCCTCGTGCGCGCGCTCGGCAACCGGGTGATGTACGGCATCAGCAAGGTGTCCACCGTGACGCCTCATGCGCTGGTGAGCGCGTCGCTGCTCGCCCACCGCCGGCGCGGCATGACGAGCCGCGAGATCACGGACCGCATCACCGTCCTGCGCCGCATCGCCGAGGAGGAGAAGGCACCGCTGTCCACGATGCTCAAGGACTCTCCGAGCAATCCGGAGGCGATGGGCGCCATCCAGGATGCCATGCGCACGTTCTGCTCGGACGGCATGGTGCGCACGCAGAAGGCGCACGGAGAGGTCATCTACCAGGCCGAGGACGACCGCCGCGGTGAGATGTCCTTCTACAAGAACACGCTGATGAACCTGGTGGCGGCGCGCAGCCTCGTGGCCAACGCGCTGCTGGTGGGGGCCCCGGCGCCGTTCGACGAGGTGAAGGCCCGGGCGCTGTGGCTGTCGCGGCTCTTCAAGGTGGAGTTCATCTACCGGGTGGGCGCCAGCTTCGACACCATCTTCGCGGAGGTGGTCGAGCGGCTGGTGCGCATGGGTCTGGTGATCCACCAGGGGGACACGCTGAGCGTGGCACCGGAGCCCCATGCCCGGCCGGAGCTGGAGTTCCTCGCGGACCTGCTGCGCGACTACCTGGAGGCCTACCTGATCGCCGCGCAGACGCTGCCGGAGGTGGCGGCGGGGACTGCGCAGGATCGCAAGGCCTTCGTGAAGCAGGCGATGGATGTGGGCCGGGCCGAGTACCACTCGGGGCGCATCACCGCGGCCGAGTCACTGGCCAAGGTGACGCTGGAGAACGCCGTGGCCTACCTGCTGGAGCAGCGCTACCTGGTGGAAGAGGACAAGAAGCTGAAGCTGGGGCCGGCGGCGCCCGACGTGGCGGCGAGCAAGCAGTTCGCCGAGGAGATCCGCCGCTACCTGCGCCACCAGGGCTGAGCCCTCACGGCGACGTCCGGAAGGGCACCCGCACCTCCTGCCCGAGCGGGTTCCCTTCCTGGTCCGTCAACGACGCGCGCAGCACCAGCGTGTACGCGGTGCCCGGCTTGAAGGCCCCCGTCTCCGTGCCCACGGTGACGGGATACGGCACGTCTCCCCGCTCGATGTCCTCGCCCGCGTCCGAGCCGGGGGGCACCGTCAGCTTCAACGGAATCTCCACCCGGCCCTCGAAGACGGCGATGCCCGGGCGCAGCGTGCGGACGTCCATCGTCTCGGAGAAGAGGATCTCCAGCGTGCCGGTCGCGAGCAGCGTGCCTCCGGCGCTCGGCTCGGTGGACACCACGTCGGGCGGATCCGTGTCGCGCGCGGCGAGGAAGGGATCTCCCGGCTCCAGGCACGCGGCACACCCCAGCAGCCCCATCAGCAGGAACCGGCGCATCAGCGGCACCCCTTGGCCACGAGGCTCTCCTCGGTGTGGCACTTGATACACGCCCTGTCATTGGCCGCCGCCACCCGCTTGCACGCCGCGGCGAAGCCATCCGGATGCGGATTCACCTGCCTGCGCACCGAGCGCTCCGAGTGGCAGCTCATGCACGACTCCTCGCGGTGGCAGGACACGCACTGCTGGATGTCTCGCGAGGCCACCACGCCATGGTGCTGGGGCCCGGGCGTCTCCACCCACGCGGTGTAGTCCGGATGCACCTTCACGTTGCGCGGGCGCAGCGAGCGGTCCGCGTCCATGCCCACACCCGTGCGCTCGTGGCACGAGGCGCAGAAGGACTGCATCCGGTGGCAGCTCGAGCAGCGCGTGCTGTCCTGCCGCGCCTGCACCGGGTGCAGGGTGATGAAATCGTTGGGGTGCACCGACAACGGCTTCTGCAGCGCGTCGTGGCACGTCTGGCAATAGGACTCGGCGTGGCAGGACATGCACGTCTGCCGATCCACCGACGCGCGGTTGCCGTGGGTGAACTCGTAGCGAGGCCCGTGGTCCAGGCCCAGCGGGTTGCCCTGCATCGGCCGCAGCACGCCCGAGGGGAACGAGAGCTGCAACCGCCCCGAGGGCTCCGCCGGGTGACAGCTCTTGCACTGCTTCGTGGCCACGTTGCCGTCATGGCACTCGAAGCAGGAGGCCATCTTCGGCAGCTGCTGCCGCGTGGCGAGCTTCACGTCCGTCATGGTCCCGTGGCACGACGTGCACTCCACCTTCTTCGCCGCGTGCACCTTGTGGCTGAAGTGCAGGTTCGCCGGGGGGACGTCCACCTTCGCCGGCGCCACGCGCACCGTGGCATCGAACCCCGGGTGGCACGTGTTGCAGGCCGACGGCGGGTCCGTCTTCGCCCCCTTCTTCGCCGCGTCGAGGTCATGGCAGGTCTCGCACTCGGCGTGGCCCGGAAGGTTGCGCTCCTTCGCCGAGTCACTGGCCGTCACGCCCTCGTGACAGGTGACGCACTCGGCGCCCCCCGCCAGGTGCTGCGCGTGATCGAACCGCAGGGGAATGTGCTGGGCCGGGTAGACGGCGAGGCTGCGCTCGCGCGAGGTGGCCGCCCAGGTGAGGCCCGCCACCACGAAGGACAGGGCAACGAGGCCCAGGGCTGTACGGAAGCGGCGCTCCATCTACAGGCTCGCCTTCAAGTCGAAGAGGAAGAACACCTTGGCGTCCCAGCGGGTGAACGGGTTCACGTTCTGCTCGAGCACCAGGGACAAACGCGCGGCCCGGGACAGCGCCTGGCTGGCCCACAGCTGCGCGCCGAAGAAGTTGCCCGCCAGCAGCGGGTTGAAGCCATCATCGATGTGCGCCGCGGACAGCCGCCCATCCAGGGTGAAGTTCCCCTGCCCGAAGCCGTACCCGGCGGTGAGATCCGCCCAGAGCTGCGAGCCTCCGAAGCCCTGCCGGTACGACAGATCCAACGCCGAGCGGAAGCGCCCCATGCGCAGCGACGCGCCCGCCGAGCCGCCCACGGTCTGGGACGGAGGCCCCCCGGGCGCCTTGGCCGCCTCCGCCAGCGCGAGGGTGCTGTTGAGCTCGGTGTGGTACAGGCTCCCCACGCCCTGCACGTAGTAGCGCAGCGGGCCTCGCGGGAAGAAGTCCACGCGCACCCGCGCCTCGTCCCGGGGAGCGAAGGCGAACCAATACCAGATGGAGTCCGCGGAGAAGACGGGCGAGAGCCGCATCGCCTCGGCGCTCACCGCCAGTTGCTCCCCGTCCCACCGCACCTGCGCGCGGGCCTGCGCGAGCCGGAGCCCCAGCACATCGAAGTCCACGCCCGCCAGCGCGCTCAGCCCGAGTCCCCGCCCATACCGCGCCTCCAGCGTCGCGCGCTCGAGGTCCGTCTTCCCCTCCACCAGCGCCCGGCGGTAGCCCAGCGACGCGGACACGCCCTTCAAGTCCTCCAGCAGCAGCTTCGCGCCGTACACCGGCTCGAGCGCCGTCAGCGTGGGATCCGCTCCGGGCACGCCCTGCTCCAGCCGCCGCGCGTCGCTCTCGCGCGTGCCGTCGGGCTGGTACACCGACGAGGACAGGAACCCCGCCCCCTTCACCCACAACCCTCCGTACACCTCCGCCCCGAGCCCCAGCGGGCTCACGTAGCGCACCCGCAGGCCATCGAAGGCCAGGATGTCCGCGGTGTCCACGTAGAGCTGCCGCCCCAGCCTGCCCTCGAAGCCGTTGCTCCCGTAGCGCACGAAGGCGTAGAGCAGGTCCGCGTCCTCCGCGCGCATCCCGTCGATCTTCGCCGCCTCGCCACGCGGCAGGCCCAGGTCCGCGAAGACGCGCAGGCTGGACTCGAAACCCACGTCCTGCCCGGTGACGAGCTCGTAGCCGTTGATCCCGAGGTACTGGACGATCCTCCGGCGCGGCAACAGCACCGGCTCGCCAGGAGACGCGTCCCTCCAGGCACGAATCTGGTAGATCTGCGCCTCGGTGCGTGCCTCGAGCTGGAACGCGGACGCCGAAGCGGTCCCCGATACCAGGAGCGCCGCCAGAGCGCCCACCTCGTTCAACCCTCGCTGCGTTCGTCCCGGGAAGCGCGCCAAAGTGGGGGCATTATAGAAGCGCCTCGTTCCAGTGCGTCGTGTTTCGAGCACGTTCCTCGCATTCCTCGCCGTTGGAGAAAGCCGTTGGAAGAAGTCAGCCCCAGCCCCCCTACACCCTCGCCGCACCTGCGCGATCCCCGCACCGTGGCCGTGGGCGCCGCAGCGGCCGTGTTCGTGGCCTTCCTGGCCTCGGGGCTGCTCGTGCAGACCCTCAACGTGGCCTTTGGCATCTGGTTCACCCAGATCTTCGTCTTCCTCGGCCTGGGCTGGTACGTGCTGCGCGCCACCGGCAGGGAGCCGGTCCGCTACACCCGCCTCGCCTTCCCGGGGCTGGTACCGGTGGCCTTCGGATTCGTGCTCGGCGTGGTCAACTTCTTCGCCATCGTCGCGCCCATCCAGTACGTCGCCCAGTCGCTGCTGCCCCCGGCGTGGCGGGAGATCTACGACGTCGCGGACATGTTCCGCGGCCAGTCCTCCCTGGAGATGGCCTTCATCGTCGTGAGCGTGACCGTGGTGGCGCCCCTCTGTGAGGAGTTCTTCTTCCGGGGCGTCTTCTTCCAGGGCCTGAGGGCTCCCGGAGGACCCGCCATGCGCGCCGTCCTCCTCTCGGCGGTCGTCTTCAGCATGTTCCACCTGGATCCGGTGGGCTTCTTCGCCCGGGTGGAGCTGGGAGTGCTGTTCGGCTGGCTGTTGGTGCGCACCGGCTCCCTCTGGCCGGCCATCCTCGCGCATACGGCCAACAACCTCGTCTCCATGGTGCTGTTCTTCTCCGCGCGCCACCTCGAGATGCCCGAGCAGCCGGGCTCCCAGGAACAGGCGAAGAGCATGCTGATGCTCGTGATCCTCGGCGGCGCGGTGCTCTGGGCGCTGCTGGCCGCCACGCGCCGCTTCCCGTCCCTGCTCGGCCCACCCCGTTCGCGCGAGGAGCTCGAGGCCCCGGAGGCCCCCGTCCCGCTGGAGCCCGCGCCCCGGCTCCTCCAGCTGGCGGTTCCCTGGATGCTCGCCGCCGTGCTGACCCTGGGCACCTACAAGGCCCTGGATCCTCTTGGCATCCAGCTGAGCCGGATCGACAGGGACTTCCCGCTGCGGAGCGTCCCGGAGGACGCACCGGACGTGCTGCACGCCGAGCGCAAGGCCCTGTACGAGCTCCGGGTCCAGGCCCGGCGGGGCGAGATCCCGCTCGGGGAGTACGCCCAGGAGCGAGCGAGGCAGTCCAAACAAAAGAAGACCGATGTCCGTTGACCGGGTATGCCTCCTCTCCCCCTGGGAGAGGGCTGGGGTGAGGGTCCACGCGTGAAAAAAATCACCGCGACACGCTATGTCACACCGCTGCGCGAGGGCGGCTCGGTGCCCGCCATCGTCGAGGCCGAGGACTCGGGGATGTACGTCCTGAAGTTCCGGGGAGCGGGCCAGGGAATCAAGGCGCTCGTGGCCGAGATCATCTCGGGCGAGCTGGCGAGGGCCCTGGGCCTGAGGATGCCGGAGCTCGTGCTGTTGGAGCTGGATCCCGCCCTGGGCCGCGCCGAGCCGGACCAGGAGATCCGCGATCTGATCAAGGCGAGCGGGGGCATCAACCTGGGTATGGACTACCTGCCGGGCTCCATCACGTTCGATCCAACGGTGGGACCGGCGCCGAAGACGGAGGAGGCCTCGGCCATCGTCTGCTTCGACGCCTACGTGACGAACGTGGACCGCACGCCGAAGAACCCGAACATGCTGAGCTGGCACAAGGCGCTGTGGCTCATCGACCACGGGGCGTCCCTGTACTTCCACCACGCGTGGGACGACTACCTGGAGCGCAGCCAGAGCCGCTTCCCAGCGGTGAAGGACCATGTGTTGCTGCCCTGGGCGTCGGCCCTGCCCGAGGCGGCGGCGGCGCTGCGCCAGCGGGTGACGGCGGACGTCATCCGGCACGTCGTCGGGTGCGTGCCCGATGCGTGGCTGGGCCCGGCGTCGGAGCCCCGCTTCACGACGGCGGCCGAGCACCGGGAGGCCTATGTCACCTACCTGCTGAAGCGCCTGGAAGCGGCGCCGGCGTTCATCGAGGAGGCGCAACGTGCCCGCGCACAGCTCGTTTGACTACGCCATCATCCGCATCGTGCCGCGCGTGGAGCGCGAGGAGTTCATCAACGCGGGTGTCATCCTCTACTGCCTCACCCACCGGTTCCTCGGTGCGCGGGTGGAGCTGGACGAGCGGCGGCTGCTGGCGCTCGCGCCGGACGCGGACGTCGAGCTGCTGAGGAGTCACCTGGAGTCGATTCCCCGGATCTGCGCGGGAGGCAAGGCGGCGGGGCCCATCGGCCAGCTGCCGCAGAAGGAGCGTTTCCACTGGCTGGTGGCGCCGCGCAGCACGATGCTCCAGACGGGACCGGTCCACGCGGGACTGTGCGAGGAGCCGGCGAAGGCGCTCGAGCACCTGATGCAGCGGATGGTACGGCCCCCTCTCCCCTCTCCCCCCGGGAGCTGATCATTAGCCACATCTGGCCTGCCCCTCATTTCTCCCTCGGAGAATCCCCTTGGAAGGAGCAAGCAACCAAGCATCTTCCAGAGGGGCGCTCCGAGGGGGAGCTGGAGATGTGACTAATGATCAGCCCCGGGAGAGGGACGGGGTGAGGGTACCCGTCCCCGTACTCCCGGCCCGGTAGCCCGGGTCAGATGAAACGGT
The DNA here is from genome assembly GCF_001896145.1 of Archangium sp. Cb G35. Classification (NCBI taxonomy): domain Bacteria; kingdom Pseudomonadati; phylum Myxococcota; class Myxococcia; order Myxococcales; family Archangiaceae; genus Archangium; species Archangium sp. Cb G35. The sequence goes on from NZ_MPOI01000009.1 coordinate 360,421, forward strand.
AGGAGGCCACGTTGAACACGGGCCCCACCATGGCGGCGGTCAGCATGTCGCGGGCCACATCGCCCTCGACTTCCACGCGCTGACCGTCCTTCTTGATCTTCCGATCGCCACCGGCGAGCTGGTAGGTGCGGCCGTCATCCCCTTCCAGCACCCAGACGCCCGTCTCGATGTCGCGGAACACCACGCGCCCGGTGAGCTTCATGCCGCCGTCTCCTTGCGCAGCATGGCCCGCGCGATGATGAGGCAGATGAACGTGTTGATCACCAGCCAGGGCAGCGCGAGGAAGTGGAAGGGCATCCACGCCAGGGAGGGAGCCTTGGACCAGGCGGCGTAGGCGAGGAAGCCCGCGAAGCCCAGGGCGAGCCCGCCGATGGCGGACCGGAGCCCCTTGAACTTGATGGCCAGGAAGGACAGCAGCAGCGGGATGAGCGAGCTGTAGAAGAGCGGGTTGGCCGTCTTGCCCCGGCCGAAGATGATGCGCTGCCAGTCGGGGATGGGCAGGTACGCCGCGTCCACCACGTCGCCCGCGACCCCGGAGGCGCCACCGAACCACGAGCGCGCGAAGAACACGCCCACGGTGGCCAGCACCAGCGGCACGAGGAAGCTCGGACGGACGAGAACGTTGAGGTAACCGGGCCGCTCGCGCCCACGCATCGTCAGCAGCACCAGCGCCAGCAGGGCCAGGGCCCACCACATGGACGGCCAGCGCGAGATCCCACCCCCGAGCGCGTTCAGCGACGCCTGGGCATCCAGGAGCCCGTGCCCGTACTCCTCCGTCCAGGCCTGCTCGCCCACGCGCTTCGCTCCCGCGTAGAGGGCCTTTTCAACCTCATCCGGCCCCTTGGCGCCCTCGGCGTACAGCAGCGCGGCCACGGCGGCCACGTGCGGCGTCGCCATGCTCGTGCCCTGGTAGGCGGCGTAGACGGAACGCGACGGATCCCTCGGGTCGATGGTGTTCTGCAAGATGCCGCCCGCGTCACCCTGGCGCTTGTCGCCACCCGGGGCCGCGATGTCCAGCTCCTTGCCGTAGGACGAGTACGGGGCGCGCGAGCCACCCGGGCCCACCGCCGCCACCGCCACCGCGCCCGGGTACGCCGCGGGGAACTCCACGCGCGGACGCCCGGCGTTGCCCGCCGCGGCCACCACGGTGACGCCCTTCTTGCGCGCGTACTCCACCGCGTCCGCCATCACCTTCGAGTAGCCACCGCCACCCAGGGACATGTTGATGACGTTGGCGCCGTTGTCCGCCGCGAAGCGGATGGCCTCGGCGATGTCCGCCGACGTGCCGGAACCGAAGTGGTTCAGCACCTTCACCGGCATCAGCGTCGCCTCGAAGGCCACGCCCGCCACGCCCTGCCCGTTGTTGGTCACCTGCGCGATGGTGCCCGCCACGTGCGTGCCGTGCCCGTGGTCGTCATTGGCGTGCTCGTCGTCGTTGACGAAGTCATACCCCTTCTTGAACTTCGCTCCCTTCAGGTCCGGCACCTGCTTGAAGTCGTCGTGGTCCTCGTAGGCGATGCCCGTGTCCACCACCGCCACCACCACGCCCTTGCCCCGGCTCTCCTTCCAGGCGCTCGGCATGTGGATCATCCGGAGGTTCCACTGCTTGGGGTAGTCCGGATCGTTCGGCGTGTAGCCGTCCTTGCTGTCCTCCTCGAGCGAGGAGTCCAGGTCCATCACGGCCTGCTCACCGGGCGGGACCGAATAGAACCGCAGCGGCTCGGCGGACTCGACGGCCGGGTTCTGGAGGATGCGCGCGAGCGCCGCGTCCACGTCCTCCACGCCCTGGGCGATCGTCACGCCGGTGCGCTGACCCTCCACGGAGTTGAACTCGAGGTCGACGCCCCACTCGGCCTCCCAGGCATCGAACTCGGCCTTGGTGGTGCCGTCCTTGAAGTCCACGACGATGCCGCCGGGGGCCTCCTCGGCCAGGACGCGCCGCGAGGTGTCCACCGCCGGGGCCTCCTTGGGCGCCGTCTCCTCGGAGTCCGAGGGAGACGAGCAGGCCGCCAGGGCCAGCACCGCACTTGTCAGGATCCAACGCTTCATGAGCGCTCCTTGATGCAGACCCCTACGAACGAACGGCGGAACGATTGGGTCTCTTGAGTCTGTTCGGCGCCCCTCCCGGCGGACAAGCTTCCCTCCGGGGTGGGGAACCTTCGTCAATTCAACGGGTTACGTGACATCGGTCATTTGCCCGACAACATCTTCAGCCAGGTGCGTACGGCTTTTCCCACCATGGGCAGGGCGTGATGGAAATGGGCCCCGGCGCCTTCCACCACCGCCAGCTCGCCCCCCGCCGCGTCCACCGCCTCGGCCAGCTCCGCCCGGGACAGGGTGGTGTCCAGCTCGCCTACCACCACCAGCAGCGCCCGGCCGAGCCCGGCCAGCTCCCGGGCCGACACCTCCCTGGGGCTCACCAGGCACAGGCCCGCCACCTCGGGATGGCGCGCCCGGAGCGCGAGGGCGACCCGGGCACTGCCATGGAGCGCGGCCACCGCCGCCGCGGGCGAGTGGGCATTCTCCAACACCACCCCCAGTGCCGCCCCGGCATCCTCGACCAGCGCGTCGCCCGAGCCCCTCTCTCCCTGGCTGCCGCCCACGCCCCGGTAGTTGAAGCGCAGGGTCGGGTGGCCGGCGGATGCCGCGGCGAAGGCCAGCTCGGCGCCGATGACATGGTCCATGCCACCGCCGTCCTCGGGCCGGGGCGGGAGGACGAGCAGCGGAGGGCGCTCATCGCCCCGGTGCGCGACTCCCTCCATCACCTGGCTGCCGACGGGAATGAGCGTGGAGCGCTCGAGGAACTGACCTTTGAGGACCATGGACGGGGCTCAAGATAACGCGGAGCGTGCCCGCGTGCTTCACTCCTGGAGGATTTCCTGCCGGGCGGTAAACGCCAGCCGGGCGTCACAGGACAGGGCACTGCCTCCGGCGCACGCGGCACAGCTCGAACGAAGCTCCACCACCCCCCGGGAGATGGTGTCCAGGTCCTCGAAGACGATGCGCAGGGTGGTGGACTCGAGCACCTGACCATCGGCCGACACCTGCACCCGCTCGGCCGAGAAGGAGTCCCCGGTGCCGGCGATGGCTCCCGAGAGCAGCACAGGAGGGGCATCTCCCAGCGGCCAGCCGCCCTCGGGCGCGTCCAGCTCCAGGAAGGCGCGATCCGCGCTGCCGGCCTCCCAGACCGTCCAGATGAAGTCCCGGTAGAGGTTGCGCTCCTCCACCCGGGGGGACGGAGGCGTTCCGCCGCGGTAGCAGGAGTTCGGGAGCGCCGAGAGCGGCGCGGGGTCCACCACCACGCGGTACCGCCGGATCTCGTCTCCGCCGCCACAACCGGCGAGCACGGTGAGCACCACCGCGATTCCCAGGTTTCTCATGTCAGGTCGCTCCCGCCATCTCCGCCGCATGCTCCTGGCGGACCCACGCGTAATACCGATCCGTGTTCTCGGGGGTGTGGAAAAGCACGAGGAGCGCCAGGCCCTTCTCGTCATAAAACCTCGACAGCAACTCCCAGAGCCGATGGCGGAGTTCCCGCCGTTCCTTGGAAGGCACGTCGAAGACATTCAGACACCAGTCCCGTCCTGGGAAGTCGCCCTTCGTGATCCGATGATCCGTCCATCTCACCGGCCGATTCCCGACGATCTCCTTCACCTGCCTGCGAATCTCCTCCCGCTCATTCACCATGCCGGCTCCTCCCCCAGCACATGCCGGACGATGACGGTGGCAGCCGCCAGCGCATCCCTTGCCTCCTCCACCGTCACATCCAGTTCCAGATAATCCGCGTCGACGCGTAACTCGATCAGCTCACCCAGCTCCTCACTCAATCGGGTGTCGAGCACACCCGCCCTGCGTACCGCATAGGCCAGAGGCTCATGCTGGAAGTAATATACACCCGGCCTGACTTCTGGAGTAGGGATACCCGCTTCGTTCATCGCGTGCCAGCACGCATGGTAGGCCGCGTAATACGCCCGTGAGGCCGCCGCGTTGGGACACGGATCCTCAACGTCCAGAAGCACACGCGCCGCCGACAGGTTCTCCCACGCCTTCCTCTCCATCGCCCTTCCCCTCCCCCTGCCTCCTTCCTACCGCCCACCTCTGACATGGGGCCGCACACCCCCACTCCAGCGGTCATCCCTGGGCCCGATGCCCTCTCGGCTCCACCATTCCTCGCGACGCCGGGCGGGCTGCTGCTAACGTCCACTCGGAAGAATGACGCCTCCTGAGAGGCGGAGGACCCATGACCCGCGACGAAGCGCAGCGACTGGTGCAGGCGTTCATGAAATCCCTCGGTCAGGCGAGCGAGGGCCTCAACCCGCAGGGATTCGGTGGAGTGGCGGTCGGGAACGCGCAGCTCTACTTCGAGTACCACACGGACAAGCAGACGCTGGAGACGAGCGCCCTCATCTACAAGTTCCGGGATCCCCCCAAGCCCGGCGTGCTCGAGGGCTTCCGCGCCGAGGAGAAGTCCGGCACGGACACCGGCGGTGGCGCGGTGGACTACGAAACCGAGAACAACAGCCTCTTCCTGAGCCGCACCTATGCTTCGGTGCCGTCGGAGGCGGCCTTCCGCGAGGACATGAAGCGCCTCACCCAGGCGAGCCTCGTGTGGAGTGACGAGGTGATGGACCGCGTGGCCTCGCGCGTGTTCAAGCGCTGAGGCGCGAATCCCCGCATCACATCAGGGAGTGGCGCGTGCCACTCCCGCCCGCTCCGCCGCGTGCTCCTCGCGGACCCAGGCGTAGTAGCGATCCGTGTTCTCGGGGGTGTGGAACAGGATGGTGAGCGCCAGGCGCTTCTGCTGATAGAGGGGCAGGTAGAACTCGTCGAACAGACGGTCATGAAGTTCCTCCTGCTCGTCAAAGGGCACGTCGAAGATCTCCAGCGCCCAATCGCGCCCTGGGAAGTCGCCCTTCGTGGTCCGATGATCCGTCCACCTCACGGGTCTTCCCCCCACGGCCTCCATCACCTTCCGCCGAATCTCTTCCCGTTCGCTCACCATGTCGGCTCCTCGCCCAGCAGCCGCTGGACGAAAGCCGTGGCTCTCTCCAGCGCCCTTCTCACCAGCTCCACTGTCAGCTCATCTCCAAGGTAGTCCGCGACAACTCTCAGCTCGGCCAACCATCTCAGCGCCTTGCCCGCCTGCCCATCGAGCACGCCTACCTCGATTGCATCTCCAGGCAGAGGCTCATGCAGGAAGTAATATACACCCGGCCTGACTTCTGGAGTAGGGACACCCGCTTCGTTCATCGCATGCCAGCACGCATGGTAGGCCGCGTAGTACGCACGCGAGGCCGCCGCGTTGGGACACGGATCCTCGATCTCGAGAAGCACACGCGCCGCCGACAGGTTCTCCCACACCTTCCGCTCCATCGCCCTTCCCCTCCACGCCTCCCTTCCCTATCACCCACCTCCGACATGGGGCCGCCCTCCCCCACCCGTGCGGTCACCCGGGTCCTCGACTCCAGAGCGCGCCTCGCCGTGGGTGGGCTATAACGCCGGGCCCGTGAGTGTTTCCGCGGAGAAGGCCCGCTGCGCGGAACACGAGGAGGACGGATGGGATTCTTCCGGAAGAAATCGGTGGAAGTGGACGCGCCGAAGCCGCAGCGCAACCTGGGGCTGGCAATGGTGACGCTCGATCGTGCAAGGCCACTGCCCGAGGGCGCGCTGCTGGCCTTTCTGCTGGACAACTGGCCGGAGCTTCCACGCGCGAAGGAGGTCCGCCAGGAGGGGGACACGCTGAGCTTCGAGCTGGACGGCGCGGCCGTCACTCTCACGCTGATGAGCGCCCCCATTCCCTGGAGAGACCTGGAGGGACCGGCACGCGCCGCCTGGCACTGGCCCGAGGCGGCCGAAAGGCTGAAGGCCCATCTGGCGCACGTCATCGTCGCCGTGCTCGCCCCGGGGATGGATCGCATCGCGACGATGCTGTTGCTGACGCGGGTGGTGGCCGCGGTGGCCGCTACGACCGACGCCAACGGCGTGTACTGGGGTGAGGGGCCGGTGGTGAACGCACCGGACGACTTCGTCGAGGAGGCGAAGCGGACCTCACGCGAGCGGCTGCCCCTCTACCTGTGGCTGGCCTTCCAACTCTCGCGCAACCCGGACGGCACCTTCACGCTCGCCACCTCGGGCATGAGATCCTTCGGATTCATGGAGCTGGAGCTGGTGGCGCTCCGCGAGAAGCCCGCGACGCTGGTGGACCGGGCCTTCAACTTCGCCCACTACCTGCTCGATCACGGTCCGGTGCTGAAGGACGGGGATACCATCGGACTCTCGGCACAAGAGCGCTTCCGCATCCGCCACGTGCCCTCTACTGTCGAACCATCCCGCACGGTGTACCGGATCGAGCTGTGAGGCCAGACACGGCCGGAAACGCAGCGGAGACGTCCAGCAGACAAAGAGGCAAGCCTTTGGGGCAGTCCATACACGACTTGCCGGGAAACAACTCATTCCCATCCTCTCGGGAGTTCTTCTGGCCACTGCCCGAAAGGCTGTCATGAGCGTATTGAAATCGCAGATTCTAAGTCTTGCGGTCCTGCTCTTCGCCGCGCCGTCCGCGCTGGCACAGAATGCCACTCCTGGATCGTCGCCCTCGACGGCACTCGAGAACTGCCGGGCCTTGCAGGCGGCAGGAGTCGCCCTGTCCGGCACCTACTGGATCCGGCCCGCTGGCGGGACCCCCGTCACCGCATACTGTGACATGGAGACGAATGGCGGAGGATGGACGCTCGTCTACAATAGCAACCTGGGCGTCAACACAACCGACTTCTGGAACATCCCTCACTGGGAAAGACTGAACCGCCGAGGACGCCCCAACCTCGAATCACTCTTCTACGACGGCAGCTTCTACCGATACGGCACCCTCTACATGGACGTCATCGAGGATCTGCGAGGCAAGAGCGTCGTCGCACTGGTGGCGGAAGTAAGTGGGATCGATCTGTATTCGATGAAATTCATCTCCCCGCGGTACGTGTCTGGACACTCGGGAATCTATTCTCAGCAATTCGCAGCAGGTTGGTCCGCACCCGACTTCGATGGGGATCTCTACTCCGGACAGTGCGCAACCACTTACGCGTACGTCACCCAGCACTATGGCAACTGCTGGTACTACAACCTTGGTGCGGACGGAGACACCCCTGCCGACGACGGAAGAGTCGGTCCACATGTCTATTACACCACGGCCTCCGCGATGGGGCTGAGCACGGACGGGAGCTATTACACCCGCGTCCGCCGCATCTCGCGCTTCGTGAAGTGGTAGGGCCCGCGCACGGGCCCCAAGTCGGCGGCAGCTACACCGACACCATCACGTAGAACTTCAGGTAGCGGCCCTCGGGGAACTGGAGCCGGATCGGATGATCCGGCGGCTGGTAGCGCTCCTCCACCATCGCCAGATCCACTCCCGCCTTGAAGGCCGCCTCCTTCACCGCGCCCATGAAGTCATCCGGGCCCACTCGCGCCGAGCACGACGCCGTCGCCAGCAGGCCCCCGGGCCGCAGCAGCCCCAATGCCTGACGGTTCAGCGACGCATACCCGTCGATCGCCGCCTGCACCGCCTTCTGGCTCTTCGCGAACGCCGGCGGGTCCAGGATGATCATATCGAACGTCCTCCCCTCCTCCCGGAAGGACGCCAGCAGCTTGAACACGTCCGCCGCGAGGAAGTCGTGCTTCTCCGCCGGCAGCCCGTTGCGCGTGAAGTTCTCCCGCGCCAGCGCGATCGCATCCGGATCCAGGTCCACCGAGAACACACTGTTCGCCCCGCCCAGCGCCGCGTTCACCGAGAACCCGCCGCTGAAACAGAAGCAGTTCAGCACGTCCCTGCCCTTCGCCAGCCGCCGGATCAGGTACCGGTTCTCCCGCTGGTCCAGGAAGAAGCCCGTCTTCTGCCCTCGCCACGCGTCCACCCCGAACTTCGCCCCCCGCTCGAGGATCTCCAGCACCTCCGGTGCCTTCTCCCCCCACAGCATCCGCCCCGCGCCCCGGCCCTCGTCCTCCTCCACGTCGTCCCGGCCCACCTCGTCCCGGCCCAGGATGCCCTTGAGCTCCGGCACCGCCGCCTTCAGCGCCTCGACGATCAGCCCCCGGTACGGCGTGAGCCCCGCCGAGTACAGCTTCAGCACCGCGTACCGCCCATACAGGTCCACCACCACGCCGGGCAGCCCATCCCCCTCGCCGTGGATCAACCGGAAGCTGTCCGTGTCCGTCAGATCGATCAGCGAGCGCCGCTCGGCCAGCGCCTGTTTCACCCGCTGCGCGAAGAAGGCCGCGTCGATGTTCTGCTTCGGGTTGCGCGTCAGCACCCGCACCGCGATGGCCGAGTGCGGATCGAAATACCCGCGCGCCACGAACTTCCCGTTCTCCGCCAGGTCCACCACGCTGCCGGGAGGAATCTTCGGCACCTTGTCCAGCGCCTTGCGGAAGACCCACGGGTGTCCCGCGCGCAGGTGACGGCCCAGCCCCGGGGCCAGCTCCAACTTCACGACGTTCACGCTCCCACTCCTCGGCGAGGGGCCCGGCGGGCCCGTTGGGCGACAATGGCACGGGCGAGCTCCTCGAAGCCCCGCCCCTCCTCCGCCCGGGTAATGAAGGCCGGCGGGGTGTCGATGCGATCCAACACCCGCCGCACGTTGGCCACCCCGACACTCAGGGCGAACCCTCCAAACATCGGGGCATCATTGAAGCTATCCCCGGCGTACACGAAGCGCCCATCCCCCGGTTCCAGCCGCAAACCCCAGGCGAGCTTCAGGAAGCGCCTCACCGCCGACAGCTTGTCGAAGCGCCCCAGCCAGCAGTTGATGTGCACCGACGAGCGCACCGCCGTCACCCCCCGCGCCCGCAGCAGCGCTTCGATCCGCTCGGCCCCCTGCTCGCCCAGCCGCGCCTCCTCGTTGTAGTCCACGGCCAGGTCCACCTCCGTGAAGGCGCTGTCCATGGACAGGCGCGCCCCGGGCACCTGCCGCAGCACGGCCGCCACCTCCGCCTCCAGCTTCCGGCGGTTCGGCAGCCGGACCCGCGGGGACTCGGCGTACACCTTGCGCAGCTTCCCCCCGGGGCCCCGCAGGAAGAACAGGCCCCCGTTCTCGACGATCACCCCGTCCACCGGCAGCGTACGGGCCCACGCCTCGCCCCAACCGGCCGGGCGGCCCGTCACCAGCACCAGCTTGAGGCCGGCCTCCACCAGGCGCTCGAGCGCCCGCACGGTCGTGGAGCGCAGCTGGTGCGAGCTGGTGAGGGTACCGTCGACATCGGTGAAGACCGCTTCCACCCGGGAGAGGTCCGCGTGGCGCAGGGGGCGAGGGACAACCATATGGGCAGCGCCACTACACCCTTCCCGGCCTCACGGGAAGCCCGCAAAGACGAAACCCCCGGGAGGCAGTGCCTCCCAGGGGCCGTTCATCTCACTTCGGGTTCAGCCGATCACGGCGTGTACGCGCCCTTGATCGTGACGCCGGAGTAGGTGGTGTAGGCGTTCAGCATGACGTGCATGCGCTGGGCCGTGCTCTGCGCGGCGATGTTGCACGTCTCGTTGTTGCCGGAGAGGTACGGACGGCAGTTGTACGAGGAGGTGGTCGGCTGCGAGCCGATCCTCACGTACATGTCCGCGTCACCCGTGCCACCGGTGATGGTGAAGGTGGAGGCGCGGCTGGCCGGCACGTCCAGGTAGTAGAACTTGTTCGTGCCCGAGGTGCCCGACTGGCCCGTGAGGCCCACGTTGTTGGTCAGCGCGGTGGCCGGAGCCGGCGGAACCACGATGCCCACGCCCACCGCCTGCCAGGCGGCCGACACCGAGGCGACCTCGGCCGTGGTGTAGCCCAGCTGCGTGGCGGCCGTCTCCGTGTACGTCTTCGCCTGGGCGAAGGTGGTAGAGGCCGTCATCAGGTCGCGGTTGGCGCGGTAGAAGATCTGACCGGCCTTCTGGATGCCGATGCCCGTCACGTTGGTGGTGGTCACGCCGCGCGGGTGCGTACCACCCGTGGTGAGCAGCTTGAACGCCAGGTTGGCGATGCCCGAGTTCCAGTGCACGCCGCCGTTGTCGGACGTACCCGTGTAGCGCGTGGGGTAGTAGTCGTAGGACGAGCCGTCCTGCGTCGGGTTGGCCATGTAGCGGAGCGCGTCACCCGGGGTGTTGGGCGTCCACACGTCGTCGCCGACCATCCACACCGCCGCGTCCACCACCCAGCCACGGCTCCACGACTCGCAGTAGGCGCCGAAGATGTCGCTCAGGCCCTCGTTGAGAGCGCCGGACTCGTTGGAGTAGGTGAGGTTGGACTCGGAGCTGGTCACCGCGTGCGTCAGCTCGTGCACCGTCACGTCCAGCGACTTGCCCAGCGGCGCGGACTGCGTGCCGTTGCTGTCGCCGTACACCATCTGGCTGCCGTTCCAGAAGGCGTTGGTGTAGTTGGTGCTGTAGTGCACCGTGCTGCGCAGCTGCGCGCCCGAGCCGTTGTACGAGTCACGCGCGAAGTTCACGCTGTAGCAGTCGTAGGTGGTGCCCAGGTGGGTGTAGTTGTCGTCCACGTGGGTGTCGCCGGTGGCCGCGCCACCCTCGGAGCGCTTGAGCGTGCCGGGCAGCGAGGTGCCGTTGTTGGCCGAGTACACCGCGCGGTTCTTCGCCGCGTGGATGTCCGAGGCCACCATCTCGACGCCGCCGGTCAGCGCGTTGACGAACACGTGGTCACGGATGGGGAGGTCGGCGCCCTCGCCCGTCACCACCACCTCGTAGACCAGCTTGAGGCGGCTGTCCTTCTCGGAGCGGATGTACATCAGGCGGGCATCGCCCTCGGAGGCGATGTGGCGGCCCACGGTGTTGTCCAGGGCGGCGGCGCGGGCGGCCTCGCCGGAGATGCGCGCCACGGAGGGCACGATCTCGCCGTCACGGGCCGAGCCGTTGGCCATGAAGATCTTGCCGCTCGCATCCTTGTGGATGATGAGCTCGCCGCCGAACACCGGCAGGCCGTTCTTGGTCTGGCCGTAGCGGATGTGGGTGTTGCCCTGCTCGTCCACGGTGGTGCGCTTCATCACCAGGTCGGAGGCGTTGAGGCGGAAGGCCGCGGCGATGCCCTGCAGGCCACTCGCGTTGTCCAGGTTGCCCTTGAGCAGGAAGGGAACGCCGTCGTCGTTGGAGCCGAGAACCTGAGCGGAGGGCAGCGCGGCGAGCGCGGCCTGCACGTCACCCAGCGAGTCAGCGGCCAGGTCGGACTTCGGGGCGCCCTCGGGCAGCTGCGAATTGTCGACCTCGCAAGCGGCGAGGGGAAGGGCGAGCAGCGCGGCAGCAAGGAAGCGAGTGCGAAACACTGGGGGTTCCTCCTGTTCAACGGCGGGGTGCCGTCGGACGCAGGAACCATGAGCAGGAAGCGGGCCAACCTATAAACCGTGGAAATGCCTGCCTTTACGCATCACCCGGCTCATCCAGTGGAGTGCGGATGTCACCCTCAACGCGCTCCGCTCTGCATCGGATGTTTACACTTCAGGGACAAAGCCGCCTGATTTCAATGGCTTTCATTCATCCCCCAAGTGCTGTACCAAATCAAGACAGTGGTGTCCTGAATCCAGACACCCTCCTATCTCCTTGGCATCGCAACACTTTGCCCTGAAATCATTTGAACGGCAAGAGATAAAACCGCTGGCAAGCGAGGCCTCGGATAGGGCCTGTCACGTTTCCCCCCACCCCACTCCACCCCTCGTGGAACTGGCTCGTCGGGGGTGAGGCCATGGCGAAGAAGGGCCTGCTGAGTTCGAGGGATTTCAGCTCGCTGTCGATCAAGGATCTGCTGGAGGCGCGCGAGGCGTACCACGTCCATCTCGCGCATCTGGACTCGGTGGTGGCGACGGCTATCGGGCGCTACCGGATCCGCCGGAGGGATCCCGACGCGGAGGATCCGAGCGCCCCGCCCGCGCACAAGAGCACGGAGCCCCGGACGCTCTCCAACACGGTCGTCCAGCACTGGTCCTGGCCCTGCGTGCTGGTGTTCGTGGACGAGTGGTTGACCCCCGAGGAGCTCACCCACCAACCCGAGCAGCTCGTCCCGCCACTGCTCTACCTGCCAGACGGCCGGGTGGTGCCCACCTGCGTCATCCTCGCCGAACGGCAGCAGCGAGCCCCCGCGCCACTCCAGACGCTCGCCTTCACCTCGGGGCTGGTCGGCGGAGGCTATCCGGCCCTCACGGATGTGCAGGGACGCCAGCACCTGGGGACGTTCGGCTGCCTCGTCACGGATGGGGACTCCGTCCATGCCCTCACCAACCGGCACGTGGTGGGTGAGCCGGGCCGCGAGGTCCATACCCTCATCCAGGGCCGACGGCGCCGCGTGGGCGTCAGCCAGGAGCGCCAGGTGGGCAAACGGCCCTTCACGGAGGTGTACCCGGGATGGCCCGGGAGCCGGACGTACGCCAACCTCGACGCGGGCCTCGTGCGGCTCGATGACGTGAGCGGGTGGACGGCCCAGGTGTTCGGCATGGGCGAGCTCGGTCCCCTGGTGGACCTCCACTGCGACACCCTCTCGTTGGATCTCATCGGCTGCTTCGTGCGCGCCTTCGGTGGCGCCTCGGGTCCGCTCGAGGGGGAGATCCACGGGCTCTTCTACCGCTACCAATCCCTGGGGGGCTTCGACTACGTGGCGGACCTGATGATCGGCCCCCGCCAGGGCGCGGGCCCCCTGCCCACCCTGCCCGGCGACTCGGGAACCCTCTGGTTCTTCGAGCCCAGGGACGCCCCGGAAGAGAAGGCAACGCCGCCCACCGGCGCCCGGGCCCGGCAATGGCGTCCGATCGCCCTCCAATGGGGAGGACACCGGCTGATGACCCCGGGTGGCGGGGAGACGTATGCCTTCGCGCTCGCCACCAACTTGAGCTCCATCTGCCGCGCGTTGGACGTGGAGCTCGTGCGCGACTGGGACATCGGGCTGAGCGAGTACTGGGGGAAGGTGGGCCACTACAAGGTGGGCATCACGGCCTGCGGGCTCGTGTCCAACCGGCGGCTCGCGCACCTGGTGACCGCCAACGCCGAGCGCATCGCGGTGGGGGACGAGGCCATCACCCGGGGTGAGCTGCCCCGCGCCGATACCCAGCACTTCGTGGCGCTCGCGGACGTGGCGGACCTGGTGTGGCGCACCACGCGCAAACGGGACGCGGCCAACCACTTCGCCGACATGGATCAGCCGGGCCAGGGCCGCTTCGAGGGGAAGACATTGCTCGAGCTGTGGCGGACGGATCCCTCCAGCCGCACCCCCGCCGTGTGGAGCGAGTTCTACGAGAGCCTCGGTATCAAGCAGAACGCCGGGCGCGGCGCGCTGCCGTTCCGGGTCTGGCAGATCTACGACGCCATGGTGGGCTACGCCCGGGAGCAGCGGGTGGCGGAGTATCTGTGCGCCGCGGGCATCCTCGCCCACTACGTGGGGGATGCCTGCCAGCCCCTCCATGTCTCGTTCCTGCACCATGGACGGCCCGGCCATGCCGACGAGGAAGACGTCCACGCCGTCTACGAGACGAAGATGTTGGATCTGCGGACCGCCGAGCTGATCGCCGGCGTGAACGCGCGCGTGCGGGGCAAACACGTCACGGACACGCTCCGGGGCGGAGCCGCGGCGGCGGATGCTGTCGTGAAGCTCATGCAGGCTACGATCGACACCCTGCCCCCCATGGAGGTGATCGAGGCCTACAACGCCCAGACCGGGCGCCAGCGGATTCCGCACATGTGGGAAGTGCTCGGGGAGCGCACGTGCGACTGCATGGCCAGGGGCGCGCTCTGCCTCGCCATGCTCTGGGAGAGCGCCTGGAGGGAAGGCGGCGGCACGAAGATCGCGGCCCACCGGCTCGGTCCCGTGGAGCCCCAGACGCTGCTGGCGCTCTACAACGATCCGGCCTTCCTGCCGGCGAGCTGGCTCCGGGACATGGTGTTCGAGGAGGAGGCCCCCGCCGCCCACCGGGCTCCAGCGCCCCGCTCCCGGACGGCCCGCCGCGAGCAGCCCACGACACGAGGCGGAACACGCGGCGGAGGGGCCCGGAAGGTGGCCCGGCACACGCCGCGGCGATGACTCAGCCGATCTCCAGTCCGGCCAGCAGGGACTGGAGGGTCTCCACGTTGGCGCGAAGCTCGGCGCCGGTGAGCTGGGACAACTGCGTCTTGCGCGCCTTGCGCAGGAAGGCATCCAGCCGCGGCTCCCGCCCGTAGAGGGACTGGGCACTGGCGGCCGTCTCGGCCAGGGCCCGCGCGGCGGCGGGAGGATCCGCGGCCAGCAGCCCAATGGAGCGCTCCAACCGCACCCCACAGCCCGCCCAGACCTCGCGGTCATGGGCGATGAGGAGCTGCCGCTGGTTCACGTGGCTGAGCGAGCGCACGATGGTGTCCAGCTCCTCCACCACGGACAGCACCTCCTGCTTGCTGGGGTTGTCCTGGATGGCCATGCGTCCGGCCCGGACGCGCAGCTCGATGATGTGCCGCTTGTCCTGCGCGCGCAGGTGCTTGTAGGCGGCGGTGCGGCCGAAGGCATCCAGCTCCGTCTGCAGCTGCTGGGCGTTCCACTGCACGTCCTCGGGCTCGGCCTCGCGCACCTTGGTCAGCCGCGCCGAGACGATGCGCGACAGGTCCGCCACGATGGCCCGCACCATCACCGCCGCCTTCACCTCCGCCTCGTGGCCGGGCACCACCTGCTGCCGCGTCACCGGCCCGAAGGCACTGGCGGACTCGAAGACGAGGTTGCCCATCTGCTCGCGGAAGCGCTCGCGCAGGCGCTGGATCTCCGCCAGCAGCGTCCACCGGTCCGACACCACCGAGGGGTTGCGCATCGTCTCGCCCAGCTGGGTGATGCCCTGGGCCAGCTGCTGCATCCACCCCAGCAAGAGCTCGGAGGCGTCCTTGGCCCGCCGCGCCTCCACGGTGGCCGCCAGGGGCGCCCCGGAGCCCGCGCCTCCCGCTGGCTTGGACGCGAACTGCTCCCGCACCACGTTGAGCAGCGCGTTCACGTCCATCACCGTGTCGCGGATGACGGGCGCCATCTCCTCCCAGAGCGACAGGTCCGGGCTGTCCTCCACGTGGGCGGTCTCGTACTTCAGCAGGTCCAGGTCGCTCAGCCGGGTGATGGCCTGGCCCGCCGCGACGTACACCGAGCGCAAGCGCTCGGCGAAGGCGCGATCGGACAGGGACTGGAGCAGCTCTTCGAGCTTGGGGGGCAAAGCGAACGGAGGGGTATCGGCGGCCACGGCGCACCCACTCTATCGGGTCCCGTGCGCCCCGTCGCGCACTTCGGCTGCCGGACGTATGGATCCGGGCATTTCCCTTGCGAGGGTTGCGCGCCCTCCTAGACTGACCGGATGGCGAAGCACCGCGTGTACCTCATTCCCGGCTTCTTCGGTTTCACCCATATGGGAGAGAAGCCAGCCGAGCGGATCGTCTACTTCGGGCATGTCCGCGACGCGCTCCTGGAGGGCTTCCGGAAGCGCGGCCACACCGCCGAGGTGGAGTCCGTGACGGGGCACCCCACGGCCAGCCTCGAGGTCCGGGCCCGGCTCATCCTCCGGACCATCGAGGAGACGGCCTCGAAGGATGACGCGGCCATCCACCTGATTGGCCACTCCACCGGAGGCGTGGACGCGCGAGGTCTGGTGTCCACCTGGATACCCAGGCAGGCGCCCCACCTGCGGGAGCGTGTGCGCTCGGTGGTGTCCGTGGCCACACCGCACCACGGCGCGCCCATGGCCAGCTTCTTCCTGCGGGATCGCCGGGGCGAGATGCTCCTGCGGCTGCTGTGGCTCTTCACCGTGTTCGCCCTGCGGCGGGGCCCTCGCCCGATGATGTTCCTGGCCTTCCGCCTGTTCTACGCGCTCAGCGAGGCGGGCCATCAGCTCGGCTTCCAGGCCACCCTGCTCGATCAGGTCACCCGGTTGATGGCCCATCTCACCCCCACCGAACAGGCCACGCTGGAGGAGTTCCTCGATCAGGTGGGGAAGGATCAGTCGATCATCGGGGATCTCACCCCGGAGAAGATGGTGGCCTTCAACCAGGACAACCCGGACCAGCCGGGCGTGCGCTACGGCTCGGTCATCACCGGCGCGCCGCCTCCGAGCTTCCTGGGCCTGCTCCGCGCCATCACCGGCAAGAACGACCCCGGCATGGGAGACCTGGTGTCGTTCCGGATGCTGGATCCCCAGCCCGAGGTCATCTACGGCGCCTACTCCTTCCTCTACACGAAGAGCGATCCGGACTCGCGGGAGCTGCGGACGCCCGAGCCCTCCCCCACCCATGACCGGCTGCTCCGGGACGTCTTCGGCGAGCAGTACCGCCAACGGAGCGATGGCGTCGTCCCCACGCGGACCCAACTGTGGGGCGAGCTCATCACCGCGGCCGTCGCCGACCACCTGGACGTGCTGGGCCACTTCGACGATCCACCCGAGCACGTGGGCTGGCTCAAGTCCGGCTCGCACTTCCGGACGCCCCAGTTCAACGGGCTGTGGGACCGGGTGCTCGACTTCATGGTGGATGGAAGCCGGGTGCGCGCATGATCCAGGTCGTCGTCATGAATGGAGGCAAGCCCCTCTTCGGGGGGGAGGATCTGCTCGAGCTGCCCGGCTCGAAGTGGGTCGACGTCCTCCAGCCGACCGAGGAGGAGATGAAGCGGCTCGGGGACCGCTACGGGCTGCACAAGCTGGCCATCGAGGACTGCCTGCACGTGGACCAGCGGCCCAAGCTGGAGGAGTACCCGAACCATCAATTCATCGTGCTCCAGGGCTTCACCGCCAGCTCGAAGAACGTGTGTGATCTGACGCTGCACGAGCACCACTTCTTCCTGGGACCGGACTGGCTCATCAGCGTCCACGAGCTTCCCTTCGATGGGCTCGAGATGGTGCGGCAGCGGGTGCGGGACGAGCCCCAGGCGACGATGGAACGCGGCGTGGACTTCATGCTGTACCTGCTGGCGGACGCGCTGGTGGACCGCAACTTCCCCGTCCTGGACACCTTCAATGACGAGCTGGAGGACCTGGAATCGGCGGTCTTCGAGAACCCGCAGCCGGAGCAGTTGCAGCGCATCTTCGAGATGAAGCGGGCGCTGGTGTCGCTGCGGCGGGTGCTGTCGCCACAGCGGGACGTGATGGGCTTCCTGGCCCGGAGGGGCATCCCCAACATCCAGGAACGCGCGGCGCTGTACTTCCGCGACGTGTATGACCATCTGGTGCGGCTGTACGAGCAGATCGACGCGGGCCGCGACCTGGTGGGCAACGTGATGGACGGCTACCTGTCCATGATGGCCAACCGGACGAGTGAGATCAGCAAACAGCTCACCATCATCGCAACCGTCTTCCTGCCGCTGTCGTTCATCACGGGCTTCTTCGGACAGAACTTCGACATCCTGTCCAATCGGGAGTTCTTCTGGGTGATGATCGTGTCCGTCTTCGGACTGCCCATCGCCCTGTTGTTCTGGTTCAAGCGCAACCGGTGGATTTGAAGTCCTGGAGGACCCCATGCTCACCATCACCGTGGACGGCATTCCCCTGCACTACCGCGACGAAGGCCACGGGCTGCCCGTGCTGCTGTTCCACGCCTTCCCGCTGAACGGGGATGCGTATGAGAAGCAATTGAAGGCGCTGTCAGGGCGCTATCGCTTCATCATCCCGGACATCCGGGGCTTCGGGCGGAGCGGGCTCGGCGAGGGCCCCACGGAAATGGCCCGCATCGCCCAGGACGCGCTGGCGCTGCTGGACGCGCTGAAGGTGGACTCGGCGGTGGTGGGCGGAGTGTCCATGGGCGGGTACGCCAGCATGGCGCTGCTGCGCGAGGACGCGGGACGCGTGCGGGGACTGGTGCTGGTGGACACGCAGGCCACGGCGGATGACGAGGCGGGACGCGGCCGGCGGGAGGCCTCGGCCCAGGAAGCGCTACGGGAGGGGCCCGAGGCCGTGGTGCGGGCGCTGCTGCCCAAGGTGGTGGCCGCACCGGACTCGGAGGTGGGACGCGAGGTGGCGGCGATGATGCGGACGGCCACACCGGCGGGCCTCGCGGCGGCACAGCGGGGCATGGCGCTGCGGCCGGACAGCAAGGACATCCTCGCGCGCTACGCCGGGCCCGCGCTGGTGGTGGTGGGCGAGAAGGATCCGGTGACGCCGCTGGAGAAGGCGAAGCAGATGGCGGACCTCGTCACCGGGGCGCGCCTGGAGGTGATTCCAGACGCGGCCCACCTGCCCAACCAGGAGCAGCCGGAGAAGTTCAACGCGGTGCTCGACAGCTTTCTGTCCGGGCTGTAGCGCCCGCGTATGGTTGCTAGGTTCGCGGTGCTGTCCTACGTGTCTCGAGCCCCCTCGCGACCTCCTCCTCCGACAACCTGGGGAATTTCTCGGGATGCTTGAAGGCGAAGAACTCGAAGTCATCCTTCTTCCCAGCACTGCCAAGAACCTGCTCGGTGACGCGAACCAGCTCCTTGTCTCCGGTCTGGTTGACGAAGGCGGGAACGATGGAACGGGACCTGTTTCCGTTCGCGGCTTCGCGCTCGGCGAGCTGGCGCTGAGCCTTCGGACTGTAGAAGAAGACGGCGCCCGCCCCATCGTCCCCCTGCCGCATGAAGATGGGCGTCACGAGCGTGATGAGCCGCTGCAGCTTGTCCCGATCGGTGAATGACGCGGTCGCGGGCGCCTTCATGTACTCGCGGGCCGCGAGGAAGATCTTCTTGTTGTAGGCCTCGAATCCCGTCAGCCGGATCACGTCCGTCGACGTGAAGCAGTCCTTCCATTTCTCATACTTGCGAGCGACCCGGTTCATGATGGTGTGGGCAACGCCCATCCACGCGCCCTCGCTCTGGCCAATGGCCTCACCACACACCGTGGCGACGAAGATCTCGAATTCTTCCTGAAGCGAGGGAGGGACGACGGGCAGCGGCGATTTGAGGGCGGCGGCGATACCGGACAGCTCCATGGTGTTCGAGGTACAGACCCCCGAGGCGAAGACCTTGGAGACGAACCCACCATTGCTGAATGACGCATGGCCTCCGCTGAGACCCGGCTCGCTCTCCTTGTAATCCACGATGGCGCCGAAGGGCACCGCCTTGACCGTGACTCCCGGCGCGAGCTTCAGCACGGCGAAGATCTTCAGCCCGGAAAGCTGCTCGAGGGCCGACACGTACTCCCGCGGAAGACCCTTCAGGTCGAGTAGCTCGCGCTGGAACACGTTCTTCGTGCTCGTGACCGCCATGGAATCGAGCGGAGACAATCGCGCCTCGACATCGAGCGGCGAGCACAGCGCGCGCAACTCGCGTCCCTGGTAGTCATGGGCAAGGCTGTCCTCGTGGAGCAGGAGGACGCTCTGGAGAATGCTCTTGAAGTAGTTGTCCAGCTCCTCGATTTCCGCCGTCTCTCCAGTCCCCACCAGCACGTAGGGCTTCAAGACCATGTCGAGTACAACCGAGTCGCTGAAGCCCTCGAAGCGGCCCTGAACTCGCAGCTTACCCTTCTGCAGCAGCACCTCGAAGGCGGCCAGACGTGGCCTTGGGACCTCGAGCGCGGGCCGGGGCTCCGCTCGAATGGCTTCCCCAGACGCAGCGTTGGCCTGCTTCTTCGTGCCCTTACCCTTGGCCTCGACGGGTGGGGGCTTGCGCGCCACCGAGAGCTGATACTTGAACGCCACCGTCGCCGGCTGGGACCCATTTCCGCCGATCGTCACCAGACGGTCATTCAGCACCTCTCCTTGCGCTCCGCGGACCGCGGCGAAACCTACCTTCCACAGCAACCGTGAGGCCGCGTGGGTGTCGCCAATCTCCCACTCGAGGTGGACTGCGGCGTCCTTGTCCTGTTCCGAGCCCACGGGGAAGATGTCCAACGTCGCGAGCTGTCCGGAGAAGAGTGACGAGAAGCGCGGCGCGAGCTGCATCAGGGTACCGATCCGGTTGCCGTGCACTGCCAGCTCGAGCCAGTCGGGCATCCAGTCACGCCTCAGCTCCGCGGACGCGACCTTGAAGTCGAGGCTCGCCTCCAACTCGAAGGCAATGGCCCGGGAATCCCCGGGCGGTACCTCGACGGGCTCGTTGCCGGTGAGCGCTGGCTCGATCCGGAAGCCCAGGCGCCCCTTGCCAATGAGCCCAAGCTCGAACGCGGAGACCCGCAGCGGTTTCGAACCGTCCCCGTCCTTCTCGCGTACCACGAAGCCATTCCCGCTGGGGACGATGCAGGTCTCACGCGGGTGGGACCGACTCCGCTCGGCGAGACAGTCACTGGTGAGGATCCACTCGAGCCGGCAAGGAAGCAGGCCCACCACGTTCTCGCAGCCGCCGCCCACCACCACCTCCCAGGTGTCGAGCTCCTGGAGGGGGGGCTGGGTCTGCTTCTGCGGCGTGAGGACGATGCGCGGCACCGCCCGGATCCTCACGACCCCATCGTAACCAAGCGGAATCTGGCAATCGCCATGTGGCGCTGAAGTGCCTTCAATCTGAGCCATGACTGCGTCCCTTCTTGTCTCTGGCATCACTCCGTGCGCTTGAACGGCTCGCTGCTGCACGGGCTCAGGGGGGTCAGCCGCACCGGCTTGGGCTTTCTGCTCGGATCGAGCGGACGCCGGACCGTGAAGCGGTAGGACACGTCGGGTGAGAGCACGCTCGAGTCGAGGGTGGCGACGAAATCACCCTGGAGATCGCAACCGCCTCGCCGCCCGTTCTGGGTGGGTGTGGCGTACCGGACGTGCTCCTCCAGCCTGGGAGAGAGACCCATGGCGCTCGTCTGCACCGGCTCGGACTCGATGACGAGCTCGAACTCCCGCGCGACATTCCAGGCGGCCTTGTCCCTTGAGCCTGGCAGTGGCACCTCGATGCCCTCGGCGTGACAGCGAATCTCCAGCAGCTCTCCCTTCGGCTGCACCTTCAGCCCACCCTCCCACCGCGGCGTGAAGTCATACTCGCCCTCCTGCTCCAGGCGCTGAGGCACGATGTCCTCGTTGCGCGCGATGAGGGCCAGCTTGAAACCGTTCTTGCCGTCGAGGGGGTTCTTCTTCTGGCCATCCGGTTGGGGAAACGGCACGCGCGCCGAGATGATCCAATCCGCCACCGCGTTCTGATCACGGATCTCCAGCTTGTCGGCCAGCAGCTTGTCGAAGCCCCGGATGGGCTCCCATTTCTGGCCTCCTGGGGCGCGGCGGAAGAAGCAGGCGGAATAGTTGTGCAGATCCTCGGGTACCCCGGACACACGGGCGGAGATCTCCAGCTCGCACTGGCCCAGCCTGGGCAGGGGCCGGAAGGCAAGGTGCTTCGGCGGCGACTCTTCGGAGGACCCCTCCTGCTTGGGAGCCATGTTGCGCAGGCCCACCTTCCTGTAGCGGCCCGGCTCCGCGTGCGTGGCATGGAGGTGATGGGATGTCTTCGCCTTCAGCTCTTCGAACCGCTTCAGGTCGATGGAGCCGTCTCCATCCCCGGTCGTCTCCCCTCCGAAGGGGTACAGCAGTCCGAGGCCATTCAACGCGGCGAACTCGAACCAGTGGAAGAGCTGGGCACCGGGATTGAGCTCGCTCGCCGCCAGGCTGCTGAAGAGCCGTCCCGGGTGGAACGAGATGAACAACGAGTCCTTGGTGCCCAGGTTCGGACCGATCCGCAGGCGGGTCGGCTGTGCCGGATCCGCGACATCTGCGTGGAACATTCCCGATGCGGCGGCCACCCGCACCTTGTCCACCACGCCCTTGCCACTGGCGTTGATGATGCAGCCGAGACCATCGGCCTCGAACCGCTCGATGGGGGGAAGCTTCTTGTCGAGGGCGGTCGCGACCTGCCCCAGCGCCGACGCGAGCGCGACGTGGATCCGCAAGGGATTGGAGTGGCGGTAGGCCTTCCGGTACTTGCTGTACGGAAGCGGTCCGAGTCTGGCATCGCCCGCGGCGGGCTTGCAGTTGAGGATGACGCTCCGCTCCTCGTCGAAGACCCACAGGGCCTGCAGCTTCGGGTCCTCGCACTCGGCGGGCTCGAACGAGAGCACGAGGTCCCCCGTTTCGGACTGCTCCTTCACCGCCGCGGAGGATTCCTTGAGGAGCTTGCTGGGATTGGCGCTCCGGAGGGTGCAGGTCAGCCCATCCTCGGCAAGCTCCACCAGCTCGAAGTGGACCTTTTTCGCGGCGAGCTGGGTGAGTTCCTTCACGACTCCCCATCCCACCTTGATGTCCATCGCGTTGAAGCACTCCTTGAAGCCCAGGAGGCCGCTGATGACGTAGAGCTTCTTCGGCGATTCCCAGACCTTCCTTCCCGCCTCCGTCAAGCCAACGATGAAGTCATCCTCCAGCTCGAAATGCGCGGCATCGACTCCTAGCCCCTTCCCGGCTTGAATGGGACGGGCCGTGACCGGGAGCGCCACATCAGCGTATGTGGCGCCAGAACCATCCTGGTTCCTGCTCGTCCGCAACAGGATGAACCCCGGGAGTTCGCGCGGCACCGGTCCCTCGAAGTCGAGGCGCCACCGCCAAGTGCCGTCCGGCTGACGCCGGGGCTGCTCGACGATGACGGCCCCCTGCTCCTCCCCTGCCCCCACGAGCTTCGGGCGGGGAACGGACAGGACCGGCTCGAGGCGCTCGTGTTGTTTCTTGGGCTTCAATACCTTCGGCGGCGACGAGGTATCGGTGACCTCCAAGGTCCACTCACCCCAGAATCCGGCCTGGACCGCGTGCACGAGGTTGCCACCCGAACCAGCCAGGGCGCCCCGGGTCAGGTCGAGAGTGGTTTCCCCCTGCTTGATGCGCACCGCGAGCTGATGCTCCAGGTCGTAGCCAAAGTCTTCGTCGACGACGACCGCGATGGCCGTCTCGCCCGGGAGCCGCTCGCCGGCCTTCTTCACCCACCCGCAGCTCAGCGGATTCGGATCGTCCTTCCGGAAGCGGGGAACGGGCCATTCGCTCCGCACATGGGCCTTGTTCTGCTTGTCGAGCACATTGAGCAGCCAGACGGCCGAGACGGGGTGCAGGTTCTCGAGCCGGCTGCTGGGAGGGAGCCAGCCGTCCGAGTCGAAGAGTCTGGCACTCTTGTCGGTGCCGTTGGCGAGAACTCGCGGGACGTGCTCCTCCTTGCCGGGGTCGCACCAGGCAATCTGCACCACCTCCTGCTCCGTCATCTGCAAGCGGGAGGGCTTGAGCGCCTCGTTCGCCTTGCGCAGTACCGCCTTGACGTTGTCGGGAACCCACTCGTTCTTCTGGATGAGGCGAACGTTGCGCCAGCGCCGGGTGATGCCCTGCGCAAGCAGATACCCGTCGGCCCCTCGCAGGGGGACGGACTGCTCGATGAAGAAGCCCTGCTTCGCCTTGAGCGTCATCCTCTCGGCGAGGGCGGGCACCATCAGCGAAATCTGGACGACTCCATTCCTGGCGGCACTGAGTTTGCCCGCATCGAGCTTGATACTCCCGGGCTTGCATACCCTCCGCCCTTCCAGCATCTCGCCGCACGTGCCGGATGGACAATCCATCCTCCTCCAGCCGCCTCCGGCAACCTCCTGCTCGAAGAGCAATTCCAGCTCATAAATTCCCCCCTCGAGCATGCGGTTCTTCCCTGGCTGCGGGAGATAGCCGGTTTCGACCTCCAGCGTCAGCGGGTACTCGAAGTGGGTGCACGACTTCCAGTCCGGGTTCTTGGCCTCCGGAGCAAATGACGTCTTCGAGTCCAGCAGCGTCGCCACGGCCGTGGCATAGCCGAAGTGCCCCCACTCCTTCGATAAGGAGAAGTGCTCATGGGTCGCCTCCTCGAAGGCGCTCCGATCCTCCTCGGGGAGGTTGCCCTTGAGGTGTTCTTCGATTTCCCCCACCTCGAGGAAGTTGTCCTCCGCGCGCTCATTGACCGGGATGAACCTGGGAGCGCTGCCGCCTGCCTTCTTGATTTCCTCCGGCAGTTCGATCTGCTCCGCCAGTCTGGCGAGAAGCTGGATGCCGTTGTCCTCCTCCTTCTCCGGGGAGAACACCTGGAAGTGCAGGAACCCCGAGCGGAACTCGACCTTCTTGCTCTTCTCGGCGGCTTTTCGATGATCCAACCGGACCGGGAAGGGCGGCGCGTCCTGCAAGGCTCCGGCGGGCAAGGGCCCCACGAAGCCCAGGATCTCGCCAGTGGCCACGGGGAAGAAGGGCTCCGGGAAGGTCACGACCTTGCCGCTCACGAGCGCGTCCTTGGCCTTCCCCAGATTGGCCGGTGGCGCCTTGTAGAGCCACTGGGCCTCTCCCGCTTCGTTGCGCACGGAGATCTTGTAGGAAGTGCCATCCTCGGCGAGCACCTTGTAGTTCCCGCTCTTCTCACTGGCCGGGCCGACCGGCTCCTGGGACCAGACCAGCGCGCCGAGTTTGTGAGGCCCCGACGTATCCGCGATGTTGACCCAGGCGCCAAAGCGTCGCTTGTACAGCTCCCGGAACCAGGGCACCTCCTGGAAGTACTGGTCCACTCCGACGACTTCCTCGGCCTGCCCCTTGTCGGGAGTCTGGCCCTGCGCTTGCGGAAACCTCGGCGAGCGCAGGTGCATGTACAGCGTGTAGAACACGTGCGGTTTCTGGGGCGCGTCCTTGGAGTTCTCCTGGAGCTCGTGGCGGAGCAGGAC
This sequence comes from Archangium sp. Cb G35, assembly GCF_001896145.1. NCBI lineage: Bacteria > Pseudomonadati > Myxococcota > Myxococcia > Myxococcales > Archangiaceae > Archangium > Archangium sp. Cb G35. The sequence goes on from NZ_MPOI01000009.1 coordinate 384,937, forward strand.
GAAGCCGGGCCAGTTGCCGAGGGCCTCCAGGACCCCCGCATCGCAGCACTCCGCCTTGTCCCCCGGGAGCCGGGCGGCCACGACATAGCCAGGAGCGATGGCCCTGACCGGAGTGGTCTGCTGCTCAGCCGGCGGGAACAGATGGACGCCGCCATGCAGGTTCCGCTGCAGGCCCAGCACGTAGTAGCCACCAATCCCGGTGTCGAGCGACTCGTTGTTGTAATAGCACTGCCAGGGGCTGCTCGAGGCACTGTTCCCACGCAGCGGGAAGCTGTACTTGGGCCGGCTGAAACTGCTGTCGAGCACTTCGGCCGGGACCTCGGTCTTCTCCTTGCGATAGAGATAGCGCCCGCCGCGGGTGTCGCGGTGATCCAGCAGCAGGTCGTACTCCGAACCGACCGTGGATTTGTTCTTGCCGAAGAAGGCCTTCGCCCGCACCAGGTTGAACGAAGCGACGGCATGCAGGCCAGTGTATTTCTCGATGATACCGGAGCGCATCCGGAAGATCGTATCCGCTGGTCCGATCCGCGCGCCCAGATCCACGCTTCCCTTGGTAGGTGCCTGAAGCAGATTCGCGTCGACAAGTCCTTTCTTCGTCGACGGGTCAGCGGTCACCATCCAGAGCTGTTCCTCACCACCTACCGCGAGGATGCAATAACCACAGATGACGATGATGTGCCGAGGGTTGATCTGCTCGCGCTCGTTCCTGGCTCCAATACCCGTGTAGATGACCACCGGGTTGTTGGCTCGCAGACAGTCAATGAGATGCGCGAACCTCTCCCTGACGTTCTTCTCGCTCTTGCTGATCTCGTCGACCTTGTGGCGCAGACCATCCGGTAACAGGTGGCCCACATCCTCTTCGTAGGAAGAAGGCGCGCTGTAACGCAAAACCCCTCCGAGCCCCGTTGGCCGAGCACGAGGGGGGGCGGGAAAGATTTGCTCGAGGGGGACGGGAAGCTCACCGTAGAGGGTCAGGCCATGAGCCTTGTAATCGGATTGGATCTCATAACTCACCCCCTTCGGAGGGGAAACCGTCCAACCTCTCTTGGGCAAGGATTCGTCAGCAGGGAGCCAGAAGGCTCGCTCGCCCCTGGGGTAGCGAAGATCGAGCAGACACTCCGGATCTCCCGCTCTCGAGTGGGTGATGTAGTGCGGACGCGGATCCCTCCCCTTGATGAGCTGGAAATAGTTGTAGACCATGGAGGCAGAGGTACGCCCACACCAGTCCGGCGCTTGATGTTCATGCACCTTCTGGCCAAGGAGAGGAACCTTGAGCACATGCCATTCCTTGGCCTGTCGCTTGATTTCCTCTGGAAAAGCGTAGTCATCCACGGGGAAGACACGAAGAAGGGACCCCTTCGCGTCACGCTCCGAGATATTGTTGGCCCGATCACCCAGGCCTATTCCGCGGGCATCTTCCGTCAGGAAGAACTGCTGTTTGATCCCCATTCCCCCCCCAACGCGCTCTATTGTCCCAGGTTCGAGGTACAGCCGTTGTCCTTGATTTGAATGCCCTTGGCGTTGGCAACGGCGTAGTCGCCGCCATCAATGAACATTCGTAAGCCTCCCCAACGCCCGACATTCGGTTCTTCCGTCGGCCAGGCCAGCAGTGCCACCAACTGCTTTGCACCATCGGGAAGGAGTTGGAGTTGGTAGGAGGATCCATTCTTCGAGACATCGGTGACTCGCATGACCCTGGGAGGGTCATCACCGTAGTCATAGATAGAACCAACGACCATGACCGCCCGGCGATGAATGTCGGTCCTGAGCAGGATGCCAGAAATCATGCCGCAGTACTGATCGACGTGCCGTTCTCCCTTTTTCCCCTGAAGCAGGTACCAGAGCGGAGACAGCGAGCGGAAGAGCCGGAAGGCCTCGGGACTCAGCGCCGGCATGCCGGCATACTCCTCTTTCGTATCGGAGTACTTGTCGTCGCGCGTATCGGGAGGACGTGCCCCCTTCTGCAATGCCAGCTTCAGCGTTTCGGAGGCCGCAGAACTGGTTCTCAATTTGATATTGACACCAAACTCATCCAGCTCTTTGCCGAACTTGCCCTTTCCCGCGTTCGGGGAAATGAACCCGCTGTACACGAAGAGCAAACCATCACGGAACATGGCGCTGACGAAGCTGCCGCGAAAACCTCCACGGCGGAATCGGAGCTGGTGCCAGTCATACTCGATCTTCTCCAACTCCCAGATGAAGCTCTCCTCCAGCGACCGCTTCCTGTCCAGCGCTCTACTGTATTCACGCTTGATGAAGACAGCCTCGGGAGGACCCCCCTTCATCGTTTCCTTATCGAGTTGCTCGAACGCGGACTCGAAGAAGAGATCCGCGAGCAGTTCGAGCGCCTTGTCGTTCTTCGGATCGAGAGTAGCCGCCCGAGTGGCGGCGTCGTAGCGCACCTGGGTGCTGGCCTTCGTGTCCTGCGCCTGCGCCAGCAGCTTGTCGAAGGAGGGCTTGTCCGCGCCGACCAATGACTTCAGCGTGAACCCCTCCACCTCGCCGCACTTGAGGCGCACCCACCCCTTGGCGGCGTCCGCGAGGCGCTGGCACTCCGTGGCGATGGGGACTTTCGTCACCACCTCCGCCTTGTCGCTGGGCCTGGCACGCAGATTGACTTCCGAGCCCTGGATGAAGACCCGCCCTGTGTTCTGGGCCCACGCCATCCCGGAGCCCAGCACCATCAGGCAGCTGGCCCAGGCCCGGAACCATGGAGCGATCTTCTTCATGGTCCACTCCTTCATGAGGCCATGATACGGCACGGCCTCTTCTAGACCGAGAACAGGAACGCCGCCGAGCGGGCGGGCTTGCGCACCCGCAGGATGTGGCTCTGCTCCACGGCCAGCCCACCCATCGCCAACGGGCGGGGGATGTAGAGAACGCCTGGATCGTCATAGCGCGTGAAGGTGAACTTCCCACTCTCATCCTTCGCGGTGCATCCCACGTCGACGTACAGGTGCCGCTGAATCTCGTCCGGATCCGTCGTGTCCCAGTTGAACCGGGCGATGTCGTCCACCGTGAGCCCGTACTGCTCGGCGATGCCCTCCAGGGTCTCGCCATCGGACACATGGTGCTCGACGACTCGCGCCAGGAATTTCCCCGAGGGAGTCTTGCGCTTGCGGCTCCGGCCCGCCGGCTGCTTGGACGCGAGGATGCCGGACTTCTCGAAGACCAGCGTCTCCTTCAGCGTCGCCCCGTCGATGGCCGCGTTCACCTGGGCATAGCCGGGCGGAACGCTCGACAGCTCGATGCGGCCCGAGGAGTCCGTGGTGGCCTGCTTCTGGGAACCATCGGGGAGCACGATGCTCAGCTTCAGTCCGGAGATCGGATCGTCCGTGACGTCGTCGACGACCTGCAGCCGCAGCCACTTCGTCTCCTCGACGAAGTCGGCGGGCGTCAACTCCTCCGGCTTGTCGCGCAGGTACCGTCCCGTGGGCTCCGGAGCCCGAGGGACGCGGACGAGCCGCAGGCTCCCGAGCGCCACCAGGGACGCCACCTGCCGCACGAGCTGGTCCGTGGACCGCGGTCCGAACTCCGCCGCCGCGTGGCCGTGAACCACCTCGCGCAATGTCTGGAGATTGAAGAAGTCCTGCGCCAGCACGCGCAGCCGACCCTCCAGTTGTGCTGCTCCCCCTGTTGCCACGAACTCGTGCCCCGAAGGCAGCGGCTCGTGGAACCCGAGAAGGGCATACTCGCGATGCCCATCTCGCAGCCGGTTCCGTTGGAACATATGGAAGAAAAGATCAGCACACGCCGTGGCTGAGCGTCAAACCACGCACTCACGGACAGGAAGGAGACTCCGGAAGGAGCAGGAGGTCCCCCCGGAGTGGAGGCAGGCGCGAGAACCCCGCGCCATTACTGGATGGTGTAGGCCACTGTGCCGCTGCAGCCCCCAGTGGAGTAGCACCCGGCGCGGATTTGATAGCTGCCGCTCGTGGTGGCCGTGTAGCTCAGATACGAGAGCACGCCGCAGCTGTCATCGTTGTAGGCCACCTGGGTGGCGGTGACGCCATACAGGCGCAGGTAGGTGTCGCCCGTGCCAGCCGAGCCCGTCACCGTGCAGGTGCCCACCCTCAGCGTCTGCCCGGCGGTGAGGTACACATTGTAGTTGGTGGTGCTCTGTTGGGCGCTGTTGGTGTTGGTGGCGCTGTAGGTGAACGAGCCGCCTGGCAGCGGCGGAGGGGCGGTGACGCTCAACTGCGCGGAGGCCGAACGTCTCACCTGGATGCTCGTGTCCGTCCCCTCGACGGTGAAGGCGTAGAAGCCCACGGCCGTGGAGGAGGTGGTGCTCAGCGTGAGCGTGGAGGACTGGCCCGCGGTGACGGTGGACGGACTGAACGTCGCCGAGACACCCGAGGGCAGGCCCACGGCGGCGAGGCTGAGTGTTCCCTGCCCACCGGTCGTCACCGTGTAGCTCACCGCACTGCCCGCCTGCGCTGACTGGCTGGAGGGGCTGAGGCCCACCGAGAAGTCTCCCGGCACCAGCAGGGACACGTCATCGATATACGTATACGTGGGGCTGCCCCAGCCCGCCTCGTGGTTGACGAAGGTGAGTGTGACGCTGCGGCCCGCGTAGGGCGTCAGGTCGTGGGGGATGTCCAGCCAGTCCTGGTAGGGCGGACGGGCATAGGTATGAGCGACGAGCGCGGTGGTGGTGCCGGTGGTGTTGTCCGTGAGCAGCACCGAGGCGTAGTCCGAGGGCGCATCCACCGCGTGGCCGAAGAGCCAGTAGCGCAGCAGCGCGCCGTTGGCCGGGACGGTGAAGGTCTGGCTCAGCTTGCTGTCACCCGCGAGCGGGGTGGCCGCCGAGCCGAGCACCGCCGTGTAGCTGCCCGAGTAGGCCCCGGGGCCCACGGTGACATCGCCCGTGCTGCTCCAGCCGGAGAGCGACCCCGTCTCGAAGCCGCCATTGACGATGGGGTTCGTCCCCGCCGCCGAGGTGACGAGCAGGGTCACCGTGGCGGTGCGCGTGCGCACGCCGTCCGTCCCCGTGACGGTCAGGGTGTAGCGGCCGGCCGCGGAAAACGTCTCCGAGGTCTGCACCTCCAGGAAGGTGGAGTTGCCCGCCGCGATATCCATCGAGCCGAAGTAGGCCCCGGAGCCAGAGGGCATCTGCCCGGACATGGTGAGGTGGATCGGAGCGCCACCGGAGGTGCTCCCGGAGGTGGTGATGGGGAAGCGGGCCCAGCCGCCCTTGGCGACGGTACGGCTCGAGACGTTGACCGAGAGGGTGAAATCGGGGGCCGTGCACTGGTTGCTGCTGTTGCAGGTGTAGCCGGTAGTGCAGGTGCCACACTGGAGGGTGCCGCCACAGCCATCCGACAGGGCGCCGCACTGCGCGCCCGCCGTGGAGCACGTCAGGGGAACGCAGGTGTACGAGAACAGGTCCATCGTCGCGTACGGCACGTAGGTGTTCGTCTGCGAGCCACCGGCGATGACCACCGAGTCGTTCGACACGACGTCCACGGTGATGTCATTGCGGGTGATGCTCAGCGCGCCCACGAGCTCCCACTGGTTCAGAGAAGCGTTGAACCGCTCGATGGACGGCTCGTCGAACCCGCCCCCAATCACCACCGGCGCACCGCCGACGAGCACGAGAGTGGCGCTGCCATGGTAGCGGTTGAATGACGGTTTCTGCGTCCAGGTGTCCGCCGCCACGTCGTATTCCACGGGGGTGCTGCCCTGGCCGTTCAACAGCACCCGCCCATTCGGAAGGAGGACCGCGGAGGGCCCGCCATTGGAGCTGGGAAAACGCGACCGGGAGGACCACGTCCCGGTGGCGGGGTCATAGAGCTCGACGGTCGTCCGATCCGCGGTCGCCGCGGTGGAGCCCCCAATCATCAGGACGCGGTTGTCGGGAAGCCGGAGGGTCGCGGCACGCATGCGTCCCAGTGCCAGGGAGCCCGTCGTCGTCCAGGTGTTGGCCGCGGGGTCGAAGAGGTACGTGGGCGTGTAATAGCTCACGCCGCCCGCCACCAGGACACGGCCGTCCGCCAGCAGCGTGGCCGAGTGCCCATAGGAGGCGCGCGGCATGGGCGCCACCACGGTCCAGGTGTTGGTCGAGGGATCGTAGCGCTCCGCCGAGGCGATGACGGTCGTGCTGGTGATGCCGCCCACCACCAGCACCGAGCCGTCCTGCAGCAGCACCGCCGTATGCGAGCGCCGGGCCGTATTCATGGGCGCCGCCAGCGTCGTCATCCCCGTCGCCGGGTCATACAGCTCCACCGAGGCCAGGATGGGGGCCGAGTTGCCCGTGCCACCCCCCGCGTAGAGCACCTTGCCATTGAGCAGCTTCGTCGAGCTGTGCTGGTAGCGCGCCTGCTGCAACGGACCCACCTGCTGCACCAGCTCCAGCCCTACCCTCCCTTCGTCCCTCCACACCTCCTCACCCGGCTCGCTCGGGCCACAGGCCCACAGCCCCAAGGTGAGTGCTGCCACGACGTATCGCGTCCACATGTTCTGGCGCTCCTTGTCCCCCAAAGACCCTTACAGGCACACAGGATAAATCCGCCATATACTGAATTCAATCGAATTCTGAGTAAACGCGTTTAGCGGAGCTAGCTGTTACAGGCCGAGGAGCCGTCGGCGCGGTCCCGAGTGCTCCCCCGCGGCACGTGTCGTGTTCAGCATCGACAACGATTGACGATCGCGCCGGTGGCGGCGTTGGCACGCGTCGATCCGCCCTGGTAGACGCGGCGCATGGGCGATCTCGTTCTCACCACCTACGATTGGGTTCCTCCGCCGCCGCGCGGGTACGTGCGGGACATCCGCGCGCGCTGGGCATTGGAGGAGGCGAAGCTCCCGTATCGCGTCGAGAGCGTGTCGTTCAAGGAACGCGGCCCCGAGCACCTTGCGCACCAGCCGTTCGGGCAGGTGCCGTGGCTGATGGACGGCGACATTTCGATCTTCGAGAGCGGCGCGATCCTGCTGCACCTCGGCGAGCGGAGCGAGGCGCTGATGCCTCGCGATCCGAAGGGGCGCTCGGAGGTGATCGAGTGGATCTTCGCCGCGCTCAACTCCGTCGAGATGGCGAGCCTCCCGTGGTCTCTCTTCAAGTTCTCGGGGCAGAGCGAGAAGCGCTTCGACGACTTCCTGAAGCTGCGCCTCGATCGCCTCGAGCCGGTGGTCGCGAAGCGCGAGTGGCTCGCGGGCTCCTTCTCCGTCGCCGACATCCTCATGGCGGACGTGCTGCGCCTCGTCGATCGCTTCGATGGGCTCGCGGCGCATCCCGCGACGCGTGACTACCTGAAGCGCGCGACGGCGCGGCCCGCGTTCGTGAAGGCCCACGCCGACCAGATCGCTCATTTCGCCAAGGCCGACACATGAGCCTCGAGCTCGAGCCGAAGACGACTGGTTCGTCTCCGGCCCGTAGCTCTGCTCTCACTTCGGCTCAGCGCCGTTTGCCGCGGCCACTGGAGCCGAGCCGTCCCTGGGGCGGGCGCTCCGGCAGGAAGTAGGGCCGGCGCCGGTGCTGTGCGTGGTGGGCTGGGAACATCGCGGAGAAGAACTCAGTCCACCCGCCCGTGCGCACACGCACCAACTCGTAGCGCTCCGGCTGCACCGCCGCCGCCTCGTAGGTGTCCGGATCCGCCATCGTCAATGTGAGCAGGTTGGAGCCCACGTTGCCCGCGGCGTACTGGCGGATGAACTCCTCCAGATCCTCCTGGGGGAAGTCCTCGCGCACGTTCAGGTCCACCGGCGCCGCGTTGGAGAGCTTCAGGTTGATGGCCTCCTGGTTCCAGCTCTTCATGCCCGTGTAGATGGGGCGGTTGGTGCCGGCCACGGGGTTCTTCGCCGTGGGATCCTGGGCAATGGGCGGCATGTCCTCCGGCACCGGCGTGGGGCTGAAGTCCGAGGGGAACGCCTGCATGTTGCGCCGTCCGTCCGGCGAAGCACCACTGGAGAGCGCGTTGCCCACGTAGGCCTCGAAGGTGCCCACGCCCACCTGGAGCGTCAGCTCCCACGGCGCGCCCCGCACCGAATACGTCTTCTTCAGCCTCTGGAGGATGGAGGCCAGCACCGGCGGCGGCGAGTCCAACGTCTCCCGGGCCAGCGTGGTGATGCGATCCACCAGCCAGCCCCCGAGCGCGTCCACCTCCGGGTTCCCCATGCCGAACTTCGGCAGCTCCAGCGCCCGGGCGCGGATCTGCTGGAAGCGCTTCGCCCGTTCGTCCGAGCGCAGCTTGCCCGCGAGCTGGCTCTGGAAGGGCTCCTCCATGCCGAAACCCCAGTCGTTGTGCAGGGCCTCCACCAGCTCCGGCAGCGTGGCGACGGCCGTCTTCGGATCGAACACCAGCTTCTGGATGGCGTAGAGCGAGTCGATCGTCGTCGCCATCGCCAGGTACATGGGCGCGATGAGGTGGTAGCGCGCGCCGCCGTTGGACAGATCCCTCCCCGTCTCCACGCAGCCGTCGATCAGCGGGGAAAGCAGCGGGCTGGGGCAGTAGTTCCAGAGCGCCCCGTAGTTGCCCAGCACGCTGGTGTAGAACTGCACCGTCAGGTAGCGCAGGTGCTCGAGGTACAGCGTCTGGAGCTGCTCGAAGCTGGTGATCTCCGAGGCGTGCGGCGAACGGAAGCTGACCTTCCAGCCCCGCAGGTACACGGGCCCGGCCTGGTTGAAACGCGCTCCCTGGTTGAGCGCCAGCTCCAGCGCGTCCAGGGTGATGATGTTGCTGAAGGCGAACTCGCACTGGCCGGCGATCATCGGCTCGTAGCAGCCGTCACAGACGTAGTCCCGCGCCGCCGACAGCGGCAGCCGTGAGAAGCCCGACAGCGCGCCCACCATCCGATCCTCCTGGAAGAGGATGGGGTGGGAGCCGCCGCTGCGCAGCGCGCGCGCCGCCTCCTCGAGGATGTCCTCGCCGATGCCCGGGTACACCCGCAGGGACAACACCGGAGCATTGAGCGGCAACCGGCGTGCCGAGCGCAGGCACAACAGGGTCAACCGGTTGGCTCCCGGCCGGGGCTTCGCGTCGTCCGTGGGGAGGTACCCGCCCACCGTCACCTGCTGCACCCACTGGTTGATGCCATCTCCCTGCGGGAAGTTGCCTCCGGCGTAGGACACCGACGTCGTCCCGTAGGTCACATGGTCCGTGGCGTTCTGCCGGTTGTGCAGCGCCTTCTCGCCCAGCTTGACCCACAACGCGTCGAGCACCTCCTGGGCCTCGGCCTCCTTGCGCGGATCGAAGAAGGGCATCAGGAGCTGGTCCAGGCGGCCAATGGACACCGGCTCGCCCACCAGGTGCAGGCAGCAGTGGAGGTTGAAGATGCACTGCGCCGCTTCCACGAAGGTGTCGGGCTTGTCCGTGGCCAGCTTGCGCATGCGCCTGGCCAGCGCCAGCAGGTTCTCCCGCTCCTTGGGGTGGGTGGCGGAGTCCTCGGCCATGCGCTCGGCCAGCAGCGCGTAGTTGCGGCAGTAACCCTGGACTCCCTCCAGCGACAGGATGGCTGACTGGTAGAAGGCACGCTGGTCGTCCGTGCCCGCCTTCTTCTCGCGCTTGCGCAGATCCTTCAGCAGCGCCTCCAACCCCTGCTGCAACACCTTCTGGTGGTTGGGCACCACGTGCCCCATGGACGACGTCTCATCCAGCAGCGCCAGGAAGCCCGCCAGCCGCTCCTCGTCGTTCAGGTAGGGCATGACCTCCTTGCCCCGGCCGAGTGACAGCTCCGGCATCACCCCGACGAGCACATCCTCCGGATCGATCCGGAACAGGTCGGCCCGCCACGCCCACGAGTCGCGGCGGAGCGGATACTCGGTGGTGGTCCAGACGCGCGTCAGCATGCGCTGGATGGACAGGCCCCGGCGCACCGCCACGGAGGCCTTCAGGTAATGGCGCTCGCTCTTGTCGAGGAACTCGGAGAGGGGCGGCACCCGGGGGGTGTCCAGCTTGCGGTACCACTTGTTGCGCCAGCGCCCGAACACCTTCCCCAGCAACCCGAGGATGCGCTGGGACGGTGGATCCCCGAGCACGTACTGCCCCGTCCCCATCACGTTCAGGTAGTCCGCCGAGTTGTAGAACATCAGCCCGTTGGCGCTGCGCACCTGCCAGAGGGGCGCGGGATTGAAGTCGGAAGGCTCCAGCCCCTCCCCTACCCCCAGCTCCGTCGCGGAGGGCACGTAGAAGTAGCCGCCCGAGACCGCGTGGATGATTCCCAGCAGCTTGTCCGAGTCCCCCGTCGCTCCACCCACCATCCGCCCGAGCATCGTCTCGAAGACCCGCGTGTCCCGGGCGAAGCCTGCGAAGTAGATGCCCTTCTCCCGTCCACCTCCACTGGGGGCATGGCCGAATGGCAACGCCTGGCGCACCAGCTCCCGGTTGGAGTGATCCTCCGCCAGCACCCGCACCCGCTTGATGTGGCTGCGGATGTCCTGGTCGGGAATGAGGACGGCGTGCTCGTTGCGGCCAATGACGTTCTGCTGCGCGTTGACGCTCATGTCGGTGAACGCCGTCCACGCGACCTCGAACTTCTGCGCCAGCACCCAGCAACTCCCGGGCGAGGTGTCCGTGCCCGTCTGGAGGATGTTCTCCACCACGCCCGCGGGATCGCTCGGGCTGGTGATGCCGTCGACGAAGTGCTGGTCGAGGATCTTCCGGTCCGGAGGCATCGCCGCGCGCGTCTCCTCATGGCGCGAGAGCAGGGGCCCCAGCCACTTCTCGACCGACTTCCGGAGCGTGTCGACCCCCGCCTCCGAATCCGCCTTCAGGTACAGCCACACGTCTCCGCCCGAGTCCTGGAAATGGGTGCTGGTGGCCAACACCGAGCCCGGCGGGGGCGCACCCGGAGGGATGCGGCCCGACCACCTGCCCCACAGCGCGCCCTGGACCGCCGCGACGATGCGGCGGCGATCCGAGCGGACATCCGCGCTCGCGACGAGCTGCTTCAGGGCCGCGAGCACCGGTTTGCTGGACTGGGGCTCCTTCAGCCAGCCGGTGATGAACAAGCCATGCGTCGGGGTGAGCATCAGCCCGGGCTGGGCGGACCGCAGGACGGACTCAACGGCTGCCATGGTGTACCCCCTGATCGAGCGAAACGCGGCAGCCTAGAACAGATCCTGGTGACTGGAGTCACCAGTGCTGACAGCAGTCACCAGGGAGCCGTCACCCCGCGCGCCCGGGGAGTGCCTCCATCCCCCCGGAATCACGTGGTTCACCTGCTGGCATGGAAGGCGCATTAGGGAGTCTCGCGAGCGGTTGACCTCCCTTCCAGAACAGAGACCCCCCATGAAGAGCTTCAAGATCGGCGGCCCCAAGAGCTTCTCCCCTCCCCGCGCCCCTCAGCTCGATACCCCGCGGCAGAGCACCCCGACGGCCCCGACCTCCAAGCCGGGCGCGACCAGCAAGCCGAGCGCGCCCCAGGATGGATTCGACACGGTGGGCTCCAAGATCAGCTCGTCGGTCCGCGGGCTGTTCGGCCCGTCGCAGGCCGACTCGTTCGCCGCCAACCCCACGAAGTTCTCGTCGCAGAACGTCCTGAACGGCTACAAGCTGTTCCCCGAGGGGAAGCCTCCGCAGGGCGTGACGCTCCCGACACCCAACAAGCCCATGGTGCCGGCGAACCAGTCCGTCGCGACCCTGAACGTCCAGCAGCAGCATGGCAACGCGAACCTGTCGCTCTCGCCCGCCGGAGGAAACGGGCCGCAGGTGAACTACCTGCACTACCTCTCGTCCGGCCAGAACACGCAGACCAATGGCTCGTTCGCGGGAATCTCGGACGTGCCCCTCCGCCCCGGCAAGGGGGAGCCGAACATGGTCATGACGGGGCCTCTCAACGGCTGCGCCGTGCACGCGCTGCACAACCCGGCCAATGACACCCTGTCCTTCGTCCACCAGGCGGACTTCTCGAAGTACGGCGCACAGACGGGCAAGCAGCAGCTGGACGGCTTCCTGAAGCAGAACAACCTCCAGCTGGTGCAGAGCCTCACGCCGAACGACTACTCGCACCTCACGGGGAAGCACGGAATCGAGACGGGCGCCACGGCGTTCGCCCACTACGACAACGCCGCGGGGAAGTGGAACATGGTGGGCCAGCTGAACGACTGGAAGAACGGTGGAGGCACGGGCGATCGTCCCCAGCTGCAGCGTCCCCCGGGCGGGCTGCCCCAGCAGTGGACGGGCCCCGTCGACCTCCAGAATCCGCTGTCGCTCAACGACCTGAAGTGACGCGGAGGCATTGCCCGACAGGCTACAGGCGAGGACCGTGTCCACCACCGCCTGTAGCCCGCCGGGCAACACGCACGGCCCCGCTCCTGGAATTCCGGCCACTTGCCGTCAATCAATGACACATCAACCGGGCCATTCCCTGTCACTTGTAGCCACGGGAACAACACGCAAAACGGGTTAAACCTCCTTTTCTTACACATCAATTATTGATATGAATTGAGCCGTTCTCACGAACTTGGGGGCACACATGGGAAACGGCAAGGACATGAAGAAGCGTTTTGGAACGCTGGCGGGAAGCCTGCTGCTGGGCGGCCTGATGGCGGGGTGCGGTGCGGAACAGGCCCCGGAGCAGGTGGAGGGCCAGTTGCAGCAGTTGGCGGAGGCGCCGGCCCAGCGCGCCCCCGTGCTGGAGAACCTGGAGTTCATCCCATCCCAGACGCCCTCGTCCGCCACCCCCGGCCTCCTGCGGGCGCGGCTGGCCCAGGGTGAGCAGGCCACCTCCATCCAGCTCACGGGCGATGACGGCAAGCCGGTGACCCTGAGCGACAACGGCCTCAACGGCGACGAGAAGGCCGGCGACGGCCTCTTCTCCGGCCCCGGTATCGTGGACCTCAACGAGCACCGCGCCACGCAGGATCGCATCGCCGCGTTCCAGAAGGAGACCACCGAGCCGCTCACCGTCGCCACCTTCAATGACCGCGTGCTGGTGCGCGAGAGCGCGCTCACCCCGCTGCCGGTGAGCATCTTCACGCCGGGCCAGGTCATTCCCCTGCCGTCCTCGGGCATCTCCCGGGCCGTCAACCCCAGCAAGTCCCTCATCATCAACAACCCCTCCGTGGTCGGAGATCCCACCCGCACCTGGAATCCCTGCACCAACTCGGGCAATCCGAACGGCGTGTGGACGTTCAAGCACCTGATGACGGAGATGGCCAACACCACGGCCCCCGCGCCGGCCTTCACCGAGCGCTGGCTGCGGCAGTGGTTGGTCAACCAGACGGTGAACGGGCGGACCGTGCCGGCGCGCGGGGCCATGGCCACGCAGATCCTCAACGCCTGGCCGCGGCTGAGCACGGGTGAGCTGGACCTGAACCGCTCGCCCTTCAAGCTGGTGGCCATCGTCAACCGGCTGGATCTGGGCCGGGGCAACGGGGGCCCGTACGGCTCCAGCGGCGCGGGCGAGCTGCGCTTCGTCTTCTCGGTGATGAACTCGCAGACCTGCCTGCGCCCCTACAACGGCTTCCTGGTCATCTTCGAGTACGGCGTGCCGCAGAACCAGTGCGCCCAGGTGAAGACGTGGGCCCAGTCCTGGCAAGCCCTGTCCAGCTCGTCGCTGGTCCTGGGCAGCCCCGCCTACAACACGCAGCTGCAGAACCTCACCCAGCAGGTGGTGATGCGCAACATGGCGCCGGGCAAGCCCAACGGCAGCGCCATCAACCAGGTGCGCACCAACGAGATCATGCTCACCACCCCCTGGTGGGAGATGCGTGAGTTCCGCCTCTTCTCGACGGCGACCAACCCGCGCAACTTCACCACCACCACCCCGGCGCCGGGTCACCTGGTCGAGCACGTCACCGTGCGCACGCCGTTCGACATGTTCAACAACACGGCGACGATCACCAACTTCCTGACGGCCAACAACCCGGCCATCCTCGCCGGCACACACGACGTGCCCCTGGACTTCGGCGCCACCCTCAACTTCCTGGGGGCCTTCCCGCAGATGCCCAACAACGGCTTCTACTGGAACGCGCCCAGCCTGAGCACGGTGCCCAACGGCTTCAACGCGCGTCACAAGTTCTCGCTGAACACCTGCAACGGCTGCCACGCGAGGGAGACGACCACCAACTTCACGCACGTGGACGCCGCGGGTGCCCTCTCGCCCTTCCTGGCCACGGGCATGACCAACATGAACACGCCCTACAACGTCACGGACCCGGTGAGCGGCCAGGTGCGCAGCTTCTTCGAGATCCGTGAGCGCGCCCAGCACCTGGACAGCGCCGCCAACCAGTCGTGCTTGATCCGCCGCCTGGACCGGCCGGTGCTCTTCGCGCACTGATTCACCTTCCGGAGAGCCGGTCTGGAGTTCCGGGCCGGCTCCCTGGGAGCACCATGGACCTCTTGGCCGGGCATCAGACCTCGACGAACTTCGTCCCGGTGATGCCCGCCTGCTCCATGACCTGCTTGATCCGCTCGGAGACGATGAGCGTTCCTCTCCAGCCCCAGGGACGTAGGACCTGGGCGCCCTCCATCTTCGCCGGGTCAACTCTCAGCCCCACCACATTGCGGTACTCCCCTACCCTCCTGGGATTCCCATGCATGGGCTCCCAGCGCCGGACCTCCTCGCATCGCGCATCGTCGATGCACCGGATGATCCGCAGGGCGTTGAGGAGGAAGTAGGGCTCCGGGCGGCCCTCCAGCAGCGCTGGAATGAACTGGACCTCATGCTGGAGACCCAGCGGCTCGAAGAGTGAGACCACCCGCTGGGCGACCACGGGCGTGCCCATGGCGGTCAGGCTGAACTCAAGTGCCTGTCCGGGATGGGCGATGCCCAGAACGGGCCTTCCCTCCAGCTCAAGGGGTGTTCCCCTCGTGAATTGCCAGACGTCCGACTGGCGGCCCTGATCATCGAAGCCGGTCTGCTCCAAGACCCACCGGTCAGGAAAGAGCATGTCGTCCCGGAGCTCGAAATATCGATTCGGGGCACTCATGGGTTCCTCGTGGCGAGTTTGTTGAGCCTCGAGCCGGGCGTGCAGATGTCACCTGCGAGCTCATCCAGTGCGTTCATGAAATTACGTCTGCACTCGGGCCGTGTCCCGCAGTCCCTGAGTGCATCCTGGAGCCGCTTGAAAACCTCCACATGGTAATCCTCGGGATGAGGACCTTTGTGGCCCTGGAGGTAGATGATGTTCGCGGGGTCGTCGAGGCTCATCCCTGCCTGCTCGAAGAGCTTCTTGAACCGTGGCGTCCAGGGGCCTCCGGCAACCTCCGAAGTGTCATTCTTGTTCGTGGCGATGTGGTGTGCCTGGTTGTCGTCCTGCTTGGACTCGGCGCAGGCACCGGCCGTCCGTGGATTGAAGGCCACACCGGCCGCTGCGGCCGCCGTGTTCGCCGTGACCCCCATGAGCACGACGGTTCCATTGGCCACGGAGACGTGTGCACTGGAACCGGGGCTGAACGAGAGGCTCCCGCGCGCGGATCCTCCGAGGGAATAGCGCGGAGTCGAGAGCAGTCCCCCAAGGCCTCCCTTGGGCACATCCGGAAGTGCTTTCGCCAGCTTTGCCCCCGCCATGGTCACCAGCACCCGCAACCCGACCCCGCTCATGGCCCGCGCGAAGTTCCGGGCAGCCTCCTCCAACTCCAGGAGGTTCCGCGCAGCTTCCGCCTCCCGATACAGTTGCAGACAGGCCCTGCCCACATTGATGACCTCCGCGATGGTATAGGTCATCAGCAGGGTCACCGTGACCGCCGCCGCGAACGCCTTGGAAAACAGCGGCTCCGGTGCTGCCCACGCAAGACCGTACAGCATGAGGGAGAAGCCCACGGAGAGGCTGAACGTGGGGGAGGAGAACAACTCCACGGCTGCGTCATGCACGCTCTCGCCCATGTATCGCGGGGAGAGCTTGAGAGCCTGAAACCATCTGGCACTCGCGAGGTTGTCCGGTAACGGAAAGCCCTGCATGGGTGACCCGTAGAACTTCAGGTACTCCGAACGGACACGCCTCTCCAGTCCTGTCAGTTCCGCGCCCGCGGGAGTTGTAACCGGCAGGCCTGTTGCCACCGTTCCCAGGGACCACGCCGCGAGGGTCAAGGGTTTTCGTCTCGACTTCGGAGCGTCGAATTCCTTCTCCAGGGCCACTACCAACGCCCGTGCCTCCTCAATGGTCAGGGCCGCCAACTTCGGATCCGGTCCGAGAGTGGGAAACGAGAGTTCGAGGCCGAATCGCTCGTGACGCTCGTGGTACTCGCGCACCGTGACGGTCTTGAGAATGGATCCCGATGGACTCTCGATTGGGGTTGCTCGAACCACGAGCGGCACCAGTAGCAAGCACACGGCGGCGACATGACGATGCTGGCTGGCTGTGACCAACTGACCTGAAAAAAGGAGGAATGGGTTCATTGGACGCCGGGGGGCATGAAGCAGTCTCGGACGTCATCCTGGCGGGTGGAGGCCGTGACGGCTATAGGGTGGCGGCATGGAGAACCGCCCCACCCTGGTCTTCGCTGATGGTGCATGTTCCGGCAACCCCGGCCCGGGAGGCTGGGGCACCATCATCGTCACTCCCGATGGAATGGTGACGGAGCTCGGAGGCCACGAGCCGGACACCACCAACAACCGGATGGAGCTGACCGCCGTGGGCAAGGCGCTGCGCCACCTGGAGCGCTCCCCCGGGCCCCTGCACATCCACACGGACTCCACCTACGTCATCCAGGGCATCACCCGCTGGGCCTTCGGCTGGAGCCGGCGCGGGTGGAAGACGGCCGACGGGAAAGAGGTGGCCAATACCCTCTACTGGAAACGGCTGATGGCGCTGCTCGCCCAGCGCAAGCAGGAGCACCCGGACGAGGCCGCCGTGGAGTGGAAGTACGTACGCGGACACGCGGGTGTGCCGGGCAACGAGCGGGTGGACGAGATCGCCGTCTGCTTCTCCAAGGGCCGGAGCGTGAAGCTCTACGTGGGCCCGCTGCAGGGCTACGGCGTGAACGTGCACGAACTCCCTGAGGACATGTCCCTGCCCGAGGAGAAGCCCCGGCAGGGCGAAGGCTCCGCCAAGGCCAAGGCGTACTCCTACCTGAGCGAGGTAGGCAGCACCGTGAAGCGTCACACGACCTGGGCCGCGTGCGAGCGCCGGGTGAAGGGCGTCCCGGGTGCCCGCTTCAAGAAGACGCGCAGCGAGCAGGACGAAGTGAAGGTGCTGGAGGAATGGGGCTTCAAGGTCCAGGACGTCCAGTCCGAGGACTGAGCCCCCCCCGTCACGGGTTGCAAGTGACGTGGGTGTCGTCCATGACGCACGAGTTGCACGCGCTGACCTGGACGAGCACGCCCATGCGGCACTCGAGCCGGCCCTTGCCGTCGGCCGTGCACAACCCGCGGCCCTCGGCGGACGCCGCGCACGCATCCCCTTCGACGTTGCCATTCATGTCGCAGAGGACCTCATCCCCGGATTCGCTGCACCCCGAGGTCCCCCGGCACTGCAGCGTGCGCCAGACCTTGTCACGGCACTCCAGGGCCTCCTTCTCGGAGGCACAGGTGTAGCCCCCCCCCGAGCAGGAGTCGCCCGCCTTGACGCCACAGGCGGACAGCAGGAGGGAACCGATCATCAACGAGAACAGGACGGAAGAGCGGGTCATCACGGCGCCGGACGATTCCAGGCGCCGGGGGCCCGGTCAACCCATGTCACTCCCCGAGCGTCTCGCGGAAGTACCTTCGGAAGTTGCCCCCGAGGATGCGTTCCACCAGGGCCTCCGGATGGCGGCGCAGCAGGGCCTCGGTGAGCTTGGGCAGATCCGTCACGTCGTGGATGCCCTTGGGCAGCGCCACCATGCCGTCGTAGTCCGAGCCAATCCCCACGCCCTCCTCCCCCATCACTCCCAGCGCGTGCTCGATGTGCCGCACGACGTCGTCGATGGCATCCCCGCCCAGGTACACCGGGGCCAGGATGATGCCCACCACCCCACCCCGCTCGGCGATCCGGCGCAGCACCTCGTCCGAGAGGTTGCGCCACCCGCCTCCCGCCCCGCGCACGCCCGTATGCGACGAGAAGACGCGCGCCGTGGGGTGCGCCAGGATGTCCTCCAGCGTCCGCTCGGAGGCGTGGGCCACGTCCACGCCCATGCCCACCCGCGCCATCTCCTCCAGCACCGAGTGGCCCAGCGGCGACAACGGCCGGTTGCCCATCAGCGGGAACGACGAGCCACCCGCCTCATTGTTGGACAGATGCGTGAGCCCCATGAAACGCACGCCCCGCTGGTGCAGCTCCGCCACGCGCTCCACCTGGCCCTCGATGGCATGCGCGCCCTCGATGCCGAGCACCGCCGACAGCCGCCCCTGGGCGAGGTTCTCCTCCAGCGCCCGCCCCGTGGTGGTGATGCGCACCTGCCCCTCGGAGCGCCGGCAGAACTCCGCCAGCTGATCCACCTGCCACACCGCGCGCGTCCACTCGCTCTCCCGTGCCTCCTTCGGCCAGCCCCGCCACACGGCGAAGGCCTCGAAGCCCCCGATGAAGGGAAAACCCCGGGTCACGATGGTGAAGCACTGCAGCTTCATCCCCACCTCGCGCAGGCGGGGGAAGTCCACGTGCCCCTCGGAGGAACGCTCGCAGAGGTCCCTGTTCCACATCAGCGAGTCCGCGTGCGAGTCCGCGATGCACCAGCGCCGGTGGAGCTCGAGCACGTCACCCGTCTTGAGAGCCATGGCCGCAGTCTCGGACTTCCCGTCCGCCACGACAAGGATTCCGGAAAGGGACTCGGGAAAGACGACGGCCCCCGCCCGGAGGCGGAGGCCGCGTCCCACCGTGTCTCGCGCGACTACTTCTTCGGCTCGCCCGGGTGCTGGGCGCTCATCTTCTCCACCTCGATGCTCTTGAGCATCATCTGGCCGTTCGGATCCATCTGGTAGGAGGCGCGGACCTCGTCACCGGCCTTCAGATCCTTCAGGGCCACCGGCTTGTCGTCCTTCATCACCTGGACCTGCTGGTTGGCCTGGAAGCGCATCACCTGGTTGTTCTTGTCCGGGACGATGATCGCGATGGTGTTGGCCGAGGCGGACTGGATGGTGCCCTCCACCTTCTCGAGCTTCACGTTGGCCATGGTGTCCTTGGTGGCCGTGCCGCTGCCACCGATGGCCTGGTCGTTCTGCTCGGCCAGCTGCTCATTCTGGGCAGCGGCCAGATCGCGCTGCTCCTCCGCCAGATCCCTCTGGGCCTCGTTCAGATTCTCGGTGCTGTCCTGGCGCGCCTCGGCGACCTCCCGATCGACCTCCTGACGCTCCTGTGCCACGTCACGCTGCGCCTCGGCGACGTCCTCCTGCTCGCGCTGGACCTTGTTGCGGTCCTGGCAGCCCACCGTCAGACCGATCCCCGCCACAGCCATCACCGCCATCATGAGCTTACGCATGGTGCCGCTCCTTTCGTTCCTCACCAGGGAGGGAAGCTCCCCGGCGTGTGGCAGGAAACTGGTGACCTGCATCGCGGGTGCACAGGGCTTGTCGGAGCGGAAAAGCGGTACAGGGGCAGCGGCCCACCGGCACGGGGCCCGGCGGCCTGCCTGCTTTTTCCGGGATGAATTCACAGCATTCCCCGCATTCACCCCGGCGATGGCGCTACTTCCCGGGGCTAGGAGCCGCCGTCGGTGCCCGCTGTCTCACAGAAGGGCGCACCGCCCGAGGCCCAGCGGTCGATGAGGTCACGCTGTTCCTCCGTGGGCTGGGGGCTCGCCGGGGGCGGCATGGTGCGGAAGACGACGGTGCGCGCGTGGATGCGGGGCGCCATCAATTGCGCCCCGGCGATGCCCCCATCGGCCTCGTACACATCGAGCCGGAAGTCCGTGCGGCCACTGCCCGTCGTGGTGGCGCCGTGGCACGAGGACACGCAGTTGGCCGCCATGATGGGCTGGATGTCCTGGCACCAGGTGGGCACGGGCCCCGTGTTGGGGTCGCTGATGCCGGGCCCGTTGAGCACCTCGCAGGTGCGCCCCGCGCCCGGACGTGCCGCGACGCAGGTGTAGGGCCGGGGGCAGTCGGACACGGACTCGCACGACTTGCCGGAGAAATCGGGGGCCTCGATGGTGCAGCCGGTGGCCACCACGGCACAGAGACCCAGAAGACTCGGACGCAGGCTCGGGAGGATGCGCTTCATAGGAGAGCCATTAAGTACCACCGTCCGTGCAGAGCGGTGTACCGCCAGCGATCCAACGCCGCAGCAGGTCCCGCTCGGCCTCCGAGGGAGCGGGGTTGCCCGGGGGTGGCATCTCCTGCGTATCCACCGCGCGAGCCTTGATGCGGGCGGCCAGGTCCCGGGCCCCGTTCACCCCACCGATGGCCGCGTACTGGTCGAGCCGGAAGTCCGTGCGTCTGCTCCCGGAGGTGTCGGCGCCATGGCACGAGGCCACGCAGCTGGCCGCCATGATGGGGCGGATGTCCTGGCACCAGGTGGGCACGGGCCCGGCATCGGCGGAGCCCGCGTCGGTCTCCAGGGGGGCGGGCGGATACATGACCTCGCAGGAGCGCTGCTCCGCGGAGACCGTCACGCAGCGGTAGGAGGCCGGGCACTCGGAGTCGTCCGAGCAGGGACGGCCCGGCCCGGGGTTCTCGGAGAAGAAACAGCCGGAAGCCACCAGTGCGCAGGCGAGTACCCACGAGTTCAAGAAGACGCGCATGGGCCGTGAGGTTAGATGAATTCGGCCCCGTGCTGTAATGTCCCCGGCCTTCTCGTGCGCCGGTTCCTTCCAGACAGCCTCTGTGTGAGCGCCATCCTCGTCACCGCCCTGGTGGCGCTCCTGCCCGGCCTGGATCATCCGGGCATCCACAACTGGGATGAGGCCGTTCACCTCGCCGTCTCGCGCGGGCTGATGGACACCCCGCTGCGGCCCCACGTCTACGCCGAGCCCTTCCACCGCCCGGCCATCGACGATTGGATCAACGGGAGTCTCTGGCTGCACAAGCCGCTCGGCTCCATGTGGTTCGCGGCGCTCGGCATGAGCCTCCTCGGCGTGAGCACGGGGGTGGCCCGTTCCGGCTCCCTGCTCGGCATGGTGGCCGCGGCGCTGGGCGTCTTCTTCCTCATGCGGGGGCCGGCCGGACGCTTCTGGTCCACGCTCGCCGCGTGCACCCTGCTCGTCCTGCCCTTCACCTACGAGCTCGTCCAGGGCTTCATGTTCGGGGACATGACGGACACCACGCTCGCGGGCTGTCTCGCCCTGGCCATGGTGCTGCTCGTCACGTCCATCCGGCGCGACTCGCTCCCACTCGCGGCCCTCGCCGGTGTCGCCGTGGGGCTCGGCTACCTGTGCAAGAGCACCCTCGCGCTGACCCCCGTGGGCGTCGCCGGGGTGCTCACCGCGGGCCGGCTGCTCGGGCTCACCCCGGGCCCGAAAATCCGTCAGCTCGCCCTGCTCATCGTCTGCGCGGCCACCGTGGCGCTCCCGTGGTCGCTCTACGCGCAACGCGCCTACCCCGAGCTCTGGGCCATCGAGTCGCACGTCACCCGGAGCCACCTGTTCCTGGACGAGGCCCGGAGGAATCCCTCCATCGTCATGTGGATCCGTCCGCTGGATGCGATCTTCAATGAGATCCACCTGCGCACCCTGGAGCCCTTCCCGGAGGCGCTGCCGCTGCTGGCCGGGCTCTGGCTCCTCTACCGCGCGCTGCGCACCCGCGAGCTCGAGCTCCTCGCGGTGGCGCTGTGGCTGTGGCCCACCTGGCTCGTCCTCTCGTTGGCGGCGGCGAAGGTCCCGGCCACGACCTGGGGCGCGGTGACGGCGGTGTTCTGTGCCCTGGCCCTGCTCCTGCGCGACAGCTTCCGCCGCCCGGTGCTCGCGGCGGCCGTGGTGGGCGCGCTCTCCACGCCCTTCCTGCTCCCGAAGCTGGCCTTCCTCGCACCGCTCCGGGCCCGGCTGCCGGAGGCGCTCGTGCAGACCCGGCGCGTCCCCGGTTTCCTCGAGGGCCTCTGCCTCATCCTCGCGTTCGTGCTCCTCGTGGGCCTGCTGATGCCCGTGGCCCGCGCGCGCCGTCCCCTCACGCTCGGAATGGGGGTGGCGTGCACCGCGCTCGCGCTCTACTTCCTCGCCCCGCGCACCGTGCTCGCGCACATGAAGATGCGGACCGCCAAACGGGACCTGGGCGAGCGCACCCATACCCGGGAGGCGGGGCTCGCCGCGGCGAAGGTGCTCCCGGACAAGGCGCTCGTCTGGCTGCGCATGGAGTGGGACGCACCCGAGCAATTCGAGCAGCTGAACTTCATGTTCTGGAGCGGCCGGATGGCGCACAAGGGCAACCCCCGGCTGGACTGGGGCCGGGCCGAGGGATACCGCCATTACCTGGCCTCGCCCGCCGCCGAGCCCTTCCCCCCGCTGGAAGTGCCGGCCGGCTCGGCGCTCCGCCTGTACGATCTCTCCACGCCCGCGCCCCCGCCGGAGCTGCCCCCGGGAGCGAGACGCCTGGACGTGGCCACCGGCAACATGGTGGTGAGGGGCGTGGCGTTCGTCCGCACCGGCTACGCGCGAGACCGGTGGGCCTTCTTCGTCTCGCCGCGCGGCGTGCCGGAGACGTTGCGCGTCACCTTCCACCTGGGCGGCGAGCGGCGGCAGATCGTGACCCTCTCACCGGACGCCGCGCTGCGCCCCCGGGAGGCCTTCCGCGACGTGCCGTGGTTCATCATCCCCGCCCTGGGCCCACGCGCGGAGCAGGTGGAGGCCCTCGAGTTGCCCGGGGCGGCACCGGTCCCCTTCAGCTCCTCGGGGCAGACTGAAGGGAGCGCGGCAGGCGCACCGTGAAGGAGGTGCCCTCGGAGTGAGAGGACCTCACGTCCACGGAGCCCTGGTGGGCACGCGCCACCTGGTCCACGATGTAGAGGCCCAGGCCCACGCTGCGCTCCGCCGTGTGGACGCTGCCTTCGCCCCGATGGAGCGGCTGGAAGAGGCCGAGCAGGACGTCCTCGGGAATGGGCGGCCCCTCATTGTGGACCTCGAGCGACACCTCCTGGCCGTCCCCCATCATCATCACCATCACCGGTGTCCCGGCGGGGCTGTACTTCACGGCGTTGGTGAGGAGGTTCGTCACGAGCTGTGACAGGCGATCGCCATCCCACTCCCCCCTGCCATCTCCGTGCGACGCCACACACAGCTCTCGGTTGGGATGGACCGCGCGCAACTCGTCCACCACCGCATGGACCACGTCGTGCAGATCCACCGGCTTGAGCTCCAGCCGCAACCCTCCCCCCAGCCGCGCCTGGGTGAAGTCGAGCAGATCCCGCACCAGGCGGGACGCGCGCTCGGCGGCCTCCTGGATCCGCAGGACCGAGCGGGTGCTGCGCTCGTCCAGGTCCTCCCGCCGCAACAGGGCCTGCACGCCCAGCAGGATGGAGTTCAGCGGGTTGCGGAGATCATGCGAGACGATGCCGATGAGCTGCCGCTCGAGCATGGAGCGCTCGCGCAGGGCCTCCTCGGCCGCCTTGCGCGCGGTGATGTCCATGGCGGTGCCCAGGAAACGCACCGCCTTGCCGCTCGAATCGAAGAAGGACTGGCCGCGCGCCGCCACCCACCGCATGCGCCCATCCGCGGCCACGGTGCGGTACTCCACGTCGTAACGGCCCCCGTTCTCGCCGGCGATGGCGGCGGCGATGGCGCGCTCCACGAGCTCCCGCTCCTCCGGATGGATGATGGTGGAGAGGGCACGCTCCAGGGAGAAGGGCGCGTCCGGCGGCAGCCAGAAGAGCTCCAGCAGGCGCGCGTCCGCCACCACGCGCAAGGAGTCCAGCTCCAACTCCCAGCTGCCCACGCCCGTCGAGTCCACCACCCGGCGCAGGTGCTCCTCGCTCTGGCGCAGCGCTTCCCCGAGCTGCTTGCGCGCGGTGATGTCGAACACCATGCCGATGAAGCGCACCACCTTGCCCCGCTCATCGAAGAAGGCACGCCCATGGGCGGCCACCCAGTACCCGGCGCCGTCCCGCCCGCTCCGGGTCCGGTATTCGATGGCATAGGAGCCCCCGTCCTCCCCCAACAGCGCACGCTGGACCGCCGACTCCGTGCGGGCACGGTCCTCCGGATGGAGCCCGGAGAGGAAGGTGTCAAACGTCACCGGCGCATCCGGAGGCAGGCCGAAGAGCTCCTTGCACCGCTCGTCCCAGCGCAGAACACCCGTCGCCGGGTTCAAGTCCCAGGTGCCCAGCCTCGCCGCGTTCACCGCGAGGCGCAGCCGGTCCTCGCTCTCGTGCAGCGCGGTGTAGAGCCGGGCATTCTCGATGGCGACACGCTCCACCTGCGCGAGGCGCTCCCGCTCGAGGTGGCGCACGCGCTCCAGGATTCCGGCGAGGTGCTCCGCCAACGTCTCGAGGATACGGCGTGCGCGGGGCTCGAGGGACCGTGCCTCCGCCAGGTGGATGGAGAGAACGCCCAGGAGCCCCCCGTGGCGAAGCAGCCGGAGCTCCACCCGGTGGGCCGGACCGCCCTCCTCCGCTCCCGCGTTCAGGATACCGGCCGCGACCGCCCGCTCCAGCTGTCCGTCCCCTTCCCGGGCGAGCATCAACTCCACCCCTCGGGCCTCCAGGGCCTGCTGGATGACCTCCAGGAGAGGCGCCAGATGTTCCGGGAGCCACGCGTCATGCGCCAGGAGCTCGGACGCGAGCGCATCGAGACGCCGCAAGTAGCGCCTCTCCCGCTGGCGCTCCTCCAGGGAGTATCCGCTGAAGAGCTCCACGGCGTGCGCCCCCGCGGCGTCCAGCGCATCGCGGAGCAACTGGAACTCCGAGGAGGCCGGCCGCTGCTCCGGCGGCAGGTGCTCCCACGAACGGGTGAGGAGGCGGCCGAGGAGGAGGTACTCGTCCACCGTCTCCTGTGGGGTGAAACCCAGGCGCAGGCGCAGCCCGAGGTGCGTCTCCTCCAGGCGCCGCTTCTCCGCCATCGTCTCGGGCCGGGGCCCCTCGCGGAAGAGGATGGCGAGCGTGGCGAACCAGGCCGGGAGGCAGCCGATGACCTCGCCGGGCCGCAGCCCCCGCGCGCGCTCCAGGGCCGCCGATTCCTCGAGGAAACGCTGCACGAGGAGCTCGCTGTTCTGCTCGATGAAATCGGCGATCTTGGACATGTGGGGAGGTGATGCAGCGCACGCAAGCCGGTTTCGGGCGTGACCGCAATACGCATTTCCCCCGCTGGGAGGGGGGCCGTGCGCTACGAGGCGCTCAGCGTGGCGAAACGCGCGCGGCCCGCGCTCAGCAGGTAGAGCGCCACCACGAAGCCCACCATGCACACCCCCGCCACGTAATGCGCGGGTGCCAGGGGCTGCTCCTTCATCATCAGGGTGACCGCCAGGGGCGTCAGGCCGCCGAAGATAGCGTAGGACACGTTGTAAGAAAACGAGAGCCCCGAGAAGCGCACCGCCGCCGGGAAGGCGCGCACCATCACCGTGGGCACCACGCCCACCACGCCGACACAGAAGCCCGCCAGCGCGTACAGCGGCACGAGCTGCTCCGGCGACGAGCCCACGCCGCGATAGAGCCCATACGTCGCCGCCAGCAGGGCGAGGGTCCCGATTCCCAGCATCCACCCGGCGCCGAAGCGATCCGCGAGCAGGCCGAAGACGATACACCCCACGGTGAGGCTCAGCGTGGCCACGCTGTTGGCCTCCAGCGCCTGGGCCGGAGCGATCCCGTACAGCTTCTGCACCAGCGTGGGCGTCATGAGGATCACCACCACGATGCCTGCGGTGAGCACCCAGGTGAGCAACATGGACACCGCCACCGAGAGCCCATGGCCGCGCAGCACGGCCTTGAGCGGCAGTTCCTGCACCAGGGCCTTGCGCTGGCGCATCTCCTCGAAGACCGGGGTTTCCGCCAGCCAGCGGCGCAGGAACACGGCGAAGAAGCCGAACACGCCTCCCACCAGGAAGGGCAGACGCCAGGCGAAGTCCCGCACCGCCTCGGGGGTGTAGATCTTGTTGATCGCCGTGGCCACCAGCGAGCCAATCAGGATACCGAACGTGAGGCCGGAGGTGAGCGTGCCGCAGGCGAAGCCGACGCGGTGCTCCGGCACGTGCTCGGAGACGAACACCCAGGCACCCGGCACCTCACCGCCCACCGCCGCGCCCTGCATCATGCGCAGCAACAGCAGCGCCAGCGGCGCCGCGTACCCGGCGGTGGCGTAGGTGGGCAGACAGCCGATCAACAGCGTCGGCACCGACATCATGAACACGCTCAGCGCGAACATGCGCTTGCGGCCGCTGCGGTCACCGAAGTGCGCCATCACGATGCCGCCCAGGGGGCGCGCCAGGTACGCGGCCGCGAACAGGCCGAACGACTGCAACTGGCGCAACCACTCGGAGGTTTCGGGCGGGAAGAAGAGCTCCCCGATCACCGCGGTGAAGAACACGAAGATGATGAAGTCGTAGAACTCCAGCGCCCCACCCAGCGCCGCCAGTCCGAGCGTCTTGACGTCCTGGAGGGTGAGCGGGCGCTGCGCGGGCGGCTGGAGGGTCTCGTGGGGAGCGGAGGCCGGCATGGGGGCCGAATCAGAGCGTGAGAACCCCGGACCGGGCAAGTCTCCTCTGGCCGCGCTACCACTCGTAATGGTTTGGGCAGCTCGGATCCCGGGCGTCGATCAGCCCGTCTCCATCGTTGTCGCGGCCGTCCTCGCACAGCCCCTCACCCTCGGTGGGGACCCACTCGTGGATGAACAGCTCCTCGGGGATGCCGAACGGGAGATCATCGTTGCCCTTCGAGCCCTGGAGGACGATGAGGATGGTCTCCTTCGCGGCCATCTCGCGCACCACCGCCGGGGTGTAGGAGTCCGGTCCGAGGATCTCGTAGCCGACGTCGCAGGTCAGTTGCTCGCCCAGACACCCGCTCCGCAGGGAGATGCCATACGCGGGCCCTCGGGCGTGGAAGACGTACTTGCCCGGCTCCGGCGCCGTCCAGGACACCACCCGCTCGTCACGGCCCGTGGGGCCGCAGTCCGGCTTGAACAGGTCATGGCCCAGTCCCTTCGGCAGCGTCGCGTGGAGCGGCAGCGCGTTGCCGAGCTTCACGTCCGTGCAGGCGTCCACCTTGCACTCGGGGCTTCCGCCGCAATCCGGGTCCCAGCAGTCGAGCTTCCCGTCACCGTCATTGTCGATCCGGTCCGTGCACAGGCCGTGCTCGCTGGGGGCGGCCTTGGCGATGCCCAGGTGGAAGTAGCTCACCAGCCAACCCAGCCGCTCGCCATCGCCGAAGATGGAGATGTAGACGCTCTGCCCCGCCTCCAGGTGGTAGCGATTCGGATGCTCCGGCGTGGGCCCGGGCGCTGGGGTCCAGCCACAAGCGTCGAGCCCCACCTTCATCCAGGACTCAGGGCCGGAGCCGAGGTTGCCGATGACGTACGTACCCGTGCGTGGAGCGGTCCATTGATAGATGTCGCGGACGTCCCTGCCGTACCCCGACCCGGCCCACCCGCCGGAAGGAGTCCCCGCACGCTGCACGGGAAGCGCGCTCCCCAGGTCCCCGGTCACGGAACACTGCCCACACGTGCGGGGCAGGATGGCGCCACAGACCTCGCCCTCGGCGCAGGTTCCGCACTGGAGGGTTCCGCCACACCCGTCCGGGTACTCGCCGCAGGTGGCCATGAGCATGTGGCAGGTCTTGGGCACGCACTCCTCCCGGGGCGTGCACACATGGCCCACGCACTGCTCGCCCTCCGCGCAGGTTCCGCAGTCGATCGAGTTGCAGCCATCCGACACGACACCGCAACTCTTGCCCTCGCAGCTCAAGACGATGGGCAGGCAGGCGGGTGGAGGATCCTCGGAAGGATGCTCCTCGGGAGGCTCCTTGGAGGGAGGCGGCTCGGAGGGGGAAGGCTGCTGTGTCTCCGGAGCGGGTGGGCCCGGTTGCTCCTCCGGAACCGGAACCGGAACCTCCACCGCCGTCTCCGTGGGGCCGCACCCCGTCCCCATCCACCCCAGCACCACCGCCAGGACGAGCGTCCTTCCCCACCTCATGTCCCCACCCCCACCCCGCGCCCCCGATGGCGCTCAAATGGGGACGCCTCCCCGGTTTGGCAAGGCCAGCGCCGTGGGAAGGTGGACGTCATCAGACACTGAACCCACGTGGACGAAGGTGCGCTGAGCGCCCCCGCCCCGGCGGTGGCTCAGAAGTGGAACGTGAGGCTCGCCTTCTCCGCGGCGGGCTCCGGGAGCAGCTCCAGGACCAGCCCGTAGATGAGGGTCGCCCCCGCCATGGCGTAGAGCACGTTGGCGGTGGCGGCATGGGCGCGGGCCCTGTCGAGCGCGGCGCTGGACTCACGTGCCGAGGAGAGCGTGCGGGCACGATTGGCCTCGCCCTGGGCGAAGTAGCCGAACCCCGCGC
Source organism: Archangium sp. Cb G35 (assembly GCF_001896145.1). Taxonomy (NCBI): domain Bacteria; kingdom Pseudomonadati; phylum Myxococcota; class Myxococcia; order Myxococcales; family Archangiaceae; genus Archangium; species Archangium sp. Cb G35. The sequence continues at coordinate 413,135 of NZ_MPOI01000009.1, forward strand.
CCCCGAGGAGCAGCACCCCCCCGGCCACGAAGGCATACCGGTGGCCATGGAGGCCGGCCGCGCGCGTGGGAGCATCCGCGGTGGGAATGGGCTCGGCGGCGGAGGCCGGGAGCCCCAGCGTCAGCATCAGGGCACTGGCCACGAGCCTGCTTCGAACGGTGAACATGTCCCGGAGTATAGCCAGGGGTGATGCCCGGAGTGCGCGTTGACAGCACGGGAGCGCGCCTGTAGTGCGTCGGGCGCCAGCAGCAGGAGCATCGAGCCGTGACGATCTGGATCAACGGACAGGCACGAGAAGTCCCCGAGGGAATCACCCTGGCGGCGCTGCTCGCCTCGTTGGAGGTGGGAGGGCCGGGGGTGGCGGTGGAGGTGAACGCGGAGGTGGTCCGCCGCGCTCGCCACCCCGAGTACCAGCTGTCCCCGGAGGATCGCGTGGAGATCGTCACCTTCGTCGGTGGCGGATAGAGGAGCGAGCAATGAGCGTGCAGGACAAGCCCCTGGTGATCGCGGGAGTGACCTTCCAGTCGCGCCTCATCGTGGGCACGGGGAAGTACCCCAGCCACGAGGTGATGAAGCGGTGCCACGAGGCCTCGGGCGCGGAGATGGTGACGGTGGCGGTGAGGCGGTTGGACCTCGCGGCGAAGGGCGAGGCCTCGCTGATGAACTGGATCGACCGCTCGCGCATGCGGCTGCTGCCGAACACGGCACTCTGCTACACGGCGGACGACGCGGTGCGCACCTGCCGGCTCGCCGAGGAGCTGGGCATGAGCAAGTGGGTGAAGCTCGAGGTGCTGGGCGACGAGAAGACGCTCTACCCGGATGTGGAGGAGACGCTGAAGGCGGCGCGCATCCTGGTGAAGGAGGGCTTCACGGTGCTGCCCTACACGTCGGATGACCCCATCACGGCGCGCAAGCTGGAGGACGTGGGGTGCGCGGCGGTGATGCCGCTGGCGGCGCCGATCGGCTCGGGGCTGGGCATCCGCAACCCGCACAACATCCGCCTCATCCGCGAGACGGTGAAGGTGCCGGTGATCGTGGACGCGGGCGTGGGCACGGCGTCGGACGCGGCCATCGCCATGGAGCTGGGCGTGGACGCGGTGCTGATGAACACGGCCATCGCGGGCGCGAAGGATCCGGTGCGCATGGCGCGCGCCATGAAGCTGGCCATCGAGGCGGGCCGTGAGGCCTTCCTGTCCGGCCGGATTCCGCGCAAGGCGTACGCGTCGGCGTCCAGTCCGCTCGAGGGGCTCGTCGAGTAGTGACGCTTCTAGTGACGCCTCGGGTGATGGTCATCACCGACTGGCGCCTGCCCCGGGAGCGGCTGTTGGCCGCGCTGGAGCGGGCGCTGGAGGTGGGGCCCCAGGTGGCCGTGCAGCACCGTCACCCGGAGGCCACCGCGCGCCAGTTCCTGGAGGAGGCCCGGCTGCTGGCCAGGCTGTGCCGGGCGCGAGGCAATCCCCTCTACGTCAATGGCCGGTTGGACGTGGCCCTGCTCGTGGGAGCGCACCTGCACCTGCCCGCGGCGGGCCTGACACCGGAGGATGTCCGTCCGCACCTGCCCCTGGGAAGGCAGGTGAGCGTGGCGGTGCACGACGAGCGGGAGGCGCGCCGGGCCGTGGGCGCGGACCTGGCGCTGGTGAGCCCGGTGTTCCCGCCGGGCTCGAAGCCGGAGGACACGCGGCCCACGCTGGGGCCCGAGGGTTTCCGGAGGTTGGCCGCGGCCCTGCCCTGCCCCGCCCTGGCGCTCGGAGGCATCACGCCGGAGCGGGCCGCACTGCTCGGGGAGGCAGCGGGCTTCGCGGTCATCTCGGCGGTACTGGAGGCCGGGGATCCGGCCGCCGCCACGAGGGCCTTGTGCGGCCCCGGCTCCAGGTGAGGGCCTACTTCCGGCCGCTCAGCACCACGAGCAGCGGATTCTCCTGGTACTCCTTCCAGAAGTCCGCGCCGAACCGCTGGATCGCCTCGGGCGGAATCTCGAAGTGCCGCCACTCGAGCTGCCGGAAGCCGGCCTGCGTCATGGCCCACTCGTAGGTGGCGGCGGACCACCGGCAGTACTCGATGTCCGCGGGCGGATCCGTGAGGAAACGAGCCTGGGCCACATGGCGCTCACCCTCCAGGCTTTCGCTGCGCACCTCGAAGCCGTACTTCGCCCAGTTCGACTTCGCCAGGTCGAAGGCCGGCTCGATGGTGAAGGCGATGAAGCGCCCGCCGTCCACGAGGTTGGTATGGGCGCCGCGGCACATGCCCAACAGCTCGTCCCGGGTCCGCGCGTAGTTGAGCAGGTAGATGGCCGTCACCACGTCGAAGTCTCCCAGGTGGGAGAGCCGGGCCGCGTCGGAGACCTGGAACTGGATGCCCTGCCGGTGCTCCTGCTCCCGCTGCCGGGCGAGGGCCACCATCTCCGGGGAGATGTCCACCCCAACGACCGTCTCGGCCCCCTGTTGTTTCAACAGTCGCGTGTAGTAACCGGCACCGCACGCCAGATCCAGGGCCCGCTGGCCGTGCAGGTCCCCCACCAGCTTCAAGAACGTGTGCCTCTCCGGGATGGGAAGGGGAGCCGAGCTCTTGAACTGCTCGTACTTGTTGCCCACGTTGTCGTATTGCTCCGCCATGTCGCGCTCCTCAGGTGCGGCCTCCCCGGTCATGGGGTGGCTCAGCGGAGACGCATTCTGCTGTAGTAATCTGGTTCCGTGAGCCCTCCCCCTTCGGATCTGCGTCCCCTGGCTGTCGGTGAGATCATCGACCGCGCGGCCACGTTCTGGCGCAACCACTTCAAGACGCTCTTCCTCCTGAGCCTCGGCTTCAACCTCGTCTCCTACATCCTGACCAAGGCCCTGCAGCTCACGGCCCAGCAGAACCTCACGGTGATCCAGGGGGCCATACGAGACGGAGACATGTCGGTGCTGGCGGCCGAATACTCCCGCTTCCTGTTGATGCTGACGGCGACGCTGGGCGTCACCTTCTGGATCTACTCGCTGAACACGCTGGCGGTGTCCCGGTACGTGGTGCCCACGCAGCTCGGGGAACCCACGCGCCCGTCGGACGGGATGCAGCGCGCGCTGAAGCGGGCGGGCACGTTCACCGGTGCGTACCTGTTGTCCCTGCTCTGGGCGGTGGGTGCCATCCTGCTGCTGATGCTGCCCGGCGCGCTGCTCGCCGGCGTGGGCGGGGCGATCGTGCTGAGCACGCAGGGCACGGTCTCGGGCGTACGGGTGCTCGGATGGATCCTGCTCGCCGGTGGCCCCATCCTCGCGGGGCTCGGGATGGTGGGCGGACTCCTGTGGTACCTGCTGCGCTTCTCGCTGCTGGCGCCGGTGATGGCCATGGAGGATCTCCCAGCGGTGCCCTCCTTCCGGCGCTCGGGGGCCCTGCTCTCGGGACGGGTGGGGCCAGGCTTCACCGGGCGCGTGACGGTGCGGGCGATGATCCTCGTCACCGTGGTGTCCATCATCCTGATCGCCGTGAGCGTCCTGTGCGGATTGCCCGCGCTGATCCTCCAGTTCATCCATGGCAGTACGCTCGATCCGGCGGCCAACCCGGTGCCGCAGTCGCTGCTGGTGCCCGCGGAGCTGCTGCAGGTGGTGGGTCAGGCGGTGTTCAACCCGCTGGGGCTCGTCGTCTACGCGTTGCTCTACCTGGACATGCGCGTGCGCCGGGAGGGGTTGGATCTCGAGAGGCGCCTGGAGGCGAGATGATGTCCGGGCTGGTGCTGCTGTGGCTCGCGGCCCTGCCCTGCGAGAACGCCACGAGCGAGCTCCAACAGCTCACGGAGCTGGCCAGGGGCGAGCCGGCGGCGATGGCCGCACACCTCGAGGCACTGGAGCAGCGCTGGGAGCTGCCCCTGCGGGCACCGGGCGATGAGACCTCCACGGAGCAAGCGGAGACGGCGGCCCGGCGCATCCAGGCGGCCTGCGCACCCCCCGAGGTAACGCCAGTTGCACCAGCGCCCCGGACCACGGATCCGGCCCGGCTCCAGGAGATCCTCTCGCGGCCCGAGTTCGCCCAGGCGAGGCAACGCCAGGGCGACGTGCTCCAGCGGCTGATGCGCGAGCTGAAGGCATTCCTGGAGGAGCTGCTGATGACGCGCGAGGCACAGGGCTTCGCGACGAGCACGCGCACGGTGGTGCTGGGACTGGGCTTCGCGGCGGTGCTCTTCGCGGTGCTGCGCCTGCGCCACTGGCGGCGGGCCCCGGTGCGCCGGGAAGCGGACACACAGGCGGGCCCGGCGGCCCTGGAGCTCGACTCTCCGGGTGAGCACCTGAGGCGGGCGCGAGCGGCGCTGGGAACCCGGCCGCGCGAGGCGATCCGGGAGGGGCTGCTGGCGCTGCTGTCCTCGCTGGAGGCGAAGCGTCTGGCGCGGCCGGACCGGGTGAAGACGAATCGCGAGCTGGTGGGCGAGCTGCCCGGACGGGGAGCCTCCACGCAGCTCACGGGCGAGGTGGAGCGGCTGGTGCGCTGGTACGACCAGGCCTTCTACTCGCTCGAGCCGGTGCCGCCGGAGGACGCGGCGCGCTTCGTGGACGACGTGGAGCGGCTGCATCAGGGGCTCGCGGGAGCGGTGGCATGAGGGTCACGCGGACGGCGATCATCTACGGCGTGCTGGTGGCGCTTGCGCTGGGACTGGGGCTCGCGGTGAACCAGTCCCCTGCCCCGTCGCCGGTGCCCTCGGTGGACAACCCGGGGGCCATGGGAGTCCGAGCGCTGTACCTGTACCTCGAGGAGTCGGGTGCCCGGGTGTCGGCGCTGCGGGAGGCGCTCGATGGACCGGGGCTCCCGGACGGCCTCCGGACGGTGGTGGTGGCGGCCCCCTCGGGACGGCCCGTGACAGAGGAGGAGGCCGGCGCACTGCGGAGCTGGGTCTCCCAGGGCGGAACGCTCGTCTATCTGGCGTCGAGGGAAGCGAAGGCGAAGCAGCCACAGTTGGACAGCTGGCTGCGGCTCTCGGAGGGCCCGATGCTGACACCGGACTCGGAAGGGCTGCCGCCGAAGGAAAAGGATCTCACGGGGACGACGGTGCGCGTCTGGGTGCCGGTGGGCCCGATGCGAGGCCTGGAGCGATTCCGCGTGGCGTTGGACCGTGGCATCACGGTGGAGCGGCCGGAGGCGGTGCCACTCGCCGGAGCGAAGGGCGTGGCGGTGGTGTGGCGGGTGCCCGAGGGACGCGGCGAGGTGTACGTGCTGGCGGGAACGGACCTGGCGGAGAACCGGCGGCTGGAGCTGCTGGACAACCTGCGCTTCTGGGACGCACTGGCGGCGCGCGGGCCACTCGCCTTCGACGAGTACCACCACGGCGTGCCACCGAAGCCGGCGCCACCCTCGGCCCGGGGCCTGTGGGTCTTCGTGGCGCAGGGCCTGCTGGTGGGGCTGATCTACGCGGTGTCGCGTGGGACGCGCTTCGGCCCACCGCGGCCGCTGGTGGTGGAGAAGCACCGCTCGGCACTGGAGTACGTGCGTTCCCTGGGCTGGCTGGCCCGGCGCTCGAAGGTGGAGCGCGAGCTGGTGCCCGAGCTGGCGCGGCAACTGCGGCGGCACATGCACGAGCGGCTGGGCATCCCCCTCACCCTGCCGGAGGACGAGGCGGCGCGGATGCTGGAGCGGAGCTGCGGGCTGCCAGCGGCGGACTACCTGGCCACGAGGGAGGACCTGGTGCGCACGATGGAGCAGCGGGACATCCGGCCTTCCGACTACGCGAGGCTGGCGCGCCAGTATGCGCGCATCGAGAACCTCATCACGGGCCGGTGAGGGTCTTCAACAGACGGAAGACCCTCACCCCGACCCTCTACTCCTTGACCTCGAAGAAGCCGGCGGCACGCAGCAGCCGCAGCGCCGCGAGCGACGTCTGCAGACGCTCGGAGATGGCACCCACCTCGGCGCCCGTCAGCGCGGAGTTGGCGTCCGCCACCTCGAGGTACGTGGCCACACCCGCCTTGAAGCTGATCTCCGTGAGACGCTGCGTCTCACGCGCCAGCCCCAGGGCCTCCTCGGCCTTGGTGAGGTTGGCCTTGGCGTTCTCGTACTCCAGCTGCGCGCGGGACACCTCCTCCACCGCCCGGGACTCCGCCTGCTTCTGCTGGGCCGACGCCTCGGCCACGCGGGCGGACTCCTCGCGCAGGTTGATCTCCCGGATGCCGCCGTCCCAGAGCGTCCACTGAGCGTTCAACGACAGCGCCCAGATGTCGTTCTGTCCCGCGAAGCCCGCGGCGTTGCTGATCCGGTACAGACCGGAGAAGCCCACCGAGGGCGCATAGGAGAACCACACGCCGCTCTTGCGGCCCAGCGCCAGATCCAGGTTTCGCCGGGCGGCGGCCACGTCCGGCCGCTGATCCAGCGCCTGCTTCACCAGGTCCTCGCCCTCCGTGGGCACCTGCGGCACCGGCGGCAGCTCCAGCGTGAAATCCGCGTCGCGCTGGATGAGCGTGGCGAGCGCCAGCCGCGAGGAGGCGAAGGCGTTGCGAGCCCGCACCAGATCCTGCTCGGCACGCGTCCGGTCCAGCTGCGAGCGGAGCAGCGCCACCTTCGTCACCGTGCCCGCGTCGAAGCGCTTCTGCGTGTCCGACTCGCGCGCCTTGTTCACATCCAGGAGGAACTGCGTGGCACGGATGGACTCCTGGAAGCTGGCGGCGCCGAAGTAGGCCTGGGCCACGGCGAAGAGGATCTCCCGCCGCGCGTTGTCCGTGTTCAGCTCCGCCACGTCCTCGGCGATCCCCGCGTTGCGGATGGCGGGCCAGAGCGACGGGGCGATGACGGCCTGCCGGATCTCCGCCTGCGCGGCGAGCTGATCAAACGGCTGGATGACGATCTCCGGACCACCCGGCAGCGCCACCACCGCTTCATTGGAGTTACGGGTGTAGCTGGCGCCCACCGAGATGGTGGGCAGGTACCCGGCCCACGCCCTGTTGGACAGGAGCCGGGACTGCTCCAGCCGGGCGCGCGCCACCTTCAGGTCCAGGTTGTTCTGGCGAGCCGACTGAAGCGCTTCTTCCAAGGTGAGCACCGGCGTCGCGGCGCTCACTGTCAGCGTCATTGCGAGCAGGGCGATCATGCTGCCTCCGAATCATGTGCCGGGCGCAGCTCGGCGAGCGTGTCCTCGCCGTAGGCACGGTTCACCTCGGCCTCGCCCGTCTCCTCGGGCGAGCGCTTGGAGGCGAACTTCCGGCCGAACCACGCCGAAGCGTCATCGAACAACGAGTAGGCCACCGGCGTCACCAGCAGCGTGAGCACCAGCGACAGCGTTTGACCACCCACCACCACGCCGGCCGTGGCCTGGTTGAAGCTCGCGCCCACGCCCTTGGAGAGCAGCAGCGGAATCATGCCCGCCACGAACGACAGCGTGGTCATGAGGATGGGACGCAACCGGTCCTTGCTGCCGTGGACGATGGCTTCCAGCCGGTTCATGCCCTCGCGTCGTAGCTGGTTGGTGTGGTCGATCTGCAGAATCGAGTTCTTCTTCACCACGCCGAAGAGCACCAGCAGACCCAGCATCGAGTACATGTCGAGCGACTGCTTGAACACCAGCAGAGAGATCAACGCGAACGGGACGGTGAGCGGCAGGGACAGGAGGATGGTGATGGGGTGGATCCACGACTCGAACTGCGCGGCGAGGATCAGGTACATGAAGATGAAGGCCAGGCCGAACGCCAGGGCGAAGTTGCCCACCGTGCGGCCAATCTCGCGGGACTGACCCGCGGGCCTCGCCGCGTAGCCGGCCGGCAGCTTCGACTCCGCGATGATCTTGTCGAACTGCTCCACGATCTGACCCGTGCTCACGCCCGGGGCGGTGTTGGCGGAGAGCATGATCTGCCGCTGGCGGTTCATGCGGCTGATCTGCGAGGGGCCTTCCTCCTGCTGCAGGTTCACCACGTCCGACAGGGGGACGGAGCCGAGCCGGGCCGAGGGCACGGTGAGCTGGCGGATGTCCTCCATGCTGGCGCGAGCGGACGGCTCGGCGCGCAGCCGCACGTCGTACAGGTTGCCATTCTCCACGTAGGTGGACACGTCGAGGCCACCCACCACCATCTGCAACGTGGCGGCCACGTCGGGCACCTGCACGCCCAGGTCCGCGGCGCGGGAACGGTCGATGTACGCGCTCACCTCGGGCTTCCCGATGATGAGGTTGGTGTCCGCGTCCACCACGCCGGGAACCTGCTTCAGCTTGCCCAGCAGCAGGGTGGCCTGCTTGCCCAGCTCGTCGAACTCGGGACCCGTGACCACGTACTGGACGGCCGCCTGCGTACCCGCACCGCCGAAGAGCGGCGCGTTGGACACGCTCACCCGGTACTCCTTGGGCAGCTTGGAGGTGATCTCATGGCGCACCTTGTCCATGAGCTCGTCCTGGGTGGCCGCGCGCTGATCCGGGTTGACGATCTTCACGAAGATGCCCGCCACGTTGGGCGTCTTGTCCGCGCCCTCGCCGATGGTGACGAGCGTGGAGGTCACCTCGGGGATCTTCTCGCGCATCTCGCGGGCGACCCGCTCGGTCACCAGGAGCGTGGAGTCCAGGCTGGTGCCCTCCGGCATGCGGACGCTCACCTGGAACTGGGCCTCGTCGCTCTTGGGGAGGAAGCCCTTGGGCACGGCGCCCATGAGGGGGCCGCACGAGCCGAGCGTCACCACCGAGGCCACGACGGCCACCCAGCGGTGCGCCATCACCCAGCGCAGGGAGCGCTCATAGGCCCGCTCCATGGGCAGGTAGACGATGTCCGTGGCGCGCTCCAGCAGGGGTTTGCGGTGATGCCCCCCGTGCTCGGGAGACGCCGCTCCACCCAGCCAACGCGCGCACAGCATGGGCGTGAGCGTGAAGGACACCAGCAGCGACACGGCGATGGAAGCACCCATCGTCAGGCCGAAGCTGCTCAGGAAGCGCCCGGGCATGCCGCCCATGAAGGCCACCGGGAGGAACACCGCGAGCAGCGACAGCGTGGTGGCGAGCACCGCGAGGCCGATCTCCTTGGTGGCCAGGATGGCGGCCGGGAAGGGCTTGAGCTTCTTCTCGTGGATGAAGCGGTGGATGTTCTCCAGCACCACGATGGCGTCGTCGATGACGATACCCACCGCCAGCGCGAGCGCCAGCAGACTGATGCTGTTGAGGTTGAGGTCCAGGTACTGCATCACCGCGAAGGTGCCGATGATGGACGTGGGGATGGCGAGCGCGGCGATGATGGTGCTGCGCCAGCTTCCGAGGAACAGCAGCACCACCAGCGCGGCGAACAGACCACCCAGCAGCAGGTGCTCCTGCACCGCGTGCACTGCGGTGAGGGTCGTCTCCGAGTTGTCGCGCACCACCTCCAGCGAGTAGCCCGGCGGCAGCAACGGCGTCAGCTCCTTCACGCGCCGGAGCACCTCGGCCACCAGCGACACCGTGTTCTCACCGGACTGCTTGCGGATGGACAGCAGCACGGCGGACTTGCCATCGCGCATGGCGGCCGTCTCCGGCTCCTGCTCGCCATCCTCCACCCGGGCCACGTCCTTCACGCGCAGGATGTGGCCATTGCTCTCGCGCAGCACGAGGTTGCCCAGCTCCTCCACGCTGGTGACACGCCCGCGCAGACGCAGGGTGAAGCGCTGCGGGCCCGTCTCGATGCTGCCACCGGGCAGCGACATGTTCTGCGAGGCCAGCGCGGCCTGCAGCTGCCCCGCGCTCACGCCCGCCGCGCGCATCCTCGCCGGGTCCAGCCACACGTTCACCTGGCGCTTGCGGCCACCGATGAGCGTCACCTGGCCCACGCCCGGCACCGTCTCCAGCCTCCGGCGCAGCACGCGATCCGCGTACTCGGTGATCTCCCGCACCGGCTTGTCCGCCTGCACGGACAGGATGATGACCGGCACGGCGTCCGGATCGAACTTCTGCACCAGCGGCGTCTCGGCGTCCCGCGGCAGTTCGTAGATGATCTGATTGATGCGGTCGCGCACCTCCTGCACGGCCACATCCACGTCCTTCTCCAGGACGAACGTGATGACCACCGTGCTCACGCCCTCGGAGGTCGTGGAGTTCATCTCGTCGATACCCGAGATGGTGTTGACCGCCTCCTCCACCTTCTCGGTGATGTCGATCTCCATCTCCTCGGGGGCGGCGCCACGCATGACCGTGTTCACCACCACGACGGGGAAGTCCACCTTGGGGAAGCGATCGACGTTGAGCTTGAGGTAACCGGCGCCGCCGACCACGCAGATCAGCAGGATGAGCACCGTCGCGAAGACGGGCTTACGGACACAGATACTCGCGAGCCATTGCATGTGAGGTGTCCTCGCCTACTGAAGCTTCTGGCCGTCGCGCAGATCATCCCGCGCCACCGCCACCACGCGCTCGCCCACACGAACGCCCGCCATCACGCCCAGCGAGTCCGCCGCGGACTCGCTCACCTGGACGACGCGCTCCTCCAGCCGCCCGTCGCTCACCACGAAGACCTTGTGGCGCGGGCCGTCCTCCACCACCGCCGTGCGAGGCACCACCGGGAGCTGCTGCTCGCCCAGCTGCACCTTCGCCGTGGCGAACTGGCCCGGCAGCAGCGAGCGATCCTTGTTGGGCACCAGCGCCTCCACCACCAGGTCGCGCGTGCCGCGGCGCAGGCCCGCGCCCACGAAGGACACCTTCGTCTTGTGCACCACGTTGGGCGCCGCCGTGAGGGTGAACTCCACCTCCTGGTCCTTGCGGATGAAGGCGGCCGAGGACTCCGGCACCGTGAGCTCCAGGCGCAGCGGATCCAACGCCACCAGCGTCACCACCTTGGAGTCCTGGCGGACGTACTCGCCCACGGACACCACGCGCTCGAGCACCACGCCGTCGAACGGGGCGCGGATGGTGGCGTCGGCCGCGTTGATCTCCAGCATGGACAGGCGCGCGGCGCTGGCCGCGGCCTGCGCCGCCGCGTTGCGGCACTGGGCCTGGGCGCGATCATGATCGGCGGTGGACACGGTGCCACCCTCGAAGAGCTTCTGGTTGCGCTCGCACTCGGCGTCGGCCAGGGCCTGCTGGGACTTGACCAGGGCCATCTGGGCGCGGGCCTCCTCGAGGCTCGCCGCGGCGACGCGCGCGTCCAGCTTCACCAGCACGTCACCCTTGCGCACCACCGAGCCGCGCTCGACGTGCACGGACGTCACCTTGCCCGCGGCACCGGCGGCCACGTCCGAGTCCTCGTAAGCCGACAGCGAGCCGGTCAGCGTGAGGAAGCGAGGAACCTTCGCCTCGCCCACCTCCACCGTGTCCGCCTTCACCGCGGGCTCCTGCGCCGAGGCCTGCTGCGCCCCCGGCTTGGCCTGCGCGGCGTCCACCCGCGACCCACAGCCCGCTCCGAGCGTCAACACCAATCCGCCCGCCACCAGCACCTTGAACGCCGGCGTCTTGCCCGTCCTGCCATTCCGAAGGATCTTCTGCATACCTGTGCTCCCGTGCTCCCTGCCCCCTTTGAGAGGGACAGTTCCTCGGCCCGAGATAAGTTAGTGACCGCAAACTAACTAATCCCCGGGGGGGGGGAATTGTCAAGCACAGGATGGGGCAGGCAGGCAGGCGGCGGAGGGGGTTGTATGTGGGCGAAAACCCGTTCTCCGTCACGAACGGGTAAAGCCAGGGCTCACCAGCTCGAGCTGCCGAAGCCCGAGTCGTTGGAGCTGGAGCTGGAGCTCGAATCGCTGGAGCTGCTGCTACTGGAACTGTCGCTCCAGGACGAGCTGGAGAAGCCCGAGTCGCTGGAGCTGGAGCTGCTGAAGAAGGAGCTCGAACTGCTCGAGCTGCTGGAGCTCCAGCTGTACTCCCGTTCGCGCTCGCGCTGCCGCTCGCGTTCCCTCTCTCGCTCGCGTTCCCTCTCCCTCTCCCGCTCCTCCTCGCGCCGGCGCTCCTCCTCGACGTATCGGGCGACCTCCTGTTCGGCCGCGGCGATGGCCGCGAGCGCGAGATGCGAGGCGTTCTCGGCGGCCGCCTGGGCGGAGGCGTAGTCCCCATTCTGGAGGGCCGCGCGGGCCTCGGTGAGCCGCCGTGAGCCGGGATTCCCCCGGATGGTGACGCCATGGGACGGGAACCAGTCCTTGGCGCGCTTCACCGGCTTCCCCGCCTCCTGGATGGCACGCACCGCACGCTCGGCGGCCTCCAGCTCGTTGCGCAGCGCGGCGGCCTCGCGGGCCACCTGAAGCTCGAGCCGCTCGCCCTCGCTCTCGAGCGCGAGCCAGTCGCCGTGGGGCTTGCCGAATGTCTCGTCCGCCTTCTGGAGCTCCCCCTCCAACGCTCCGATCGCATTCACGGCGCGCGTGGTCTCACGGCTGTCGGTGATGCCATCCGTCGCGGCGCGCCGCACCCACTGCTGGGCGCCCTCGTATGCCGACCGGGCGGAGCGCAGACCCTCCGCAGCGCGAGCGTGCAGCGAGTGATCATTCGCCACGCTCCGCTGGACATTGGCGAGCGACAGATTCGCCGCCGACAGCCGCTCGGCCGCCTCGAGCGGATCACCGGGCAGGACGCCCACCATGGCACGGGCCGCCTCCACCAGCCCCCGCGCCGTCTCGAGCGTGCTCCGGGTAGGCGCCATGACGCGAGGATCGTCCACCTCGACGGCACACGCGGCGGCAAGCGCCTCGGCCGCCGAGAGCATCTGCGGATTCGCGTCCTCGGCGGCCTGGAGCTGACGCACCTTCTCCGTGAGCTCTTCGAGCCGGTGCATGGCGAGCGCCTGCTGTTCCCGCGCCTGGCCGATCCGCTCGGCCGAGGTGAGCAGCCGTCCCTGGGAGAACAGCTTGCTCGCCGACTGGAGCAGCTCCGAGGCCCGCTGCGTGCTCGAGGCGGCCTCGCGCAGGTTGTCCTGGACGGTGCCATTCGCGTTGGGGTGTATCGGATCGTCCGCGCGCAATCTCAGCGCCGACGGCAGGTAGCGGCGCATCGTTTCCGTCAGAGGGGCCTGGCGCTCGGCCATGAACCCCGCGAGCCGCTTCGCCTCGGCCCGGCACTCCTCGCACCACGCCTCGAAGCGGGCATGCACCTCGCGGCTCCGGGCCACCAGTTGAGCTGCCTCGGACGCGCCCGCCAGGGCCGCATCGACCCCGGTGCGCGCGGCCTCCAGCTCGCCGCGGCTCAGCGCCTCGCGGCCCCGCGCGAGCGACTGCTCGCCCGAGGTGAGGCGCACGGAAGGATCCCTCCCCTCCTCCCGCAGCATCAACGCGGGCGCCAGACCCATGGCCTGGCCCAATCCGGCCCGAGCCGTCCCGACTTCCTCCGCCACCCGCGTCAGCTCGGCACGAGCGCGTCCGCACACCTCCACGAGCCGCCCCGCCTCGGCCGCGCGCTGCTCCAGCCGCCCGAACGCCTCGGCGAGGGCCTTCACGTCCACGTCGGCCTCGCGCGTCACCAACGCTCGCGCCACCTCGTCCGACTGACGGTGGAGCGTGTCGAGCGCCTCGTCGAGCCACTGGCGGGACAGGCCGGCGGACACGAGCGCCTCCCCCGCACGCTCCGCCAGGGGCACCCCCTCCGAGCGGCCACGCGCGAGCACGGCCAGCAGCCCCGACGTGTCCGCGCCCTGCCGGCGGGCACTGGCGAGCGGCCCGTGGAATGCGCCAATCGGGTCCTCCACGAGGAGCGAGCGCGCCTCCGCGAGGAGCGCCTCGAGCGACGGCACGACCCCCTCGAGGAGCGCGGGAACGCGAAGCCGCACGGCCTCCGACTCCGCCGTGCGCACCTCGGCGATGAGACGCTCCAGCGCCGCGACGCCCTCCCCCGCCTGACCTGGTACGGCCTCCAGCACTTCGAGCACCGGGAGCACATTGCTGGCGCGCGTGTTGAAGGCCTCGATGAGCTCCTCGAAGTGCAGCGAGAACGGCTGGTAGCTGGCGAGGTCTCCGATGAGCCGCTGCTCGGCGGTGGGACGGCCCCGCAGCACGAGCTCGATGCCATCATCGGGGTGGAAGGCGATGAGCTTGTCGCGCAGCAGATGCGTCACCTTCTGGAAGCGCGGAGCCGAGAACTGGACCACGAGCCAATCCAGGAGGCCCCTGCCCGTGAGCAGCGCCTCGGCCTGGTCCAGCACGCGCGAGGCCCCCACGGACAGCAGGAACAGTTCATCCACCCCGGAGGCGAGCGTCAGGGCCCGCTCGCGCGTGGTGCCCGAGTAGCGCTTCTGGATCTCCTCTCGCGAGTGGCCGGCGGCCAGGTGGGTCCGGTCGAGCAGCTCGAAGAGCGCCTGCATCTTCTCGTCGAGGGCCTTGCGCCACTGGGCGTGGAGCTCGGCGGCCTCGCGCATGTGCCGGTTCCGGCCGATCCGCAAGAAGACGAGGAAGATGCCCAGGGCCAGGACGGCGATGCCCACGAGCGCATGGCGCACGGCCGCGTTGTGCTCGGCCTCCTGGATGAGTCCACGGGCCGACTGGTACGACTCCTGGCTCGAGCGCAGCGCCTCGGTGAAGGTGCGATCCTGACGCGCGAACGCCTCGCGAGCCCGCCGCAGCGCCGCATGCGCGTCCGCGATCTGCTGCTGGACAAGCCCGGCGCGGGATTCCTTCTCGAGGGCCTCGAGCAGACGGGCCTGCTCCTCCAGCAGGGACTCCTGGCGCGCCATCTCGGCCAGGAGGGTCTCCACCTTCTGGCGCAGGGTTTCCGCCGCGGAGAGCAGCGACTCGTGGTCGGGCGCCAGCGTGACAACGGCGGGACGTGCCTGTTCGAGCGCCGCCTTCGCCGCCTCCAACTCCGGCACGGCGAAGGCCTTCAAGCGAGACGTCTCGAGTGCCGTGAGTGCATCTCCGGCCTGCTTCAGCCGCAAGGCTCCCCGCTGGCGGGCACGCTCGCGGTTCGCCTGCTCCTGCTCGAGGAGGGCCGCCAGCCGCCTGTCGATATCGGTAACGGTGTCGCGCACCGCATCGAGGATGCGCCCCCCACTGCGCATGGCGGCGATGGCCGGGGCATCGAGCCTGCCCTTCCAGTTCGCCTCACCCAGGCCGCGCCGGTCCTGCGCGTCGGACCCGAAGTACGACAGGTTCCGATCACGCACGGACAGCAGGAAGATGGCGCCGTCCGGCTCGTCTGTCTTCGGATGCTTCAGGGAGCCGAAGCCCGTGCGGTTCGACAGCCCCTTGCCGAGCGCCTGCTTCACCGCCTCGATGCCCTCGAAGGAAGTGCCCGCCGCATCGACGAAGCGCTCCCCTTGGGCGCTATCCAGCAGCACCACGGTCCAGTGGGGGCGCTGATTCAACCACTTCTCGAGCTCGCGCAGCTGCTCGTCCGAGACCCCGATGTCTCCCTTCACGTAGAGGTGCTGGGACGAGGACCAGAGCTTCACGACGTCCGTGGCGTTCGTGACGCGCCGGGGCCGGCTGGCCGCCCTCGCGGACGGGGTAGCAACGGCGAGGGAGAGCAGGAGAAGACAAGCCGCGGCCAGGAAGGGGCGCTTCATCGGGCCTGTTTATAGCCGACACGTGGCGTGAAGTGGATGCCCCCCCAAGTGAAGCAGCGGTCGGATAGGTTGGCGAGCCGAGGAGAAGCAATGGAACTCTACGCGTATACCTACGTCGGTCCGGAGGAGATACGCCGCTCGGTGGCTTCGTTCCCCGCCGGCACGCCCATCACCTCGGCGGGCGGCCTCGAGGCATGGCTCTCGGCCCACCCTGACTCCCTCGCAGAGGGCTCCACGTATGTCGTCGATCTCCAGGGCAGGCTGCGGCTCGCCCCACGGAGATCCGAGCACGTGGCCTGTGCGGGAGGCGAGGAGGTGTTGGCGGCGGGAGAGATCCGCTTCCAGAGAACAGGGACATCACTCTCCGTGGAGGAGGTCTCGAATCAGTCCACGGGGTACTGCCCGGACACGGACTGTTGGGCCGCGGTGGCGCTGGCGCTCGGACGGGCGGGAGTGACAGCCCCACAAGGATTCACGCACGCGGTCATCTTCCGGCGCTGCGACCGATGCGGCGAGCGCAACCTGGTCAAGGAGGGCTGGTTCGTCTGCGTGTTCTGCGATGCGGACCTGCCAGCCGGGTGGAACCTCGCCCCACGGCGCCGCATCCAGACCGGGAGCTAACCGGACCGGCTCACGAGCCGCAGGCCGAAGTGCCTCCGGATACGCTCCGCGGGTTCGCGCAGGCCCGCATCCTCCAGCCGGACAACGGCCCACGCCAGTGCCGGCTCCATGTCGGAAACGACGACATAGGGCCAGGAGGGTGGATTGAGGTGGAGGAGGATGTTCAATCCGAGCCGGAAGAAGGGCGCCTTGTTGAGGACGAAGGCATTGCCGAGCAGCGTCCGCCGGATGATCCCTTCATGCAGTGCCGTCCACTCCGCCTGCCTGCGGCGCAGCTCGGCCGAGATCATTCCGACATGGAGCAGATCGGAAATGACCACATGCGGCTCTCCGCGATGGAAGTAGGAGCCGGAGACCTTCAGGTACTCCTCGAACTGCGGCTTCGACGCCTCCCCCACGACGCGCAACCGGAGCAGCGGCCAGAGCGAATCGTCGAAGGTACAGAAGGGCATGGCGGGCATGGTTCACGCCCAGTGTACCTTCCGCCGACAACCCGCCCGGCCTCAATCGTCATGAAACGCCTCCAGCCCCCTGCCCCCAACCTGACGTACGGGATGGGGTGACCGTCATCAGGCGTTGAGCCACATGCCACTCCCTACCGCTCGAAGAGCAAGCAGGCAGCCCAAGGTGGCAGGAGACGTACCGTGCTCGATGCAAGGCTCTTCCGCACACTCAAAGACACCGAGCGAGAGCTCGACAGCCAAGGCAGGCTCTACTCCCGAGCGCAACTCGATGGGTTCTACACGACCTTCCGAGACAGGTTTGGTCCGGAACGGCTGCGCACTCTGCATGGAGAGGAGTTGCTGTCGACCATGCACGACCATGGCCGGCGCGACGGCCTGGTCTACTGGCTTGAGTTCAAGGACGACGAAGAGTTACCAGCCATCTTCGGCAGCATCGCGGGAGGCAGCGCACTCAAGTTCGGCATCTATCGGCGCAAGGAGACAGGGGCCTGGATGACGGGCAGCTCCATGAGTCAGCGGGAGCTCTCCCTGCCCGATGCAATCCGCATCGCCCAGAACCACCGCGACCAGCTCCTGCTCGGTGCCAGGCTCCTTGAGAAGTTTCCCGCGAACGGCAGCGACTCGCACTACCTCGAACTCCAGCGGCATTTGGAATCCGCAGCACCCGAGCTCAGCGATCTGAGCTGGAGTCACAAGTACTGGAGTCTGCTCTTCCCCGACAAGCTCGACGACTACCACAACGGCACCTACCAGCGGTTCCACCTGATGAAGCTCTTCCAGATCCCGCCAGAAGGACGTGGGCGGTATGTGTGCTCTGGGCGCTTTGTCGCCCTCGCGAAGGAGCTCGGCCTCCCCATGAACACCTTGACGCGGTTGCTCAAATCGAGGCACGGCAGCCCGCACCGTTACTGGTGCATCGGCACCCTCGATGGGAATGGACCCTCCGCTCACTGGCCCGTGATGCGGGAGAATGCCTGCGCCGCGGTGGAAGGACGGATGCTGGGAGATCTCTCGTCCATCACGACGATGATCCCGGAGCGGGCAGGACTGAAACACCTGGGCACCATCCTGGGCCGGAATGGAGGACTGCCACCTCGGCACGGACCGCTGGCCAAACAGCTGTTCTCCTTCCTGAAGAAGGTGGGTGAGGGAGACTTCGTTCTCGCGACGAGGGGACGGATGGTTCTGGGCGTGGGGCGAGTCGAGGGAAACTACGCCTACGAGCCGTCGTCGGAATTCGCTCACCGCTATCAGGTCAAATGGCTGCCCCTGAGCGAGTTCCTGCTGCCCGAGGGCAATGGGGCCGATGTACAGACGCTACTGCGCGAAGTGGAATCCGCGGAAGGAATCGTTGCGATCGAAAAGCACCTGATGGATGCCTCGGAGGCGGCTCCCATGACAAAGCCCAGGCCCGTGCCCAGAAGCACGCAGGGCGGGCACCCGATTCCCAGCCTTCACGGGATACATGGACGCATCCAGGCGGTGCTAGAGCGTAAGGGACAGGTCGTCCTCTACGGCCCACCGGGCACAGGGAAAACCTACCTCGCTGAACAGGCGGTGCGGGAGTTGGCCGCGCACGCGGCCTTCGGGGCTCCCTTCGAGGCTCTCGACGTCTCACAGCAGAACATCATCATGAAGGGCACGGATGAGGAGGGGGCGCTCGTCCGCATGTGCAGCTTCCACCCCTCCTATGGCTACGAGGAATTCCTCGAGGGTTACCGGCCACGAGAGGAGGACTCCGAGGGCGGTCCGATGCGCTTCGTGCTGCGCGACGGCCTCTTCAAGCGCCTGTGCCTGGAGGCCCAACGACGACCCCATCTGCGCTTCTACCTGCTCATCGATGAGATCAACCGGGGCGACATTCCGCGCATCATGGGCGAGCTGCTCACGGTGATGGAGAAGAGCAAACGCGGCAAGACCGTCCTGCTTCCGATGAGCGGGACGCTCTTCCATGTGCCGGAGAACGTCTATCTCGTGGGCACGATGAACACGGCAGACCGCTCCATCGCCTTGCTCGACACGGCGTTACGGCGCCGGTTCGGCTTCCTGGAACTGATGCCGGACGCCACGCAGCTCGGCAAAGCCATGGTGGAGGGCATCCCGCTCGGACCCTGGTTGGGGGCGCTCAACGCACGAATATGCGAGTACGTCGGGCGCGACGGGCGGAATCTACAGGTGGGTCACGCCTACCTCATGGAACGCGGAGAGCCCCTCACCGACTTCCAGCGCTTCTCGCGCGTGGTGCAGGAGGATCTCATCCCTCTCCTGGAGGAGTACTGTTACGAGGACTGGGCTGCGCTGGAGAAGATTCTCGGCAACAGCCTGGTGAGCCGCAAGGAGCGGCGCGTCTGTCACGAGCTGTTCGAGCCGGCCCGCCAGCTGGATTTAATCCAGGCGCTCCTTGCTCCGAGCCCGGAGATCGGCTCGTCGGCCTCGGCCATCGCGTCCGAGGCGAGCGCCCAAGCACTCACGGAGGATCAGGACGACGCCAGCGCGGAGTCTGACAGTCCATGAACGCAGTGGAACTTTCGGAGTGGCGGAGCTGGCCTCCCGAGGAGGGGCCACGTACGACCGCGATCCACCTGGACGACGAGCCCGAGGTGCGGAAACTGGCCAGGTACCTCGACCGGTCTCGAATGCTCCGGGTGCGGGAACTCAAGAAAGGGCTGCGTCTCGAGGCGACATCGTATGTAGGGACGATCCGGCTCGGCAGCCTCTCCGTCATCATCCGCCCCAAGATCCAGGAAGCGCCGCTCCTGTCGCTGCTGCGCTATGCCTATGGGTTGCGCAACCTCGAGCTCTTCTCGGAGCTGGAGCAAAGAACTTCCCTGCTGGCCTTCCAGGACCTGCTCATTCATCAACTCGAGGCGGAGACACAGGAACTCCTCCAGCGGGGACTGCATCGTGAATACGTGCGGCAGGAGGAGGAACTCGCCAGCCCTCGGGGAAAGATAGACCTGGGTTGGTGGATGCGGCATGCCGGCTCGGGCCGGGTCACGCTGCGCTGCTCTCACCATCCCCGGTCGGAGAACCATCCGCTCAACCAGGCGCTGCGTGCCGGGCTTCATCTGGCCATGCGGCTCACGGAGGATGTCGGGCTTCGAACCCGACTGCACCGGCTCGATGCGCTGCTGCATGGGTGCTCGCGAGTGGCACTACACCCGAGGCTCCTGGAGCGAATCCTCCGCGAGACGGATCGAATGACAGCCGCCTACCGGCCGGCACTGTCCATCATCCAGGTCCTCCTCGAGGAAGAAGGAACAGCCCAAGAACCAGCCTCAAAAGAGGTGCGGCTGCCGGGATTCCTCTTCGACATGAACCGGTTCTTCCAGGCGCTCCTATCACGCTTCCTGAAAGAGAACCTTCGAGGCTACACCCTCCGTGACGAGTTCCGGCTCGTGGGGATGATGGCCTATGCCTCGGACTCCAATCCCCGAAGGCGCCAGGCCCCCGCTCCGCGGCCTGACTTCGCCATCCTGCAAGGCTCCCGCGTGATCTCGCTGCTGGATGCGAAATACCGCGACCTGTGGGAGACACAGCTGCCTCCGGACATGCTCTACCAGCTCGTCATCTACGCGCTGAGCCAAGGGTCGGCAGGAAGTGCGGCCATCCTCTATCCCACGACGACTGCGGAAGCCCGGGAGCAGGTCATCGAGGTCAACGATGTCGTTCAGGGAGGCCGACGGGCCTCCGTGGTTCTCAGGCCGGTTCACCTCCAGACCCTGGCGAAGTTGGTGAACCCACGAGAAGGCGTAGCCGCGGAACACGAACGTGAGGCCTTCGCGCTCGCTCTGGCACTGGGCCGACCCCAGGCCACTACGGGTGGCTGGCCCTTCGCGACGCGGCACCATGAAGAATGGTGAGTTGCCGGACCACCCGCTCCAGCTGGGCTCGCAGCAGGGGATCTTCCGCGGCCAGGGCAGCCGAGCCTCCGGGTGCAGGCACCTCCCCACCCAGGAGCCCGGTCATGTCGGGCAGCGGCACGGGTGGACGCCCCTGCACCACCGCACCGGCCAGATCTTCCAACACCTGATCGATGGTGCTCGCGAAACGCTCCAGGCCGTCCCGGACCCGCTCCGGGGCCCGCTCGTGATGGACGGGCGAGAGCGCGATCACCGCGGCCGCGAAACGGCGGGTATACGTGAGCAGGGTCATCAAGGGCTCGAGCGGCTCCGCGCGCCGCCGTGGCTCGGAGAGCAGCCGCTGGAAGGATGCCTCCGCGTTGAGGCTCGCCAGTCCCATCTTCCGCCGCGCCTCGCCGAGTGATGCATCCGGACCCCCCGGAGTCCCGAGCCAAGCGGAGAACACCTGCTGGAAGTACTCGCGGTCCGCCCTCAAGGCCGCCGCGAGCTGTTCGGGAAAGAGCTCCTTCTCCGCCCGCTCCCACAGGAACCAGGAGCCCGCCAGCGCCAGGGCTCCGCCGATGAGGGTGTTGACGATGCGCACCCCGGCCAGACTCCAATCTCCACTGCCCACCTCGGCCAGGAGTACGAAGGTGACCGTGAGGAAGATGGTGTAGAGCCCATAGTTCACCGAGATGACTGCCACGCTGATGGCCACGGTGAAGAACGCCAGCACCATGATGGCGTGCGGATCATGGAGCCATGCGGCGACCAACGCGGCGAGGATGCCGCCCACCATCGTGCCCACCACACGCTGCAGCCCCTTGAGGAAGGTGGGCCCGGTGTACGGCAGCATGATCGTGAGCACGGTGATCGTCACCCAGTAGCCATGACTCAGGCTCGAGTGGGCGGTGAGCCAGACCGCGATCGCCGTGGTGACGCCGACCCGGAGCGCATGCCGGAGCACGACCGAGTCCCGGGTCAGGTTCTCGCGCAGCGGCTCGAGCAACGGACGCCTCGGCTCGGGCAGAGCGGGCCGAGGAGGCTCGCGCCCGGTGGTGGACGGACGAGCATCCGCGAGGCTCGCGGCCCGCTCCAGTGCGAGCCCCGCGAACTCCCGGAGTTGCGCCAGCAACCGGGCCGCGTGAAGGGCCTGCGCACGGTCGACGACGCGCATGGCCTCGGACCCCCCGGCGTTCCCGGTTCGGGCGAGGGCTTCCCGAAGCGCCTCCGGGCCCCACTCCAGCGCGGGCAACTGCCCGGGCGGGCTCTCGGTCTCGGTGATGCGCGCGAGCTCCTGGAGGGTTCCGGAGAAGGCGGTGAGCGCGCGCGCCACCTCCTCCTGGGCCGGACGGACCCCGGTTCCGTGCGACAGGCTCTCCGTCACATCGGCGAGGGCAATCATTGCCTCGAACATCGAGTCCGCCATCTGGAGCAGGACCAACAGCCGCTCCCCCCGCGTGTTCTCGGAGCGCCCACGGCGGGTGGCGGCGAGGGTGTTCCGGGCCTCCTCCAGGGCCTCGCGCAGCCGCCCGTGGTGTCCCTGGACCAACGCCTGCCAGGCCGCGCTGTCGGCCCCGGTGGAGAGCCGGGCTACCTCGCCCACGAATTCCGACAGCGCCCGGAAGCAGCGGCCGAGCGCGAGGCGCGCGGGCCGGTAGGGGCGGATGGGCCAAAGGACGAGTGAGAGGACCATCGCCCAGCAGGCGCCCGCGAGCAGGTAGCCCACGCGCGAGAGGGCATCGAGAAGCCCGGAGGCAGGCAGGGCCAGGGAGATGACGAAGGCGCTCGCCGCGATGTTGCCCACGAAGCTGGCGGTGGCGCCGTACACCCCGGCGTAGCTGCAGGCCGTCACCCAGAACAGGGCCACGGGGATGGCCAGCGCGGGGTGGCTCCCGGCCAGACCGCCCACGAAGACCGAGAGCGAACAGGTGAGGGCCACCGCGCCCATGCTGGAGGCGCGGGAGCGGTAGGAGCCGCCCCTGTCCGCGAAGGAGGTATTGAAGCCGCCCACGCTGAGCCAGATGACTCCCGGGAGCTGGAAGACGCTGGCGGCCAGAACGGGGAGCAGTGTGGCGATCGCCGCGCGGAGGCCCGCTTTCACCGCTGGCCGCACCGGGGCGAAGCGGGCGACCTCCTTCGCATGTTCGAGCAGACGCCGGGTGAGCATGAGGTCTGGCGGAACTAACCGGACTGGCTCATGGGGAGCAAGCCGAAGTGCCGCCGGATGCGATGCGCGGGCTCCCGCAGGCCCGCCTCGTCCATCCGGCCAGCGGCCCACGCGACGGCGGGCTCCATGCGGGGAACGACGAGGTACGGCCAGGCGGGCTGCCGGACGTGGAGAATGAGATTCAACCCCAGCCGGAGAAAGGGGGAGTTGATGACGAAGGCATTGCCGAGCACCAGTTCCCGCATGAGCCCGTCATGCCGGACCATCCACTCCGCCCGTTTGCGGCGCTGCTCGGTCGATTCGATCGCGGCCCGGAGTACATCGGCGACGACGACGTGCCGCTCCCCCCGGTGAAGGTAGGACGCTGACACGTCGAGGTACTCCTCGAACTGCTGATTCGACGGCTCTCCCACGATCCGCAGGATGAGCAGCGGCCAGAGAGAGTCGTCGAAGGTGCAGAAGCGCGTGGCGGACATGGTCCACGCGCAGTCTACCCGTCCGCGAAATGCCCCGTATTGTCCCCCGGAACACGGTGGGCGGGCTGCCGGGGCACCTCGCGTCCGTCTACAATCCGCGCCCGGCCTTCACCATGGCCTCGCCGACGAAGCCGCGGATCTCCTCCACCTTGGCCTCCCAGCTCTCGTGGCGGATGCGCTCGGCGCGCTCGCGGCTGGGACCGGCGCCCTCGGCGAGGCACTCGTCCACCTTGCGCACGAAGTCCTCGGTGTCCTTCGCCAGCTTGCACAGGCCCACCTTGCGCACCTCGGGAATGTCCGAGGACACCACCGGCACGCCCGCCGCCAGGTACTCGCGCACCTTCAGCGGATTCGCGTTGAGCGTGAGCTCGTTCACCTTGAAGGGCATGAGCGCCACGTCGAACGCCTTGCAGTAGCCCGGCAGCGCCGAGTACGGCTTGCGCCCCAGCAGGTGGATGTTCTTCTCGGCCTTCAGCACCGCCGGATCCACGTCCGGCGCCACCTTGCCGATCACCACCACCGAGCCCTCCGGATGCGCCCGCGCCGTCGCGGCGATCGCCTCCAGGTCCACCCAGTCCGCCACCAGCCCGAAGAAGCCGAAGATCGGCTTGGGCAGGTTCGCGATGTCCTCGGGAATCACCGTGGCTGGATCACACGCCTTCACGAAGTGGTTGAAGTCCACGCCGTGGCGCACCAGCACCGTGCTCGGGTTGACCCGCACCTTGTTCTCCCTCAGCCGCTCCGCCGAGGTGATGCACAGGTCCGCCCGCTTCAGCAGCTGCTCCTCCATCTCGGCGATGTGCTTGCCGTTGGTGTCGCTGAAGGCCGAGAACTCGTCCACGCAGTGGTAGACGACGAACTCCTCGCCCAGCCGTCCGGACACCGGCGCCGAGGCCGGGAGGAACGACCACGAGATGGGCCGCTTGAAGTGCAGCTTGCGCATGGCCCGCAGCACCTGCGCACGCAGCAGCTCCCGGTTCGCGGCGCGCACCAGCTCCGAGCCGTAGAAGGGAATCGCCAGCGGGGCGAGCACGAAGAGGTTGGGCTCCACCTCGTGGATGCCCTCGGTGAACTTCGCCAGCTTGTTCCAGATGCGCTTCACGTCGTGCGCATTGGCCTTGGGTGCCCGGTTGCCGATGCTGTTCACCCACAAGACGCGGTTGTCCCGGGAGAGGATCCGCATGATGTGGACCTTGGACAGCGGGTCCCCATCCCAGTCGTTGGAGAAGACCACCAGATCCCTGCCACGGAGCGCCCGGCGGGCCAGCTCCAAATCTTCACTGCGCCGCATGTGTCTCGCCTCCTCCCAGAATCGTCGGTTGCACCAGATCGCCGTAGAGCTTCAGCAGCACCGGTCCGGCATCCGGTGACACCACCTGCGCGGGCCCCTTCTCGAGCGCGTGGTGCACCCGCTCGGCCAGACCCTCCGCGTTGCCCGCCCGGAACGTGTACGTCCCGTGCGGCCGCCCGCACACGTCACTGGCCACGCACGGCACGCCGAGCGCCAGCGCCTCGCGCACGGAGATGGCATCCCCGTCGTGCGTCGTGGGCCGGATGAAGGCATCGCAGCGCGAGATCAGCGCCAACGCCCGCGAGTGCTCCAGCTCGCCCATGTCCTCGATGAGCTCCTCGACCCGGTGCTCGCGGGCATCCCGCAGGAACTCCTCCGAGCGCGTCCCCGGCCCGAAGACCGCGAGCCCCACCCCGGGCAGCTCGTCCGCGATCATCCGCAGCGCGCGGAACATCAACCCGCGGCCGTAGACGGGCGAGGGGTGGTGCGCCATGGCCAGCAGGGGCAGGCGGCGGGCACGCGCCGCCTCGATCTCCGGGCTCACCCTCCCCGGCCGCACCTGCGAGCCGCAGAAGGCCGGGTACACCACGAGCTTCTCCTCGGGCACCCCGCAGCGCGCGAGCGCCTCGCCCACGGCCTCGGACACGGCCACCACGCGCGAGTACCCGGCCAGGGCCACGCGAGCGAAGGCCCGCCTCGACACGGAGGAGGCCAGGTAGTCCGGCAGCAGCCCCGAGTGCAGGGTGATGACACGGGGTGCCCGTGCCCTCACACCGGCGGTGGCCGCGAGCATCCAGGACTTCGGGTTGTTGCCGCTGGTGTGGACGTGGACGGTCCACCCCTCGCGCAGGAAGCCCGCCAGCCGCTTGCCATACTGGGTGGGGGTGCGGACGGGAATGACGTCCGGAGCCGGCCGGCCCCCCTTTCCGATGTCCAGCACCACCGTCTCCACCCCGCGCTCGCGCAGGTACCCGTGGAGCTGCTGGACGTGCACGGCCACGCCACCATGCGGCGGCGGATAGTCTCCGACGAGGAGCACTCGCATGCCCTGCCTCCTGTCTCGTCTACTGCGCGGCGGACGACGCTTGCGGGGACTCCGTCGAATCGACGGACTCGGGGCGCGGCATTGGCGGGCGCAGCCCCATCTCTCGTTCGTAGGCGGCGAGCGGATCCGCGTCCCGGCGGATCTCCCGGGCGGGAATACCGCCCACCACCGCGCCAGGGGCCACGTCCTTCACCACCACGGCATTGGCGCCGATCACCGCGAAGTCGCCGATGCGGACGTTGCCGAGGATCTTCGCGCCCGCACCAATGCGCACATAGTCGCCGATCACCGGCAGATCCTTCAGGCCCGAGCGCCCACCAATGGTCACCTGGTGCGAGATGAGGCAGTGACGGCCGATCCGCGCGTCCTTGTGGATGACGATGCCCATGCCGCCGTAGCCCAACTGCGTGCCCTCGCCGATCTCCGTCTCCGCGGGGATGTACGAGCCATGCAGGTAGTGGATGGCCTTGCGCAGCACGGCTGGCAACACGGGAATGCCCCGCAGGTACAGCTTGCGTCCCAGCCGGTACATCGACATCGCATCAATCCCCATCACGCCTCTCCCCTGGTTGTACGGAGCCCCAAGCTAGGTACCCGCCCTCCGGGGCGGGAACCCCCCCCAGATTCCCCATCGTCCACCTCCCACCTCCGCGGATGTTGGACGACTGAAGCTCACCCGGCGCGGCGGGCGCGCAGGCTGGCGAGCACGCTCAGCGGCCGCACACCCGTGGCGTACAGGACGCCCACATAGCCCAGGCCGAACAGCAACCCGGCGAGCGCGAGCGGCAGGGCCCTCCAGAGGAAACCCTCGGGCAGGCCGCCCCAGGCATGCACGGTGCCGGCGCGTAGCAGGAAGACGCTGGCCGCGGCGGCTCCGGCCGCGAGCGAGGCCTTGCTCAACTCCCGCCAGGGGATGACGTCGCGGATGCGCAGCGGGTGCTCGGGCGTGGACAGCGCCGCCGGCACGCGCACGAGCAGCGAGAGCTTGCCCACCACCTCGGCCACGGCCCAGGACACGACGGCGCCCATCAACCCGAACTGCTTCACGCCCACCCAGACGAGCGGCACCGTCACCGCCGCCTTCAACAGGTACGAATAGAGGATGGAGCGCGTATGCCCCCGGGCGCGCAGCACGCCGTCCATGGGGAGGATGGCGAACACCACGCCCAGCACGCTCACCCGGAAGATGGGAACGGCCGCGAGGTACTCCGCCGTATAGAAGGTGCCGATGAACTCGGGCGCCGCTGCGAAGAGGAACGCGGCGAAGGGAAGGAAGGCGAAGGCCAGCTTGCCGGCGGCCTCGCGGAAGGCCACCACGCCCTCTTCCAGGCGCCCCTGCTTCTCCAGCTCGCCCAGGCGCACCATGAGGACCTCACTGGTGGGCGTGTAGAGCAGATCCACCAGGGGCAGCTGGCTGCACCCCACGCGGTAGACGGCGTAGAGCGCCGGGGCCACCGCGCCTGCCACCATGTAGAGGTGGGCGTTCTGCTGGGGAATGGCCACCGCCATGGCCAGGCCGAAGGGCGCCGCGTAGACGATCTGCTCGCGCCACAGCCCGGGGCGCAGCAACGGCCCCGTGCCCCGCGGCACCACCACCCACGCGGCCACGAAGCGCACGAGCGCGAAGCCCGCCACCGCCAGCATCATCCCGTGCAGGCCGAAGCCCAACAGGCACGGCACCACCATGGCGGCCGTGCGCACCACCTCGGAAACCGCGTACACGAAGGCCGAGTGCTTCGTCCGGCCCTGGCTCGTGAGGGAGATCTCCAGCGGAAAGGCGGCGAGCAGCAGCGCGGTGTAGGCCGCGAGCGGCGCGCGGAACTCGAGCAGCGCCGGGTTGTTGAACTGCCGCGCCACGGGCCCGAGCAGCGTCCACACCAGGGTACCGGCCACCAGGCCCGCGCCGGTCATATAGAGGAGCGTCTGGCCCAGCCAGGGACGCTTCTCGTCGGCGCGAGGCAGGAAGTAGTAGAGGCTCTGCACCACCCCGAAGGGCAGCACGTAGTAGAGCGTCGTGGCGATCAGGAAGAGCTGGAAGTAGGTGCCGTACTCCTCCTTGCCCAGCACCCGCGCCAGGACGAAGGGAATGCAGAAGGTGAGCCCGGCGCCGAGCAACCGGGCGAGCACCAAGGGCCCCGCCTTCCCCAGGAACGAGGAGGCGGGGGCTGCCGCGGGGACCTGCTTTTCGCTCACCAGACCACCTCGCCGCGCGGGGCGTTCTGCAGGCGCCGTCCGAGGACGGGCGCGCGCATGCCCAGCGTGCTGAAGCAGTCATCCAGCTGGCACACCGTGAGGGTTTGCGAGTACGTGCCCGTCATGCCCACGCTGAAGTTCTCCCAGAGCACCTTGCGCTTGAGGGTGAAGGGATCGCCGCCCATGAGGTTGGGCATGTCCTCGGTGGTGACGGCCGAGCGGAACCCGTTGGCCTTGAGCACGCGGATGACCTCGTCCGAGTACCAGCCGTTGCAGTAGGCGAAGTCGCGCACGGTGATGCCGGCCTCGCGCTCGATGATGGCCTTGGACTCGCGCACCTCGCGCTCCACCACGTCGAGCGGCTCGTGCGTGAGCACCACGTGCCCCAGCGTGTGCGCGCCGAAGTCGTAGCCGTCCTTGACCATCCGCCGCACTTCTTCCCAGTCCATCAGGTCTCCCTGGTCGGGGAGCAACTCCGGGCCGGTGCCCAGCCGCTCCTCCAGGGCCTGGATGGTCTCCACGAGCGTGGAGGTCGGGTAGCGGCCGATGAAGTCATCGAGCGCCGCCGACAGCCGTTTGCGCCCGGAGAGCACGGTGTCCAACAGCTCCGTGGTGGGCGCGGGCATCACGTCGAACACGGGCTTGTAGCCCCGCGCTTGCGCCATCCGCACCAGGTGGAAGAGCCGATCATGGTTGAAGCGCTGCCCGGTGCCGATGAGGGCCGCCGGCAGGTAGGTGATGGCCGGCACGCCCATCTGCTTCAGCACGGGGTAGCCGTACCGGTACACGTCCCGGTAGCCGTCGTCGAAGGAGACGACGCACAGATCCTTCTGCGCCACACGCCTCCCGGCCATCACGTCCAGCGCGTCCCCCAGCGAGGCGAACTCGTAGCCTGCCGCGGACAGCCCCTCGAGGTGCTTCCGGAACGTCTCTTGCGAAATGAGAAGACCTGGAATGGAGCGCTGTAGCTCTCCGGTGAAGTCGGCCACCACCCGGTGGTAGCTGACGATGAGGATGCGACGCCCCCCGGACTGATGGCGCCTATAGGCCGCGAGCGCCTTGCGGAGGCCGCTGTGATGCAGCACCCCCGCCGCCGCGGATTTCATCGCCCGTCGCATCATTCCCCGCATGTCCATCGCTGAATCCCTCCCCTAGATGCCCGCCGCCCAAACTCCGTGCCTCAGCGTGTGCACGCGCGATGCCAGCCGCCCCGCACCGTGTCGCGGGAAGGCCGAGCCCCTGGGAAAGGTAAGTCCGTTCCCATCCGGATACGTCCATGCCGCAGGATCGGCGCAAGCGAGGCGTCAACAGGCGGAAAGATCTGCCGTTCCGCCCCGGACAAGGGCTCGCGGTGCCCTTCCCGAGCCCACCACCTCACAGGGCCCCGGGGAAAAGCGCCCAGGCGATTGAAAAAACTTCCCTCCGCCGCATGCCCCCGGATTTCCCTCCGAGGGGTGTAGTGGGGACCTCCTACACCCGCCCGGGACCCGGGGACGGGCTGACGCCCGGGGGTCCAGGCCTCGTCCTGGGGCCCCGCTCCCAGGCTCCTGTGCAACCAGACGAGCCCGCTTTCACTGGAGTGTGGAGAAATTTCCAGTTACGAACGCTTCCGCCGATGGAAGCCCGCTCCGCGCCGCCCCCCGCGCTCGCCCTTCATGACGTCAGCAAGCGGTATGGACGCCGCTGGGCCCTCGCGCGTCTCAGCTACTCCCTCCCCCAGGGCCGTTCCCTGCTGCTCACGGGACACAACGGCTCGGGGAAGACGACCCTGTTGCGCCTGGTGGCCACGGCGCTCTCCCCCACTCATGGCCGGGTCGAGGTGCGCGGCAACGACTGCGTGACCCAGCGCGACATGGTGCGCCGCGAGGTGGCCCTGCTGTCGCACGCGAGCTTCCTCTATGAGGATCTGACGGCCCACCAGAACCTGGTGGTGCTGGCGCGGCTGCTCGGCATGGACGCTCCGGCGGACGTGGCCGGGGAGCTGCTCGTGAAGGTGGGGCTGACGAAGCGCTCGGACAGCCCGGTGCGCCAGTTCTCCGCGGGCATGCGCAAGCGCCTGGCCATCGCCCGGCTGTTGATGAAGGCCCCCGCGGTGGCGCTGTTGGACGAGCCCTTTGGCGAGCTGGACCCGGCCGGCATCGAGGCCATGGAGAAGATCATCCGCGAGCTGAAGGACTCGGGCGTCACCGTGGTGTTGGCCACCCACCTCATCGAGCAGGGCATGGCCCTGTGCGAGGAGCGCCTGCACCTGCAGGAAGGCCGGGCGGTGGCGGCATGAGGGGCGCGCGACCCATCTCCCTGCTGAAGACGGTGGGGGTGCTGCTGGCGAAGGATCTGCTGATCGAATGGCGGACCCGGGCGCGCCTCAACGCGCTCATCTTCTTCGCGCTGGCCACGCTGCTGCTCTTCTCCTTCGCGGTGGGGCCGGACACGAAGGTGCTGGCGCGCAACGCGGGCGGCTACCTGTGGCTGGCGCTGTTGTTCGCCAGCGTGCTCGCCCTGGGCGAGTCCTTCCGGGTGGAGCAGGAGAACCTCACGCTGGACGGGCTGCGGCTGGCCCCGGCGGACGCGCGCGCCATCTTCCTGTCCAAGGCGATGGGCAACGCCCTGCTGTTGATGCTGCTCGGCGCCCTGCTCATCCCGGTGATGGTGGCCCTCTACGGGGTGACCGTGACCATGGGCCTGGGCTCGTTCGCCGCCACGGTGACGCTCGGCTGCATGGCCATCAGCGCGCCGGGCACGGTGTATTCGGCCATCGCCAGCAACGCGCGGGCAAGAGACGTGCTGCTCCCGCTGTTGCTGTTCCCGCTCATCATTCCCGCGCTGCTCGCCGCCGCGAAGGCGACATCGCTCGTTTTGCAGGGCGACCCGATGAATCAGTTGGGCTCATGGTACGGGCTACTCATCGGTTTCAATCTGATTTATTGGGGGCTGGGCTTCCTCCTGTTCCCCCGGGTCATCGAGGATTAGAGGTCATGAGCGATCTCCTGAAGACGGTGCTGCAAGTAGGCTCGGCGGTGGCGGCGCTCGCGTCGGTGGGCCTGGGCGTCTGGCTGGGCGTGAAGTGGGCGCCTCCCCGCTCGCGGGTCAACGGGCGTCCGGTGCTGCTGGGCATGACGGCGCTGGGGCTGGCGCTGCTCGCGCTGGGCAACTGGATGGGCCTGGTGTGGACGCCGTCCGAGCGGGAGATGGGCGACGTCTACCGCATCATCTATGTCCACGTGCCGGCCATGTGGATGGCGATGCTGGTGCTGGTGCTGAACTTCGCCTGCTGCGTGGGCTACCTGCTGCAGTCGAGCTGGAAGACGGACGCGCTGGCGGAGGCCTCGGCGGAGGTGGGCCTGCTCTTCGGTACCTATGGCCTGGTGCTGGGCGCCATCTGGGGCAAGCCCACCTGGGGCACGTACTGGGACTGGGATCCGCGGCTCACGGCCATGGCCATCATGCTGGTGACGTACGTGGCCTACATGGCGCTGCGCCGCTTCGTGGAGGATCCGGAGAAGCGGGCGGTGTGGAGCTCCGTGGTGGGCATCATCTCGTTCGTCAACCTGCCCATCGTGTGGTTCTCCGTGAAGTGGTGGCGCAGCCTGCACCAGATTCAGTCCACCCCGAAGACGGTGGACCCGGACATGACGCTGGCGCTGCGCGTCAACGCGTGGGCGAGCCTCATCCTCCTCACCCTGTTCCTGCTGCACCGCTACCGCACCGCCCTGGCCACGCGTGAGGCGGAGGTGGCGATGCCCGAGGCGCTCCCCACGGACGTGCCCGGCCCCAACCGCGCTTCGGAGGTCGCCTGATGATCACCGCACTGAATCTGTCCCCGCTGCTCGCCCAGGTGGGCTCGGGCCGCATCCAGGGTGGCTGGGAGTACATCTGGGCCGCCTACATCATCGCCTGGGCATCGCTGTCGCTGTACGCCCTGTCCCTCTGGCTGCGCCGTCCCGGCCAGGCCTCCCACGACTCGAAGGAGTGAGCCATGACGCAGCAGACGCGTAACCGTGTCATCGCCGTGGTGTCCCTGTTGGTGGCCGGTGCGGGCCTGTCCCTGGTGGCCTTTGGCAACATCGGGGAGAACCTCGTCTATTACTGGAGGCCCTCGGAGATGGTGGCCCAGGGCGAGAAGGCCTACGGCCCCACCATCCGCCTGGGCGGGCAGGTGCAGCCGGGCAGCATCCAGTGGAACGAGCAGCACACCACCCTGCACTTCCGCGTCATGGACGACGAGCAGCCCGGCGCGGCGGCGGTGCTGGTGCGCACCACCGAGGTGCCGCCGCAGATGTTCCGCGAGCGCATCGGCGTGGTGGTGGAGGGCACGTTCGACAAGTCCCAGGTCTTCGAGGGCAGCCGGTTGATGGTGAACCACTCCAACGAGTACCGGGCGCCCAAGACGGATGATGACGTGAAGAAGATGTTCGAGGAGATGCAGAAGCAGGAAGCCACCACGGCCGCGGCGAGGACTCCGTGAACAGCACGTTGGGATACGGGCTGGTGCTCGCCGGGCTCGCGTTCGCGAGCTTCGGGGCGCTGGTGGGACTGGTGGGCGGGATGCGCCGCGACGACGCGGCCTTCCCCTGGGTGATGCGCTGCGTGTGGGGCTTCTTCCTCTGCATGCTGGGCGCCAACGTGGTGATGGAGTGGGCGCTGCTCACCAACGACTTCAGCGTCGCGTACGTGGCGCAGGTCGGCAGCCGGGCGACGCCCACGGTCTACAAGATCGTCTCGCTGTGGAGCGCGCTCGAGGGCTCCATCCTCTTCTGGGGCGTCATCATGGGCGGCTACGTGCTGGCCTTCGCCCTGGTGCACCGCAACGAGCACGGGCGCTACATGTCCCTGGCGCTGGGCACCATGCTGGCGGTGGGTGTCTTCTTCACCTTCCTGATCGCCGGGCCGGCCAACCCGTTCCACACGGTGTCGCCGGTGCCCACGGACGGTCCGGGTCCCAACGCGCTGCTGCAGAACCACTACCTGATGATCATCCACCCGCCCATGCTGTACCTGGGCTACGTGGGCATGACGGTGCCCTTCGGCATCGCCGTGGCGGCGCTGCTGCGCGGGCAGATGGGTGACGCGTGGATGGCCCCGCTGCGCCGCTGGACGCTGGTGGCGTGGCTGTTCCTCTCGGTGGGCATCATCCTGGGCTCGTGGTGGGCGTACGCGGTGCTCGGCTGGGGCGGCTACTGGGCGTGGGATCCCGTGGAGAACGCGTCCTTCCTGCCGTGGCTGACGGCCACCGCGTTCATGCACTCCACGCTGGTGCACGAGCGCAAGAAGATGCTGAAGCTGTGGACGCTGAGCCTGGTGCTGGGCAGCTTCGTGCTGACCATCCTGGGCACGTTCATGACCCGGAGCGGCATCTTCAACTCGGTGCACAGCTTCACGCAGTCGGACATCGGCCCCACGTTCCTGGTGTTCATCGCGGTGCTGATGTTCGTGTGCATCGCGCTGCTGTCCGTGCGCGGGCATCTGCTGGTGGCCGAGAGCGACATCAAGTCCATGCTGTCGCGCGAGACCACGATCCTGGTGAACAACCTGGTGTTCGTGGCCATCACCTTCACGGTGCTGCTGGGGACGCTCTACCCGCTCATCTCCGAGGCCTTGCGCGGCATCCGGGTGAGCGTGGGCGAGCCGTACTTCAACAAGATGGCGGTGCCCGGCGGGGTGATGGTGCTGTTCCTGATGGGCGTGGGCCCGATGCTGCCGTGGGGCAGCGCGGATCCGAAGCTGGTGCGCGAGCGCTTCTGGGTGCCGGCGGCGGTGGGCGCGGCCATCGTGGGCGCGTGCCTGCTGGCGGGCCTGCGGGGTTTCTACCCGCTGCTGACGTTCGGGCTGGCGGGCTTCGTCACCGTCATCACCCTGCGCGAGCTGGCGCTGCCGGTGAAGGTGCGGATGAGCGAGAAGAACGAGGGCTTCGTCACGGCGCTCCTGGGCAGCGCGGCGAAGGCCCGGCGGCGCTTCGGCGGCTACATCGTGCACCTGGGGATCGTGATGATCTTCGTGTCGGTGGCGGCCTCCTCCGCGTTCGTGACGCACACCTCGGGCACGGTGCGCATCGGTGAGACGCTGAAGATTGGCGGCTACCAGGTGAAGTACCTGGGGCTCACCAGCGGCCAGGAGCCGCACCGCTCCTTCGTGGCCACGCGGGTGCAGGTGACGGCGCCCAACGGGGACGTCAGCGAGATGGCGCCCCGGATGAACTACTACGAGCGCATGACGGATCCGGTGGGAACGCCGGCCGTGCGCGAGACGGCGAAGGAAGACCTGTACGTGTCGCTGATGGCCTTCTCCGAGGACCGGGGCACGGCGAGCTTCAACGCGTGGATCTTCCCGCTGGTGGGGTGGATCTGGTGGAGCATTCCGCTGCTGGTATTGGGCACGTTGATCGCGGTGTGGCCGGCGCGGCGGGCCCGGGCGGCGGCGCAGGAGCAGGAGCAGACCCCGGCGGCGGGGGCCTCGCCCGAGCCGAACGTGGGCATCCATCCGGGAGGTGCGGCATGAACTGGCGCCTGACAGTGGGCTTCGTGGTGCTGTGCCTGGGGTTGCTGGCGGTGCTGGCCAGGGGCTTCGGCAGCAATCCGCGCGAGGTGCCCTTCATGCTGAAGGGCCAGCCGGCGCCAGCGTTCACGCTGAAGGCGCTGGACAGCGGAACGCGGGTGACGTCGGAGCAGCTCAAGGGCCGTCCGATGGTCATCAACTTCTGGGCGTCGTGGTGCGGGCCCTGCAAGATGGAGCACCCGGTGCTGGAGTGGGGCGCGCGGGAGTTCGGCGGACAGGCGCAGTTCCTGGGCGTCGTGTTCGAGGACACCGAGGACAACGCGAAGCAGTTCCTGTCGCGGATGGGCGCGAGCTTCCCGCAGCTGATCGATCAGAACTCCGGCGTGGCCGTGGCGTACGGAGTGGCGGGTGTGCCGGAGACGTACTTCATCGACGCACAGGGCATCATCCGGGGCAAGCATGTGGGCCCGATCGATCCCGAGTCGATGGCGCAGTGGATGCGCGAGCTGTCGTCGAGCGCCGCCAGCGCGAAGCAGTAACGAAGCACTCACCCCAAGAGGACACATCTCCCCTCTCCCCCCGGGAGAGGGTCGGGGTGAGGGTGCCAAAGACCCCAGGTTGAACCCGGTGAGCAATTCCCGCGGAAAACCGGCACCATCCGTGACGCAATGGTTCAGGGGCAATGAAGCGCATTGCGTTGGCCCCGGAGTCATACCGGCACGGTGGCAGGAACTTCCGAGGTGGCTGCAGGAATCCGCGCGGTCACGCCACACCCGGAGATCCTGGTCACGAATGACACAGGGGTCATGAATGACCGCCAACGGTTAGCCGGATTGCACGGGCTTTCCCCGTGCTCGAACGTCAGGTCCCAGAAATTTCGCAGCCACTTGCGCGATCCAGCCCCCGTGCGAAGCGGGCACGAGGCTTGCCCTATAGCAATCCGAGAGTCGCGGTGACGCCACTCGAGAGCTCCGGGGTGACTGCCATGAAGAGACTGTTCGCGCTGAGTGTTCTGGTGATGGCCTGCGGTGGCGGAAGCGAGCTGCCGGAGCCGGCGCTGACGACGGAGCAGACGGAGCAGGAAATCCAGCTCGAGGCCACGGAGGGAGAGAGGGGCGTCTCCCACGGCGTTCGAGGCGCGACCTTCTGTGATTACAAGCTCTACCCCACGCTCCCGGTGGATCTGGCCCCGGCGATCATCGAGCGGGACCGGATGTACATGTCGGCCCGGCCGGGCGTCCTCTTCAAGTACCTGCCGCTGCGCCTTCCGACGGCCACGGATCCGCACCTCTACAGCGGTGGGCGCTACCTGCTGGACACGGTGAAGCACGCCGAGGAGTACGCCTGGTGGGCGCCCAACGAGTACCGGTTGGATGGCGTCGTGTTCAAGGATCGGTCCTACTTCGCCAGCACCGAGTGCACGGCCTACAGCGTCATCGGCCTGAAGGACTTCAAGGATCTGCGCAACCGGCAGCACGTGGTCCGGACCGAGCGCTTCTCTCTGCCCAAGGGCAATCACCGCGGCTATCTCGAGTCGCGCTGGAAGGATCTGGTGTCCGAGGCGAAGGCGCGCGGGCTGGCCAGCGTGTGGCTCGTCTACAACCCGGAGAAGCGGTTGGCGGCCATCGTGTACACGATGGAGCGCGTGGGCCCGGTGACCCCTGGCGTTCCGGACTTCGCGAGCGCCTCGGCGCTGGAGTCCGCCCCCTCCCTGGGCGCGAACCTCGCGCGGCGTGGCTGGGAGAAGACGCAGGACGTGACCCACTTCGTCTGGGGCCTCTGGTTCCGGTTCGCCCCGGGTGACCGCGGGCAGCCCACCCTCTGGCCGAACGCCTTCGCCCTGCCGACGCCCTTCTCCGGGGACGGGCTGTGCCTGGTGAGCGCGGGCGAGAACCACAAGAACAGCCCCTCGGACTGCCCCCCGCGCTGCGGCAACGCCATCGCGGATCGCGGCGAGACGTCGGTGAACTGCCCGAGTGACGTGCGCGATATCTGACAGTAGCCCCTGCTTCCCTCTCTCGTCGCAGCCTGAAAGGTGACCACCATGCACAGCCAGCTCAATCCCAACCCGGGGCGTCCCGCGTTGGACCTCAAGCAGGAGACCAAGTTGACGACTCCTCGGAATCAGATTGCTCCCGGGCAGTTCCAGGTGTTGGGCGCGAACCTGCAGATCGTCATCGACGGGTTCGGCTCGTTCACGCTCATCGCCAACAAGATCCTCCTCGAGGAGGGCCTGGGCGCCGATGACGGCACCGGAGCGGTGAAGTTCGAGCCGAGCGCCTGGTATCCGCTGGAGCGCTGGCTGAAGACGCTGGAGCGGATCGGCAACGAGTTCGGCCACGTGCTGCTGTTCCAGTCGGGCATGACCACGCCGAAGAACGCCGTCTTCCCGCCCACGGTGACGGACATCCACAGCGGCCTGAAGTGCATCGACGTCGCGTACCACATGAACCACGCCGTGCGCCGCGAGTCCATGTTCAGCCCCGACACGGGCGAGATGCGCGAGGGAATCGGCCACTACAACTACTCGCACACGCCGGGGAAGAACCTCATCACCATGGAGAGCACGACGCCCTACCCGTGCGATTTCGACCGGGGCATCATCATCGCCATGGCGCAGCGGTTCCAGCCCTCCGCCACCATCCTCCATGACGCCGCCCGGCCCTGCCGCAAGCGCGGAGGAGCCAGCTGCGCCTACCACGTCGCCTGGAAGTAGGGCGCCGGGAAATCCGGTATACTCCGCGCGGCGCAACCCCAGGGCCCGGGGTGCTGCCGGAGGCCGTTTCCCGATGCGGTGCAAGCAGTGCGGAGAGGGCGCGAGGGACGAGACCCTGCGCTATTGCGAGAACTGTGGGGCGAAGATGCCCCCTCCCCCACCTCCCGGGACGATCCGCCGGACGAACACCGGCGTGAGCGCGATGGCGACGACGGGGCGTTCCCGGAGCACGGTGGCGGCGCGAGCCATCGTCCCCGCCCCGGACGAGGCCGAGGACACGGACCCGGGTCTGCACTCGCCAGGGCGTTCCAAGGCACCACCGTACGACGGGCCGGTGTGGCTGGCGCACGTGCCGGGACACTCGCCGAGCGTGGCGGGCGTGGGGCTGCTCGGCGTGGCGCTGGTGCTCTCCATCCTGCCCTTCTTCGCGGGAGTGGGTCCCTTCTGGTCGCTGGTGGTGGTGAGCGGCGGCTGGATGGTGGCGGCGCGCGAGCTGCGCGACGCCGGTGAGCGGCACCCGCTGGTGGACTGGGTTCCGGCCTCGTTGATGCGCCCGGTGGTGCCGGCACTGTTCGTGGTGGTGGTGGCGGCCCTGGCGCTCCGTATGCTGGGCCTTGGCGTCACGCCGCTGCTGTGGCTGGGAGGCGCGGCGCTGTTGGGCTACGACCAGTACCGCAAGGTGTACGTGGGACAGAACGGGTGGAACCGCCTCTTCGAGCCCCGCGCGTTGCTGCGGGGACTGGGCCCGGTGGCGCTCGGGGGCGTGGCGCTGTGCCTGCTGTCGCTGTTCCTCACCTGGGTGCCCACGGTGACGGCGCGGAGCTCGGGCCCGGTGCCGGAGGCGCCGCCGGAGCTGCACGTGGTGGACGCGCCGACGGCCTCGGAGGACTTCATCTACGGGCTCATCGAGGAGAGCTACGACAAGGGCTGGGACCAGTCCTTCTCCGTGGCCATGGAGCTGCTGCTGCTCGGGGTGCTGGCGTTGATGGCGCTGCGCCCGGAAGTGCCGGGGCCACACTGGCTGCGCTTCGCGCCCATCGGCGTGGTGGTGCTGGGACTCGTGTGGACGCTGGTGCATGGCGGGCTGCTGCTGGGGCCCGTGCTGTTCCTGGTGGGGCTGGCGGCCACGGGCTTCGCCTCGGTGTACGGCGCCTTCGCGCGAGAGGCCTGAGCCCCGTGGTATAGGCGGCCGCATGCGCATTCGGAGACTCACCCTGGATGACCTGCCCGCCTGTCTCGCGCTCGCCGTGAAGCGCGACTGGGCGCCGGAAGAGCTGAAGTGGCGGATGATCCTGGAGCTGGGGACTGGCTTCGGCGTGGACGCACCGGAAGGTGGACTCGCGGGCACGGTCCTCATCACGCCGTATGGGCGCGAGGCGGCGTCGATCGGGATGATGGTGGTGTCTCCCTCCCATGAGCGGCAGGGGCTCGGACGGCGCCTCATGGAGCAGGCGCTCGAGCACATCGGTCCCATCCCCACGCTCCTGTTCGCGACGGATCAGGGCCGGCCCCTCTACGAGAAACTGGGCTTCGTCCAGGTCGGCGAGGTGGTGAAGCATCTGGGGCGGCTCGCCCGGCAGCCCGAGGAAGTGGCCGTCGCGGACACGCGGGTGCGAGCGATGACCGGGGAGG
The DNA here is from genome assembly GCF_001896145.1 of Archangium sp. Cb G35. NCBI lineage: Bacteria > Pseudomonadati > Myxococcota > Myxococcia > Myxococcales > Archangiaceae > Archangium > Archangium sp. Cb G35. The sequence continues at coordinate 451,442 of NZ_MPOI01000009.1, forward strand.
AGCTGGACGCCGCCGCCACGCTGGACGCGGATGCCTTCGGGGCGCCCCGGCGGGAGTTGCTCCAGGCCCTGCACCGGATGGCGCACCGCGCGCTCGTGGCCGAGCGGGGCGGACACGTGGTGGGCTATGGCCTGGCGTGGCCCAATCTCGATTCGACGATGGTGGGTCCCCTCATCGCCCGGGAGGAGCCGATCGCCCGGAGCCTCCTGGCCGGACTGCTCCGAGGCCTCGAGGGCACCGTGCGGGTGGACATCCCCCCACGATTCACCGGGCTGAGCGAGTGGGTGGCGGGGCTCGGGCTCGAGCGGAACGTGCCTGCGCCCATGATGCAGCTCCACGGGACCCGGGCCCCGGGCAGGAGGGAGTACCTCCATGCCATCGCGGCCCAGGCCCTGGGGTGACGGACCTGCCTAGTGGGTCTGGTCCTCCTTCTTCGGGGCCGGGCAGGTCTTCTCACAGGACGCCTCGGCGGCGCGGAACTTCTCCGCACAGCGGTTCATGCACTTGCCGGCGGCCTCACGCGACGACGGATCGTTGCCGGGAACGGGACAGGCCTTCGCGCATGACTCCACCTCCGTGTTGGCCCTCGACATGCACGTGCCCCGGCAGTCCGCCGCGGGCTTCTTCTGCGCCGCCGCCGGCAGTGCCAACATCAACCCACCGGCCATCACCACGGCCCACCACGAAGCCTTCTTCACTCGATTCATGGCTCGCACCTCCTCCTGAAACGGTTCGCCCGGCCAGGATAGAAGGGGGCGCCGCCGCAGGGAAGCGGCCAGGTCGGGCTGGCGTCGGACCAGACTGGGACTACCGCGAACCCGCGCCAAACCGGGCCAGCAGCTCGTGCACGCGGTCCAGCGGAAGCGGTTCGACGGTGAGGCCCTGACCCGTCACCGCGGTGGCGGTGAACAGGGAGTTGTAGATGGCCTCCTCGGTGGCCTCGATGACGGCCTGGAAGAGCGGCGTCATGTCATCGTTCGGCAGCTCCGCGCTCCCGCCCCTCCGCGTGGAGAACGCCATCACGTAGTCGCCCGAGCCGTTGGACGCGTTGGAGCCCGTGCGCGCGAGCCCCATCAACGCACGAGCCGCCAGCCGCTGGAGGTTGCGGTGGAGCAGCGGTGCGTCGGTGGCGACGACGATGACGATGGAGCCATCCCCCCGCTCCTCCGCCACGTCCTTCTGGAAGGCGTAGCGTCCCAGCTCGATGCCCACGGGCACGCCGAGCACCTGCAGCACTCCACCGAAGTTGCTCTGCACCAGCACGCCCACCGAGTGCCCGCCGAGCGATGCGGGAAGCACCCGGGACGAAGTGCCAATGCCCGCCTTCCAGCCAAAGGCAATGGTGCCCGTGCCCGCGCCCACCGAGCCCTCGGGCACCGGGCCTCCGCTCGCGGAGTCGAGCGCCTGGCGGACGTGGGCCGCGGTGATGGAGCGCGAGCGGATATCGTTCAGACGGCCGTCGTTGGTCTCACCCACCACGGGATTGAGCGAGCGCACCTTGCCCATCCGGGGTTGCTCCAGCATCCAGTCCACCAGCACGTCCGCCACGCGCCACACGCTGAGTGTGCTGGTGAGCAGGATGGGTGTCTCCAGCTCGCCCAGTTCGTTCACCTGCGTCGAGCCGATCAGCTTGCCGAAGCCATTGCCGGTGACGACCGCGGCGGGCACGCGCTCGTGGAAGAGGTTGCCGGCGTGCGGGCGGATCGCCGTCACACCGGTGCGCACGGAGTCCCCATCGATGACGGTGCTATGCCCCACGAGCACGCCCGCCACGTCGGTGAGGGCATTGTGGGCACCGGGACGGAAGATTCCCGGCGCGACACCGAGCTCGCGAGCCCGTGCGGGAACATGAACGGAGGACGTCATGGCCCGAACATAGACGCGGGCACGAAAGAACCGCACCATGGGCCCACCATGCGCGCCTTCTTCATCCGCCGTTACGGAGGACCCGAGGTCCTCGAGCAGGGCGAGCTGCCCTCCCCTCCCCTGGGCCCTCGCGATGTCCGCATCGCCGTGCACGCGGCGAGCATCAACCCTGTGGACTGGAAGGTCCGTCAGGGCACGGCACGCATCCTCCTGCGGTACCGCTTCCCGCTCGTCCTCGGCAATGACTGCGCCGGCGAGGTGCTGGAGGTGGGGCCGGAGGTGAAGGCCTTCAAGCCGGGCGACGCGGTGTGGTCGCGTCTGGACAAGGATCGCCCTGGTGCCTTCGCCGAGGAGGTGGTGGCGCCCGAGAACGTCGTAGCCCTCAAGCCGTCCCGGCTGTCCTACGAGGAGGCCGCGTCCCTGCCCCTGGTGGGCCTCACCGCGTGGCAGGCGCTGGTGGACGTGGCGAAGCTCTCCCCCGGCCAGAAGGTGCTGGTGCACGCGGGCGCGGGAGGTGTGGGCTCGGTGGCAGTGCAGCTCGCCCGGCACCTCGGAGCGCGGGTGGTGGCCACCGCGAGCGCGAAGAACATGGAGCTGGTGAAGGGCTTCGGCGCGGACGAAGTGGTGGACTACCGCACCCAGCGCTTCGAGGACGTGGTGCGGGACGCGGACGTGGTGTTCGACACCGTGGGCGCGGACACCCAGTTGCGCAGCTTCAAGAGCGCGCGCAAGGGCGGCATCGTCGTCTCCATCACGGACCGCCCGGACATGGCCCTGGCCCGTTCCTGGGGCGTGTCTCCGGTGCTCTGGCCCGTCTTCGCGCTGGTGGGGGCACGCGCAACGTTCGCCGCGTGGCGGCACGGCGTGCGCTACACCTACCTCTTCATGAACCCGAACGGCGAACAGCTGCGCCAGCTCGGGGACCTGGTGGAGGCGGGCAAGCTCCGCCCCCACGTGGACAGGGTGTTCCCCTTCGACCAGACGCGCGAGGCCATCGCCCATGCCGAGTCGGGCCAGGCGCGCGGCAAGGTGGTGATACGGGTGCGCGGCTGACTCAGTAGTTGTTCCAGGCGCCCTGGAAGGACGGGCCCTGCGGGCCGCTCGTGGCGTCGAGCTCACCCACCTCGCCCCAGCGGCCTCCGTACTTGATGAAGTTCTGGCCGTTGCGGGGCGCGCCCTTCTCGCCCACGTTCACCCAGTTGGTCCACGTCTGCCACACCGGGCCGCCCTCGTAGGAGTGGTCATCGAAGCCCGACACCTCGGTGGGGTACGTGCCCGCGGTGGGGTAGCTCGCATGCGAGCCATCCGCCGAGTACACGATGGGGTGCGTCCCGTTCCACTTGAGCTGCGAGGCGCTGTAGCGATGGCCGCCGCTGTGCGCCGCGTACCACGCGGACTGGAAATTGCCGGCCGCGTCCGTGGACACGGTGATGTGCTCCCAGTCGGCCTCGTGGTTCACGGACGCGTAGGAGTCGTTGTACGGGTAGAAGAACCAGTACTGGATGTCGTAGCCGCCCGAGACGACCACGCTCTTCTTCGTGTGCACGTACACGCGCCACCCGGAGGACGTCGTGCCCTTGTGCACGTTGTCATCCGGCGGCTGGAGGAAGAACTCCTTCCGCGACGCGTTCGAGTAGTACACCGTGCTGGTGTGGGTGCAGAACGTGCCCTTCGTCTTGTGGGACTGGGTGGAGAGGTTGCTCTGCGTGGGCGTGGCCAGCGCGAGCACCTCGCAGTCCGGGCACCCCGAGTGATCGAAGCGCATGTGCACGCGCGCCAGGTACCAGTCCACATTGGCCGGCCGCGCCCAGTCGATGGAGTCCGGGGCCAGCCGAACCTCGGGCGCGAACTTCGCCGCGAGCTGGTCCTCGAAGGCATCGTCGATGCCATCCAGGTCCACGTCGGTGATCAGCGCATCCGCGCGCTCGCCTGGCGTGGCCTCTTCCTCGACGAGGGGGCCACACGAGGCGAGCGTCAGCGTGGAGAGCAGCAACAACCGTCCGGTTCGCATGGGGGAATCTCCTGACCGCCGGGGCTCATCCCCGGCTCGGGATTCCCATATTCACGCAAACCGAGAATTCTTGGGAGACCTCACTCCTTCTCGCCGTCGCCGAGCAACTGGGCGATGCCCGTGCCGGTGGGGGTGCCCTCGGAGAGGCTGCGAACGCTGGCGAGGTGGTGCAGGAGCAGGCCGCGGTTGTCGCCGACGGCGAGGTTCTGCATCTCCAGGGCGCCGATGCGGTCCTCCGGGGTGAAGGCGCTGGCGACCTTCTCCATGGAGAGCTTGTCCGGGTCGTAGGCCATGTGCACGGCCTGGGTGTCGAGCAGGGTGTAGTCGTCGCCGCGGCGCAGCTCGAGGGTGACACTGCCGGTGATGCTGGGAGCCACCCACCGGGTGAGCGAATCCTTGAGCAGGAGGGCCTCGGGGTCGAACCACTTGCCCTCGTAGAGGAAGCGGCCGAGGCGGCGGCCCAGGGAGAAGTAGAGGTCGGTGGTGGACTCGTTGTGGATGGCGGAGAGGAGGCGCTCGTAGACGATGTGGAGCAGCGCCATGCCAGGGGCCTCGTAGATGCCGCGGCTCTTGGCCTCGATGACGCGGTTCTCGAGCTGGTCGCTCATGCCCAGGCCGTGGCGCCCGCCGATGCGGTTGCACTCCAGGAAGAGTTCGAAGAGCGAGGGGAAGCGCTTGCCGTTGAGGGACACGGGCAGGCCCTGGGCGAACTCCACGGTGACGCGCTCGGGGCGGATGTCCACCTCGGGGCGCCAGTGGGCCACGCCCATGATGGGCTCCACGATGTTCATGCCCTTGTTGAGGTGCTCCAGATCCTTGGCCTCGTGCGTGGCGCCGAGCACGTTGGCGTCGGTGGAGTAGGCCTTCTCGGTGCCCATCTTGTAGGGCATGCCGATGGAGACGAGGAACTCGCTCATCTCCTTGCGGCCACCGAAGGCGTTGACGAACTCGGGATCCAACCAGGGCTTGTAGATGCGCAGCTCCGGGTTGACGAGGATGCCGTAGCGGTAGAAGCGCTGGATGTCGTTGCCCTTGTGGGTGCTGCCATCACCGAAGACGTTCACCGAGTCCTCGCGCATGGCGCGGACGATGGCGGTGGTGGTGACGGCGCGGCCCAGGGGCGTGGTGTTGAAGTACTTCTTGCCGCCGACGGAGAGGTGGAAGGCGCCGCACTGGATGGCGACGAGGCCCTCGCGCACCATGGCCTCGCGGCAGTCCACGAGCCGGGCCTGCTTCGCGCCGTGCGTCATGGCGATGGGCGGAATGTCGGCGGGGTTCTTCTCGTCGGGCTGGGCGAGATCGGCGGTGTAGGCGTACACCTCGAGACCCTTGCGGGACATCCACGCCACGGCGGCGCGGGTGTCGAGACCACCCGAGAAAGCGAGACCAATCCGGGTACCAGCGGGAGGAAGCGAACGATAGATGCGGCTCATGGCGCGGTGCGTGGTAGCACGGAACGGCCCGGACGTCCCGCGTCACGTGCATACAGGGTGGCTCGCCATGAAGGCCTCGATACCCGCCAGGGGAGGAACCATCACCATCCTCCTCGTCCTGCTCTGCCTGCTGCCTCCACGGGGACTGGCCTCGGCTCCAGCCGTGATGCCATCCCTCCCCACTCTCGTGCTCGGCAGCCCGCCCCTGCCTGGAGACGAGTCGATCCGGGCCCGGCTCAAGGCCTGCCTCCTCGCGGGGGACCTCGACTGCGTCGTCGACAAGTACCTGCTCCTCAAGGACATCGGCCGGGTACCAGGCTGGCTGGTGGCGTTCCAGAACGCCTTCGCGGTCGCCAACCAGAAGGCAGGCGAGTGCGTGAAGGTCGCGAAAACCATCCACGAGGGCTTGACCCGGCTCGGACAAAACCCGGAGTTCATGCGCTTTACCGTCAAAGGTCCCAGTGGATTGCTAGGCTTCGACGAGATTCAAAAAGGCGTGTTGACCAGGACCCATCAAATCTCGACTCAGGGGTACCATGTGGCCATCCGGCTCGGGGACAAGATCATTGATGCCTACACCGGCCCGGCGGGCTTGCACTTCCGTGAGTACATGGGCCGGCTCAGCACATCACCCGGATGCAAAGTCGTGGAAGAGGTAGTGCAGACCCCATGACCGGTAAACGAATCGTTAAAGAGGAGCCCATCCCCAAGGAATGGCGTGGGCGCCGGGTCGGGCTGATAGATGCGCTGCTCTATGCTCGTCAGCAGATCTTGATGAAGCGGGGTCTCTGGTTCGTCACGGGATGTGACACGGTCGACTCACTCCTCTCATTCATCCTCGGATGGGCCTCCAACACCCAATTCAACGGCGGAGAGGATCAGGAGTGGCAGGACTTCTTGGATTGGCTCCGCGATGTGAAACATGAGGCACCGCCCGAGGGCTGGCACGTGAAGTACCTCCGCGACTGCGACGGAGATCACGAGCGGGCGGCCCTCAAGTTCCTCGACTTCGCCGCGGAGTTCGTGGCCCTGCGGCGCAAGACGCCGGATTCTCAAGGGCCGGAGTGACCGCTCGCGGACCGCTGTTCCGCTGATGACGGGCATTCCGTCTTCTGTAGGGGAAACTCCGCAACTCGGACGCACATCCCCCCTCGGCTTCGGTTAGTGTCGGCGCATGTCCCGTACCATTCGAGCCCCCCGCGGAACCGCCCTGTCCTGCAAGGGCTGGGTCCAGGAAGCCGCCCTCCGCATGCTGATGAACAACCTGGACCCCGACGTGGCCGAGCGCCCCGAGGACCTGGTCGTCTACGGCGGCATCGGCAAGGCGGCCCGCGACTGGGCCTCGTTCGACCGCATCGTCGACGGCCTGCGCCGCCTCACCGACGAGGAGACCCTCCTCGTCCAGTCCGGCAAGCCCGTGGGCATCCTCCGCACCCACCCGGATGCTCCCCGCGTCCTCATCGCCAACTCCAACCTCGTGGGCCGCTGGGCCAACTGGGACCACTTCTTCGAGCTCGAGAAGAAGGGCCTCATGATGTACGGCCAGATGACCGCCGGCTCGTGGATCTACATCGGCACCCAGGGCATCCTCCAGGGCACCTACGAGACCTTCGCCCAGGCCGGCCGCGTCCACTTCGGCTCCGATGACCTCTCCGGCCGGCTCGTCCTCTCCGGCGGCCTCGGCGGCATGGGCGGCGCCCAGCCCCTCGCCGCCACCATGAACAACGCCGTCTTCCTCGGCGTGGAGATCGATCCCACCCGCGCCCAGCGCCGCGTGGAGACCCGCTACCTCGACGTCATCGCCAAGGACCTCGACGAGGCCATCTCCCTCGCCAGGGAGGCCCAGAAGCAGCGCGTGGGCCGCTCCATCGGCATCATCGGCAACGCCGCCCAGGTGTTCCGCGAGCTGTACCGCCGCGGCATCAAGCCGGATCTCGTCACCGACCAGACGAGCGCGCATGATCCGCTCAACGGCTACATCCCCGCGGACATGACCCTGGAGTCCGCCGCCGAGCTGCGCAAGCGCGACCCCAAGGCCTACGTCGAGAAGGCCCGCCAGTCCATGTCCATGCAGGTGGAGGCCATGCTGGACTTCGCGAAGGCCGGCAGCCACGTCTTCGACTACGGCAACAACATCCGCGCCCAGGCCCAGCTCGCCGGCCTGGAGAACGCCTTCGACTTCCCCGGCTTCGTCCCCGCCTACATCCGCCCCATGTTCTGCGAGGGCCTCGGGCCCTTCCGCTGGGTGGCGCTCTCGGGAGACCCCGAGGACATCCGCCGCACCGACGAGGCCGTGCTGGAGCTCTTCCCCGAGAAGGCGTCGCTGCGCCGCTGGCTCACCCTCGCGCGTGAGCGCATCGCCTTCCAGGGCCTGCCCGCGCGCATCTGCTGGCTGGGCTACGGCGAGCGCGCCAAGGCCGGCCTGCGCTTCAACGAGATGGTCCGCAAGGGCGAGGTGAAGGCCCCCATCGTCATCGGGCGCGATCACCTGGACTGCGGCTCGGTGGCCTCGCCCAACCGCGAGACGGAGTCCATGAAGGACGGCACGGACGCCGTGGCCGACTGGCCCATCCTCAACGCCCTGGTGAACGCGGTGAATGGCGCCTCCTGGGTGTCCTTCCACCACGGTGGCGGCGTGGGCATGGGCTACTCGCTGCACGCCGGCCAGGTCATTGTCGCCGACGGAACCCCCGAGGCCGCCCGCCGCATCGAGCGCGTGCTCACCTCGGATCCCGCCATGGGCGTGCTGCGCCACGCCGACGCCGGCTACCCGGATGCCGTCCAGGTCGCCCACGAGCGCGGCGTCCGCATCCCCGGCATCACCGAGTGACGTGACGCATGGAAACCCTGGAGCTGCTGATCCGCAACACCTCCGAGGTGCTCACCGTGGAGGGCTCCCACCAGGAGCCCGCCGAGCGCGCCCTCACCCCCCAGCCCAACGCCTGTGTCGGCGTGCGCCGGGGGAAGGTCTGGTACGTGGGCCCCGAGGGCAGTCTGCCCAAGGGCGCCGTGGGCCCCTCCACCCGGGTGCTGGATGCCCACGGCCAGTTCGTGGGCCCCGGCTTCGTGGATCCCCACACCCACGCCGTCTTCGCCGGTGAGCGCGCCGCGGAGTTCGATCTGCGCTGCCAGGGCGCCACCTACCTGCAGATCGCCCAGGCCGGCGGCGGCATCGCCAACACCGTGCGCGCCACCCGCTTCGCCAGCGAGGAGGATCTCATCCGGCTCGCCCTGCCCCGCCTCCAGCTCATGCTGGAGTACGGCATCACCACCGCCGAGGTGAAGAGCGGCTACGGCCTGTCCCTCCAGGACGAGCTGAAGATGCTCAAGGCGGTGCAGCGGCTCTCCACGCTCCAGCCCCTGGAGCTGATCCCCACGCTCATGTGCGCCCACGCCGTCCCCGAGGAGTACCGGGAGTGGCGCGAGGCCTACATGGATCTCTGCATCAAGGAGATCATCCCCGCCGTGGCCGAGCAGGGGCTGGCGCGCTTCTGCGACGTCTTCGTCGAGCAGGGCGCCTTCTCCCACACGGAGGCCCGGCGGATTGTCACGGCCGCCCAGAAGCTGGGGATGAAGCCCCGGCTGCACGTGGATCAGCTCACCTCGGGCGGAGGCGCCGAGCTGGCGGCCGAGCTGGGCGCCGCCACCGCGGACCACCTGGAGAACGTGAGCGACGCGGGCATCCGCGCCCTCGCCCAGGCCGGCGTCACCGCCGTCCTCGTGCCCACCTCCACCCTCTTCCTGCGCGTGCGGCCCTACGCCCCCGGGCGCAAGCTGCGCGACGCGGGCGTCAACGTGGCGCTCGGCACCAACCTCAATCCCGGCTCCGCCATGAGCGAGAACCTTCCCCTCTCCCTGGGGCTCGCCTGCCTGGAGAACGGGCTGACCGCCGCCGAGGCCTACTGGGCCGCCACCCGAGGAGCGGCCCTGGCACTTGGTTTGAACACATACGGCAGGATTACCGTGGGCGACCCGGCAAACCTTGTCGTCTTTTCGTGTTCAAACTATCGCCACCTGCCCTATCACCTGGGAATCAATCACGCGCGGATTGTCATTAAAGATGGCCACGTGGTGATAGAAAACGAGCGAGCCCTCTGTTCGTGACACCCAACGGACAGGAGTGGCATGGCGGGACTTCCCGTCAGGGCCGGCCGTTATAATCAGACAAGAAGACCATGTGCCGTCTCTTTGGCTTTCGCTCCTCTGTCCCCGCGGCTGTCCATCCTTCCCTCGTGACGGAGAAGAACTCCCTCGTGCAGCAGTCGAGGGAGCACAAGGATGGCTGGGGCATCGCGTCCTATGAAGAAGGTGTCCACCCGCTCGTCGCGCACGGGCTGGGACCGGCGTACTGCGACCCTGACTTCGAGCGGGTAAGCAGCCGGGTGTCCTCCCGGACGGTCGTCGCGCACCTGCGCCTGGCCTCGGTGGGCAAGGTGGAGAAGCGCAACGCGCACCCCTTCCTCCATGGCCGCTGGTGCTTCGTGCACAACGGCACGCTGAGGAACTTCGCGCGGCACCAGGCCGAGGTGGAGTCACTCATCCGCCCGGACCTGCTCGCGCACATCCAGGGCGCCACGGACTCCGAGCGCTGCTTCTATCTCTTCCTCACGCGGCTGGCGAAGCAGCAGGCGCTGGAGGGGCCTTCGTGCGTGGAGAAGGTGGCCTGCGCGCTGGCGGAGACGATGGGGCTGGTGTCCGCTATCACCGACGAGCCGGGAGAGCTGCGCTCGTCGATGAACTTCCTGGTGACGAACGGGGACGTGATGGTGGCCACGCGGCGCAACCGCACGCTCTTCCTGTCGGACACGGCGCCCGAGACGGGCCGGCGCCCGCACCGCGCGCACGCGGGAGCGCCCCAGCCGGGTACGCAGCTGGAGCAGTTCGTGCTCGCCAGCGAGCAGCTCTCGGGCGAGGACCACTGGCACCTCATCGACGAGGAGAACATCGTCGGCGTGGACAATGGCCTCGTGCTGCACCGCTGGAAGGTGCAGGATCTGTGCGCCCGGACACCCTGATTATCCGGAGTTGAATGAATCACGAGCTCGTCCGTCCTATGCTGGCTCCGGTATATCCGGAGCATCCGGCAGGAGCGGCGCATGAGCACGAGACGTACCCCGATCCCGGTCCACCTGCGGCTGCAGACACTCACCACCCTCATCGCGGTGCTGACGAGCGGGTGCCTCGGCCACTACTACGAGGTTCAGCGCACGGAGTTGGAGCGGCTCGTGCGCGAGCCTCCGCAGACGCGCGGCCAGCACGTGTATGCCGTGCAGCAGTTCACGACGGACTCGGAGCCTGAGTCGGCCGGGCCCTGGTATCCCCCTCAGGAGGGGCCGCCACCGTCGGGCTACTCGATGGGCCTGCACGGCTATTGGGTCCCCGACTTCTACATCGACTTCGGCGCGCCCTATTACGATCCGCCCGTCTACACGCGGTCCTCCGTCCACGATGCGTCGCCCGTCTCCGGTAACGTGGGTGGTGTCTCGGGTGGAAGCCCGTCCGGAGGCGGCTCGTCTGGAGGCGCCGGAAACATCGGCAACGTGGGCGAGGCCATCGTGGTGGTCATCGCCGTCGGGGTCGTGGTCGGCATCGCGCTCGCCGCCACCGAGGGTGCCCGCTACGAAGGCTCGGTGGCCGTGCATCCGCAGCACCCGGTGCACCTCTGGCACCGCCACGGAGGCCAGAGCACCGTCCGGCTCGATGAGCTCACCCCCGAGCACTTGAGGGATGTCGAGCGGGCCACGCTGTCGGGCCGCGAGGGCGCTGGCATGTGGCTGCGCGGGGCCGCGCCGCTCAATCGCAAGGGATTCTCGTACCAGTTCGGCGCCGGCGACGATCGGCTCGCGTTGCCCGGCGGGCAGAACCCGCGAAGCCTCGGTTTCCGCTTCGCACTCGGCTACTACCCCGTGAAGCAGTTCGGCCTGCTCACCGACACACGCCTGCAGACCGGAGACTTCAACGGCGGCAGCTTCTACAACGTGCGCCTCGGCCTGGAGGCCCAGTGGTACCCCATCAACGTGTGGCGCCTGCACCTGGGCCCCTTCGTCGGAGGTGGGCAGTCGTGGTCCGCCTCGGCGGGCGGGGCCCTGCCCACCACGAGTGGCGCGCGGCCCTATGTCTCCTTCGGCGCGCTCGCCGAGTTCGAGATCGCCACGCGCCTGGGGCTCACCTTCCGCTGGGGCCAGGACTGGCTGCCCACCGCCACCCCGAACACCCGCGACTTCATCAGCTCGTGGTCGGTGGGGCTCGCCGTCTACTGAGCGGTGGCCCGCCCATCCATGTGTGATGGGCGGGTGCCGCCGGGTGCGTCAGATGCAGCGGTACGACACGATGCACTTGTTGCTGTCGTAGACCGGCACGATCGTGCCGAACTCGCAGAAGCCGGGGCCCGGGGGCACCAGATCCGGGCACGTGCCGGGGGCGATGCCAGCGGGCTGCGTCTCGCAGCGGTACGACACGATGCACTTGCCGTCGTAGACCGGAACGATGGTGCCGAACTCGCAGAAGCCGGGGCCCGGGGGCACCAGCTGCGGGCACGTGACCGGGAGCTGCTGCGTGCCCGTGTCTTCCACGGTCTCGGTGACCGGCTCCTCTACGCCACAGCCCACCAGCGCCGCCCAGCAGAGCACCCCCGCGATGCGTCCAAGAAGCTTCATCGGCCTTTCCTCCATGTTCGAGGCCCGCCTATCGGGCGACGCGGCTTCTATACCCTTGAAGGATGACGGGCAATTCACGTTTGCAGGTGCTGTCGCGATTCCCGGGTCTACCCATGCTCCAGGTGGAGATCTCCCGGACGGGTAGAGACTGCGCGTCCAGGAGCGGCCTCAACGCATGGGGAAGAGGAACTTCACCGCGGCCCCAGACCGGGCTCGCCCCAGCGCTCCACGGTCGCGGTGACCGTCATGTCCCCGTCCACCTGGAAGGAGTGGCGAGGCACCGGTGCGCCCTCCGCGGAGAGCTCGGGGCGCCACGCTTCGTCCACCCAGAGCTCGAAGGAGATCTCCTCGCCCACCGGGAGGCGCACCGAGCCCGTGTAGTGCGACTCCTGGCGGCGCAGATTGAATCCCGGAGCCGCACCGCCTCCGAGCGACGGATTCGAGCCCACCACGGTGACGACCACGTTGGACGGGGTGTCCGCGGGGACTGTCACATCGAATGTGACGGTGGCGTGGGGATAGGACGGAGGCGGCGGCTCGAAGGCGCCACACCCCGCGAGCACCACGCTGATGAGAGGGACGAGCAGGAACCACTTCACGGTGTGGGAGAGGTTCATGGGCCCCAGGATAGACCCGGAGGGAACCTGGGGGGACTGCGAGCGGGGGGACGACCCTCACCCCAGCCCTCTCCCAGGGGAAGAGGGGGCCTTACGATGTTCGCCACTCAGCGATCCGCGGGCAGCCAGGCCTTCAGCAGCTCCGCGGGCCGGGTCCCCCAGGCCTCGGCCACCAGCTCGCGGGAGTCCTCACCCGCGTCCCGGAGGGTGATGCGCAGGAACTCGCGGGGCGCGGCCTGGGGAATCCTGTCCAGCCACTCGACCAGCACCGCCCCGTCCCCGCCCACCAGGTCCAGGAAGCCCGTGGCGTACAGCTCGTCGTAGTCGGCCAGCCGGTAGAGGTCCGCGTGGTACAGCGGCAGCCGGCCCCGGTACGGATAGACGATGGCGAAGGTGGGGCTCGCCACCTCCGAGCGGGAGACACCCGCGCCCTCGGCCACGCCGCGCACCAGGTGCGTCTTGCCCGCGCCCAGGTCGCCCACCAGTCCCACGAAGTCTCCCGGCTGGAGCACCTGCCCGAGCTTCAGGCCCAGGCGGTGCGTTTCCTCGGGCGAGCCCGACAGCACCGTGCGGCTCAGGGTGGGCGTGCTCATCGGTTCCACCTCGTCCACACGTTGCACATCCCCTTGGCCACGTCCGTGGCGATCAGCCCCATCCGCCCGCGCCGGGCCACCATCAGGTCCGCCGACAACCCGTGCGCGTACACGCCCGTCCACGCGGCCTCGGGAAGCTTCAAGCCCTGCGCCAGCAGCGCGCCCAGCAAACCGCTCAGCACGTCACCCATGCCTCCGGTGGCCATGCCCGGGTTGCCCGTGGGGTTGACGTACACGGTGCCATCGTGGTGCGCGATGAGCGTCCGCGCGCCCTTGAGGACCAGTGTCACCTCGTGGGTGCGCGCGAAGTCCCGGGACACTTCCACCCGGGCCTTCTGCAGGTCCTTCGTGGGCACGCCGGTGAGGCGAGACATCTCCCCCGGGTGCGGGGTGAGCACCAGCGGCCCCCTCGCCCGGCGGAGCACCTCCAGGTCGGTGGCGACGGCGTTGAGCGCATCCGCGTCCAGCACGGCGGGCACATCCACGCGGGAGAGCAGCTCGCCCAGCAGCTTCACCGTCTCGTCGCCGCGGGGGATGCCCGGGCCGATGACGAGCACGTCCTTCTTCTCCGCCGCCTCCAGCAGGGGCTCCAGGTCCGCCATTCCGAGCGGCCCACGGTTCTCCAGGGGCCAGCCCATGACCTCGGGCGCGTGTCCGAGCACCGGCTCCACCACCTCGGAGCGGGTGGCCACGGTGACGAGCCCCGCGCCACCGCGCAGCGCGCCCAGGGCGGACATGGCCGCCGCGCCGGACTTTCCGTGGCTGCCGGCCACCACCAGCACGTGCCCGTAACTTCCCTTGTGCGTGTCCGAGCGGCGCGGAGCGATGGCCCCTCGCGCATCCGCCTCCTCGACGAGGAACAGCTCCCGGCCCTCCTGGGGGGTGGCGGCCTCGGGAGGAATGCCGATGTCCACGCACCGCAGGTCACCGCACAGGGTGGCGCCGGGCTCCAGCACCTGTCCCTGCTTGTAGAAGCCGAAGGTGACGGTGACGTCCGCCTCCACGCAGGGGGTGAAGGGCTCTCCGGTGTCCGTGTGCAGCCCCGAGGGAATGTCCGCGGCCACCACCTTCGCCCCGGCCGCGCGCCAGCGGAGCATGTGCTGGATGGCCTCGGCGAACTCCCCGGCCGGGGCCCGGGTGAGCCCCGTGCCGAAGAGCGCATCCACCACCACGTCCCCCGCCCTCGCCTCCACCTTGCCGAGCGGCTGGGGCTGATGGAGCCCGTACGGCTCCAACGCGTGCAGGTTGCGCTGGGACTCGGGCGTCAGCTTCGCCCGGTCTCCCACCAACACCACCGTCACGCGCAGACCGGAGATGTGGAGGAAGCGCGCCGCCACCAGCCCATCCCCGCCGTTGTTGCCGGGGCCGCACACGACCACGTACCGCGAGGCGGTGGTACCCAGCTCGCGCGCCGCGTCCGCCAGCCACCGGCCGGCGTTCTCCATCAGCAGCGGCGAGGGCATGCTGAAACGGGCTTCGGCGGCCTGGTCGGCCGCGCGCATCCGGGCGGCGGTGAGGACACGGCGCATGGCTCAGCTCCTGTCTTGCAGAATCACCGTCGCGGCGGCGACTCCGGCGTCATGGGTGATAGCGAGGAGGGCCTCCGCGCGCCGCTTCTCCATCTCCGCGAGCGCCACCCCCGAAAGGCGGAACCGGGGCGGGCCGCCCTCGCGCACCACTTCCATGTCCTGCCAGGTGAGGCCCGGCGGGGCACCGAGCGCCTTCACCAGGGCCTCCTTGGCCGCGAAGCGGGCCGCGTAGGCGCTCGCGGCATCCGCCCGCGCGCTGCACAGGGCCCGCTCGGCCTTCGTGTACACGCGCTCGAGGAAACGCTCGGCGCGCGGCCCATCCAGAATCCGCTGGATGCGCTCCACCGAGCAGATGTCCATCCCCAGGCCGAGGATTGCCATGGCGCCCTACCCCGGGTTGCGCATCAACTCGACCATCTCCCGCACCGCCCGCTCGAAGCCCACCAGTACCGCCCGGGCGACGAGGGAGTGACCGATGTTCAGCTCATCGATCTCCTGGATGCGCGCGATGGGCAGCACGTTGTCGTAGTTGAGCCCGTGGCCCGCGGCCACGCTCATGCCCAGCCGCGCCGCCGCCTTGGCCGCGTCGACGATGCGGCTCAGCTCCCGTGCCCGCTCGCGCTCGTTGCGCGCCTCGCAGTAGCGCCCGGTGTGCAGCTCAATGCGGTCCGCATTCACCTTGTGCGACGCGCGCACCTGGTCCAGGTCCGGGTCGATGAACAGCGAGACGGTGATCTCCCCGTCCTTGAGGTTCTTGATGATCTTGGCGATGTGTTCGCGCTGGCCGGCCACGTCGAGCCCGCCCTCGGTGGTGAGCTCCTCGCGCCGCTCGGGCACCAGGGTCACCACGTCCGGCTTGTGCTCGTAGGCGATCTTCACCATCTCCTGGGTGGCGGCCATCTCCAGGTTGAGCAGCGTCTGGACCGTCTCCCGGAGGATGCGCAGGTCGCGCTCCTGGATGTGGCGCCGGTCCTCGCGCAGGTGGATGGTGATCTGCCCGGCTCCGGCCAGCTCGGCCATGGCCGCCGCCGTCACCGGATCCGGATACGTGGTCCGCCGCGCCTGACGCAGCGTGGCCACGTGGTCCACATTCACACCCAATCGCTGTCCCATCTCGGCCGCTCCTCGCGCTTCAGGCCGGAACCTGGTCCGTTCCGGCCCGTGCGCGCCCTTCTATTGGCGGCCCGAGACCGGAAGTCAACCGTTGAGCGCCTTGGAGAGCGCCTCGGCGATCTCCCGGGCGTACTGCTCGTTGCGCGTGGCGTCGATGCCCTCGATGAGGACGCGGGCCTTGGGCTCGGTGCCGGAGAAGCGCACCAGCACCCGGCCGTCCTTGCCCAGCTTCTTCTCCACGTCCTGGATGGCCTTCATCACGGTGGGCAGCTCGCCCAGCTCGCGCTTCTGCTTGACCACCACGTTGACGAGCGTCTGCGGCACGGGCTCGAAGATGGAGGCCAGCTCGCTCACCGGCTTCTGCTGGCGGCACATGACGGCCAGGAGCTGGAGCGCGGCCAGGGTGCCATCGCCCGTGGTGGTGTGGTCCGAGAAGATGAGGTGGCCGCTCTGCTCGCCACCGATGTTGTAGCCGTTCTTGCGCATCTCCTCGACGACGTAGCGGTCACCCACCTTGGTGCGGACCACCTTCACGCCCCAGCGCGACACCGCCCGCTCCAGGCCGATGTTGCTCATCACCGTGGAGACGAGCGTCTTCTTCTTGAGCTCCTTGCGGGTGACGAGCTCGCCGGTGCAGATGGCCATGATGGCGTCGCCATCCACCACGTTGCCCTTCTCGTCCACGACGATGAGGCGGTCCGCGTCGCCGTCCAGGGCGATGCCCACGTGGGCCCCGTGCTTCACCACGGCGCGCGACAGGTTCTCCGGGTGGAGCGCGCCACACTTGTGGTTGATGTTCTTGCCGTCCGGCTGCACGCCCAGGGCAATCACCTTGGCGCCCAGTTCCTCGAGCACCGCGGGGGCCGTCTTGTAGGCGGCGCCGTTGGCGCAGTCGACGACGATGGTCATCCCCTCCAGGGTCAGCTCGCGAGGGAAGCACGTCTTGAGGAAGACGATGTAGCGGCCGCGCGCGTCCTCCAGGCGGAAGGCCCGGCCAATCTTGGTCGCGGTGGGGCGGATGGAGTCGATGGCACCGCTGGCCACCAGCTCTTCAATCTTCGCCTCCGTCTCGTCCGGCAGCTTGAAGCCATCGCGCCAGAAGAACTTGATGCCGTTGTCCTGGTACGGGTTGTGGGAGGCGGAGATGACGGCGCCCGCGTCCGCGCGCATCGAGGTGGTGAGGTTGGCGATGCCCGGGGTGGGCAGCGGACCCACCAGGTCCACGTCCACGCCCATGGAGGTGAGGCCGGCCGCGAGGGCCTGCTCCAGCATGTAGCCGGACAGGCGCGTGTCCTTGCCGATGATGACGCGGTGCCGGTGGGGCCCGTTGCGGATGAGGTGGGCGAGCGCTCGGCCCAGCTGCATCGCGACTTCCGCCGTCATCGGGTAGACGTTGGCGACGCCCCGGACACCGTCCGTGCCGAAAAGCCGCTGCGAGGCCCGCTCTTCCTTGGGGGGCATGTTCATCCTGTAGGCCATAGTGTGCCGCTCCACCTTTCCCTGTGCCGTCCATGAGGCCGGACCGCCAACGCCGAGGGCTTATACCCCGCCCTCCACAGCGCCCGAAGCTAGGGAGTAGAAGCCCCCTGGACAAGCTTGCTGCCAATCAGGCCGCCCCACCCCGTGGTGGGTCGGGCCGGTTCATACATCCTCCCAGAAGGAGAATCTCCCTCACCCGCCTACCTTTCCCGGCTGGTAGAGGGCGCCGCCGTCGAGGGCCGTCCGCAGGGCATCCGCCACGGTGAGGGCGTCCTTTACCTCGGCCACGTCGTGCACGCGCACGAAGTCCGCGTTCCCCGCCGCCGCCATGGCCGCCACCGAGCCCAGCGTCGCGGCCAGGCGCTCGTCCGCCGGCTTGCCCCCCGTGAGCTTCCCGAGGAAGGACTTGCGGCTGGTTCCCACCAGCAGCGGCAGCCCCAGCACGCGCAGCTCGTCCAGCCGCCGCAGCAGGTAGAGGTTGTGCCCGAGTGTCTTGCCGAAGCCAATGCCCGGGTCCACCAGCACACGTCCGCGCGGCACGCCGGCCGCCACGGCCCGCTCCACGCCCTCCTCCAGGAAGGCCAGCACCTCGTCCACCACGTCCTCGTAGTGCGGGTCCTTCTGCATCGTCTGGGGGGTGCCCTGGATGTGCATGAGGCAACAGGCCGCGCCCGCCTCGGCCGTCACGCGGGGCAGCTCGGGGTCGAAGTGGAAGCCGCTGATGTCGTTGACGAGCACCGCGCCGGCCTTCAGCGCCTCGCGGGCCACGGCCGCCTTGGTGGTGTCCACGGACAGGGGGACGTCCGTGCGAGCCCGCAGCCCCTCGAGCACGGGGACGATACGGGCCACCTCCTCCTCGACGGACACGGGCGGCGAGCCGGGGCGGGTGGACTCCCCGCCCACGTCCAGCACCTCGGCCCCCGCCTCGGCCAGCCGCAGCCCGTGGGCCACGGCCGCCTCGGTACCGAAGTACCGCCCGCCATCCGAGAAGCTGTCCGGCGTCACGTTCACCACGCCCATGACGGAGGTGCGTGCCCCGAAGGTGAAGGTCCGCGAGCCCAGCACCAGCGGGGCCGGAGGCGCGGAGGCCTCCAGCACGCGCGCCAGCGCCGCGGCCAGTTCCGCCAGCTCCGGGCGCTCCTTCGCCGCGGCCACCACGCGCTCGAACTGCTCCTTGCGTCCGGAGAGCAGCCCCGTGCCGGGCCGTACGCGCAGATCCCCCGCCACCCAGCCGGGGTACTCCTCGCGCCCGGGAGCCTCGGAGGCGGAGAAGAGGCCGGCGAGGAAGCGGCCCTGCTCGCGCTCCAAGCCGGTGAGCAGCACGTGCAGCGCGGGCAGCTTCTCCAGCAGGTACTCGCGGGCGGACGTGGGCAGCCCCATGCGCAGGAAGGCGGGCTCGAGGTCAGCGGGGCGGTCGACGCGGACGGGGCGTGCGCGAATCGGCATGGAGCCCACATACTCCAGGGAGTCCCCCGGCCGCGCGGATTCCCTCCGGCCCGCCTCCCATGCAGACTGGGGGCAATGTCCGGTCCCGGTCCCACCCCCCTGCCCTGGTTCGCCTTCTCCCTCGCCCTCGCGCCGGAGCTCGCGGGCGAGCGGCTCCGGGGGGTGTCCCTCCCGTCCCTGCCCGAGGGCGAGCTGGCCGAGGCGCTCGACGTGGAGCTCGTCTATGACGTGCCCTCCGCCGCGTGGAAGGGGCGGGTGGCGAGGCTCGTGGACGCCCCGGGCCAGCGCGTCCCCGGGCGCCTGCGGGCCATGCCTCCTGACTCCTGGCCCCTGGTGACGCGAGGGGAGAAGGTACTGGCCGAGGCCACCCTGGAGCGTCCGGTGCGCGTCCGTACGGCCTCCGGCGCCCTGCTCTCCGCACGGGCCTTCACCCCACCTGCCCCGAGCCAGCCTCCGCGGAGCCCGGTGAGCGTGGCCTTCCTCGTGGCCCTGGCCCGGGCCGCCGAGCACGCCCAGCTGCCCGCGGACGCGGTGGAGCGGCTCCAGGCCGAGGCCCGCCTCGTCCAGAGCGTCCAGCGAGCCCGGTCCCAGCGGGTCCGCCAGCCCTGAAGCACCCGGAGATTCTTCTCGGGACACAACTTCCCGGGGGCCGGGGACGACAATAGGTGCGTCCCCATGCAGATCCGTCCAACGAGCACCTCCGCGACCCCCCAGCGGGAGCCTCTCCTCACGGTGGAGAACACCGTCCCCTCCGAGTCCGGCAGTTGGAGCCGCTCGGCCTCGCGAGAAGTGTCCATCGCCGAGCTCCAGAGGAAGTTCGGCTGGGCGGACGGAGGCTGGGAGTCGGAGCTGCTGAAGGCGGCGGATGGGGCTTCTGGCAACGGCCGTGTGTCCGCGGCGGAAGTGGACGCCTACCTGGCACGGCCCGAGGACTCGCGCTTCCTCACCTCGACCGCCCTGCAGCAGCAGCGCGCGGCGCTGGAGCAGCGGTTGGCGGGTGGCGCACGCTCCACCGACGTGGACTCCTTCGACAGCGGCTGGCAGGACACGGTGGCCCGCCGCGCGGACCTGCTCGGGGGCAACGCCGACGGGAAGCTCTCGCGCGCCGAGCTGGACGGCTGGCTCCAGGACGTGAAGCAGGGGCGGGAGAAGGACACCACGTGGCTGCCGGACCAGAAGGTGGCCCTGTTCGAGAGCAAGGTGGCCGAGAGCGCGGGAGAGGTGGATCCGCTGCGCCCCACCGGCTCCACCGGCGGACTGTCGCGGGTGAAGGAGTACCTGCGGCTGTCCATGGATGAAGCCAAGAACGTGCCCACCTTCGTCAGCTACCTGCTGTCCGCGGCGGACATCCAGGAGACGCCCGTGGACGTGGACCGGGACAAGAGCCACTTCCACGCGGATCCCGAGCTGGGGAGCGCGGGGGTGGTGGACTCGGACTACACGGGCACGGGGTTCGACCGGGGCCACATGAAGCCGGCGGATGACTCGCCCACGCAGGAGGCCATGGACGAGAGCCACCTGATGAGCAACGTCGCGCCGCAGCACCCCGACCTGAATCGCCAGACATGGCGGACGCTGGAGGGCGCGGTCAACGAGCTGGTCCAGGCCACCGGAGGCAAGGCCTCCATCATCACCGGCAACCTGTACCTGGATGCCCGCGGCAAGCCCCTGCCGCCCGAGGCCGTCGAGACCCTGGGCGCCAACGCACGCCGCATCGCGGTGCCCACGCACCAGTTCAAGACGGTGTTGCTGGAGTTGCCCAATGGCAACCTCAGCATGTTCGCCTACCTGGTGCCCAACCTGAAGGACGCCCCGACGAAGAAGGCCGACATCACGCCCTTTCTCGAGGCCTCGCGCACCTCGGTGGACCGCATCGAGGAGCTGCTGGGACAGGACCTGTACGCGCAGCTCCCCGAGTCCCTCCAGGCGAAGCTGGAGGCGGACACCTCGGCCCGGGTGGCCTTCGAGCGCGACAGCAGGTACGAGGCCGCCTCGTTGTTGTGGCCACGGCACTGAGCGGACCTCCCGCGGCGTCCCCGCGGCAATCCACCTCGGAAGCAGAAGGGCCCTCCCCACGAGAGTGGAGAGGGCCCGGGTTCTACACGGAAGCGGAGCTCAGGCTACGCCTTGTTCGGCTCCATGTTGGGGAGCCCCTCGAGCGCATCGAGGATCTTCCGCTTGTCCTTCTTCTCGGTGGACTTCGTGGGCGGCGCCACGACGCGGGGAGGCGGACGCTCGCGGGTCAGCTGCCCGCCCTGCAGGAGGATGTTCACGTCCTCGGCATCCAGCGTCTCGTACTCCACCAGCGCATCGGCCACGCGATTGAGGCCCGCGAGGTGCTCGGTGAGCAGCCGCTTGCCGTTCTCGTAGCAGCCCATGACGATGCTGCGCACCTCGGCGTCGATCTGCCGCGCCGTGTCCTCGGAGTAGTCCTTGGCCGAGTTGAAGTCGCGGCCCAGGAACACCTCACCGTCGCTCTTGCCGAAGGACAGGGGACCCATCTTCTCGCTCATGCCCCAGCGGCACACCATGGCGCGCGCCGTCTCGGTCGCCCGCTCGATGTCGTTGGAGGCACCAGAGCTCATCTCGTTGAAGATCAGCTCCTCGGCGATACGGCCGCCCATGGCCATGGTGATCTGATCGAGGATCTGCTTCTTGTACCCGTTGACCTTGTCCTCGAGGGGCAGGCTCCAGGTGAGACCCAGGGCCTGGCCGCGCGGGATGATGGTGACCTTGTGGAGGGGATCGCAGCCGGGCAGCAGCTTGGCGATCAGCGCGTGGCCCGCCTCGTGGACGGCCGTGTTGCGCTTCTCCTTCTCGGTCATGATCATGGACTTGCGCTCGGGGCCCATGAAGACCTTGTCCTTGGCCTGCTCGAAGTCGCTGAGGTCCACGCGCTCCTTGTTCTGGCGGGCGGCCATCAGCGCCGACTCGTTGACCAGGTTCTCCAGGTCCGCGCCCGTCATGCCCGGCGTACCGCGGGCGATGACCTCGAGCTCCACCTCGGGAGCCAGCGGCACGCGGCGGGTGTGCACCTTGAGCACGCCCAGGCGGCCCTTCAGGTCCGGACGGGGCACCACGATGCGCCGGTCGAAGCGGCCCGGGCGCTGGAGCGCGGGGTCGAGAACGTCCGGACGGTTGGTGGCGGCGATGAGGATGACGCCCTCGTTGGACTCGAAGCCGTCCATCTCAACCAGGAGCTGGTTGAGGGTCTGCTCGCGCTCGTCGTGACCACCGCCGAGGCCCGCGCCACGGTGACGGCCCACGGCGTCGATCTCGTCGATGAAGATGATGCAGGGGGCGTTCTTCTTGCCCTGCTCGAACAGGTCGCGCACGCGGCTGGCGCCCACGCCCACGAACATCTCCACGAAGTCCGAGCCGGAGATGGAGAAGAACGGAACACCGGCCTCACCGGCCACCGCGCGGGCCAGCAGCGTCTTGCCGGTACCCGGAGGGCCCATCATGAGGACACCCTTGGGGATGCGGCCGCCGAGCTTGGTGAACTTCTTGGGGTCCTTGAGGAACGCGACGATCTCCTCCAGCTCCTCCTTGCACTCGTCGGCGCCGGCCACGTCCGCGAACGTGATCTTGTTGTGGCTCTCGTTGAGGAGCCGCGCCTTGGACTTGCCGAAGGTCATCGCCTTGCCGCTGCCACCCTGCAGCTGGCGCATGAAGAAGATGAAGAACAGGAAGAGGAAGACGACGGGCATCCACTGCCCGAGGATGGTGAGCCAGAGGCTGTTCTGCTCCTCGCGCTCGTACTTCACGTCCACGCCGTTCTTGCGCAGCTGCTCGAGCACGGCGGCATCCGGCTCGGGGCCGGTGGTGCGGAACTTCTCATCGGTGCCGGCGTACACACCCTGGTAGGTGTTCCCCTTCACCGAGACGGCACGAACCTTGTTGGCCTCCACGTTGGCCAGGAACTGGGTGAAGGTCGGCTCCTGTACCTGGTCGCCGCCCGTGGAGAAGAAGTTGTAGAAGGCGACGAAGAGGACGATCAGGATGACCCAAAGGCCGATGGTCTTATAAGTCGAACGCACGTGTCAGCTGCCCTTTCGGAGCTCGGCGGTATGAGGGCACGGCCGAAAAATGCCCAGCAGTTTCGACCGTTTGTCACGACACCGGGCGTGTTGCCCGTTTATCGGACGGTATCAGCAACAGCAAAAACGCCTCAACTATTTTGGGGGTTCCCCCCCTCAACCTCCGCGCAGTGGTCCACTCTATAACGGAGGGGGACCGGCCACGCTCGGAACCGGTGGTGAGGCCCACAGAAAGAGGCGTACAGCGGCCGCGGACGTGGAATTCCAAACGTCCGGCACCCAGAGCACCGTCTGCTCGGCGTCCGTCACCACCGGCAGCAGGTCGCGGCGCTCGGCGGGAACGCGCCGATCCACCAGCACGTCCTGCAGCTTGCGCGAGCCCGCGCTTCCCCTCACCCGGTCTCCCGGCCCGCGCGTGCGCACCGTGAGGGGCCACCGCGTCTCCTCGGAAAGAGGCAGGCCGAGCGTGCCCGGTGGAGGCGGCACCGTCGCCACGGTGAAGGTCCAGCCCGTGCCCGGCTGCACCCCCGAGGCTCCCTCCCCCGCCAGCACCAGGACCGGGGGCGGCTCGACAGGAGCCACGGCCTCGCGGCGCACGCACCGCACACGCCCGCCCGCAGTCCTCAACTGAAGGGCCCCGCGCGCCCGCCCGCCTCCGAGAGACACGGGCCGGCCCGTCTCCACGGCCCTCAGCACCCGGGCCAGCGAGGCCTCGTCCACCTCCGCGCCGGACCCGGCCAGCAGGCGAGCCAGCACGCGGCGGCGCAAGGGCGGCTCCAGGGCACGCACCCCCACCGCGTCCAGGCTCCCATCCGGAAGCGAGAGCCGGCTCCAGGCCCCGTCCGCCAGCCCGCTCAGCAGGGCTTCGTCCTCGGCGGCCAGCCGGGCGAAGGCGGCCAGCCGGGGCGTCACCGGGAAGCCCGCGGCACGAGCGAGCACCGGCAACACCTCATGGCGGATGCGCGTCCTGAAGAAGGCCGGGTCCCGGTTCATCGGGTCCGTCACGAAGGAGACACCTTCCTCGGCCAGGAAGGCCTCCACCTCCTCGCGCGTGCGCTCGAGCAGGGGCCGGACGAGGAAGGGCCGCGCCCGATGGATGCCCGCCGCCCCCCTCAGGGCCGTGCCCCGGACGAGCCGCATGAGGAGCGTCTCCGCCTGGTCCGAGGCCGTGTGCGCCGTGGCCACTACCTGGAGGCCCCGCTCCCGCCGCAGCGCCTCCAGGGCCGCGTACCGCGCCTCGCGGGCCCGGGCTTCCACCCCGGAACCCGGAGACAACTGCAACGGGATGACATGACAGGGCAGCTCCCACCGGGCGGCCAGCTGGACGACCGCCTGCACCTCCGCCTGGGCTTCCGGCCGCAGCCCGTGGTCGAGCGTGGCCACCTCTACCCGCAGTGAGAGCGACTCACGCACTCCGGCCGTGCCCACGAGGAGCGCCGTGGAGTCCGCGCCTCCGGACACGGCCAGTAGCACGGAGCCTCCCACCAGCCCGAGCTGCCGGTAGGACTCCTTCAGGGCCGTCGAAAACAGGACGCTGGTGTCACCAGTGGAGGGCATTGAACAGGCGAAGGAATCAGAATCGAGCGAGTCCGGTTACACCGGATGCAGCCGGTTGAAGCGGCTGAAGGCGATTCTTATGATCGTCACGAAGGTCGCGAGGGTCGGGCGGGTCGGGGAAAAGATGGAGAGGGGAATAGGTGACGCGACGCAAGATGTTTTGAACGTGAACTTTCGACGGAGTTGGGCCTAGGGGTCCCCCCCCTCCCCCTCTGGGCCCACGGGGCCGCCGGGATCAGTCCTGGCGGTCCTTCTTTCCGGAGCGCCCCGGGTTCTTCCAGCACTGGAAGGATCCGGGGCGTTCCCTTTTGCGGGTATTTTTCCCCTGACGGAGCCTGTACGACTGCATACGGTACGGGAGCACTCCGAAACCGTTGACCCGTCAGGGCGTCTGTCGGATAACGACACCGGTGTGTTCAGGTCGTCACCCCGTATCCGTTGCGGAGAGCCAGGATGGCAGGCACCGACAAGCGTAAGCAGTCCCTCTACTTCCCCGAGGAGATGCTCAAGGAGATCCAGGAGGAAGCAAACCGCCAGGATCGCTCGCTCTCGTGGGTGGTGCAGCAGGCCTGGAAGATCGCTCGAGACCGTATCAAGTCGTTCCCCGCGGTGAACGACGTGACGGGTGACGAGCGGCAGGACCCCCGTGAAGAAGGGAGGTCCTGAGCTTCATGGCAGCCACCGATCATCGTAAGCAGAGTCTCTACTTCCCCGAGGACATGCTGGACGAAATCCAGCGTGAGGCGACGCGGCAGGATCGCTCGCTCTCGTGGATCGTCCAGCAGGCGTGGAAGGTGGCCCGCGCCGAGTTGCGCAAGATGCCGTCGCCCAACGACGTCTTCGGCCCCACGCCGAACCAGCCGGACGGTTCGGACAACCCGCAGTCCTGAAGTCGCCAGCCCCCGAGCCGCCGGCCCTACTGCACCACGGGCCTGGCGGGCCGGGCGCAGTTCTCGAAGAGGATACGGCCAGCCTCCCGGAGCGCCCGGTTCTCGGTCGAATGGTTCGACCGCATATGGGCCTCGGTGAGGTTGGCGTCCGTGGCCTTGCCCTCCTCCGTGCTCGCCGTGACGGGATTGCGCGAGAGGTCCGTGGCCGCGTCCTGGAAGATGGCGTCGTAGCCGTCCCCGCCCCCGAGCAGGAAGTTGGGCATGGCCACGCGGTACTTGATGGACGGATCCGCGCGAGCCGGCAGCGGCACCGTGCGCGCGTTCACCTGCAGCTCCACCACGCGCGAGCCCACGGGGCGGGAACAGTCCACACGCACCGTGGTGCCCTCGGACACGTGCAGGAAGGCACCGGAGGGAAAGAGGATGGTCTGCTCCTCCCGGTACAGCCCCGACGCCGCGTGCTCGAACATGCCCACCAGTTGCTGCTCGGTGAGGTCCACCGTCACCACGGAGTTCTCGAAGAGGAGCACCTCGTGCAGCAGGCCCTTGTTGAGCGGGCCCTTGGGGATGACGGTGCGGGTGACGCACAGGCCCTCGGCGCGCAGCGAGCCCCCGTTGATGATGCCCAGCTCCGCGGGAGCCTTGGAGGCGTCCTCGGCGTGCCGGAAGGCATCCGCGGCGAGCTGCCCGAGCGCGTTGTTGTCGTGACGGGCGTAGGGCCTGTCGAGGTAGACGTCCTCACCCAGGTAGCCAACGATGGATTCCGGATCGGCCACCAGCGGCTGGCACTGATCGTTGTACTGCAGGCAGCCGGGCCCCGGAGCCAGGGCCACGGCCAACAAGGCGGCGGTGAGCGAGCGGGACATCAGTTGCGGGCCCTCAGGGTGAGGAAGGCGGAGACGCCCTCACGCGGAATCAGGCTGGGCATGCGGTCCGGCCGGGGGACGTCGTCGCGCAGGTCCGAGTCGAAGACGTTCTGCACCACCACGGCCAGCTCGAAGTGGTCGGCGATGGGCTCGGTGCGCACCTGCGCGGTGATGAGGCCGTAGGCGGGAATCTTGTAGCGGCGGATGAGCTCCAGCACGGAGCGCGTGTTGTTGCGCCGCTCGGCGCCCGCGCGCACCACCACGTCGAAGTTGATGAAGTCCCCGATGGGCATGGACACCCCGGCGTTGAAGCGCGCCTGGGGCGTGTCGGTGAGGTAGCGATGGTTGGCGGGCAACGCCTGGTCCTCGGCGCGGAAGAGGCTCGCGTTGATCCACGTGGTGGCGCGCCGGGAGGCCTCCAGACGGGCCTCGCCCTCCACGCCGTAGACGAGCACGCCCAGCTCGCGGTTGCGCACCGGGACGATGTTGCCCGAGGTGTCCACCGCCGCGATGGGGTTGGAGAAGCTCTCCAGGAAGGCGTTGGCGCGGATGCGCACGCGCGACTCGCCGGAGACCTGGATGAGGTCCGCGCCGGCCTCCAGCGTGTTCACCACGGCGGGCAGCAGGGTCGGGTTCCCCTCGAAGCGGCCCTGGTTGTAGTAGGTGTTGGGGATGGTCTCCAGCAGCTCCTGGAGCGTGGGCGGGCGGAAGGCGCGGCCGTAGAGCAGCTTGAGGACGAGCGAGTCCGTGGGCGAGAAGACGAGCCCCACGCGCGGGTTGACGCTCGGCACCAGCTGCGTGCCGGTGATGGCGTTGGTGTTGTCCACCGAGGGCAGCTGGGTGATGTCCGCGCGCACCCCGAAGGTGAGCGTGAGCGGCTCCACCACCGTCCACTGGTCCTGCGCGAAGGCGCTGAACGTCAGGCGCCGCGACGCCGCGCCCTCCGCCAGCTTCAGGATGTCCACCACCTTCTCGGGCGTGGTCAGCGAGGGCCGGAGCCGGCTGTCGAGCGTGTAGTTGGTCTCGTAGCTGTAGGCGCCCAGCATCTGCAGCTCGGCCACGGCGCCCAGGGACAGGCGGTTGCCCTCGAAGAGCGACACGTCCGAGTCCACGCTGGTGCCCAGCGACTGCACGGTGACGCGCGTCTGCTCGAGCATGCCGTCCGGGAAGAGCTGGTTGTCATCCGGGCCGGTGCGGAAGCCGTCTGGGCCGATCTGGAAGAGCCGGTCCGTGCTCTGCTGCTCCCCGTAGAGACGCGCGCGCAGGCGCACCCGGTCGTTCAGCTGGTGCTCGTAGGTGACGTCGCCGAGGAACACCTGCCACCCCAGGCGCGAGCCCGGCCCCACGGTGTCGAAGAGGCCCACCAGGGCGGAACGGTTCTCGGAGAGCAGCCGCGCGGACACCTGGAGGTTGCTCGCGGACGACAGCTCGTAGCCGAACCCCAGGCCCAGGTTGAGCAGGAAGCGATCGTCCTGGGTGGTGCCGGAGGGATCCAACGGCTCGCGCAGCTTCTGGGCGAGCGTGTCCGCGCTGAGCGCGTCCGTCTCGATGGCCTCCGTGTCCCCCGCCTGGTGCCAGACGTCCGCGTCACCGAAGAGCTTGAAGCGGCCGAAGGAGTGGGCCCCGGAGACATGGCCATCGAAGGTGGTGGCGAGCGGAGCGCCGAGCTTGGGAAAGCCACCGCCGGAGACGGCCGCGCGCAGGCCCTCCGCGCGCTGGGTGACGATGTTCACCACGCCCAGGAAGGCACCGGCACCGTAGAGCGCCGAGCCGGGCCCGCGGATGACCTCGATGCGCTCCAGGTTCTCCACCGGCAGGTTCATCAGCGCCTTGCCGTCGAAGAAGTTGTTGAGGCGCTGGCCATTGAGGAGGAAGAGCACCTCGGCGTCGTTGCGCAGGCCGCGGATGGCGACGCGGTGGAAGCCCTGCACGTCACGGCTGAGGGTGAGGCCGGGCATCACGTCCAGCACGTCCGCCACCGTGCGCGCACCCAGGGCGCGGATCTGCTCACGCCCGAAGGAGGCGGCGATGGCGGGCACCTTCTTCACCTTCTCCTCGTGCCGGGTGGCCAGCGCCAGGGTGTCCTCGGCGGTGTAGAGCGCGAGATCCTCCTCCAGCTCCGAGCGCTTCGGCTCGGGCTCCTCGGACTCGGCGGCACGCGAGGGCCTCACGGCGGCCGGACGGGAAGCGGTACTCCCGGAGTCCGGAGGCAGCTCTGCGGTCAGGGCCGCCATGGCGTCATCGGAGCCGGAGGACTTCCGGGGGGGCTCGGGCCTGCGCTCGGCCTTCGGAGCGGGCTCGGACTTCGGCGCCGATTCCACCCTCTGAGAGGGTTCCACCTTCTGCACCGGCTCCGCTTTCGCGGTGGACTCGCTCCTGCGGCCCGGCTCGGACCTGCGCTCGTTGCGGGAGGGCGGCTCGGCCTTGGGGGCGGGCTCGGGCTCGACGGAACGGGGCTCGACGGAGCGGGAGGAGATCGGCGTGCGCGTGGATTGCACCTGGCCCACGACGACGACGCGAGCGGGACGCGTGGCGCTCTTGAAGAGGGGCACGCGCTCCCCACCGGGAGCGAAACCCTCCACGTAGTACTCGACGCCGGGCGGGGTCAGGCTCGAGGCCGGGATGCTCCCCCGGTACAGGTCGCCGTACTGCAACTCCAGGGGAGTCTCGGCGTAGGGCTCGCCGGGCCCGCGGTAGCGGATGACCATGCGCATGATGCGCTGCGTCCCGGTGAGCACGCCGTCGACCACGAGCGCCACGCCGGGCGCCGCCTGCTCGGGCGCGTTGTGAAGCAGCGTCGCCTGCTCCTGGGCGAGCACGGGCAACGCCGTGAGGAGCACGAGCGCGAGGAGGAAGGGGCGTGATCTCGTAAGTACGGACTTCACGGGCAACCCGGATCGTCTCCCGAGGGGTTCGGCCCGTCAAGGAAGGGGGGTCGAGGGGGCCGAATTTTTGCCGGGCTGGCACTCGCGTGCGAGTTGTGATCGTCCATGCGCGCGTCGCTCGCCCTCCACCTCGCCTTGTTCCGCCGCCAGAAGGCCCAGATCGCCCGGGCCATCGAGGGGCAGTCCGCGGCCTTCCGGGCCTATGAGGCCCGCTACCGCCGGCGCACGTCCGAGTACCGGCGGGTGCTGACGGCCTCGGCGGTGTCCCAGCGGGTACAGGCGGCGGACGTGGTGTACGTGGGCGACTACCACACCCTGCCGTTGGCCCAGGAGACGTACCTGGAGCTGGTCGAGGGCGTGCGGGAAGCGGGCCGCCGCGTCGTGCTGGCGCTCGAGTGCGTCGAGGGCCGGCACCAGGCGGCGGTGGAGGCATACCTCGCGGGCCGGCTGGCGGAGAGGGCCCTGCTCGCCCGGCTGGGTCAGGGCTCGAATCAGGGCTCCTGGTCGGGCCTGCGCACGCTGCTGGCCTACGCGAAGCGTCATCGGCTGGAAGTGGTGGGCATCGATCGGCGCGCGCAGGGCGAGCGCTCGCTGGAGCTGCGGGATGCGTACGCGGCGGAGCGGATCGCCCGGGCGTTGCGCGCGGAGGACAAGCCGCGGGTGATGGTGCTGGTGGGCCAGTACCACGTGGCGCCCTGCCACCTGCCAGCGCAGGTGGAGCACGCCCTGGGCGAGGCACACGGGGCGCGCGGGCTGGTGGTGTACCAGAACGCCGAGGGCGTCTACTGGCGGCTGGCGCGTGAGGGCAAGGTGGGCATGTCGCCAGCGGTGGAGCTGCCGGACGGCGCGCTGTGCCTGCTGAATGCCTCGCCGGTGGTGTGCCAGCAGAGCTTCCTGGACTACCTGGAGGCGGAGTCGGGGGACTCGCCGCTGAAAGACAGGAGCGCGGCGGAGCGCTTCCGGGAGATGGCGAGCCTCATCGGCCGGCTGGCGGGAGTGCCGGTGGCCCGGTGGCTGGACGAAGTGGAGGTGGTGACGGCGGCGGACGAGGACGCGCTGGGGCGCATCCAGCAGCGGGGCCGCTTCACGCAGGGCGAGTTGCTGCAACTGCGGCGGCACATCCTCTCGCGGGAGAGCTGCTACATCCCCCGGGCGAGAACGGCGTACCTGGCGTCGCTGTCGCTGAACCACGCCGCCGAGGAGGCGGCGCACTTCGTCCGGCACTGCGCGGTGGGAGACGCGATGGAAGCGCCCCGGCGGGCGTCGGATGCCTTCTATGCGCGATGCCTGGAGGAGGCGCTGGGCTTCTTCGGCTCGAAGCTGGTGAACCCGCGGCGCACGTGCCTGGGGACGGGCGAGTGGGCGCTGCGCTTCGCGGGAGCGCGGGGCGTGGAGCGGCAGATCGCCGCGTTCGTGCTGGCGCACAAGGCGGCGGAGGTGGAGGTGCCGGACGAGGCGGTGAAGCTGCTGCCCTTGCGCAAGGACCGGCTCTTCCACGGCGTCAGCCACGCGCTCGGGTACCTGCTGGGAGACGCGCTCTACCGGGACTTCGACGGTGGCCAGGTGGAGCGAGCGGAGCTCCGGACATTGTTCCGAGATCCCCTGGAGGACCCGAGGGCCACCTACTTCGATTGGGTCCGCCGCCTGTCCCGGTGACACACATGAACGCTCGAGCCTGGCAACATCTCGACTTCGATGACCCGACGGTCGCCCCGTCCCTGGCGGTGCTCGATGCACTGCAGCGGGAGGAGCGCGAGGTGGTGCGCTACCGCATCCCGGAGGGCTTCTCCCCCTACGACGAGGCGGTGGCGGACGAAATCATCGAGTTGCAGCAGCGGGTCCTCGAAGCGCTCCGGAAGCTCGTGCCTCCGGAAGGGCGCCTCGCCGTGGTGGATCCCGAGGACCACCACCCTCCCCTGCTGTTCCATCCCCACGTGCGCTTCGAGGACGTGAGCCGCGATCGGCTCTGGGGCTACAAGCACTACGTGATGCCCGCGTGGCGGGTGGGACTGCTGCCCGATGGAGACAGTTGGTGCTTCGTCGGCCCTGATTTCGCCTGGGAAGCCCTCTACCTCGTCACGGGCCCCTCCGAGCTCGTCATCCGGGGCTCCCGCCTGCTCTCCATGCTCGACCTGTCCTCGCTCCGGCTCCTCAGGCGCTTCGAGCGCCTTGAGTCCTGACGAGCAGACATCACAGCGACGCCGCCGGGCTGCTCCCTCTCGGCTAACGAGCAATGAGGGAGGCGGAGCAGACCTGACTGACGTAGCCACTCAGGTTGTAATCACCGCCAGGGGCAGCCGGGCAGCTCGAGCCGGCACTCAGGTCCCCGTGCAGGGTGAAGGACGTCGCCTGGTAGCACCCGTGGAAGGAGCTCACCTCCTGCCCCGTCAGGCGCTTCACCTCCTCCAGCAACTGCGGCGTCTCACACCCTCTATGCGGGTCGTCATCCGGGTACTCGTAGGCACAGCCGGCGTAGGAGCCCCGCGTCTCGTAGTCGAGCACCTTCACCTCGACTCCCTGCGGCGCCTCCACGCGCTGGGCGTGGTAGCCCAGCGCGAGAATGTACTGGATGTTGGCGCCAGGCACGGCAGACACCTTCCAATTCACCGGCTCGTAGGACGAGAGCACCAGCACCTGCGGCCCCGTGCGCTCCACGTGCACCACGGCATTGCCCGTTGGGTGCGAGCCCCCACTGTGGTCACCGCGCGCCTCGTACACGCCGAGCACGTGCACCTCTGGATTGCCGCACGCCTCGCCTCCGCCGTTACCGTCGCCGTCACCCGCCGAGCAGACCTGGCTGACGTAGCCGCTCAGGTTGTAGCCGCCGCCAGACCCAGCCGGGCAGCTCGAGTCGGCACTCAAGTCCGCATGCAGGGTGAAGGACGTCCCCTGGTAGCACCCATGGAAGGAGCTCACCTCCTGCCCCGTCAGGCGCTTCACCTCTTCCAGCAACTGCGGCGTCTCACACCCGCTGTGCGGGTCGTCATCCGGGTACTCGTAGGCACAGCCAGCGAAGACCCCCTGGGTCTCGTAGTCGAGCACCTTCACCTGGACCCCTTGCGGCGCCTCCACGCTCTGGGCGTGGTAGCCCAGCGCGAGGATGTACTGGATGTTGGCGTTGGGTACGGCGGTCACCTTCCAGTTCACCGGCTCGTAGGACGAGAGCACCAGCACCTGCGGCCCCGTCCTCTCCACGTGCACCACGGCATTGCCCGTCGGGTGCGATCCACCACTGTGGTCACCGCGCGCCTCGTACACGCCAATGACGTGCACCTCCGGATTGCCGCACGTCTCGCCTCCGTCGTGACCGTCGCCGCTATCAGTGTTGCCGTTGCCCCCCTTGGGGCCGTTACCGACGTCGATGGCACCGGAATTCGCGCCTCCGCGCATATCCGGGGCATCACCCGAGGTCGCGCACCCCGCGACGAGCGCGAGCAACAGAACACCGCGAAGACTGAGTCGAAGCACTCCGTGGCTGAACATGGGTACCTCTGTGAATGGAGCCTGAGCCAATACCCTCCGCCTCATAACACCCTCAGTGGTTGATGGGCAGACCACCTACGCACAGGGTGGCGTGGAACCTCCCAGTTCCGAACGCACCGTATTTGGCGTTGCAGATCTCGAGCTGGCCGGTCAGCGCCGTCGAGTCCGGTGTGATGGCGCCATCCACGGCCATCCTGAAGCCCCACCCCACCACGTTGACCTCCTCGAGGAAGGAGAGGTGGCCCGTGACACTCCCGGCGGGAGAGGACTGTTCGAAACGTGCCGTGAGGTACGCATACCCGTTCCGCTTCCCGAAGCAGCCGGGACAGAGCGAGCAGTAGTCGTCGGGACACCGATCCGTCTCCTCGTACTGGTTGGTATTGACCAGCGTGTCGCAGAGCCGGGGATCGTTCGAGACGATGAGTTGGAACTGAGTGGTTCCTCGGATGGGCACGAAGGCCGCGGAGCTCCAATCGATGGTCCTGGGGACCTCGCCCAGGGAGACACCGCCCCGGGCGGTACCGGGCTCCAGTCCCGTGGTGGGCGCATCCGGAACAGGCGGGCAGGCGGCCTCGAGCAGACAGCTCGCACTGCACAGGTCTCCATCCACGGTGTTGCCATCGTCACACTGCTCACCTGCCTCGAGCCGGTTGTTGCCACACCGGGGAGGACACGGGCCACAGTCGAGCGTCCCGCCACAGCCATCGGAGATGACGCCGCAGGTGGCTCCCGAGGCGGCACACGTCGCCGGCCTGCAACCACAGACATTCGGCGTACCGCCTCCTCCGCAGGTCTCGGGAGCGGTGCACGTCCCGCAGAAGATGGGCTCCGCGCAGTCATTCAGCGTCGTTCCGCAGTTGGCGCCCTCGTCTTCACAGGTCGTCAGGTTGCAGCCACAGACGTTGGGGCGCCCGCCCACTCCACCGCCACACGTAAACGGCGGCGTACAGGAACCACAATCGAGCACCCTGCCACAACCATCCGGGAGCGGCCCACAGTTGGCCCCCACGCTCGCGCAGCTCACCGGGGTGCAACCACAGACATTGGGCCGCCCACTTCCGCCACACGTCTGGGGCCCGGTGCACGTGCCACAATCCAGAGGCTCCCCACAGTTGTCGATGACGCCACAGTCCACGCCGCGCTCGGCACAGCTCATTGGCGTGCAACCACAGACATTCGGCGTGCCAAAGCCGCCGCACGTCTCCGGCGCCCTGCACGTGCCACAATCGAGCACGCCCCCACATCCATCCGGCACCTCGCCGCAATTGACCCGGGCCTCGGTGCAGGTCGTCGGTGTGCACCGGGGCCAGGGCATGCAGAAGCACCCGGCACACGCGACGGCGAAGGCCACCGCGGCAAGATTCAGCAACGCTCGGACTGGCATGTCTCTCCCCCCTCGATTCCAAGAACTACGGCGAGCCCGTTCCACCGTCCGTGCCCTCCGCGTGGACCACGCGGAAGCGCAGCGCCTGGACGGGCAGGGGCTCCACGGCGCGCCGTCCCAGATCATTGGGCACGAACCAGAAGCCCCCTTCATCGTTCAAGGCCCACAGCTCGTACTCACCCACGGGGATGGCCCCGAGCGTGGTCACCACCCTCCCCCGCCCCGGCTCCTGGGTGATGGCCTGGGCCAATGGGACGACGAAGAGTTGGAGCGCTCCAGCGGCGATGGTGATGCCCGGGTCTCCCTGAAGGTTCCCGAGGAAGGGCGTCACATCCGGCAGGAGCGGCACGACGACCTGCGCGGGCCGGCCCTGACTGTCGATGGGCACGGTCTGCCCGGGCTTGGGAACGAAGCGCAGGAAGAACTGGGGCCACACGTCCACCACTCCATCCCCATTCACGTCATCCGCCGTCCCATCCCCATCCACGTCCGCGAGCCGGACGAAGAACCGGGGCGCGTCCCCACGCAGCAACCCGAAGCCCTCGCTGCGCACGTTGAGCGAGACGAGCGCCGTGGAAGAGTCCGTCAGGGTGAACACCCCCTCCGTCCCCTGCTCCACCACCTGGAACGCGGGTAGCGGGCGATGCACCCGGCGAGGCAGCGCGAGCTCCGCCGACACTGTCTGCCCCGGCTGCACGTTCAGCTCGACGGAGGACTCGGGGACCCAATCCCCCGCCCCCGGTTGCGCGAGCACGTCCACCGTGAGGTCCGCGTCGCCATTGGCATCAAGGAAGCCCCACAGCCGGTACACATCGGGACCCACTCCCGAGAATCCGAAGCGCGTGTCCCCGGCGGAGAGACGCACCTCGGGGACGGCGGCTACGTACTGGGGCTCGCCCCGCTGCTCGGGAGGAGCCGCGTCCGGGGCGAAGAGGAACAGGAACGCATTGCCCACGGGAGGGCCGGCCAGCATCACCTGGCCCTCGACACGGGCTTCGCGCCGGGGCTCCGAGGTTGGAGGCACGGAACAGCCGGCGAGCACGAGTCCGAGGACCGGAGCGAGGACACGAAGGACAATGGGAGACACGGCGCCACTCTACCCCTCCGGGGGTGTTCGCGGCTCCGGCAAGGCCGCGCCCCGCCGATCCTGGGGGCTCACAGCCTCTCCTGGAAAAGGCGGGCTGTTATGATGCGCTACGCACCCAATGGTCACGATTGAACCCGCTCAGTTCCCGTCCGAACTGCCGCTCGTGCTGACGCTCTTTCGAGAATACGCGGAGAGCCTCGGCATCGACCTGGGTTTCCAGGACTTCGACTCCGAGCTGGCGAGCCTGCCGGGCAAGTACGCGCCGCCGCGGGGGCGTCTGCTGCTCGCTCGCAGGGGCTCGCAGGTACTCGGATGCGTGGCGCTGCGCCCGCTCGACGTCGATACGTGTGAAATGAAGCGCCTGTATGTCCGGCCCGCTGCACGCGGCGAGCAACTGGGCCGGCGCCTTGCCGAGCGGATCTGCGATGAGGCGCGTGCTGCCGGATATCGACGCATCTACCTCGACACGTTACCCACCATGGCCGCGGCAATCGGGCTGTACACCTCGATGGGTTTCCACCCCATCGAGCCCTATGTGTTCAACCCGATCCCGGGCGCGATGTTTCTCGGACGGGACTTGTCAGACACGCCCTGAGCCAGTGGAACAAAGTCCTTTCAGGGGTGGGCGTGTCCCATCATCGTCCGCCGCCGCGCCGCGGACCCTCAGCCGGCGCGGCGCAGCCGCGCGAGCATCCCGTTGAGATCCTGGGTGAAGATATGCTGCCGGAAGAAATGGCCACCTGGCTCCTCGCGCCACTCGTGCGGGATACCGGCCCCGGCCAGCGCCGCCCGGAACTCCCGCTGACCGGCCAGCACCTGGGTTTCGTTGACGGTGTCGAACCAGTTGACCGGATCGGGCGACGTCCCCGCGACCAGGAAGATGCGCTTGTTCCGGTAACTCTCGATGCGCTGCATCGGGTTGTCGGCGTTGACCCGCGCCTCGTCCCAGAACGGGGCGCCGTAGACCGTACCGCCGCCCAGCTCCACGGCCGCGGAGGAGGCGTTGGCCCAGTGCACGACCAGGCCGAAATCACGGCGCAGGCTGGCCGGACCGGAGTGGGCGCTCACCGAGCAGAAGTGACCATAGTACTTGGCGGTGTACTTCAACGCGCCGAAGCCGCCCATGGAGAACCCGGCGACAGCGCGGCCGTTGTACTCAGCGAAGGTGCGGAAGTTCCCGTCGATCCACGGCAGCAACTGGGCCATGTGGAAGGTCTCCCAGTTGCGCGCCCCGGTGTTGCTGCTGACCGGGTTCGAGTACCAGCCCGTGGCGGCGTCCGGCATGACCACGATGAGATCCCGGAAGGCGGTCAGACCGACGATGTTGTGGTGCATGTGGAACGTCCGGAAGTCCTCCGCCCCGCCGTGGAGCAGGTAGAGCACCGGGTAGCGCTTGCCGCTCGTGTGGTAGCCGTCTGGCAACAGGACGTTGACGGCCGGATTCCAGCCGATGGCACTGGTGGCGAAGCGGTAGTACTGGAGCCGCCCGCCGTTCTCGTTACGCTCGACGATCCGCAGCCCGTACCCATCCCACGCGGCATTCGCCGTCGAGGGGGCGAGGAGCGCGCCACCGAACGCGCCGGCGGAGGCGACTCCGGCGGTACCGGCGAGGAGTTGGCGACGGCTCAGCTTACGGCTTCTGGTCGAAGGAGTGTCCATGGAGGTCTCGTCCCTGGTGGATGGTGCGGCATGACGCCAGGGCACGGTACATCAACGGACAGAAGAGAGTAAGCAGGAATCGCTGGTTTTGCCGCGTAGGCGCGAAGACCGCGAACTGCAATCACTGGCATGTCTCTCCCCCGCGATTTCAAGAACCAAGATCGCCTACCGGCGATGGGACGCCAAGGGCCGACGCAAGCACCCGGACTCCGTCACCATCAGAGACTGCGACAGCAACACCAACGGCTCCATCTCCATCAAGGTCCCCACCACCTGGTTGGATCAGGGCGTCGGCTTCAAGATGAACCGTGACTCACGATCGGAGCGCTGGGAAATCCTCGTCGACAAGGACGAGGTGCCCTTTCCCGCCCTCAAGGAGGCCCTGGAGCACTTCCGGCATGTAGGCGTCGAAGCCTCCCGTTACCAGCAGGCTGGCGATGGGGGAGATACGTGACGTGAGCGGTGACTCAGCGCTGCGGGCAGTACGAGCCCGTCTTCATGGACCAGAGCGCGTTGTCTGGAGTCTCGCCGGACGCCGTGAGGAAATAGACGAAGCCCCCCGCGCGGACGAAGGACGCGGCCGGTGCATCGAAGATTCCCACGCCGGCCTCTATTGGCGCGGAGCCATCGCCGGGCACGATGTCCGCCACCTGCCGGGGCCGGCCATCGAACACCTTCCAGGGCTCGCTCCCGTGCACGCCGTCATCCGCCACGAAGTAGAGCTTTCCGTTGCCCGTCGCGAGCCCATAGGGGAACGAGGACGGCGCTCCAGGCTGGATGTCGATGAAGAGCCGGGTGCCCGTGGCCGTGCCATCCGTTTCCCACAACTCGCGGCCGTGCACACCGTCATCCGCCACGAAGTAGAGCCTGTCCCCCAGGACCGTCATGTTCGTCGGGAGCGAGCCCGCATCCCCGGGCCGGATGTCCACGAGCGGGCGGGTGCCCGCGGGCGTGCCGTCGCTCACCCACGGCTCGAAGCCCCGAGGCCCGTCCTCGGCGCTGGCGGTGAAGAAGAGCCGCCCGTCGAACGCGGTGAGCCCGAAGGGCGGGCCGATCAGCCCGAAGTTCCGTAGCAGGACCGCGCTCCCCGGAGTGCCATCGCTGCTCCACAGGTGGGAGGGCTCCCCTGGCGCCAGCTCGTCGGTGAAGAAGAAGACCCGGTCTCCCACCGCGGTCAACTGCGTGATGCCAATACCGCTCCCCGAAGCCCGGAAGAGCTCCACCAGGGCCCCTGAGCGGGTGAGCCGGAACAGCCGGGGCGTGCCCGGGTCCGCCACCGTCTCCCCCCTGAAGACGAGATCCCCGCTCGCCGTCTCCACGCTGCTCGAGGGGAAGCTGCTGATGACGAGCGCGGGAGGCGCGCCCAGGATGCGACGGCTCCCCGCGACCGTGCCGTCGGTGAGCCACAGCTCGTCCCCACTTCCGGGCACGGGCCGGAGGACGAGCAGCCGGCCGCGATACTCCCTCAGCGGATGGGCATTCGTGAGCTGCGGCACGTCCACGGGATGCGTGCCGGACGCTGTCCCGTCGCTCATCCAGAGAACGCCCTGGGAGGAGAAGAAGAGGAGCCCCCGGGCCTCCGTGAGCGCCTGAGGTCCGCCAGGTGCGGTGATGGGCGCGATGGCCTCGACCCTGACCGTGCCGGACACCGTCCCGTCGCTCTTCCAGAGTGACCAGTCCGTGGAACTCGCGACGATGAAGAAGAGCTGGTCGCCCACGGCGGCCATCCCCTCCGGCCCCCGGATGCGTGCGATCTCCAGCACCTTCGTGGCCGGAACGCAGTCAGCCGACGCCAGAGCCTCATCCACCTCGAAGTGCGTGAAACCCAACGCCAACAACGTCATCGGCAGCCATCTGAATCCTGCTCTCATGGTCATCCCTCCCCCGGGGCACGGAATGCCCCGTCCACGAGGGAAGCTGTAGTCACACGAGGAGCCCAGGCACCCGCGCCAGAAGAGCAGCACGGCGCCATTCAATGAACAGAAGCTGTCCATCTGGAGGGGACTCCGGACTTCAGGAGCCCCCTCCTCCACGGGACGAATCCCGTTGCCCCGTTCAGTCCAGGAGGTTCGCCAGGCCCGCGTACGTATTGGGCCCCGGGATGCCATCGATCGGACCCGTGTAGCCACCCCGGCTCGCCAGGGACTGAAGCGTCTTGTAGGTGTTGGTTCCCGGTACTCCATCGATGGGCCCCGTGTACCCGGCGCCACTCAGGAACGTCTGGAGGCCCTTCCACGAGTTCACACCCAGCGCACCGTCGATGGGGCCCATGTACCCGCCCAGACGCGCGACCCGCTGGAGCGCCGCGTACGAGTTGGTTCCCATGACGCCATCGATGGGTCCCGCGTAGCCAAAGCCTCGCAGCACGGTCTGCACGCCCTTCCAGGAGTTGGTTCCCATGACGCCGTCGATGGGGCCTGTGTAGCCGCCCTTCGCCGCGAAACGCTGGAGCGCCGCGTACGAGTTGGTCCCCATGACGCCATCCACGGGTCCCGAGTAGCCGTAGCCGGCGAGGACCTGCTGCATTCCCTTCCACGTGTTCGTGCCGGGAACGCCGTCCACGGCGCCGGTGTACCCGCCTGCCTGAGCCACCCGCTGCAACGTCACGCCCTGAGCGTTGGTGATGGGAGGCACACCGCCGCCCGTCCCGTTCAGGTACGCCTGGATGCCGTTGTACGTATTGGGCCCGGGGAGGCCATCGATGGGCCCCGTGTAGCCACCGTCCTGGGCCAGCAGTTGCAATCCCTTGTAGGTATTGATGCCCGGAACACCGTCGACAGGCCCGTCGTAGTACCCCAGCTGGCGAAGGATCTTCTGCACCCCGAGCCAGGTATTGGTTCCCGGAACGCCATCCACGGGGCCCGTGTAACCACCGCGCTGGGCCAGCTTCTGCAGGATGATTCCCTGTTCGGTGGTGATGGTGGGGGCACCGCCGCCGCCCGAGCCACCACCAGGGATGGCCGTCGGCGGAGGAGGCGTCGCGCCATTCGGTGGCTGGGACAGTCCAGCAAACGCGGTCAGCTTCGCCACGTTCAAATCCAGGGGAATGCCATTCTGGTTGCCGGACGAGGTGTACTGGTGAATCTCCCACGCCGGGAAGGCAGACCCGATGTTTGGATTGCCCGGCGTGCCCGTGTAGTGGGCGATCCACAGCTTCGAGCCCACGGCCTTCGTCTGGGTCCAGGTGTTGGACGTGAGCAGGCTCGAATAGGTGTACAGGAACGGGGCCTTCCCCAGACGGTTCTTGACCGCCTGCATGAAGGTCGCGGTCATCGAGTCGTTCCAGAAGATGCCATCGTCGATCGCCTCGTTGTCGAGCACCAGGAGATCACCCGGCCGATGGTCATACAGGTGGTCCATGAAGTACTGGGCGTCAGCCGCGGGGTTGGTGGAGCCCGCCACCCAGTAGTGCCCGACGATCAACCCGGCCGCGCGAGCCCGGGCGACCTGCTGCGTGTAGTACGGCGCGACGTACGTGGGAGAGACATTGGAGCCGCCCGCCTTGACGATCGCGAACTGATAGCCGGCGCTGCGAATGGCGTTGAAGTCCAGATCACGCTGGGTCGTGCCAACATCGATTCCATAGACACCGCTCATCCCTGTCGGAGCGGGGGTCCCGGGGCTCTGGGCCAGCCAGTTGGTGAGTCCCAGATAGGTGTACTGCCCCGGGTATCCATCCACGGGGCCCGTGTACCCGCCCAACTGCGCGAGCCGCTGGACTCCCTTCCACGTGTTCTCACCCGGGATGCCGTCGATGGGGCCGGAGTAGTAGCCATGATTCGTGATGACGGTCTGGACGCCCTTCCACGTATTGACCCCCGGGACGCCGTCCACCACGCCCGTGTAACCACCCCGCTGGGCCACGCGCTGGAGCGTCTTTCCGTCCTCGATGCTGATCTGGATTCCCCCGGAACCACCACCGGTGCCGGTCCCTCCGCCACTTCCGGTGCCGAGAATGTTCCGGATCAGGGGCGCGGGATCGCTGACGTTCTCGCCAAACGCACAGCGATCCGTGGAGCCTCGGGTCATGTGGAGGTGCGGCCCGCTCCACGCCGATCCGTGATCATCCCCGTAGCCGGCCACATAGGCGATGATCTCACCCTGCTGGACGTAGGAGCCCACGGAGACGCGTGTCCGGATGACGTGGGCGTACCCGGAGTAATCGCCCGGCGCGGACTCCACGGCGATGGTGTGGCCCACGATGGAGGAGTACTGGACGCGGCGGACGTAGCCCGAGCGCAGCGCGGGAATCCCCGTACCAGCACTCGCGGCGATATCGAGGCCGCGATGGCCAGCGGGGCCGTAATAGGGGCCCGTGACTCCGAAACGGCTGGTCCACCGGCTCTCCGCGTAGAACGACTGCACATTGGCCGGAGCCGCGAGCGTCTCTTGCGCGGTGGCGGTGTCGGGACTCCCGCCCTGCTGCCCCTCCAGGTCCATCCCCCCACAGCCCGCGAGGACCGCCACGGCCCATACCCACGTCACCGCTGTCGAAAAGAACCACTGGAATAGGCTTCTCGAGGTGGACCTGTCGCTCATACGTCTCCTGGGTGTCCGCACAATGGACCCGGGATTGTCGGGACTTCTGTCGCGGAGTTGCGCCGAAATTCTCAGATTCTTGGGATAA
Organism: Archangium sp. Cb G35; assembly: GCF_001896145.1. NCBI lineage: Bacteria > Pseudomonadati > Myxococcota > Myxococcia > Myxococcales > Archangiaceae > Archangium > Archangium sp. Cb G35. The sequence goes on from NZ_MPOI01000009.1 coordinate 492,663, forward strand.
GCTGCGGCGCCATGCAGCACTCGATGTGGCTCGCGCTCGCGCTTCTCCTCCTCGCCGCGGCTCTCGCCGGGCTCTTCATCGCGTGGCGGCTCCGCCCGAAGCCCGCCCCCTGCGAGCCCCAGCAGTATGACGCCACGCCGCAACCGGGGACGTTCGCGGTGCGGGCGCTCGAGGCCATGCCGCCCATCGTCCGCGACACGCCCGTCCTCGACGCCCAATCCCCCGCCTGGCGCGACGCCATGGCGCAGACGGGCCTCCGGTTGCGCCGCGCCGGGGTGCGCCACGTCGTCTTCGTGCACGGCACCTTCGTGGGCCATGATCCCACCCAGTTGCTCTCCGCGCTCGAGGGGCCCCTCTCCGCGCTGGGCCCGGCCCTCATGCCGTCCCTGCAACGCCTCTCCAAGCTCCCGAGCGATCGCGTCCTGCGCGACCTGGGCAACTACACCCCCGAGTACGTCTCGCTCTTCCAGAAGTCGCTGGGCATCGACATCCCCACCACGCGCTTCGTCTGGAGCTCGGCCAACAACCATGTCGCCCGCCTGCGCGCGGCCGTGCAGTTGCTGCGGCTGCTGGCCACCTCGGAGCTCGGCAACAAGCGGGCGCTGCTGCTGGGGCACAGCCACGGCGGCCAGGTGCTCGCCCTGCTCACGCAGCTCGTCTACCCGGCGCGGACCGCCGAGGCGCTCTGGCAGGCCGTGCGCGACGCGGGCGAGCCCACCGAGGCCCTCCAGGACATGGCCCGCACGGTCGCCCGCGCGCGGCTCGACATCGCCACCTTCGGCATGCCGCCGCGCTACGGCTGGGCCACCGGCCGGCAGTGCCGCGTCCTGCACGTCATCAACCACCGGGGCACCGAGCCACGCGGGAGCACCGTCGCCGGAGTCCTCCACACGGAGAACGGCGACTACGTGCACCAGTGGGGCATCGCCGGCTCGGACATTCCTCCGGGCAGCACGAAGGACCGGGAGCTGGCCGCCCGGCTCGATGCCATCCTCGGCGAGGGCTATGACGTGAAGGCGTGGCTCAACCATGTGCGCCACGGAGCGCGCGTGCCTCGTGACGGGTTCAGCTACCTCGTCGACTACGGCGACCGGGGCACGGGTGCCATCCCCAACTGCCTGGCGACCTGCTTCGGGCACGGCGTCTACACCAGCTACGACGCCATGCTCTTCAACTCCCGCCTCCTCGCGGACCACTTCTACCGGTAGATGCTATGGAGGGACCGATGCGAAAGCTTCTCATTCCGGGCCTGGGCCTGCTCGGGGTGGGTCTGCTGGTGCTGGCACTCCGTTTCGAAGCGCCGGCGAACCAGCAGGCTCCACGGACTCCACCCGGGCTGGACCACGGACGGAAGATGACGGTGATGAACAACGAGGAATTGTTGGGGAAGACACTGCATGTGGCGCGTGAAGCGGGTCTCCTCCTGCTGCGGAAGCACGGCACCGTGCTCCCGTTCGGGCTGACCCTGGACTCCGCGGGCGACAACCCCAGGACCTTCTTCCCCCGGGATCAACTGCCACGCGCCTCGTGGGACGAGCTGCTCGAGGCCACCATCGGGCATCTCGAGCGAAGCGCTGGCTCGGCGGACGTCGGGGCCATCGCACTCGTCACCACGCTCGAGTCCGGAAGCGAGTCCGGCCTGGGCGTCCAGGTCGAGACACACTCCTCGTCGCTGTTCCTGGTGTACTCCTACAGCGGAAGCGGGCAGAGCTTGCGCCTCGGGGAGCCTCAGAAAGCCGAGGGCGTGCTCGTGGGACCGCTCCTGGCGAAGGACGACTGACTGACGAAGAAGGGCACCGGGCGAGACGAAAAACGGCAGTCCGGTGCTCCCCGCGTGGCGCTGGCGCGTAGCGGAAACCACGGCATCTCCCTCTGATGCGCCAACGCCTGCTCGTGGAGCGGGCAGCCGAGCACGGCCATTGCACATGGCCGCGCTCATGCACTTCAAAGCCAGACACCAGCTCCGATCCCTGTCGCCCCTGCTGCTCTCCTTCGCCCTCGGCTGCACCGGCCCCGCGCCAGAGCAGGAGGCCCCTCGCCTCACCAGCGCGTCCAAGCAGTCCCTGCCTCCAGGCCTCACGCCCTCGTTGGTGAAGGATCTCCGGGTGGCCGAGGAGACCCTGCCCGAGGGGGCGGACACCTCATGGGCGTTCACGCCCCCCGTCGTTACCGCGAGCGGAACGGTCTACTTCGCGGCCCGCGATGGGAACAACGGCTCCGCGCTCTGGAAGACGGACGGGACACCCGAGGGGACACGCCTGGTCCGGCAGTTCATCGGGAACGTGGTGGGTGTCGCCGGGAGTACGGGGAGTGGCTTCCTCCACGAGTGGCTCGCCGCGGTGGGCGACACCGTCTATTTCGTCGTCAATGACCAGTACCTCGGCGGCCGCCTGTTCAAGAGCGATGGCACGGCCGAGGGCACCGTCGAAATCCCACGGCCCGAAAGCGGTCCGCTCAACCGCCCCGGTGAGCTCACCGCCTGCGGTGGCCGGGTGTTCTTCCGTGACCCCCAGGGCCTGTGGACGCTCGAGGGCACTCCCGAGCGCCCCGTCCTGCTCGCCCCGGTGAACATCTACCCCCAGACCGCCTATGAGCAGCCCCCCAGGCACGTCGTCTGCGCGGAGGGAACCCTGTTCTTCGTGCATTCCGCCTCCTCCTTCGACAACTCGCTCTGGAAGAGTGACGGCACTCCCGAGGGCACGGTGCCGCTCGCATTGCTCGGCCACATCTCGGGCTGGAACAATCCCCTGCTCTTCACCTCCGGCCCGAGGGTCTTCCTCGACATCGACGACACCTGGAGCACCACCTTGTGGACGAGTGACGGCACTCCCGAGGGAACTGGCGAGCTCTCGCGCGTCAATCACTCCGACGAATCCCCCACGGTGCACACGGCCGCCGGGGGCTCCCTCTATTTCTCCCGCCCGGACACCAGCCCCGCCGACCCGGACGCCTTCATCTGGGGCCAGGGCCTGGCGCTGTGGAAGAGCGACAGCACCGGGACGGGGCTCCAGAAGTTCGCGGACCTCCCGTCCGAGGTTCAGGCCCTGAGCCCCTCGGGCCTGGCCGTGGGGAACACCCTGCTCTTCTCCACGACGGACAGCCGCCTCTACCGGAGCGATGGCACGCCCGAGGGCACCTTCCTGCTCGCGAACCTCGGCCTGCCGCGGAACTCGGAGCAGCAAACGAGCGCGATGCTCTCGGATGGCCGGCTGCTCTTCGTGGCCAGCGAGCCCTCGGGCCAGACGCGCCTGTGGGTCACCGATGGCTCGGTGGAAGGAACCCTGCCCTTCCAGACGGCCCCGGGAGAGAGCCTGCGCGGGCCCTCGAACCTCACGCGCACGGGGGATCGCGTGGTGTTCTGGGCCGACGATGGCCTGCACGGGAAGGAGCCCTGGGTGACGGATGGAACGCCCGGTGGCACCCGGCTGCTGCGCGACATCTTCCACGCCAACGCCTCCACCCCCGAGTCCCTCACGGACGCGGAGGGCACGCTCTTCTTCACCGCGACCACCGAGCAGGGCTTCGGGCTGTGGAAGACCGATGGCAGCGCCGAGGGCACCACCTTCCTCCAGGCGTTCATCACGAGCCCCTGGGTGCGCACCACCGGGTTCACCCCCGTGGGGAGCTCGGTGTTCTTCTTCGAGACGAACCGATTCGCGCCCTCGCTGTGGAAGAGTGATGGCACCTCGGCCGGGACGCTCAAGCTCCGCGACTTCAGCAGCGGGGACGTGACGGCGCGTGCCGCCCTGGGCACCACCCTCTTCTTCTCCGCTTTCGACAGCGCCTCGGGCACCGAGCTGTGGAAGAGCGATGGCACCGTCGAGGGCACCGTCCTGTTCAAGGACATCCGCCCGGGCTCGGGCAGCGCCGCTCCCACGAAGCTGACGCGCGCCGGGGCCGGCTTCTTCTTCATCGCCAGTGACGGCGTCCACGGCACCGAGCTGTGGAAGAGCGATGGCACCGCCGAGGGCACCGTGCTCGTGAAGGACGTCCTCCCGGGCTCGGGCAGCGCCATCGTCAGCACCAGCTTCTCCGAGATGCTCCCGGTGGGAACGACCCTGTTCTTCACCGCCAACGATGGCGTCCACGGCGAGGAACTCTGGAAGACCGATGGCACCGCCGAGGGCACCGTGCTCGTGAAGGACATCTTCCCGGGGCGGAGCGGCTCCAGCCTCTATGACCTGGTGGACGTGGGGGGAACGCTCTTCTTCACCGCCGAGGATGGAGTCCACGGCCGAGAATTGTGGAAGAGCGATGGCACCACCGAGGGCACCCTGCTCGTCGAGGACATCCTCCCGGGCGTGGCCTCCGCCTTCCCGGTGACCTACGCCTACCAGAGGCAGCCCTCGCGCCTGTACGCCATCGGCGGCAGCCTCTACTTCACGGCGGATGACGGCGTGCACGGCACCGAGCCGTGGAAGAGCGACGGCACGGCAGCGGGGACCGTCCTGCTGCGCGACGTGCTGCCCGGCCTCGAGAGCAGCGGCGCGGGCGTCACGCCCTTGGTGCCCGTGGGCCACCAGGGAGCCTTCGCCTTCTCCGCCTCGGACGGCGTGAGCGGCCTGGAGCTGTGGATGTCGGACGGCACGCCCGAGGGCACCCGCCGCCTCGCGGACGTGCATGAGGGCCCGGCGAGCGCCGCCCCGCTCCAGCTCACCGTCTCCGGCTCGCGGCTCTTCTTCGTCGCCAACGACGGCGCGCACGGCCGGGAGCTGTGGTCCGTGAAGCAGGGGGCATTCCACGCCCGGCCGTAGCTCCGGACCCCGCTCACCGCGGGAGAACCGCCACTCCGGGGGAGGGAACTCCCCTCGCCCCGGAGCGCGGTGCGATCACTCGGCCCAGTAGGTGCCGGTCATCAGGCTGAAGCCGTTCTCGATGTCGACGAAGATGGCGACGCTGTGAGCGCTCCAGGGGTCGTTCGAGTAGCCGAAGTAGCAGCCCTTGAACGAGCGGCCGTTGATCCGCTCATCGAGGTTCGCCAGACCGGCGGCGCGCTCGGGGAGCATCTGGTACGGGTCGGCGTAGTTCAGCGTGCTCAGGAACTCGGCACGCACCTCGGCGGCGTTGGCCAGGTAGGGCCGGACGGTCGCGCCGGAGGGGACGCTGGTCGGCTCGAGCCCGAAGCACTCCGGGGTGCTGTAGTTGTAGCTGCCGTTGCCCGTCACCTCCTGCCACCAGTCGAAGTGGCGGGCCATGTACGCACCGCCGTGCCCGTGGTAGCCCACCGCGTTCGCCGCGTTGATGAGCGCCTCGAGGGGCCGGCTCAGCGTGGCCGAGTTCCGGATGTTGCGCAGGCTCACATCCCCGATGCCCGCGACATTGGAGATGGCCTGGACCGACGTGAACGGGCGCAGGTTGAGCAGGTTCGCGGCGCCGTTCCACGCGTCCGGCAGCACGTCATGCAGCTCGGAATCGTGGATGCTGTTCACCAGCGAGACGATCGCGGCGGCGTCATCCGTGGATACCGCGAGGCCGTCCAGGATGCCGATACAGCTGGAGGGAAGGTACCCCTTGGCCCGGGCTCCGGCCGCGAGCTGATCGAGACGGGTCGGACCGACCAGCCGGACGGAGGAGATGTCCGCCAGGGACACGAACGGAGAGATCGCGCGGCGGGCCACGAGGTTGGAGACGACATCGCTCGGCAGGTACGCATCCAGCGTCGCGTAGGACGCCGTGTTCGCGAACTGGAGGATGCCCTGGCACTCCGGGGACACGTCCACGTCCGTGGTGGTGAGCGCCGCCTGCTGCTGGGCGAGGGGCTCGTTGGACTGCTCGAGTTCAGCGCCACCGCAACCGGTGAACAGGCTCGCGGCGAGAAGGGCGGTACCAAGATGACGCATGGGGGGCTCCTCAGGGGGAATACTGCGAGGGGAAGCATCTCCATACACCACCCGGCTGACAGGTGTCCCCCGGATTGGGGCAAAACCACGGGTCACCTTGATTTCACGAATACGGAAAGGTCACGGATGGGTCTCATGTGTCCGGTCCGTTACGAAGGTGTGAAGGGAGGGTCTCGGAGGCGTGTTACGCGCGGCCTTGATCCGCAAGCGCGGGGAGCTCGACGAGGAAGGTGGCTCCATGGCCAGGACCGGGGCTGGTGCAGGTGAGCGCACCGCCCAGCTCCGCCGCCGCCAGGGCGCTGGTGTGCAGCCCGAAGCCGTGTCCGCCCTTCTTCGTCGTGAAGCCCTGGCTGAACAACCGCGGCAGGTTCTCCGGAGAGATGCCCACTCCGTTGTCCGTCACCTCGATGCGCAGCACCTCCCCATCCGCACGCACGGCGATCCGCACGGTGAGCCGCTTGTCCGGGCGGCCACTCTCCTGGAGCGCATGCCGCGCGTTGCTCAGCAGGTTGAAGAGGATCTGCAACAGCTTGTGCCGATCCACCAGCACCGGCGGCACCTCGGCGTACTCGCGCCGCACCTGGATGCCCTCCTTGTCGAGGGACTGGGCGTGCAACTTCAGTGCGTCATCCAGCAGCCGCGCCACCTGGATCTGCTCCACCACGCCGATGAAGCGCGCGTTCTCCTGCTGCATGCTCACCACGGACTTCATGTGCTCCACGCTCTCGCTGAGCGACTTCACCTCCGTCATCAGGGCGTCGCGCTCCAACACGAGCCGCTCGGAGACGGCGATGATGTAGGGAGGGAGCTGCTGCCCCCGCTCGTCCTCGGTGAGGAAGGAGCTCAAGCGCGGGAGGTGCTCCTTCATCAGCTCCGCGGCCCGGGCCAGCCCCGGCACACGCGAGGCACGCAGCCGCTCACCCACGACGCCCACCGACACGTTCACGCTGTTGAGCGTGTTGCCCACGTTGTGCAGCACCCCCGTGGCCACCTCGGCCATACCCGCATGGCGCGAGACATCCAGCAGGCCGCGGTGCAGCTCGGCCAGCCGCGCCTCGGCCTCCCTGCGCGCGGAGATGTCCCGCGCGAAGAACGTCACGCCCACCACCCTCCCCTCCTTGTTCAACAGAGGGCTGGCGATGGTCTCCAGCGTCCGGGACCGGCCCTCCAGCAGGAACTCCACCTCCGTGCGGTCCCGCTGCCCCGTCAACGCCTTCTTGAAGAGCACCAGCAGCTTCGACCAGGGCTCCCGGGGCACGGGCGGAAAGAGCGGTGCTCCCGGGGGCAGCTCACTGCCGGTGAGCGTGGAGATCAGCTGGAGCGCCGGCCGGTTGGCGGCCACCCGGCGGCCCTCCGTGTCCACGGACATCACGAAGTCGTCCGTGCTCTCGATGAGGCTGATCAGCTTGCCCTCGCTCTCGCGCAGCGTCTCCATGGCCTGCTTCAAGGCCGCATGCGCATGCTCCCGTGAGGAGCTGTGCAGCCAGAACAGGCCCCAGCCGATCAGCATGGCCAGCACCGCGGAACTGTTGCTCCCCAGGGCGGTCAGCAGGGCGAGGAGGGGCGGCTTCGAACCGAAGCCCGAGTGGTAGAGATGATGGACGGGCCCCACGGCCAGACAGACGATGGTGGTGAAGATGAAGCCCAGGCGTCCCCCCAACAGGTAGACCGCCAGCAGGGGCACCAACATGACCGTCGCATGCGAGACGACCCGCAGGTCCTTCGAGGAGATCGTCACCAACAGGAAGGCGCTCGTCAGGAACCCGCACATCAACAGGGCCACGGTCCGGAACGAGCGCACCCAGCGAACCAGGATCAACACCAGGGCGTAGCTGGCCACCGCCAGGAGCGCCACGATGCCCACCGACTGGCGCCCGGCGATGGTGGAGGACTTGAGATTGACCCAGAAGAGGAGGTTGAGCAGCAACATGCTCAACGCTGTGCCCACCAGTACCCGGTATTGGCTGAGCTCATCGGGCGGCAGTTGGCGCTGCCGGGGGGTCAGGAACGCATCCACCCCGGCGATCAATCCTCTCCACAAGAGGTGAAGCATGTTCAACCGTTCGCGAGGGAACCGAAGCCCCGGGGCGGCATCGTGGGAGCGCGGTGCAGCCAGTTGTCCTCGGGGTAGCGGGCCGTGCCATCGATGAGGTGGACCGAGTAGGCGTGGCGGCTCTTGGACGAGGTATTGGCGCCGCTCTTGTGGGGCAGCAGCCCGTGGAGCACCACCAGGGTGCCCTTCTCCACCTCCAGCGGCACCATTCCCTCCTCGGGCAGGGGCGTGGGATCCAGCACCTGGAACGCCGTGCCACCACCCGGCGCGCGCACGAAGCGCTTCTTCAAGCCCAGCGTGTGCCCGCCCGGCAGCGCCCACAGACAGCCGTTCTCCAGCGTGGCGTCCTCCAGCGCGAACCAGAAGCCCAGACAGGTGGACGGCTCCGTGTACAGGAACGTCGAGTCCTGGTGGCAGTTGACCTCACCGCCAATGTGGGGCTGCTTGAAGATGTACATGGACTGGAGCAGCAACGGCTGCGTCAGGCCCAGCTCCGAGGCCAGCCCCGCCAGCTCCGGCGTGCGGGAGAAGCGCTCGAAGAGCGGATCCAGATCGTGCAACGCATGGCCAATCTTGTTGATGGACAGCGTCTTGTCCTGGCGCAGCGAGCCATCCGGCCGGAAGGCGTTCTCCTCGAAGAAGAAGCGGATGCTGTCCCCCGAGGAGAGGAAGTACTCGTCCGAGGTCCGCGTCTGATCGTTCGTGGTGAAGATGGAGACCGTTTCCGGTTGGAAGCCGGCCACCAGTTGTTCGGCCCGGGCCTTCAAGGCATCACAGGCCGCCGCCGGCACGAAACCGGGAAGCACGAGGTAGCCCTGCCGCACGAAATCTCTGGCTCGATCCATGTCCACTCCCATGGGCGGAAACCTACCAGAACGTGCTCAGGAGCTACACGAGAGCGCCGAGCAGCCCGGCTTCGAGCGCGCCCACTCGGGCCGCTTCGCCGCGTAGGCCTCGCGGCCCGTCTGTTCCTCGTACGGACGGCGCATCACCTCGAGCAACTCGTGCACCTTGCTGTCGTCGCCCTGGTGCGCGGCGTCGATGGCCTCCTGGGCGAGCCAGTTGCGCATCACGTACTTCGGATTCACCGCGTCCATCCGCCGCGCCAGCTCCGCGGGCGGTGCCTCTTCACTCCTCGTGCGCTGCCACCACGCGGACAGCCACTCGAGCACCCGGGCCCCATGCGCCTCCGGGACCGGCCCGTAGAAGGCGTCGCGCACCGGCCGCGGCAACTCGCGAGGAGCCTCCGGCAGGGTGACCACCTGGGACAGGCCGCGGAAGAAGATCGTCATGTCCGTCTCGTGCGCGGCGAGCCAGGCGAAGCACTCGTTCACCAGCGCGACATCCCCCTCGCGCTCCAGCGAGGACAGCCCGAGCTTCGCCGCGAACCGCCGCGCCAGCTCGGCCGAGAAGGTGCGCTGGTACTCGACCAGTCCCTCCTCGACCAGCGCCTCCTGGTTCTCGAGCAGCGGCAGGAGCGCGACGCCCAGCCGCTCGACGTTCCACATGCCGATGTTGGGCTGGTTGCCATAGCGGTAGCGGTGCTCCATGGCGTCGGTGGTGTTGGGCGTCCAGCCCGGATCGAAGTCCTCCAGCCACCCGTAGGGCCCGTAGTCGATGGTGAGGCCGAGGATGGACATGTTGTCGGTGTTCATCACCCCGTGCACGAACCCCACCGCCTGCCAGTGGGCGATGAGCCGGGCGGTGCGCCGCGCCACCTCGCGGAAGAAGGCGGCGTAGGTGTCCTTGCCGGGCTCACCGAGCTCGGGGAAGAAGTGCTTCAGGGTGTAACCGGCCAGTTGCTCGAGCAGCCCCAGGTCATCGCGGCTGGTGCAGAGCTCGAAGTTGCCGAAGCGCAGGAAGCTCGGAGCGACCCGGCAGACGATGGCACCGGGCTCGGCCTCGGGATGGCCGTCGTAGAACATGTCCCGGATGACGGTGTCACCGGTGGCCACCAGCGACAACGCGCGGGTGGTGGGCACCCCCAGGTGGTGCATGGCCTCGCTGCAGAGGAACTCGCGGATGGAGGAGCGCAGCACCGCGCGTCCGTCCCCCCTGCGGGAATAGGGTGTCCGGCCCGCGCCCTTCAGCTGCAACTCGTACCGCTGGCCGTCCGGGGCGAGCAGCTCCCCCAGCACGATGGCGCGGCCGTCTCCGAGCTGCCCCGCCCAGTTGCCGAACTGATGCCCCCCGTAGTTGGCCGCGTAAGGCACCATGCCCGGCCACAGCGCGTTGCCCGCGAGCACCTGCACGAACTCGGGAGACCGCAGCGTCCCCTCATCGAGGCCGAGCAACTGCACGACCTCCTTCGAGTCAGCCACCAGGCGGGGCGCCGGCACGGGCGTCGGCTGCACCTTCGACCAGAGGGCGCCCTGGACCTGGCGCGGCCGCGCGTCCTGGAGCGGATCTCCGGGGGTCGACTCGATGAAGCGGGACGTGAAATGAGGCATCCCAGATGCATGCCTTCCCCGTTCCCTCGATGCAACGAATAGTTTCCGGGCGAGGGAGGGGCTGATGCCCGGGAAGGAGGGCGCCCTCAGCGGAGCTGCTCGAGGTACTCGCGAACCCGGGCGGGACGCTCGCGGATGAACCGGAGCGTCCGCTCCACGGCCCGCTCGAAGTCGGCCTCGGACGTCTCCTTCCGGGGATCGGCGGAGACGCCCGGAGCGAGTTGCTCGCGGAGGCCGTTCACACGGGCCTCGAGTCCGGCGCCCTCGAACAGGGCGTTCACCTGCTCCAGCCGCGCCACGAAGACGGCCATGCAGTCCGCTTCCTCCAGACAGCGCGCCGCGAGCACGCCCGACACCTCCCAGGGCGCGGGATTGCGATCCGGGCGCGTGCCTCCAGGGTTACCGAAGATCCGATCGATGCCCGTGGACAGCAGCGTCCAGCGTCCGGTCGAGGGGTCCCGGTATACGCGGTAGTTGTTCTGCGTGGCGAACGGGTAGCCATCCCAGTGGGAGATGACGCTCTCGAGCGCCCACGTGGTGAGGAAGCGGTCGTAATCGAAGAACGCCTGGACCTCCGGATAGAACCCGCCCCTGGGCAGCCGCTGGAGTTGGTGGGTGAGCTCGCGCAGCGGCGCGTAGGCGTCGGCCGGAGTCTCCTTCCCCGGCTCACACGCATCGCCCTCCAGCTTGCGAGAGAGGCAGAACCCCATGGGGTCTCCTCCCGCCGAGGGGACGTTGTCCGGAAGGAGATCGCACCAATACGTCCCCTCGTACAAGACGCCGTCCTTGTCCTCGAACCAGCGCGCCAGGAAGCGCCGGTCGATCGTCTCGACATGGGTGTAGACACCCCATGGCTCGCCATTGACGTGCAACCGGACCGTGGCCGCCCGGGGGGCCGGCACGCCGAGCGCGCGATAGAGGGGATACCCCAGGCGCTCATTCATGAAGCCCGGATCCTGCACGTTGTTGTTGAACGTGAAGTGCTTCCGGCCCAGCAGCTCCCGCGAGGGAGCACAACCCGGCACCTCGGGATCGTCCCACTCGAGGTCCACCTTGAAGGAAGCCTTGTCCTCGAGTGTCCGGGCGGAGCCGCAGCCCCCCTTCACATGGACGCCGACGTTCTCGAACACCTGCTCGCCGAAACGGAGCGTGGCCCGGTAGGACTCGCGCTCGTGCGGAACGCAGTCGGGTGGAACCGCCTCCGCGTTCAGGGCGGCCCAGGACTCCGGCGGAATGTCGAGGTGGAAGTCGAGAATCCGGCCCTCGTCGAAGAGCTCCCGGGACGCATCGTCCGTCCTGAAGACACGGAACGCGCTCCAGGGCCCCCAGGCCTCGCAGGGAGGACGGGCGTAGGCATGACGGACCCGCACCGCGTACCGCGCACGCTGGGCGAGCCGGCCACTCGCGACCTGGAAGACACCATCGGACAGGCTCACCCCGGCGAGCTTCTCCGGCGCGCTCACGGCCGCCGACCAGATGAGCCCCACCGGGATGTCGTCGACCATCGACCAGAGCTCGAACCGGGCCCGGACGGGCGCGCCGCCGCCCACGTCCTCGAACCCCGCCACCCGCACCGTCACCTCCCCTGCCCCGAGCAACTCGTCGTGCCCGGGGCTTTCCACGGTGGGCGCCGCCGCCAGACCCGCATCGGCCTCGGTGGGGCAGACGACCTCGGGAACGGGTGGCTCCTGGGAAACGGGCGGGGCGTCGGACTCGACGGGAACGGAAGGTGGCGTGGCCACCGGCTCCGTGACCTCTGGAGACGGCTGCGAGCACGCGACGAGCAGTGCGGCCAGGCACGCCCACGACACGCTGGATTTCACGCGGCCAAAGGTGGGGCCGCTCGCACTTCCCGGCAAATGTCCCGGAGGCGACGGAGTTCTCCGGGCAGACAGGCATCCGGGCGGCTAGTACCCGAGCCGCTCCGCCATGTAGTGGTCCAGCTGCCGGTACCACGTGGGCCAGTCGTGGGGCATGTCGTGGCCCCAGATGTCCAGGTTGTGGGGGATGTCACGCTGGTGCAGCAGTTGGCTGAGGTGCTCGGAGTACCCGGGGTTCTCCCAGGCGCCGCGGCTCGTCACCAGGTGGATGCGGCTGTGGTGCCGGAGCAGCTCCAGGCCATGGCCCTCGGGCAGGTTCGGCACGTAGGAGGCGGGGTTGTTGAAGTAGACGTCGTCGCTCCAGTAGCCGTGAAGGAAGTCCGACTGGAGATCGTAGAAGCCACCCAGCCCGAGCAGCAGCTCGAACTGATCCGGGCGCCGGAAGAAGGCATTGGCGGCGTGGAAGGCGCCGAAGCTGGCACCCGCCGCGCCGATGCGCGCGTGATCATTCCCCAGGCAGCGGCGGATGTGCGGGACGACTTCCTCCTCGACGTACTCCGAGAAGCGCGCCTGGTTGTGCGCCTTCTGGTGGAGGGGCATGCCCTCGTTCATCCACGCCCAGGGGTTGATGCTGTTGATGCTGAAGATCTGGACCCGGCCGGCGAACAGGTGGTGGGCCACGCTCTGGATGAGCCCCATGCGCTCGGCCTCGAGGAAGTCCCCTCCGGCGGTGGGGAAGAGCAGCAGGGCCGGGCCCCAGTGCCCGTAGCGGACCACGGGCATGTCCATGCCCAGCCGGTGGCTGTACCAACCGAAGAGCTCTCGGCGCAGGTTCGGATCAACGTTTGACATGGTGGGGCTGATTCCAGAAGAACCTCCCGCAGTAAAGCCGTTTCCTCTGGACGTGGAGACCCCATGCACACCCAGTACCTCGACTACACCGATGGCGACGTGACCTGTCATGCCTACGTCGCGCACGAAGACACGCGGGGGGCCAGGCGCCCGTGCGTGCTGATCTCCCACTCCTGGGCGGGCCAGAGCGACGCCGAGCGCGCCAAGGCCGAGGAGTTCGCCCGCATGGGCTACGTCGGCATCGCCATCGACGTCTACGGCAAGGGCATCCGGGGCAGCCACAGCACCGACAACAGCGCCCTCATGGCGCCCTTCATGGCGGACCGCGCCATGCTCCGCCGCCGCATGCTCGCCGCCGTCGAGACCGCGCGCGCGCTCCCCATGGTGGACCCCGGCCGCATCGCGGCGATCGGCTTCTGCTTCGGCGGGCTGTGCGTGCTCGATCTCGCGCGCAGCGGGACCACGGACGTCAAGGGCGTGGTGAGCATCCACGGCCTCTTCGGACCGCCCCGGCTCGGAGAGCAGGCCCCCATCGCCGCCAAGGTGCTCCTCCTCCACGGCTGGGATGACCCGATGGCCCCGCCCCAGGACGTCCTGTCCATCTCCCAGGAGCTGACCGCGGCCAAGGCGGACTGGCAGCTCCACGCCTACGGCCACGCCATGCACGCCTTCACCCACGCGGGCGCGGCCGCGCCCGAGCGGGGCCTCCTGTACAACGCCGGCGCCGCCCGGCGCGCCTGGACGGCCACGCGGAACTTCCTCGAGGAAGTCTTCGCCTGATCAGCGGGAGGCGGACGGAGCGCCGGTGAGCTCGTGGAGGGTGAAGTAGAAGGTGGCGCCCTCCCCCACCCGGCCCTCGCCCCACACCCGCCCCTTGTGGCGGCGGATGATGCGCTGCACGGTGGCCAGCCCCACCCCGTGACCCTCGAACTCCTGCTGCGTGTGCAGCCGCTGGAACACGCCAAAGAGCTTCTTCTGGTACTCCATGTCGAAGCCCGCCCCGTTGTCCCGGACGAAGTAGACGCGCCCGTGCCCCGTCCCCGGGAAGATGCCGAACTCGATCTCCGCCACCGGCTTGTCGCGGGTGAACTTCCAGGCGTTGCCCATCAGGTTCTCCAACACCAGGCGCAGCAACTGGGCGTCCCCGCGATCCACCAGCCCGTCCCGGATCTGGAAGCGCACGGTGCGCTCGGGCACCCAGCGCTGGAGCTGCTCGGCGACGGTGTGCGCCAGGCCGGACAGGTCGACGTCCGTCTCCACGAGCTCCGCGCTGTTGACGCGTGAGATCGCCAGGATGCCGTCGATGAGCTCGGCCATGCGCTGGGACGAGGCGCGGATGCGCTGCAGGTAGTCCAGGCCGGTGGTGTCGAGCGTGGCGGAACAGTCCTCGGACAGCGCCTGGGTGAAGTTCGAGATGCTGCGCAATGGCACGCGCAGGTCATGGGCCACCGAGTAGGCGAAGGACTCCAGCTCGCGGTTGGAGAACTCGAGCTGGGCCGTGCGCTCGCTGATGCGCTGCTCCAGCTCCGCGTTGAGCCGGCGCACCTGCTGCTCGTTCTCGCGGCGCTGGGAGATGTCGGTGATCATCGCCAGCGAGCCCAGGTATTTGCCGCTCTCGTCCTGGACGGGGCAGGCGGCGATCAGGGTCCAGACGGGCGTCCCATCCTTGCGCATGAGCCTGAAGTCATTGACGAGGACGGCCTGTCCCTCGTTCTCCTGCGTCATGAGCTCCCGGACGGTGCGATCGAGCTCCTGCTGGTAGACGAACTCGAAGAGGTGCCTGCCCAGGATCTCTTCCGGCGTGTAGCCGAGCAACGAGGCCACGTACTGGTTGACGTAGGTGGTGCGCCTGTCGGCGTCGATCATCCAGACGCCCTCCTGCGCGGTCTCCAGCATGAGCTGGAAGCGCAGCTCGGTGCGGCGCTGGCCGGCCTCGGCCCGGCGTTGAGCGTGGGTGTCCTTCAGGTTGGTGATGGCCCCCAGGAGCTGTCCCTGGCTGTCGCGCACGGGCCTGGACTTCACGCGGAAGTGCCGGCCCTCCGGGTGGGCGGCATTGCGGATGAAGAGGTCCACCTCGGGCGGTTCCTCGCCCTGGAGGCTGCGGTAGAGCGGAAGCTGCTCGGCGGGGTAATGCGTCCGGGTGTCCGGGTAGAAGAGACCGTACCGCTCGCTCCAGATCCTCGGGTCGTAGTGCGTGAACCCGGGGCCGAGGATCCTGCGGGCCATGTCATTGGCGTAGAGGTTGCGGCCCTGGGCGTCCACCACGAACAGGCCATCGGTGGAGTTGCCGAGGATGGCGCGCAACAGGGTCTCGTGCTCGGACTGGAAGAGGCGCTCGGCTACCTCGTCGGGCGGCAGGTCCGGGTTGGAACGGGCGGTCATGGGATGGGGCGAGCATAACGAGCCCCTCTCGGGGATGTCATCCACCGGACATCAGCGCCCGCCTGCCCCTCCATCCGCCGCTCGATGCGAGGCGCCCACCTGTGCCAGCGCTCCCTTGAGGTCGGGGAGCGCATAGGGCTTGGGCAGCAGCACGGCGCCCGTCACCTCCCCACCCGAGCTGACCACCGAGGCGCCATGGCCCGAGGCAATGATGACCCGCAGTCCGGGGTGATGGAGGACGGCCTCGCGGGCCAGCTCCACGCCAGACCTGCCAGGCAGGCTCACATCCGTGAACAACACGTCGAAGCCAGTGGAACCGAGCGCTTCCTGGGCCGCTTCCGCGCTCGCCACGGCCCGCACATGGTGGCCGAGCACCTCCAACAGCTCGCAAGCGGACTCCCGGATGTCCGGGTCGTCCTCCACCAGGAGGATGCGCAGCCCGTCCGTCTTCGTGGGATCGGGCCCCACCTGGACATGGGGGGCCAGGGCCGTCCGTGAGGCGATCCGCTGCTGACGGTTGCGGAGCATGTGGCGCAGCTTCCGGGCGAGATCCTCCCGGCGGTAGGGCTTGCTCAGCAGGCTGACGCCGGGATCCAACCTCCCCCCATGGACGATGGCGTTCTCCGTGTAGCCCGAGGTGAACAGCACCTCGAGGTCCGGGAGGATCGCCTTGGCCTGCCGGGCGAGATCCGGGCTGCGGACCGGGCCGGGCATGACCACGTCGGTGAACAGCAGATCCACGGGCATGCCGCTCTGGATGACCGCCAGCGCGCTCTGGCCATCGGACGCCTTGAGCACGCGGTAGCCGAGCTCCGTCAGCAGCTCCACCACCGTGGCGCGCACCTCGGGATCGTCCTCCACCACCAGGATGGTCTCGGTGCCTCCCTCGATGGGACCCGCCACGGGCTCGGAGGCCACCACCTCCGCCTGGATCGAGCGGGGCAGGTAGATCTTGATGGTCGTCCCGTGCCCGGCCTCGCTGTAGAGCTTGATGTGGCCGCCCGTCTGCTTGACGAAGCCATACACCATGCTCAGGCCCAGCCCGGTGCCGCGGCCCTCGGGCTTGGTCGTGAAGAACGGCTCGAAGGCCCGCTCCATGACCTCCGGTGTCATACCGCTGCCGGTGTCGGAGATGGCCAGCATCACGTAATGCCCGGCCACGACGTCCTGGTGCATCAGGGCGTAATGGTCATCGAGCATGGCATTGCCGGCCTCGATGGTCAGCCGGCCCTCCCCGTCCATCGCGTCGCGGGCGTTGATGGCCAGGTTCAGGATGACGTTCTCGAGCTGGTTGGGATCCGCGAGCGTGTTCCAGAGGCCGCCGGCGATGACGGTTTCAATCTCGATGCCCTCGCCCAGGGCGCGCCGCAGCAGATCTCCCATGCCCCGCACCAGCCGGCCCAGGCTGATGACCACCGGATCCAACGGCTGCCGCCGGGCGAACGCGAGCAGCTGGGCCGCGAGCCGGGCGCCGCGCTCCACGGCGCTGACGGCTGTCTCCAGGCGTTTCTGCGCCCGCTCGCTGCCGGCGATGTCCCGCTGCAGGAGCTGGAGGTTGCCGCCGATGACCTGGAGCAGGTTGTTGAAGTCGTGCGCCACGCCACCGGTGAGCTTGCCCACCGCCTCCATCTTCTGGGACTGCCGCAGCGCGACCTCGGTCTGCCGCCGCTCGGCCTCGCTCTCGCGCAGGGCCCGGGTGCGCTCGCGCACCAGCTCCTCGAGGTGCTCGCGGTGCTTGCGCAGCTCGTCCTGGGCGCGCTTCTGCTCTGTGACGTCGTGGCCCTGGCAGAAGATGCCCGAGACCGTCCCGTCGGGCTCGAGCACGGGCTGGTACACGAAATCCACATACGCTTCCGAGGGCGGCGCGCCGGGCTCCTGCTGGATGAAGAGCTTCTCGCTGCGGCCGACGACCGGCTCCCCCGTCGTGAAGACGCGATCGAGCAGATCGAAGAAGCCCTGCCCCTCCACCTCGGGAAGGGCCTCGCGCACGGACTTGCCGAGGACATCCCGGTGGCCGATGAGCTGATCATAAGCGGGGTTGGTCAGCTCGAAGACGTGCTCGCGCCCCCGCATGAACGCCATGAAGCCGGGCGCCTGCTCGAACAGCCGGCGCAGGAGGCGGCGCTCGTTGTCCAGGAGGGTGTTCGTCTCCTGGACGATTCGCGCGCGTTGGAGGACGCCCGCCTCCATCTGATCCAGCGGAGCGGCGTTCACGGCCTGCTTGAGCCGCTGCAGTTCCGTCACGTCCACCGTGTGCTGGAGGATGAAGGCCACCTCCCCCCGCTTGTCGAGAATGGGGGTATGGGTGGCACTCCAGTAGCGCTCCTCGGTGACCACGCCCGTCTCGGTCTCGCGCGGAACCCGGTAGGAGATCAGCGCCAGTGTATCCGGCGCCCGCCTGGCCAGGACCCGATCGAACGACCCCCGCAGCATGCGCGCGTTGGCGTTGTTGGGGTCCGCGGGATCATGGGGGAACGCATCGAAGATGGAGCGTCCCACCAGCTCCTCGAGCCGGCTCGCCGTCACCCGGAGATAGGCCTCGTTCGCCGCGACGTACCGGAGCTCGCGGTCCAGCACCATGTAGGGATTCGAGGAAAGGTTGAAGAGCGCCTTGAAATCGAGGGTGTCGGACATGGTGGGGGGCGACTCAGCCGCGAGACGATGGATACACAAACAATCGTCGGGACGCGATTCCAACTTCTAGGGCGCACGAGAACCATCAGGAAAGTTCACAAATGCACCCCAGCTCCCCGAGCGGCCTTGCATCCGGGCGCCCAGCCACCATGCCGGTGGAGCTCACGCCGGTTCGAGCAGCCGGAGGAAGGCCCGCGTGGCCTCCGCGTCGTCGATCCCCGCGAACTCCTCACCCAACTGCAACTCCGTCTCGGCAACCCCGGGCACCCGCGTCTGGCCGAAGCCGTTGGCCACCCAGATGCCGTTCTCCCGAGCGATGCGATCGCGCTGGCGGCTCAGCGCTCCCGGGTCGCCGCGCAGGAAGACGCGGAACATGTTCGTCTGCACGGGCCGGGGCAGCACGGTGAGCCGGGAGTCCGCCGCGAGCGCCTCGGTGAGGGACTTCGCGCGCTGCACGTAGCCCGGGATGCGGGCCAGCGTGTCGTCCAGGCGCATGGCCGCCGAGGCCGCGTAGGGCCACATCTGGAAGATGTTGCCGCCGTGCCGGTGCCGCCACAGGCGCGCGGTGCGGATGAAGTCACGGTTGCCCGCCACCATGGCTCCGCCCAGCGCTCCCACCATCTTGTAGAAGGACACGTAGACGGAGTCGAAGCCGCGGCAGATGTCCGCGTAGGAGCGCCCGTAGAAGGGCTGGCTCTCCCACAAGCGCGCGCCGTCCATGTGGAGCTTCACGCCCTGCTCGCGGCAGGTGCGCTTGAGCTCCTCCAATTGCTCCCACGTCTGGAGCTGTCCACCCAGCCACCGCACCGGCAGCTCGACGCTGACGACGTCCAGCGGCTCGCGCGCCTCGCGCACGTCGCTGGCGAGCACCGGCCGCGTCCAGGGCGAGAGCAGCACCGCGCGCAGCCCGTGCAGCACGGCGTAGCTGTCATTCTCGTGCAGCACGTGGTGGGACGAGGGGTGCACGCCCACGGTGCGCCTGCCCCCGGCGTCCGCGTACATGCGCAGCGCGATGAGCTGGCCCATGGTGCCCGTGGGCATGAAGCACGCGTCCTCGAAGCCGAGCAGGCCCGCCACGCGCTTCTCCAGGGACTGGACGGCGCCACCACTGCCGTACATGTCCCCCGAGAGGCCCTGGCGCTGCACCCACTCACCGATGCGCACCAGCTCGGCGCCCTCGTTGCCGGGGGCGGAGCCGGCCGCGAGCGAGGCGCGGCACCCGCGGCGCAGGCGCTCGAACTCCTCCCGCGTGGGGCCGGGCGGCGTGGCGGGGGCCGCGCTGGCCGCTGGAGCCTCCTTCTTCGGAGCGGGGGGAGTCTTGGGTGCGGCGGCGTACGCCGTGCCCTTCAGGAGCGTGGAGCCGGCCAACAGGCCGGAGAGGGCGAGGAACTCGCCCCGGCTGAGATCGCGATGGGCCATGGGGGAAACACCTCGGGGTGTTCCCCTACCCTACACGAGATTCTCGACCGCCAACCGGGCAAGCCTGGGAAGTGGGGAGGAGCCGCTTTGCGTGAGATGCTATGCGGCAAAGGCCCGAACCCCCCCACCTTGGACTCCCTGCTGAAACCCGCTGTGGTCGCGTTGGTGCTCTCTGTCGGCGTGGTGCACGCCGCGGAGCCGCCATCCGTCGATCAGGTGCGCGCGGAGCTCGACCGGCAGCTGAGTGAGATGGTCAACACTCCGCCGGCGGAGATGCGGCTGCTCTTCGTGGGGTTGGATCCGGCGCAGTACCGGCTCGACGAGGTCCACTTCATGCTGGATGGAGAGCCGATCCCCACGCCGCCGGTGGAGCGGCTCGGCTCTCCCGGACCGCACGTGCTGGTGACGCGGCAGCTCGCGGATGGGCCGCACACGCTGGTGTCCAACGTCGTCTACATGGACGCCTCGTGGAACATGTTCAGCCAGACGTCCGGCCTGCTGTGGAACCTCACCTCCACGCTCAACTTCCAGACGCAGAACGGGCTGCGCGTGGACGTGACGGCCACCGCCGTCGTGGTGCCGGAGGCGAAGGATCCGCGGCGGAAGGTCAAGCTGGCGCACGGCGTGACCATGGAGATGATCGCGAAGCTCGAGGACGTCGCGCTTCCCGAGATGCCTCCGCCCCCGGCGAAGAAGGCCGCGGTACCTCAGCCGGAGCCACCGAAGGCCACACGCGAGCCGGTGCCCACGCCAGCGGCTCCGGCCCCCACGGCGCAGCAGCAGAAGGCGAAGCTGCTGGTGCGGGTGCTCTCGAGCCTGAAACCCGTGGCGGCCACGGTCTCGCTGCGCGGGGCCACGACGCAGCAGGTGTCCTTGAAGAAGGGGGCCCAGGCTCCCGTGCAGGTGGAGGTGGCGCCAGGCGACTACGTGGCGGATGTCCTCGCGCCCGGCCTCCTCGCACAGACGCGCCGGGTGCGGCTCGAGGGAGGCGCCGCGCAGCCCCTGGACTTCGCGCTGGTGCGCGCGCCGAAGAAGGCGCTGAAGAAGGACGAGAACGGCCGGGTGGAGCTGCTCAAGCCCCTGCGCTTCCCCGAGGGAAAGCCGGTCCCCCTGCCGGACAGCGCCAGCCTCTCGCAGCTGGTGGATCTGCTCGTGCGCAACCCCACCTGGCGGCTCCGCATCGAGGGCCACACCCACAACCAGGAAGGCGAGGAGGGCGCGCGCAAGCAGCTCTCCGAGGCGCGGGCCCGCGCGGTGAAGGAGCTGCTCGTGAACGCGGGACTGGAGCCATCGCGCCTCGAGACGGAGGGCCTCGCCGACTCGCGGCCCAAGGCGCCCAACTTCACCGCTCGCGGCCGGGAGCTCAATCGACGCGTGGAGCTGCTCGTTCTCGAGCATTAGTCCAGGCGGCGCACATATCATCCGGGCATGGGCCATTCCGCGAGCCTGGATGTCTCCTACCATCCAGGGAACCTGTACCCCTCGACCATCATCCGCGCGCTCCTGTCCCAAGGGTGGCGCGCCAACGACCATGGAGGGATCTCCCACACCCGCGCGGGAGTGGACAACTGGGAGAGTTCCCCGCTGGAGCGGCTCGATGAGGTCCTCGAAGCGCTGGACGAGGAGTGGGATACCGGCGAACCCGTGGCGATCACCCTCGTGATGGAGGGCGCCGATACCGGGGGCATCTTCATGTTCTTGCACGAGAACACGCTGAGCGTCATCGCCAACTACAATCGCCGCACGTTGGCGCGGGCGGGGAATTTCACGGACATGAGCTGGTACATCGAGCGCATCCTCCCCGCGCTCATCTCCCTGCATCAGGAAGTGGAGAGCGTGATGGCCCGAGAGCACGCGTAGAGTTCCAGCTCCCACCTGCTCTTCCATTTTGGAAGACCGGCTCGGTCGATTCGACCGAAGACGCCAGGACGTCATCCACCCCGGTGGGCCCGCTCTCCTCTGAAACATCGAGGCGATGAGCACTGGCCCGCCATTTGCCCTCTTCCGTTCCCACAACCCGTCACACGAGGAACGGAACCATGGGCGAGCCGCTGAATCTGATGACCCCCGAGGTGAGAGCCAATCCCTATCCGCTGTACGCGGAGCTCCGGCGTGGACCGGTGTGCCAGGTCGAGCCGGGCGGCATGTGGGCCGTCAGCCGCTACGACGACGTGGTGACCGTCCTCAAGGACCCCCGGCGCTTCTCGTCCGAGGGCCTGGGCCGGAGCTTCCGGCCTCCCTGGTTGGAGCGGAACCCCACGGCGGACTCGCTCGTCATGAAGGACCCGCCGGAGCACACGCGCCTGCGGGCCCTGGTCAGCCGGACCTTCAATGGCGCGGCGCTGAGCCGGCTGGAGCCGAGCATCCGCGCCATCGCCGAGGAGCTCGCCGGCTCCGCCGTGCGCCACCAGGAGGTGGACTTCATCGCGGAGTTCGCCCTGCCGCTCCCGGCCCGCGTGTTGAACCTCTTCTTCGGCCTGGAGCCCGCCATGGCCCTGCGCTTGAAACATTGGGCGGATGATCTGGTCAGCATCCCCGCCAGCCAGCCCTCGCCCCAGCGGCAGGAGGAGATCCGTCACAGCCTCCAGGAGATGGAGCACTGCTTCAACACCCTCATCGAGCAGCGGCGAGCCCAACCCGGAGAAGATCTCGTGAGCGAATTGCTCCGGGGTGAGCTGACCCACGAAGAGGTCTTGAGCTTCCTCTTCGGGCTGGTGCCGGCCGGTGTCGAGACCACCGTGTACCTGCTCGCCAACACGATGGTGGTGCTCTCGGAGCATCCGCGGGAGCTGGAGCGAGTGCGCGAGAATCCCGCGCTCATCCCCCGGCTCATCGAGGAAGTCCTCCGCTTCGAGCCGCCGGGACAGAGCAGCCTGCGGCTGACGACGGAGGACGTGGAGCTCTCCGGTGTCACGATTCCCCGGGGCTCCATCGTCGTGGCCCTGGTGGGCGCGGCCCTGCGCGACGAGAGCCGCTTCCCCCAGGCGGACCGGTTCCTCCTCGATCGCGAGGGTCAGAGCGCCCTCGCCTTCGGCCACGGGCCCCACTACTGCCTGGGGGCGATGCTCGCCCGGCTGGAGGCACGCCTCGGCCTGGAGGCACTCTTCTCCCGTACCCGCGGCTTCTCCCTCCAGCGGAAGGAACTCGACTGGTCCCAGTCGATCATCGCCCGGGGGCCTCGTGCCATGCCGCTCCACCTGGAGCCCCTCCGGTAGATGCGCCAGGATGCGGCACCCATGAGCGACATCGCCTTTCTGTGCCACCCCACCGTGGGCCACCTGAACACGCTGTTGTCCACGGCACTGCGAATGAAGGAGGACGGGCATCCCACCCGCTTCTTCATCCCCGGAGGGCCATCGCTCGGCTTCCGGTTGCGGCCGGACATCCTCAACAACGTGGTGGACGTGCCCGCGATGGTGGAGCGCGCGGGCCTGCCATTGGAGCGGCTCCGCCCGGCGCTCGGCGTCATCTTCCACGCCATCCGTCTGGCCCGGAGCAGTGGCTACGAGGAGAGCCGGATCGCCCTGAAGCTGTTCACCGCCGGGGTGGAGGCGACCACGCGGGACATCCTCCGGCGGCTGGAGCGGCGGCCCGCGGACGTGCTCGTGGCGGACTTCGCTTTCTACCCGGCCATGCTCGCCGCCGAGAAGCTGGGCATGCCCTGGGTGGCCGTCTATCACAGCGGTCTCCCCTTCCGGGGTCCGGGCATCCCGCCCTGGGGCAGCGGCCTGCCGATCGGCACGAAGGACGGTCCCGAGTTGCGGAGCGCCGAAGCGGCCGAGGCGGAGCTGCTCGCCGAGCTGACCCGGCGGGTGGGCAAGGCCCGGCGCGCGTTCGGTCTGGGACCAGCGCCGGAGGATGTCCTGCGCGCCCCCGCCTCACCCTGGCTCAACCTGGTGGTGAGCCACGAGGCCATCGAGGCCCCTCGCACCAACCTGGGGCCGAGCACCTTCTACATCGGCCCCTGCTTCTCCACGCGGCGGGGCACCGGCAAAGACGGCTTCCCGTTCGACAAGCTGCGCGCGGACGCCTTCAAGGTCTACGTGTCGCTCGGCACCGTCTTCAACGACAAGCCCGAGGTGTTCCGCACCATCCTCCGGGGACTGGACGTCCCGGGCGTCCAGGTGGTGGTGAGTGGAGGAGCCGCGTACCCGGCGCTCGCTTCCGGTCCCCTGCCCTCCAACGTGCTGCTCTTCCGCCGCGTGCCCCAGGTGGATCTGCTGCCGAAGGTGGATCTCGTCATCGGCCATGGAGGCAACAACACCACCAACGAGACGCTGGCCGCGGGCAGGCCCCTGCTGGTGGTGCCCGTGGGCGGCGAGCAGCACGACAACGCGCGGCGGGTGGAGTACCTCGGAGCCGGACTGTTCCTGCCCATGGTCTCGCTGTCCGAGGATGGGGTCCGCCGGGCGGTGACGCGGCTGCGCGAGGAGCCGGGCTTCCGCGCTCGGGCCGAAGCCTTGCGCCAACAGCTGGCGGACACCGAGGGAACTGGGACGGCCTCCGCCCTCATCGCCCTGCTGGCGAAGCGCCGCGCTCCTGTGCGTCTCCCCGAGGGAGCTCCACACACCCTCACGCGCGAGGGGCTGGCGTCACTGCTCGCTTCACTCGAGAACACCTCGGCCGGCACCGCCTCACGTTCCGCCTGAGGATGGGGACCGGTGGGGTTAGGCTGCACGCCCCATGAACCAGGATCCCGTCACGCTCGTCGCCGCGCTCCGCAACGTCATCGAGGACACGGGGCGCGACTTCTCGTCGATGCCGTTCTTCGTCAGGCCCATGGTGCGCGGTGGCTTCGCCAAACGCACCGGGCAGAGCCTCGAGGATTGGCAGCGCCTCGCCTCGGCGCTCCTCTCCGAGGTGAAGCCAGACACCGGGCCCGCCCCCGTGCGCGAGCGCCACCCGCGGCTGCGCGAGCAGTTGGAGCAGCTCGCCGAGAACTACCGCACCGCTCCCGAGCGGGCCTCGAAGGGAATGGGCGCGCTCGCGGGGACACTCCAGCGCGTCCAGGAGAACTCCAGGCGCCGCGAGGAAGCCGTCCGCGCCCTCATCTCCTGGCTCGGATAGAGACGGCGTCAGGGCGTACGGAAGCTCACGCGAGCGTTGTAGAGCCCCTCGAAGATCGCATCCCGGCGATCGGCCTGGAGGGCATGGAGCAGCGTGCGCAACCAGTCCCGCGAGGAGTCCAGTCTGTCCTGGTTCTGGATGAAGCACCGCAAGAGGGAGAAGTCCCAGGAGACCTTGAAGTCTGGAGGCTGCGCCGCGATGACGGCCCTCAGTGCATCGAGCTCGCCGGGCACGGACTCCGGGTCGCGAGAGGAAAGCGCCAGGGTGATGCTCAGCACCCGGAGCCCGACCTCCAGTTGCGGCGGCGTGTGGGATTTCCGCAGCAGCGGGTCCAGCGACACCCTGATTCCATCGAGGTAGGTCGCCAACACCCAGACGTCCACGCTCCGGGCCTGTAACGCGAAGTCCTCCGGGACCTCGGAGGACTGTTTCGAGAAGGACTTCGCGTGCTCGCGCAGGGCCTGGTGCACGTTCTCCCACGCCTCGAACCACTCATGCGTTCCCCGGGGCATGGAGGAGAGGGCGAGACAGCTCGCGTCCACGGCCCCTGTCAGCAGGGAGAACCGGGCCGCGCCCTGGGCGTGCCGGCCCTGGTGCAGCAAGGCAACCCCCAGGTTGTTCTGGTTCGCCGCCCAGCTCTCGGGATGCCGTTCGCGGGTGAAGTAGGACAGCGCGGAGCGAAACTCCTTCTCGGCTTGCACCGCATGGCGGAGCGCCTCCTCGCCGGAGCCGGCTCGCATGCCCTGCTCGAGCAGCGCGCCACCCAGGAGGTGGTGGAGCTCGGCCTGATTCTTGGGATCCTTCTTCTCCTCGCAGTGACACATGGGCGTGGCGAGGGCGAGCTGCAGGGCTTCCTCGGCCTGTTCCAGCAACGCGAGCCCGGCCTTTCCCTCGGTGCGTCTGCCCAGCTCCAACAAGGCGGTTCCCAGTCCCTCCTGCATGCGTTCCGCGAGCGTGGGGTAGGTCGCCCTCACGTCGACCTGGAGCGCGAGGCGGCTGGCTTCCACGGCTTGCTTCAGCCACTCGGCCTGGCGATTCTCGGGTGACTGCCTGCCGAGGCCCAGAAGGGTGTGGCTCAGATTGGAATACGTCACCACCCAGAGCATGGGGTGCTGCTCGCGGATGGGGACTTCCATGGCGCGCCGATAGGCCACGGCGGCGGCTTCCAGGTGCTCGAGCTTGCCGGTCCCCGCCTGCGTCCTCGCGCCGAGCAGCCCGTGGGCGAGCCCGAGATTCGACCAGAGCGAGGCCCACAGGTGCGGATCGGACTGCTTCGACACGTACTTCGCCGCCTGCTCATACGCTTGCACGGCCTTGTCGAGGTGCTTCAGCTCCTGGATGTAGGCATCCCCCTGGATCTGGTAGTCGCGTGCCACCTCGTCGCCGAGCCGTTGCTTCTCCGCCTCGGTCTTCTGGACCCACTCCTCGAATCGCTGCCGCTTGCGCTCGGCGGAGGCCCCGGCATGCCGGGCCGCGGCCTGGAAGTCCTTCCGGGCGAAGGCGGCCACGGCCATCCGGCTCTCGTCGTCCTGTTTCTTCTCCACCTCGGCGATCCACCGATCTACCTCCGCCTTCACCTGTTGGGCACTGAAGCCATACTGGTGGGCCCAGTCCGCGAGGTAGCGGCTGAGCCCGGCGTTCTGGGGATTGGCTCTCGACGGCGGCTGGTTGCGCGCGCTGTCCATCGCCGCCCGAAGCAATTGCTCGATACCTTCGTCGGAGAGGAACTTCCTGGAGCCAGCCGGCAGCAGCCGGACCTCCAGCACCTGCGTCTCCAGGCTCTTGGGCACCAGGGTCCTGCCCTCCTGGGGAGACCAGAGGCGGTAGCCCTTGAGCCGGACGGAGAGCGTGACGGAGTCGCCCGCCTTGAAAGCGTCGGGAAGGAAGAGGCGGAACGACCCACTGGAGTCCGTCCGGGCGGGGTTGCCGTAGCCGGGCAGCTCCACCTGGGCCCCCGCGGCGGGCCGGGTCTCTTCATTCTTCTCCACGAGCAGCACCTGCCCGCGCAAGACCCGCTGCTCCGCGAGCGCCGCCCCGGACATGAACAGCCCGAGCAGCGTCACCAGCGTCACGAGTTGCGTTCTCACGACCCCTCCTCTCCGACGTCGCACCCAGCCCGCGTTGAGGGTTGTGGAAGGCCCACTTTATTACGTGAGAGCGGCCATTGCCATGCGCCGGTCCCGCCTCGGAGCCCGGAACACGGCTCCCAATTCATGGCAACTCCCGCGTGTACTCGAGCGCGCCTAAACCCTCCACGAAACCTGGATGGCTCATCCCGATTTTTCAGGGTAAGATGGATTTACAGAGCCTGATGTTCCCCCCGAGCCTGGAGCGCCCCCGATGCCGATCAATCCGATACGTTCTTCCCTCTGTACCCTGCTGACGGGGTTGGTGCTGGCGGCCTGTGGGCCCGTGCCCGAGTCACCGGAGGTGCAGGAAACTCTCGGCGTGGCCGAGGCCGCCATGTGCTCCAGCTCGGCCGTCACCAGCCTGACCCTCTCGGGCATCAGCACGTATCAGGGGGAGATGGCGGGTGCGGGAACCTATGCGGTGTCCTACCCAGCCAACGCCGTGTGGCTGGTGTTCTCCATCGATGGCGTCGAGCAATCACAATCGAGGGTGGACGGTGGCACGGGCACCTGGTCATTCAGCAAGGCACCTGTCTCCTGCGGCACGCACACCTTCACGGTGACGGCCAGGCCCATGGTCGTCGCCAGCAATGGGAGCTTGACCATCTGCTCGGGCAGTCCCGGCAAGACGATGACCCAGAGCGTCACCGAACCCTGTCCCGCTGGAAAGAAATGTCTGATCGAAGCCCATTCCTGGGAGTGCGGAGCCTGGTGCCAGGCGGGCTGCATGGACAACTACTCCTACTATTTCACGACGGATTGCAACTCCATCGCCGACTGTGCGGGTCAGGAATACCATTCGTCGGGAAGCAATGACTACCGGCCCGGCGGCGGCATCTGCGACTACACCTACGATCAAGTCCCTGTCGCCTGTGACTATCCGTAGCCGGCATCCGTTCGAAAGCCCCGGCCCGCTCACCTCGGCCGCTCCAAGACCTCCCGGGCGCGTGCCTCGAAGGCATACGCCCCCTGCTCGTGGGCGACGTGCATGGCCCGAAGCCAGGAGGCGCGCGACTCCTGCTCCTGGCCGAGCAGCCACAACAACTCGCCCCGTATGCGGCACAGCTCGGATTCATAGAAGTGCTCACCCCGCAAGGACTCGGGGTCGAGCGCCTCCTCCACGACGGCCAGCCCCTCCCGGGCCTGTCCCAGCCTCAGGTGGATGTCGGCCAGGAGCCCCAGGTTGTGGGGCTTGCCCGTCAGCAGGCCGGACCTGCTCCACGCCGCGAGTGCCTCGTGCATGTGCGCCAGGCCCTCCTCGGGCCGCCCCAGCCAGGCCAGCGCCCAGCTCCTCAATAACGAGGACCAGAGGACCCACAACCGGAAGCGGTGCTCACGGGAGAGGGCAATGCACTGCCCGGCCCACTTCAGACACCCCACCGCATCCCCGCGGAACTGACACGCGTCGGCGCTGTAGTGCAGCGCGTAGGCCAGGGTGTGCGGGTGGCCGATGCGCCGCGCCAGCACCCGCGCTTCCCGGGCATGGCGGACCGCCACCTCGAGCGGACCGGCGGCCGAGTACGCGAGCGCACCGAACGCCAGGGCCTGCACCCGCGGATTGACGGCATGCCGGACGGCGAGCACCCGGTGCTCCTCGAGGTCCGCCTCCGAATACTCCAGCGCCCATGAGATGTGCTCCAGGCCCTCGGCCATCCGCCCCCAGGAGACGAAGTCGTAGGCCATCATCCGATGGCCGGACGCGAGCAGCTGCCGGTGGTGGTGGCGCCCGCCCAGCTCCACCAGCCGCTCCGCCAGGGCATGGGCCTCGGAGTAGCGTTTCTGGGTGAGGAAGTAGGAGTAGATGCCCCAGAAGGACAGCGCCAACCCTGGCAGCGCGTCACCCACCACGAGGAGCAGCTCCCAGGCGCGAACGTACGTGCGCTCCACCTCGGGCGCGCTATAGCCCTTCACCTGCACCAGGGGCAGCCCCAGGGCGAGCAGCAGCTGCAACTCCTCCTGCGCGCGCCACGGGGTGTCCGGCAGGCCCGCCAGCAGCTTGAGCGCCTGGGTGAGATGGCTCACGGCCTCCAGGTTCGCGAAGCGCTGGCTGGCGTGCAGGCCGGCCCGTTTCCAGTAGCGCAGGGCCGGCTCCACCTCCCCCGCCTCGGTGTAGTGGTGGGCGAGCAGCTCGGGCTGTCCCTCCGCCACCTCGGGGAAGTCCTCCTCCAGCACCCGGGCAATCTGCTGGTGGTGCTGGCGCCGCACGCCTCGCGTCAGCGCCTGCAGGGCCGCCTCCTGGAAGAGCGCATGCCGGAACTGGTACCCGGCCCCGCCCGCCGCCTCCTGCCGTTGCAGCAGGCCCGCCAGCATCAGCCCGGCGAGCTCCCTGCCCAACGTGGGGCGCCCGTCCCCCACCAACCGCTCGAGCAGGGAGCGCGAGAAGCCGCGCCCCACCACCGCGCACAACTGGGCCAGCGACTTCTGCCGGCGCGGCAACAGGTCCAGCTTCGCCAGCAGCAACTCCTGCAGGGTGATGGGAATGGAGCCCACGGACGAGGTGCTCTCCAGCATCAGCCGCGTCAGCTCCTCCACGAACAAGGGGATGCCGTCCGTCCGGGCCACCAGCTCCGCCACCACCGCCTCCGCCATCACCCGCGTCCCGGCCACCTCCCTCGCCAGCCGCGCGGTGGACTCCGCTGGCAACCGCTCCAGCGGCAGCACCTGGAAGCCGGGCCCCGGCTGCCAGGGTGGCTGGAACTCGGGGCGGGCGCTGAGCACCCCCAGCACCCGCGACTCCCGCACGCGCTCCAGCAGGAAGCCCAGCAGCTGCAGCGTGGAAGGATCCACCCAGTGGAGATCCTCCACCACCACCAGCACCGGGCGGGACCCGGCCGCCACCCGCAGCAGCGTGGCCAGCGCCTCCAGCGTCTCCTCGCGCCGGCGCTCCGGCGTGAGCGGCTGGTGAGGGGAGTCCTCGCGCACCGGCAGTCCCAACAGCGACGCCACCCGCCGCACCTGCGAGGGCGCGAGCCCCACTCCCTCCAACCACGACTCCACCACGCGCAGGGCCTCCGCTGGCGAGTGCCCCGGCGCCACCCACAGCCGCCGCAGCTCCTCGATGAGGGGATGGAAGGCACTGGTGCTGAACTGGGACCAGCACTGCAGCCGCAGGGAGAGCACCTCCTCCCGGCCCACCCGCTCCTGCAGCTCCAGCAGGAGGCGGGACTTGCCAATACCGGCTTCTCCCTCCACCAGGAGGAAGGAGCCCTGCCCCCGCCGGGCCCGCTCCCACTGGCCGAGCAGCACGCGCACCTCCCGCTCCCGCCCCACCAACGGGCTGAGCCTCCTGCCCGGGACCAGCGCCCGCTCGAAACGGAGCACCGCCTGACGCGCGCGCACCACCCGGTGCACGGCGAGCTGGCGCGTCCCCTCCCAGGTGCGCCCTCCGAGTGGCACCATCTCGAAGATGGGAGAGACGAGCCGGTGCGTGGTGTCGCCGATCACCACCTCGCCCGGCCCGGCCTGATGGGCCAGCCAGGCCGCCACCCGGGGCGCCTCCCCCTGGAGGGCCAGCGTATGGCCCCCCAGCTCCGGCAGCGTGTCGTCCAGCACCACCTTGTCCGTGCAGATGCCCACCCGCACCGCCAACGTGCGCAGCGGCAGTCCTGCCAGCCGCGCCCGGAGCGAGTCCGGGAGCACCGCGGCCAACTGCAGCCCGGCGCGCACCGCCCGCTCCGAGTCCTCCTCGTGCACCACCGGGTAGCCAAAACACCCCAGCACCTCGGCGCCCAGGCACAGGGCGATGAAGCCGCCATGCCCTTGGAGGAGCTCCGAGCACTGGCGGTGGAAGACGGCCTCCAACTCGCCGAAGTCCTCCGGATCCAGCATCTCCGACAGTCCGGCCAGGCCCACCAGCTCGCAGCACACCAGCGTCACCTGCCGGCGCTGGCGCACCAGGGCCCGTGCCCCCGCGCGCCCGGGCCGCAACCGCTCGGCGAGCTCCCTCAGCTCCTCCCGGAGCTCCGCGGCACACAGCAGGCGCTTCTCGGGCTGCTTCGCCAACGCGACGGCCAGCAGCGGCTCCAGCGCCCAGGGCAGCTCCGGGTGACGTGCCCGAAGCGAGGGAACGGGCTCGGGCGAGAGCACCCGGGCCCGCAGTTCCTCCAGGGAAGCGCCGCTATAGGGCAACTCGCCGGTGAGCAATTCGTACAACAAGACGCCGGCCGACCAGATGTCGGTGCGCGCGTCCTGGGGCTCGCCCCGCCACTGCTCGGGAGCCATATAGGCGGGGGTGCCGCCCGTGGACAGGAGGGTCGTGGCGCCCCGGCCCTGGGCCTCGAGGTGCGCCAGCCCGAAATCGAGCAGCTTCACCGTGCCGCAGGAGGAGAGGAAGACATTGCTGGGCTTGAGGTCGCGGTGGATGACGTGGTGCTCATGCGCATGGGCCAGCCCCGAGGCCACCGCCGTCATGATGTCCAGCGAACGCAGCAGACCGGGCCGCTCGCGGGCGAGCAGATGCGCGAGGGATTCGCCCACCAGGCATTCCATGACGAGAAAGGGGACCCGGGGCACCGTGGGCTCGGGGCTCCACTCGGCCACGTCGAAGATGCGGATGATGTTCTCATGGTCGAGCTGGGCGATGGCTCGGGCCTCGCGCAGCGCCAGCTCCGCCACCTCCCGCCGGGACAGGAGGAATTTGAGCGCCACCACCCGCTGGAGCTCCTCGTCCCGGGCCCGGAAGACGAGCCCCATTCCGCCCGCCCCCAACTCCTCGAGAATCTCGAACCGCCGGCCGTCGCGGCCGCCCATGCGCTCGCCTGGACGTGGTGCGAGGAATGGAACCTGGCTCCCCGCCGCTTTGCGCAGCAGGGAGTCCTCGAAGTCCGATTCATCGAGCGGGAGCGAACCCTCCAGCTCACTGTGAGTGCCGTCCACCTGCATGCCATTCCCCGGAGCACGGCGGCGCACCTTCCACACCGCCGGATGCACCAGAGAAGTTAGGAACCCGGAGACGACGGGACCACGAGGACCCGGAGAAGGCCGCGACGAGGAGAAGAGGGAGCCCGCGCGTGCCTCCTCTCCCCCCGTGCGACTCCGCCCAGGGCGCTCCGTTTCGACGCGGCTCGCGGGCCGTCCGGGCTCGCTCACCCGAGCGCGCTGAGCGTGCGCGATGCGGCCCGGGTGTAGGCCTCGCGGCCCGCCGTCACGCCGTACTCGAGTTCGTCGGCGGCATGGAGGACGGAGAAGAAGCGCGCCCGGGCGGCGAGCCGGGCGACGGCGGCGTCATCGAGCGCGCGGCCCTTCCGGTAGGCGGCGAGGCCCGCGGCGAGCAACGGCTTGCCCCCCCAGGCGAACAGGCCCGCCAGATCGGCTCCGGGGTCTCCCAACGCGACATCCCCCCAGTCGATGACACCCGTGAGCCGGCCGCCCTCGACGAGCAGGTGCTCGGGGAAGAAGTCGTTGTGTAGCAGGACGGGCGCGGTGCTCGGAGGCGGCGGATGCCGGAGCAGCTCGAGCGCCCGCTCGCGCGTCCGCGCGTCGAGAATGGCACCGGATTCCAGGAGGCGCGCCTCGCACTGCCCGGCCCATTCCACGAGTCCCTCTTCTTCGTCGGCCTCGACGCCGAGCCGACAGGCCTCCTGCTGCGGGAAGGCGTGGAGCACCGCCAGAAAGGCGCCCAGGGTCTCGCCGTACGAAGACACCTCGAAGGCGTCCTCCAGACGTTCCAGGCCGGTCTGGCCCGGCAGGCGGGGATAGCCGACGAAGCGGTGCGGATAGCCCTCGCCCGGCTGGCCCAGGAGCCCGAACCGGGGAACCGCGAGGGGTAGTCGCGGGGCGAGCAGCGGAAGGAGGGCGGCTTCCCGGTCGAGTTGCTCGACGACCTCGGCGCGTTTGGGGAAGCGGAGGATCCACTCACGCTCATGGCGGTCGCGCGCCGTGTAGACCCAGCTGTCCCAGCCTTCGTTGAGGTAGCGGATCGAGTCCAGCTCCGCGCCTTGCGCGCGGACGAGCCGCAAGACGAGCTCGGGCGTCAGCTGGAGGTCACCTTGCTGCCAGGGGGTATCCATGTGGAGCGGATATTAGACAGCTGTCCTCCCCACGCACCCTGTACTCTCACCCGGAACACGAGAACCCGCAGTCCAGGAACCGGAGGAAGCGCGTCATGTTGGCGGAATCGCTCAAGGGGAAATCGGTCATCGTCACCGGCGCTAGCAAGGGCATTGGCAAGGGAATCGCCCGGGTCTTCGCGCGGCACGGCGCCAAGGTGCTGGTGGTCGCGCGGGATCTCCAGGCGGCCGAGGCGACAGCGCGGGAGTTCGTCGCGGCCGGTGGCACCGCCAGCGGCTTCTCCGCGGACGTGACCCGGCTCGAGGACATGGAGAAGATGGCCCAGACGGCGGCCGAGCGTCATGGCGGGCTCGACGTGCTGTGCGCCAATGCCGGCATCTTTCCGCAGGTGAAGATGGAGGACATGTCGCCGGAAACCTGGGACGAGGTGATGGCGACCAACCTCAAGGGCACCTTCCTCTCGGTGAAGGCCTGCATCCCCTATCTGAGGAAATCCGGCCAGGGACGCATCGTCATCACCTCTTCGATCACGGGCCCGGTAACCGGCTTTCCCGGCTGGACCCATTACGGCGCCACCAAGGCCGGACAACTGGGCTTCATGCGCACCGCCTGCATGGAGCTCGCGAAAGACCGCATCACGGTCAACGCCGTACTGCCCGGCAACATCGTGACCGAGGGACTCGAGGCACTGGGCCCGGACTACATGAAGGGCATGGCGGCGGCGGTGCCGCTCGGCACACTGGGCGAGGTCGAGGACATCGGCCATGCCGCCCTGTTCTTCGCCAGCCGAGAGGCCGGCTACATCACCGGCCAGACGCTCATCGTGGATGGCGGTCAGGTCCTCCCCGAATCGCCGGACGCGTTGAAGCAGATGTAGGCCGCTGCCTCATCCACGCCTCGGAGCCGGGCCTTGAACTCCGGGGTGAACACGCCCTGGGCCACCGGCCGTGCCGTCCCGGTCATGGAGATCCTTCCGTCCCGGTCGATCTCGATCTCCAGTCTGCCCCCGGGCATGTGAACGGTCACTGGAGACTGAACGAGACCGAGCCGGTGGGCCGCACAAGCCGCCGCGCAGCTGCTGCTCCCAGACGCCAGCGTGTAGCCCGCGCCCCGCTCCCAGATCTCGATCTGGATGTTGTGCGAGTCGAGCACCTTCATGAGCTGCACGTTGGTCTTCTGGGGGAAGAGCGCATGGCTGGAGAGCCGCGGCCCCAACTGGAACGCCTTGTCGCGCGAGATCTCCTCCAGCGGAACGACACAGTGGGGATTGCCCACGGAGACACACGTCACCCGCAGCGTCTCGCCATCGAGCTCGAGCGGCTCCTGGATGACCTCGCGCGGCGCTCCCGCCATGGGAAGCTGCTCGCTCTGGAAGGTATAGGCGCCCATCAGCACCTTGATCAGCCCCTCCTTTGGCTCAAGGATGTTCGCCACCACCTCGCCAGCCCGGGTGTGGATGGAGAACGTCTGACTCTTGACGTACTTCGACTCGTAGACGTACCTGGCGAAGATGCGGAGCCCATTGCCGCTCTTCTCACATTCGCTTCCGTCCGGATTGAAGATCCTCAGGCGGATCCTGTCGCCCTCGATGAATGGACCATACAGGATGCCATCACTGCCCACCCCCAGGTGACGATCACATATCCGCCGGACGATGTCCGCCGTCATGGGGACGTCATACTGGTTCGGGTCGATGATGATGTAGTCGTTGCCCAGAGCCTCGTATTTCGTGAACTCAAACATCGGAGTGGTTCAGCAATGCGTTGAGATACCGCTCCGACGAGTTCAGCCGGATCAAGGCGCCCAGGGCGATTTCACGGCCGAGCGCGGCATCCCTGTCGATCAGCGGCTTGATGACATTTTCGAACCACCCACGTGCATGGGCCGAGTCGATCTTGATGTGCAGGTCGTGATATTTGATCCCCGACTCGGGCAGGCCGTTGCGCCGCCAGGCGGCAACGAAGTTCTTGAACCGGCGGGGGGCCAGGTATTCGGTCACGCCGAAGTAGCCGATGGCCTTGTAGTAATGCCGGCGGGACAGGGCGAGACATGCGGAGAGGTTGCCGGAGATCCGTCCGTCGAGGAGCATGTTGTCCCGGATGTAGCCCTCGTCGATCCCCAGATCCTGGAGCGCCGCGCTGAACATGTGCGCGTGGACATCTTCGGGCTTCCCGTTCCCCATCTCATCGTAATAGTTGTTCGCGATCTCCAGCTTCTCGCCGCCGCGAATGCCCACCTGGATCAGCGCGAGAATGTCATCGAAGCGCGGATCCAGATTGGTCTCCTGGGCCAGGAAGAACTTCAGATCTCCCGCGTCGGCCTTCTCGAGCATGTAGACGTTGTAGAACGGGTGCGCGCTGGCCCCGTGCTCCGAGATGAGACCCCTCAGCCAGCGCGCATACTCGAAGCCGCTCCTGGGATAGGACCCGAGCGTCTGCTCGGAGATGAAGCGGCACTCGTGCTCCAGCATCCCCTGTTCAAGCGTCGCGGCGATGTCGCGCAGGATCGGCTGGGTCTCGCAGTCCACCCGGTTGGCGCCACGGACGCCGAAATCCTGCTCGTAGATGAAGGCGAGCACTTCGTGCATGCGCGCCAGCGCGGAGCGATCATCCAGCTGATACGCATCGCGCAGCAGCGTCTGGCAACCGTCATGCATCTCCTTGCGGAAGGAGTAGTCCGCGTTGGCGCTGGACCACTGCCTCGCGGTCATCTCCAGACACCCCTGGATCCATTGGG
The DNA here is from genome assembly GCF_001896145.1 of Archangium sp. Cb G35. Taxonomy (NCBI): domain Bacteria; kingdom Pseudomonadati; phylum Myxococcota; class Myxococcia; order Myxococcales; family Archangiaceae; genus Archangium; species Archangium sp. Cb G35. Next base: position 528,054 of record NZ_MPOI01000009.1, read on the forward strand.
TCACCATGGGCGTGCCTGCCATTGCCGTATTCATCATGCCTTCCCGTGCTTGCCGTTGAATAGACAGCCATCCGCGGACAGACCGCTCCGCGGGACGGGCGTCCCTGGAACCACTTCTGGAATGACAGCAATAAAGAAAACTGAAGTGTCAACTACCCTGACACGGGGTTCCCTCGGGGAGGCTGGCGTCCAAGGGCTCGTGCCGCGTCGCTCAGGGGGTCGGTAGGTGTCAAGCAAGTTGTCGCGCAGAAGGCAAGCGGCGTGGGTCCAGCCGACCACCAGCGCCGGGGCCGGCGGGACCAGCGCTCGGGCCGTAATAGCCAGGCACGCTCGTAGATCTCGCGGCGGCGCGAGAGCCGGCTGTCCTCGCGTCCGAAGTACCTGTCATCCGGAGTGAGGAATTGCAGACCGCTGTGGAGATGCTGGGTGTTGTACCAGGCGACGAAGTGGCGGGCCCAGTCCCGGGCCCGCGCGAGCGAGTCAAAGCCCTCCGAGGGCAGGCCCGGCCGGGATTTGATGGTGCGGAAGAGCGCCTCGGAAAACGGGTTGTCATTGCTGACCCCGGGCCTGCTGAAACAGGGGAGGATGCCCATGCTCCGCAGGGTCTTACGCAGGGTCTCGCCCCGCATGGGCCGCCCGTTGTCCGAGCGCAGCACCAGTCCGGCTGGATCGAGCGCATGGCGCTCGCACGTGCCGCGGATGAGCCGTGCGGCGTGCTCCGCCGTCTCCTTCTGGTGCACCTGCCAGCCCATGATGCGGCGGCTGAAGATGTCCATCACGAGGTACAGGTAGAGGAAGCGTCCGCGCGTCGGCCCGCGCAGGGAGGTGATGTCCCAGCTCCAGATCTGGTTGGGCGCGGTCGCCAGGTGGGACGGCGGGGAGCGGGACCATGGGCGGGGGCGGGGATCGCGGCGCGGCTGGGCCCTGAGCAGCCGGTAGAGGGTGGACTCGGAGGCCACGTAGATCCCCTGGTCCGCCAACCGGGGGACGAGCTGCCGGGGAGACATGCCGCGGTACTTCGCGGAGTGCAGCAGTTGGAGCGCCTGGAGGCGTTCATGCTCCGAGAGCCGGTTGGCGGGTTGGCGGCGCGCCCGCGCCCTACGATCCTCGGCGTGCCAGGGGTTGCGCCAGCGCTGGAAGGTGCGCGCGGAGATGCCGGCCAGCCGGCAGGCCTTCGACAGCCGCGCCCCGCCCGCGAGAGCCTCCTCGACCAGGACACGAACCCGTTGTCGCTCCTGGGGCCCATGAAGACGGCCCCGCTGTCCAGTCCGAGGGCCCTGCGCCCGCTCGACGAGCCTGAGCAGCGCCAGTGCCTCCTCCAGCTCCTTCTCCCGCTGGCGCAGCTCCCGCTTCAAGACCGTCGCCTGTTCCACGTCAGCCCAGACTTCCCGAGCAAGCTCATGCATCTTGAGCATTCTCCTCGTGGATGGCGGTCAGGTCCTCCCCGAATCGCCGGACGCGTTGAAGCAGATGTAGGCCTCGGCCTGTTGAATTTCCGCCGGGGAAGCGACGTCGACGAAAGTCGCGCCGGCGAAGAGCACGAGCGCGACACACCCACTCATGCCGACGCCCGGGGGCAGAGACCGGAGCGTCCAGGCTCGAAACAGGAAGACCGTGATGCATCGGATGCACAGCTGGGGGGCAGTGCTTTTCGGCGTTCTGGTGGGTTGCACGACTCCCGAAATGGAGATGGAACGCGGGCTGAGACAGGCGCCGGATGAGGTGACGCTGACGCAACGGGAGGGCTGGCCCGGGGCGGTCCAGGTCCGGCGCACCGGAGAGGCCTTCAGTGGAAACGTCCTGCAACTGGAGACGGACCCGGAGGGCCGCATCTGGCTGATCCGCGGCGAGAAGGCGAACGGTGCCTCCGACAAAGACGCCGTCACGACGCTCGAGGTGTACGGGGCGGATGGCCGGAGAGCACTCTCCCTGGCACACGAGGAGGGAGTGCTCCCCTGGAGATTCGCGCTGCACCCCAGCGGTGAGGTGACACTCTTCGAGTTCGTGAAGGCCGCCGATGCGCGCACCGTCCGCCTCCGGCTGCGCCGTCTCTCTCCCGAAGGGGCCGTCATGCGGGAGCGCCTCTTCGAAGACGAGGGCCGCGCGGAGGAGCGGATCTACTACGACCTCGACCAGGAGCAGATCCTCTCCACCTCGACCGGCACGGACCCGCGGGATGTATGGCCCATTCCAAAGTACGCACGCCTGCGCGCGGTCGTACTCGGTGAGGAGGCCGTCTTCATGGCGATGACCCATGGGGTGAAGCTGTACCGGCTGGATGCCGAACTCCAGACGCGCTGGAGCGCCCAGGTCATGCCCGCCAACTATTGGAATGAGCTCCTCAACGCGGATCAGGAGCAGCTCGCACGGGACGAGCAGGGGAACATCCTCGTGGCCTGGAGCATGATCTCGAGCCAGGCGCGGGCCTACCGTCTCCACTTCGGGCGCGAGCTGCCCTGGAGCGGGGGCCGTCATGACATCGTCGTTCAGCGCTTCGGGCAGGACGGGCAGTTCCAGCTCGCGCGGACCTTCGGGCGGGAGGGGGACGAGGTGGAGCTCGCGGGCCTCGCCGTCCACCAAGGGGAGGTGGTCCTGGGCGCGATGGAGAACATCCTGAAGTCCGACCGCCCCAATGACACCACCGAGTGGGATTTTGTGCTGATGCGCGGACGCATGGAGGACGGTGTGCTCTCGCTCCACCGGACGCTCGACATCTCGCGGGAGGATTGGCTCAACGACTTCCGCGTCGATGCACGGGGCCATTGCTACTTCGCGGGCACCACGGACTTCGTCCAGGCGGACACGAACAGTTGGATCGAGCCCGGCAAGGGCCTGCTTCTGAAGACGGATGAGAACGGGGAGCGGCTCGGCATCTTGACGCTGACGGGGCCCCGGAACGTCGAAGTCACCCACCTGGCGTTCCGCCCTGACGGGACGATTCAGTTCGGTGGCAAGAGTGATGGCCCCCTCACCCACACGCCACCCGGCGAGTGGTTCAACGAGACGGTGCTGGGCCTCGCCTCGTTCCCTGCGCACGGAGGGTGACCGCGTCCAACACGGTGTGCTCACGGGCGGAAGGTATGCGCCCACCGCCAGATACACGCGTCCGGAGTATGAGCGCAGGTGACTCGTCGCTCCGGACGCGCAGTGGCGCTCCGTCGCGAAGGGCTGGGCGAGCAGTTACGAACAAAGGCCATTAGATTTGAACCATGGCCCGCTCCATCAGTCCCGCGCACTATCTGCTGTTCCAGACTGGATAGTTACTAGAGAAGAGAAGGAATCTTGGTCGGCAGGCTGACTCCGTTATCCTGTACTACCGAACGAAACTCATCCCTCTTACCAGTATTCTTCAAGAAGAAAGAATTCAAAGCATCCCGAAGTGTATAGGGATGGTTGTCGTGCGAGAAATTGGCCTGCACCGCCCTCACAATAGTCACGTCTATAGGCTGAGTCTCAATGAACCAAACAACAGAATCACTATTGCTGTTTGCCCACCCCAAAGAGTGAATATTGCCCTCCTCGAACGCATACCGCTTAAACGCTGATACAAATCCGGCCGTATTCAGAACCTCAAGTTGGCTTTCCTTCGGAACCTCCCCACCCAAATTCCTCACTAGACGAATAACAGCGTCCGCCAATTCATTCACCGGAACCAACCCGTTACGCAGAAGTGCGCAGAATAGCGACAGCCTCCGCACTGGGTATTTTCCCATCCACTCATACCAGACTCTCCGAACAGTTTGCGGATCGGCAGCCTGAAAGAGCAGAAGATGCTCTGGATGTTCGCCGAGAAAAGATACGACGTCATTCGGATCGGACACAATGCTCCGCACGACAACATCGCAAACCACGCTGTTGGACTGAAGTTCACGAAGCACAGCATTCAATTCGCTCCTATGAGCGTGCCTATTTCAGGCGCACCTTCAAACGCTCCACCGCGGCATTAGGCTGACCCATGAAGAAGTCGAGCAGGCGTTGCTCGACTCCCACCTCTTCCCAGGCAGCCGAGCGCTCAAGTCCGATACACTCCTGGGGCTCCGCGCTTCTCTCATTGCCACCGGTGTCGAAGATGGTGCAGTCGCGGAAATTCCCAATGTCCTGCATGAACTGGACAATCGGTTGAGAGAACTGCTCCTCCAACTCTCTCCACCCGATGAACTCCCACGCCCGCTCCTCCATATGACGGACCATGATCTTGAAAAGGATAGGCTTCAAGGCAATCCGATCCAGATCTGAATCTGGAGTATCGGTCCTGTAATCGTAATAGGCATCATGTGGCAGTTTGAGCACTCTGCCGTAACCGAAAGAACCGTCGGCAAGGGGGATTCTCAAGAACGAGCCCGGTTTGTAGATTCGCGGCATCCCTAGTATCCCGTGTAGGGGTGAAGTTGGCCCCACAACTCTGTCGCGGCGGAGTGGAACCCTCTGCCTTGTGGATTTTCTTTCGCCACGCCACGTACGACATTCTCGGTGCGATAAGGCTCTCCAGTGTCAGAGCGGGCTCCACCGAGGAAATCAATCAACTGCTGTTCTCTCCCGCGAATCCGCCAATAAGCGGCATCGCCATACCTCTGACTGTAGTCAACGGCGGTGCCAACATCGAATCGATCAGTCTGCGCCAGGTCGAACACGGCGCCCGTTGGTTCAGCATTCTCGTCCAAGTGGTGATTCCCATCTCGAAGAAGAACCGCCAATGCAGCTTGAACTCGGAGAGGCGCATCAAGATCGACGACCATGCTGGTTCGCCCGGCATAGTAGCGGTGGGTCATCTGATTGAGCTTCGTGTAGGTGACATAGATGCGCCCCAGCCTCTTGCCGGTGCTCTCGTCGGATTTCGACCTGGGTACTGCGCCAGGCGGAGGTGCCACATCCCGGTATTGACCTTGAACCCACCCCTTCACGTCTCCAAAGTGTGTGCCGTAATACTCGTCCGCGATCTCGATGGGAGTCTTCTCCCCATCCAGGACCGCACGAGCCGTCAAGCAGACCAGCAACCCACTGCCCACGGCCGCGACAAACGCTCCCCCCACTACCACCGCATCCCCTGCAGCACCGCCGGCCCCGACCTCCGCGCCCACGCCTCCTTCAAGCACCAACCTGAGCACGCCCCGGGGAATGCCGTTCCCCAGGCCCTCACCTGACAGCCCTTTCAGGACAGGGGCCGAACTTGGGGCAGGGGGAGCCACGGGCGCAGATCCCGCCGACGCGACAAGCACCACGTGAACACCCGCGCGAGCTGAGGATACCTCCTCCTTCCAGGCTCCAGCCGCCTCGTCACGGGACGGGACATAGACACAGAGCCTCTGCGCATCCGGAGCATGACGGACGCCTGGAGCAGCGCCGCTACACCCCATCAGGGCCACGCAGAGCAGTACCAGTGAACAGCGCATCACGTAGCACCTCGGGTGTCGGTTCCCGCCTTGAGCGTCCGACTCTACGGAATCCCATGAGTGGCGGCAGCCCAGGGGGCTGGAGCCCTTGCCACTCTCGCCCGGCAAGGGCTCCAAGGGGACCAAAAGGGGACCAACCCTGGCGCTCAGCCTCCCAAGATGCTCGCCAGCCCCCCGCCCGGCCGTCATGGCCGCCGTACCCAGCGGCTATTTAAGTCTGTCCTAATATAAGTGCGGGCTGTAATGTTTCTGGAGACAGGAGGTCCGCACATGCTGCACAACGCCATTGGCGCCGAGGTGCGCGAGTTCGTCGAGCGTGAGCACGAAGGCAAGCCAGCTCGCGTGGTGGTCGCCAGCCGCCTCTACCCCACCGATGCCGAGGACCTGTGGGATGCCCTCACCAACATCGAGCGCATCCCGCGCTGGTTCTCGCCCATCGAGGGAGAGCTGCGCCTGGGCGGCCGGTATCAGCTCAAGGACAACGCCAGCGGGACCATTACCCGCTGTGAGCGGCCCACCGCCTTCGACATCACCTGGGAGTTCGGCGGCGGCATGAGCTGGGTGACCGTCCGCCTGGCACCGGAGGGCAAGGACACGCGGCTGACGCTCGAGCACATCGTGCACGCCTCCAACGCCGACGAGCACTGGACCCGGTTCGGGCCCGGCGCCGCGGGCGTGGGCTGGGAGCTGGGATTCCTGGGCCTGGGCCTCCACGTCGAGAACGGCGAATCCGTTCCCCCGGAAGCCAACGCCGCCTGGATGGCCTCTGACGAGTCCAAGGCCTTCATGCGCGCGAGCGCCGAGGCCTGGGGGGCGGCCCACATCGCGGCCGGCGAAGCTCCAGAGGTGGCCCGCGGGATGGCCGAGCGCACGGCGGCGGCCTATACGAGTGGCTGATGCATGCCTTCGACGTCCTCGGCGATCCGGTTCGCCGTCGCATCCTCGAGCTGCTGGCGGAAGGCGAGCACGCCTCGGGCGAGATCGTGGCCGTGGTCCAGCGCGAGTTCGGCATCACCCAGTCTGCGGTCTCGCAGCACCTGAAGGTCCTGCGCGAGAGCGGCTTCGCCACGGTGCGGGTAGACGGGTCCCGGCGGCTCTACGCCATGGACGCCGCGCCCCTGGCGGAGGTGGACGCCTGGCTGAACCGCTTCCGTGCGTTCTGGACGCCGCGGCTGGATGCCCTGGCCACCGAGGTGGCTCGGGGCAAGAAGAAGCGGGGCGACTGAACCCCTTCGGGTAGGCATCCATCCCACAGCCACTGCGAACCAGGAGTGCTCGCGGAGCAGCAACATTCTCCACGGGCTCGCGATAATCTGGGGTGACGGTTTTCCTCTTCGATTTCCCTGGAGTTCTCCATGGCCCCCCGCATCGGTGATCCGCGGCCAGTTCCCCAGCAGCCCCAGCCCACGACCGCCAGGCCGGCCACCCCCACGGTGACCCCCCCCACGGCGAAGCCCGCCGCGGGCAACGCGCAGGCGCAGCAGCAGGATCGGTTCGACCAGCCCATCAACCTGATCGGCAGGGCCGCCAACGCCGTGAAGAGCGTCACGGACACGGTCCTCGGGCGCGCGACGAAGACCACCAACGGGCAGCGGACGTTCGGCCCCTTCAACCTCGGCAGCCAGCCCCGCTCGACGGTGGAGCCGATGAACACGCGCGGGAGCCGCGCCGCGAGCGTGCTGGGCACGGCCGCCAGCGTCGCGCAGCTTCCGGGTGCCACCTACACGGCCTTCCGGGACGCCCGCAACTTCGTCCAGAACGCCACGGCGGAGAACGGCATCAAGGCGGCGGGCTCCGGGGCGAGCTTCCTCTCGACGGCCGCCAACGTGGCCAAGGGCGCCATCGAGACGGGCAACCTGATCCGCAACTTCCGGGGCATCCGCGACGCGGCCGCCCAGACCATGCTCCAGAGGGCGCCGGATGCCGCCCGCTCGGTGGTCAACCGCGTGGCTGGCGAGGCCGCGCAGCAGGTGCTCGATGGCGCCTCGCGTCAGGTAGCGCGCGGCGCGGCTGCCCGCGTGGCCACCGAGGGCCTGGAGGCCGCGGCCCGGGCGGGCGCCACCGCCGCGCGTGGGGCCGCTCCTCACGTCCTGGCCGCCACCGCCGGCAGGGCCGCGTCCCGGTTCGTGCCGGGCCTCAACGTGGCGATCGCCGCGGCGGACACCGCCGCCTTCGGGGCGGAGGTGGCCAACGCCTTCCGCAGCGGCGAGCCGAACTGGGGCAAGCTCGCCACCGGCGGCATCACCGCGCTGGGCTCCATCGCCGCCGCGACGAACATCCCCGTGGTCAGCCAGGTGGGCGCGGCCGTCTCGACGGTCTCCAGCCTCGTCGGCTCGTTCTTCTAGCCGCCCCGGCACTCTGGACCTTCGGCCCCCGCCGCAGGTGTGTTATCGAAGGTCCAGAGCGAGGCACCATGGACGAAATCAAGGGGCTCCTGAACAAGATCCCCGCGGCGCTGGCGCTGGACAACGCGCCCGTGAAGCTACCGGAGGTGCAGGCCCCCTCCCTTGAGGGACTCACCGCGGAGTTGTCCCCCCGGCCCATCACCCAGGACGATCTCCTCGAGCGTCTGGCGGAGCTGGTGCGCGAGCATGCGCGGCGGCGTGACCGCACCGGGGAAGAAACCGTGGCCGATGGTGACGAGGTTCTGCTCGACACCATCGGCTATGCCCAGGGGCGCATCATCCCCTTCTCCGTCCGGGAGAATGGGTGGGCCCTGGTGAATCCGGATCCCCTGTTGCCCGGCTTCTACGAGGCGCTGGTGGGCCGTCAGGTAGGGCTCTCCGTGGACATCGCGCTCACCCTCCCCCCGGACCATCCGGTCGAGGCGCTGCGCGGCGTTCCGGCGCGCTTCCTCGTGGATGTGAAGCAGGCGCGCGAGCTGACGCTGCCGGACCCCGGGTCTCCGGAGTTCATCGCGTCGCTCGGGCGTGGCGCCACCCTCCCGGAAGTCATGCGTCACCTGGGCGAGGAGCTCGCCAACGAGCGCCTGGATGAAGCCGAGCGCGAGGCCCGCGAGCAGGTGCTCGACGTGCTGGTCGAGCGCGCCAGGGTGGAGGTGCCCACGGCGCTGGTGGATGAGGAGATCCGCCGCCGCTGGGTCGAGGCCGAGCGGCCGATCCTCCAGCGCAAGGCCTTCGAGCCCGACGAGCTCCAGCAGGCGCTGGACGCCTGGCTCCAGGATCCGCTCACCCGGGCCGATGCCGCGCGGCGCCTGGGAATCGCCCTCGTGCTGGCCGCCATCGCCCGGCGCGATCAGATTCAACCCCAGCGCGAGGCGCTGGATTCGATCGCGGAGCTGCTGACGGGGCCGGCGAAGATCCCCCGTGAGGAGCTGAAGCGGGTGCTGCAGAGCGATGCGGCGGCGCAGGAGCGGCTCGCCAACGTGATGATGCAGCTGGCGGCCCTCGATCACGTCATGTCGAAGGTGAAGCTCACCGCGCCTGGTTCTGGCGCCTGACACCTCCAGCCATGGGCCTTCTGGAATCCTGGATGTTCCGCGGCTGGCCGCGCCCCATGCAGCCAGCGTCGCTCACGCTGGACGTGGGCTCGGCGCGACTGGGGACCATCGCCCTGGGGGCGCCCGCCCGCCTCCTGGCGGAGAACCTGGGGCCCCCCGTCTCCTACTGGCTGATGCGTCAGCGGGGGTGGTGGCTCTATCCGGAGCGTGGCCTGTCTTTCGAGGTGAAGAACGATCGCATCATCTCCATGGCCATCGTCGTTGCCCAGCCGGAGACATCCCTGCTCCAGCGCTTCGTGGACCGGTTCCAACCCTTCTCCGGGCTCGTGCGCCTCGGGCATGGCACGGAGCGCGCGTCCAACCTCCAGGAGCGGACGTTCCGCGAGGCCCTGGGAACACCCATGGAGACCGAGCGCGATCGGGAGGCGCTCGCGCTGACGTTCCGCGTGGGTGGAGTGCACGTGGATACGGAGTTCCTCCCCAACGGACGTCTCAAGCACCTGGTGCTCTTCCCAGAATGAGTCTGGCTCCGAGGCGGAGGCAGTCGATGATCCGATGTGCCGCGTTGGTCATGTTGCTCTGCAGCTGCGCGACCCCCGGTGGAGGTCAGGAGATGAAAGAGCGCCCCATGCGTAAAGGCGATCCAGAACCGGTCCACGAATTCGAACCGGGGCCGGCGGTCACGGACACGAAGGCCCTGACGGCCTGGCTCGAAGCGAACCGCGGGAAGCGTCTTCGCCTGCCCGTGGTGATCGAGCTCGGGGAGCCCGGCCATCGCTTCAAGCGCTCCCGCGTGGGAGACGTCGAGCTCCACGTGACGGACCTGGCGCTCGGGGTGCCGCTGAGCGAGCGGATCGCGCAGAAGTGCGGGCGCGATGCGGCCCGCTGCGCACTCTGGCTCGAGGGCCGCTACGGGGAGAAGCCGCCGTTCCCGGATGACCGCCCTCAATACGAGGTCCTCAAGGTGGGCGGCGTCGTGGACGAGACGGTGGAGTTGAAGGGCGAACGCGCGAAGTAGCTCGCGACGAGGCGCCCATGCTCCAGAAGTCGTCACTCGGCGGCCGGGGATGAACCCATGCCCGGCGGTATCGGTATGGTGACGGTTCCCACCTGGGGGTCGTCATCATGCGGCTACGGAGCCTCTTCCTCGTCGGCGCGGGTCTACTGGGACTGCTGAGCCTTGGGTCCGCGGCGAGCTTGTTCTGGATGAGCACCCAGTTCCAGTCGCGGACCACGAGCTTGAGCGACTCCATTGAAAGGGTGCACACCGCCGAGCAGTTGGCCCAGTCGCTCTTCATGCTCCAGGTGGTCCAGGAGTTCGCGAGCATCGATGCCTCGGACGTCGGGCCCCAGGTCAGCGTGGACGAGGCGCGCCGCCGGGTATCGGAGCTGCTGCCGCGGGTCGAGCAATACACAGACACCGCCCAGGAACGGGCGTTGATCGCGAATGCCCGCAGCCAGGTCGAGATGTACCTTCGCGCTCCAGCCCGGGAGCGGTTGTCCAAGCTGAGGGGGGCTTTCGAGGCAACCGAAGCCGTGTCCGCCTCGAGCATCGAGAGGGCTCGCGCCGTCCGCGATGAGGCCACACGGGTGAGCAACGCGGCGAGACTCATGGGAGGACTCCTCGCGACAGGCATCGTGATGGGGGCCGCTCTGGTGCTCGCCGTCACCCGCTCACGCCTCTATCTGCCACTCCTGTCGATCCGCCAGGCGCTGGCCGCCTTCAAGTCCGGACAGCGGGAGTCGAGGGTGGCGCAGGTGGGCCCCCTGGAGCTCCGCGAGGTGGCCGCCGAGTTCAACGACATGGCGGACACCCTGGTCAGTCAGGACGCGCGGCACCTCCAATTCCTGGCGGGAGTCGCCCATGATCTGCGCACCCCGCTCAATACCCTCAAGCTGTCGGCCCAGGTCCTCCTCCGCGCACCAGCGCCGCCTCCCCCCGAGAAGATCCGGGAGTCACTGGTGCGGATCTCCGCGCAGCTCGATCGGCTCGATCGCATGGTGGGGGACCTCCTGGAGCAGACCCGGATCGAGGCGGGCAATCTCGAGCTCCGCCTGGAGGACACCGATCTGCGCATCCTCGTGACGGATGTGGTCGAGCTCCACCGGCCCTCGAGCCAACAGCATCAGCTCGAGATCACCGTGCCCGACGGGCCCGTTCCGGTGCGCGGGGATCCGACGCGCCTCACCCAGGTGCTCACCAACCTCCTGAGCAATGCCATCAAATACTCGCCCCGGGGAGGCCGCGTGTGGGTGCGGCTCGAACACTCCCAGGAAGAAATCCTGCTCTCCGTCTCCGACGAGGGCGTGGGCATCCCTCCGGACGAGCACGAGCGCATCTTCGAGCCCTTCAGACGGAGCAAGGGCACGAGCGCGGAGATTCCCGGCATCGGACTGGGGCTCTCCGTTTCCCGCCGCATCGTGCGGGCCCATGGCGGAAACATCGAAGTGGTGAGTCAGGAAGGCGCCGGCTCGACCTTCCGCGTCCGGCTGCCGCACCAGCGGCCCCCCGCGTAATCACTGGGCGAAGGAGAGCTCGGCACGGCGGTTCTTCTCCACGGAGCCCTCGTTCGCCGGACGCTCCTCACCGTAGGACACCACGGCGATGCGCTGCGGCTCGACGCCCAGGCGCACGAGGTAGCTCCGCACGATGCCGGCGTGGGGGGCTGCCTGGAGACCGGTCACACAAGGGAGGCGTCCTCGGGTAAAGGAATTGCCAGGAGAGGGTGAGATGACGCCGAGCCTGAGAGGACAACGCACCGCGAGCGCCGCACTGCTGGGACTGGTGACGCTCATCACGGCGGGTGCGCTCGTCGCCGTCACCACCTGGATGGGGCGCGACAGTGTGCACCTGTGGCAGGCCGGCGAAAGCGTCCGGGCCGCGGAGGAGTTGGAGATCGCGCTGCTGCAGCACAGCCGGGAGCGGCGCCTCCTGGAGGTGACGGAGGCAGTGGAGCATGCGCACGCGATGCGGGAAGCCGAGACCCAGGCCCACTACTGGTTGGAGCAGGCCCGGGGCCATGTGGGAGGAGCGTCCGAGGCAGAGCTCCTCGCGGAAGTGGCGCGGGAAGTCGAGGCGTATTTCACACGAGCCCGGAGCGACTCAGCCTCCGGACTCCTGGTCGGAACGTCCGACCCAGCGCTCGAGACGATCCTGGAGCTGACCGAGCACCTCGTGAGCGTCAATGTCACCGATGCTCGCAACCTGATGGAGGAAGCCCAGCGCTGGGACCAGCGTGCCGACATCATCGGGCTTCTCGCCCTCCTGATGCTGTTGACGGGCGTCGGCGTGGTGCTCTGGGCCGAGCGGCGCCTCGTCTACCGCCCGGTGGAGCTCCTCCAGCGGGCCCTGGTGGGCTTGCAGCTCGGGTCCGCCTGGACACCGGCACCCGAGCTCGGAGCCCAGGAGCTGCGGAACATCGCCCGTGCCTTCAACGACATGGTGTCCCGGCTGGAGCGGCAGCGGGAGGCGCAGGTGAGCTTCCTCGCGGGGGTGGCCCATGATCTGCGCAACCCCATCACGGCCTTGAAGCTGGCCGCGAGCGGAGCCGGTTCAGGGGAGATTCCACCCGAGCGGGCCCTGCAGCGGCTCGCCATGGTCGAGCGGCAGGTGGAGCGGCTGGGGCGCATGGTGAACGACCTGCTCGATACGACCCGCATCGAGGCCGGACAGCTGGATCTCCACCTGGCAGAGCATGACCTCGCCGAGCTCGTGCGGGAGGCGGTGGAGCTCCACCGGCCCATCTCCGACCGGCATGTCCTGGAGCTCCAGGTCCCCGAGCACCCCACCCCCGTTCGTTGTGACGCGACACGGATCTCCCAGGTGCTCAACAACCTGCTGAGCAACGCCATCAAGTACTCACCCGAGGGGGGACCGGTGCGCATCCACCTCATGCCAGCGGACGGCGGCTACCGCATCACGGTGACGGACTCGGGAGTGGGCATCGCGCCCGCCGAGAAGGAGAGCATCTTCGAGCCCTTCCGCCGGAGTGCCTCCACGCGCGAAACCATCCCAGGCGTGGGGCTCGGGCTGGCGGTGGCGCGGAAGATCCTGGCGGCACACGGCGGCTCGATGGACGTCGAGAGCGAGCCGGGAAAGGGCTCGACGTTCTCCGTGAGGCTGCCCATCACGAACGCCCCCCAGTCCGCCTGATGAATCGGCCGCCTCACGTCTGTACCGCGGCGGGCTCCAGCTCGGCGGCCACGCTGACGCGGCTGTAGAGCACCATGCCCACCACGATGAGCCCGGCGCCCACGAAGCTGAACGCGGAAGGCCACGACTCACCCAGGAAGAGCACGCCCAACAGCAGCGCGAAGAGCAGCTCGGTGGCCTGCGTGGCCTCCACGGCGGACAGTCCCACCGGGTTGTTCGCCGTCATCTGGGCGGCTCGGAAGAACAGGGTGGTGGCGATCACCCCCGAGGAGAGCGCGATCCCCGCCGACTGCAGCACCTGCCCCGCCGGGGGCCACCCCACCTTCGCATAGCCGTAGGCCGCCACGCCCAGCCAGAAGGGCAGGCTTCCCAACGTCATCCCCAGCACCCGCTGGCTGGCATCCAGGGAGACGCCCTCACGCTCCAGGTGCAGCATCACCCGGCGGTTGCCCAGCGGGTACGCGACGGCGGCGATCAACACGAAGAGCAGCGCCAGCCAGGCGCTCGCGGGCATGGCGAGCTGGAAGTGCCCCAACTGCATGACGAGCACGCCCAGGACGATCAACGAGCCCATGCCCACGGCCTTGAGGGGGATGCGCCGGCGCGCGTCGGTGTAGATGAACGGCGACAGCAGCGGACCGGCGAGCACCGTGAGCTGGAAGGAGCCGGCGATCAGCCACGAGGGCCCGTAGTCCGCCGACACGGTGAGGAACGCGTAGAAGACGCCGAAGCCCACGCTGCTCCAGAGCAACCACTCGCCCGGGTGCCTCCTCAGCTCGGCCCCCAACGGCCGCAGGCCCCCATGCGCCGCCACCAACACCGACATCAGCGGCAACATGATGAAGTAGCGCAGCGACGCGCTCCAGGCCCAGAACCCACCCTCCGCCGCCATGTTGCGGTTGAGCACGTAGGTCATGGTGAAGAACAGCGCCGAGGCCAGTCCGAGCAGGATCGCCAGCAGTGCCGAGGAGGACTTTTTCATGGGGGGACGTGCACGCGGAGAACCCCTGGTTATCATGGGTTGCCCCGTTCCAAGGAACCCCCGTGAGCTCCATCCTCATCCGCGTCGTCTGTGGTCTGCTCTTCGCCGCGATGGCCCTCGGGGCCGTGGTCCATCCCCCCGCCAACCTCAACCAGGGTCTGGGCATGCTCCTGCCGGGGGCCATGCTGCTGAACTACGCCATCAAGGGCCCGCGCCGCTCGACGATTCCGAAGAAGCCGGCCCCCGCCCCCGCCCCCACGCCTGGCGACTCCGGGCGCACCCAGGTCTGAGACACCACCCGGGCGCAGGGCTCAGGGACCGCCGGGCGGCAACACGACCGGCAGGGGCTGGAAGTCCTCCGGACGCTCCACCGTGAGGGCCTCCACCACCGAGCGGAGGACCCGCCCGTCGCGCAGCATCAGCGGGTGGAGGACGATGGGGAAGGTCCGCTCCCGCGCCCCGGCCAATTGGGAGGAACGGGCCGGGATGATCATCAGATCCAGCGGCGTCCAGAGGGTGAAGACCTGGACGTCCCCGAATGGGGCCTCATCCGCGGCGAGCCCCCGCAGCAACTCGCTGTCCGGCCGCATGTCGCGTGCGCCGGGGTTGGCTCGCAGCCAGCCCATGAGCGTTCCCGCGTGGGGACCGGAGATGGACACGAAGCGGCGCACGTGATTCCGCCCCTCCAGCCGCTGCAGGTAGTAGCGGCTGACGAGCGCCCCCATGCTGAAGGCCACCACGTCAATCCGCGCATGGCCCGTCCGCGCGCGCAGGCTCTCGGCCGCCCCGGCCACCTGATCGGCCATGACGGAGATGGGAGCGTCCCCGTTGTTGGGCTTCATCTCGATGATCTGCACGTCCTGGAAACCGGCTCGGGCCAGCGCGTCCGCGAGCGGCGCCAGGGTCCTCGCGTCGTCGTCGATGCCGTGCACCAGGAGCACGGGCACCCGCTCGGAGGCAACGGCGGGGGACGGCGCGGTGGCTGGGACACGTGCGGAGGCGGAGGTCATGGAGATGGCTCCGCACGAGCATGTCGCCATCGCCAGCAGACACGCAACCAGGCGCGTCAACGGAGTGTTTCCATTCCCGTTCCTCACGGATAGCAAAGGGCCATGGGCATCGACGTCATCGGCGCTTCCGATACGGCGTCGAACTCGCGGCAGATCGCCGGCTCCCGTGCACGGGTCTCCGCCTCCACCGGCGGGGCAGCCGAAGGAGTCTCGGAGGGCGGCGAGGCCGCGGAGACAACCGGGGCCTCGGCCACGGCCGCCGGCTTCGGGGTACCGGGTTTCGGCTCTTCGCCCCCGGGCCCGAACAGTCCGATGACCGCGGGATGGACCCTGGTGGCGAAGTACCGGCCGCCCGCCAACGTGAAGTGGACCCCATCCTCCATCTTCAGCCGCATCGGCTTGCGGAAGCCCTGGACCCGGGCCTCTTTCAGGAGGTCCCCCTTCGCGTCGGTGAAGAACGGCTTCGTCTCGAGGTACTTCGAGGTCTCATGGGCCGACACGGCCTCGCGCAGGATGCGCCGGATGATGCCCAGCTTGCGCTCGAACTTCGGCAGCCCGGTGTACGGCAGCTCGACCCAGAGGATCTTCCGGCCGGGCGCATGGAGGACGCCCAGGAAGTCCACGACGCGCTGACGGTACGCGTCCTCCCAGCCCGTGGCGCCCCACTGGACCTTCGCCTTGCCCTTCTCGTCCGTGAGCCCCTGCCCGTCATTGCCGCCCATGATGACGACGACGACATCCGGCCGGTGGCGCTCGACCTCCTCGCGCCCCACCGCCATCCAGTCGAAGAAGTCCGGGCGGGCGAGCCCGGTGGAGGACTTCGCCCGCCGCATGGCGCGGGTGCCCGGGTGCTCGTTCAGCAACGTCTCGAGGTACTCGCCGAAGCTGGTGACGATGAGGCTGTCTCCGAGCAGCAGCACCGTCCGGGCCGGAGGGGCTTCCAGCTTTCCGTCCGGCGCTGGGTCCGCCCGTACCACTCCGGTGGACAGGACGGCGAGGCACACGAGCACACGAGCGAGGTGGGTCTGCATCTCGCGCGCAAGCTACCGCGCCCGTGCGCGACTGAGAACAAATCGGCCTGGCCCTTCCCCGCCCGCCCGGTGGAGGAGGGACCGGGCGTCTCAACCCGGGACACTCATGAAGAGCATCCGCGTCAGGAACCGGAACCCCACCCGCTCGTAGATGCGTCCGGCCTCCTCGGTGATGGTGCTCAGGAACAGCACCTCCACGCCCCGCGCGAAGGCCTCCTGCGCCACCCGGGACGTCACCGCGGTACCGAGTCCCCGCTTGCGGAAGCGCTCGAGCGTGGCCACACCGCCGAGCTCGGCAATGCCTTCCCACGGTGGGGTGAACGTGCCGACCACGGCGGGTTGCCCCTCCACATACCCCACCACCGCCCTGCCCTCCCGGAGCTCCTCCAGCGTCTTGGAGACATCCTCCTCGGAGGCCTCGTAGGGCTCGCCCGGCGCGAAGGCATGCCGCGAGGTGGTGCAGTACGTGCGCGCCTCCTCGCGGGAAGACCCGGACGAGAGCACCGAGAACGAGAGCCCCTCCGGTGCCGCCACGGGCGTGAAGTGCTCGCGCGTGCAGACCATCAACCGCGCCTCGGCCTCCAACTGGAAGCCCTCGGCGAGCAGCGTGTCCGCCAGGGAGGGCGCCAGCTCGGAGATGTACTCGAAGCGGGGCACCCGGCTCCTCTTCTGGAACTCCTCCCGGAGCCGCCGCAAGGGCTCGCGCACGTCCCCCGTGATGGGCCCGTCCGGGATGGCGTAGTTGAAGTAGATGAGCGGGTCGTGCGGGTGGATGAACACCGTGAAGGGCGGAACCGGAATGGACTCGTAGCGCCCCGCGGCACTGCGGCGCATATACGACTGCAGGCGTTCGGTGAGGTTCATCGTGTCGAATCCTCGAACCGGCGGCGCCCGATGTCACGGTTTCCGGCGCGCAATCCCCGCTGACCGGTTAATGAGGTCCTCTCGTTCCCATCCCGGAGGACTCATGCCCGCTCAGCGTCTCCTGCTCGCACTCGCCCTGCTGCTCTCCGCACCCGTCTCCGCCCAGCCCCAGGCACAGAAGGCCCCCGAGGCCCTCGGCATCGCCATGGAGGGCTACCCCTACCCTGCCCCCGTCCAGTACCTCCCGCTCACGATTCAGGGCCAGGACGTCCGCATGGCCTACATGGACGTGCCTCCCTCGGGGAAGGCCAACGGCCGCACCGTCGTGCTGCTGCATGGGAAGAACTTCTTCGGCGCCTACTGGCGCGACACCCTCCGCGCCCTCAGCCAGGCGGGCTACCGCGTCGTCGTCCCGGACCAGATCGGCTTCGGCAAGTCCTCCAAGCCCGCGATCGACTACAGCTTCCACCTGCTCGCCAGCAACACGAAGCGGCTGCTGGAGCAGCTCGGCATCCAGAAGGCAGCGGTGGTGGGTCACTCCATGGGCGGCATGCTCGCCACGCGCTTCGCCCGCCTGTTCCCCGAGGCCACCACCCACCTCGTGCTGGAGAACCCCATCGGCCTCGAGGACTACCGCTTCGCCGTCCCCTGGCGCTCCACGGAGGAACTCTACCGCGGCCAGCTCGGCACCACCGAGGAGTCCATCCGCAACTACCAGAAGACCTACTACGTCACCTGGCGCCCCGAGTATGACGAGTACGTCCAGGTGATGTTCCGCCAGACGCTGAGCGGAGAGTACCCGCGCCTCGCCTGGGTCTCCGCCGCCACCGAGCAGATGATCTTCCAGCAGCCCGTGGTGCATGAGTTCCCCCTCGTGCAGGCCCCCGTGCTCCTCGTCATCGGACAGGAGGACCGCACCGTCGTCGGCCGCGCGCGCGTGGCTCCCGAGAATCTCTCCAAGCTCGGCCAGTACCCCGAGCTCGGCAAGCGCGCCGCCAAGGCGTTTCCCCGTGCGTCTCTCGTGGAGCTTCCCGGTGTGGGGCACATTCCCCACTTCGAGGCCCCAGAGAAGTGGCACACGGCCCTGCTCGGGTTCCTCGGGAAGTGAGCGTAGCTGGAGGGGCGCGCATGGCCGAAGAGATGGACTTGGATGATGTATGGGTGCTGTGTCGCGACGTTCTTGAGAACGGCGCCCCGTTGGAACTCAACGACGAGATGCGCGCCCTCCTTTCGCGTACCGCGCAGCAGGTGGCCATCAGTCAGGAAGACGCGGAAGATGCGTTGCGTAGCCACTCCACTGCAATGACGCTGCTTCGAGAGATTCACCGCCGTATTGGGGAAGGATCAAATCGACTCGACGAAGCCCGAGGCCGGGTGAACGAGCTTCAGCAGCAAGGGGACTTCGACGGGGCACAACAAGTCATGCGCGACGTGCTCGCCGTGGAGGTTGTCCCCTTCTACCGGGAGCTGGCCGAAAGAACCCTCAAGACGTCGGCTGGACTGGCGGAGGTGCGCGCATCTGGGCGGCTCAATCCGGACTTACCCGACCGACCGCAACTCGCCGCCCTCTTGCAGCGCGTCCAGCAGGGTCACCCGCTGGAACTCACCGATGACTTGCGCGACCTTCTACGCCGGACCGCCCCCACGGCAGCCATCACCGAGACCGAAACCGAAGAGGCCCTGAAGAGTCAGGAAGGCGCCGAGGCACTGATGGGGATGATTCTCTCTCGTTTCCGAAATGCCAAACGCCGATTCCTGCGTGCCATGCTCCAGATGACGAGCCTCCGTGACTCGGGTGACATCGAAGGTGCGCGCCAGCAGATGCGTGACGTGCTCGCCGTGGAGGTCGTGCCGCGATTCCGTCAGGCAGCCGAGGAACAGCTAAAGGGCCTCGATAGTCCGCTCCCCGGCTCGTAGGTGCTTGAGACCGGATGCCGGGACCGGGGAACAAATCGCAGGAGCCCCGTAGCGCATCGGTGGGGCTGGGGGTCTCGGAGGCATGGCGGGCCCTTCCCGGCGGCGTGGAGGTCATCGCGGCTCGTAGTTGCTGGAGCTGCTACCCGAGACCGGCTGAAAGGGGATGGTTGGCGTCCCCTGATAGTGGAGCCCCAACCTCCATTCCAGAGGGTTGGCATCACAGGCTATCTTCCCGGGTGATTGCCGTTTCAAGGGGCCCCCGCATGGCGAAGGACCACGCACTCGTCGCCCGGAAGCGCCCTGACGGGGACAGCCTCAGCACATTCCTGGTGGCGCTGGCGCCCTGGGGACATTGGGCTGGAGGGCTCCAGACCCTCCTACTCGCAAGCTGCCTCGTGGCCAGCATGAGCGCGGCCGGCGAGGAGTCGAGACGCGTGAGGGTGACGCTCTCGGCCGACGCACATGCGCGGGCCAAAGCCCCCAGTCCCCGCCTGGAAGACTGGAAAGGCGGCGTGCTCTCCCTCCGGGTGATGGACCCCGGCACCCTCGTGGTGAAGGCAGGCGATGAGGTTGTCGCCGCGGGTGGGCTGCTCTGGGGGGAGAGCATGCGGCTGCGGGTGGAGCCGCTCATGGGCCACCCGACCGCGCCGCTTCCCCGGCTGGTGAGCCCCGAGCCGGGCCGGGAGGAGGTGGAGGTGGACATCCCGGAGGCAGTGGGCGCCGGAGAGTTGCTCACCCTCACTTATGACTGGGATTGGGACCGCAAGGCACCCTTGGAGCGCACCTGGCGCCTTCCCCCCATGGAGGACATTCCACCCGAGTGGCTGGAGGACGAGCAGGTTGAATCGGAGCGGGAGGACACGCCCGAGGACGGGGAGGATGGCGCGCTCACCGTCCTCCCGGCCCAGGAGGCTTCCTTCCCCGTGCAGGTGGACCCGGAGCGGCCCGAGCTGCTCTGGGTGCCTGGGTACGCCTCGCGTGAGGACATCGCCTCGCGTCTCTTCGGGGATGGCGCGGCGGCGGGCGCTTTCGACCTCGTGCCCCGTTCACCTCCCTCCAGTGCCGCTGAAGGACTCCAGGTCTGCGTGCGCGTGCGCCACCCGCCAGCGCTCGTGCCACAGGTGCTCGCCGCCCTGCGCAGTGCCCTGGAGGCGCAACTGGAGGCGGATGTCGCCTGGAGCCGCTCCCAGCTCTCGGCGGCCGCCCTGGACAGGGCCGCGGCCGCCGCGCTGGTGGAGCGCGGCCTGCGCTGGGCTCAGCGCTCGGACATTGCGGACGAGGCCGGGCAGAGCTACTTCGACCGCTACCTCCAGGCGCTCGGCCCCTGGCGGGACGAGGACTGGCTCTTCCTTGGCGACGCCGCCGAGCCCCTGCGCAAGGCCGTTGCCCTGCGCTCCCAGCGCTTCAAGACGGGCTATCTCGTCATGGATGGCTCGCCCGTCCTGGCTCCGGGCAGCGTGGTGGGCCGCTTCTATTCGTCCGACGGCTCCAACGTCCAGGTGCGCGTCCTGCTACTGCTCACCGAGGAGACGTCGCTGGAGCGGGCGGAGCTGCGGGTGCGCAACGCTCCCCGCGGTACACCGCACGTCATCATCCCCGGGAAGGACGGGCGCTGGCGGGGCTACAGCGCCGAATTCAACACCACCCCCGGAGCTCCCGAGCCACTCGAGAACTCCGAGGGCAACGCCTACTGGTACTACCCGGGCACGCTCCTCATCCGCCCGGGGGACTGGCGGCCGGGGCTGGGGGCCGGTACGGGCAGGTTGGCGGCCCTGCGGCGGGAGCTTCTCCAGACAGCCCTGGCCACGGCGACACCGCAACAGCCCCAGCCTCTGCTCGCCCTCGACCATGACGTACTTTCCCTTCTCACCCCGGACGAGCGACTCGGCGTCTTCAACACCCTCCTCACAGGCCCCGCGCTCACCTCGGACATGAGGGAGGACGCGGTGCACCTGCTGACGCGGGTGCTGCTGTCCACGCCCGACCGGGAATTCCCCCCTCTGGAGCGCAAGCTCACTTCGAGCGGGGCGCTGGAGAAGCTGCTGGGCAGCAACGCGCCGGACGGCAAGGTGCTGCTGGGACAGGCCTTCACCCAGAAGGCGCTCGCCTCGTTTCCCCTCGTGCTGGACCTCCTCGAGTCCCTGCCCACCTTCCACCTGGGGCGTGAGGGCGAAACGACCCACCTGCTCAACGTCCCCCATGGGCGGGTGTCCACGGTGCTGGTGGCGCCGGAGGCCTGGGAGGCACGGCAGGGCGTGCGCCTGGGAGCCGAACCCGCGCTGCCCGGAGAAGCGGTGGGGCCCTCCAAACGCATGGCCCTGTACTTCCAGCCGGTGCAGCAGGAATTCCAGGCGCGCTACTTCTCCTCAGTGGACGAGCTGCCTCGCAGCCGCGCCCTGCACCCGCTGGAGTGGGTACGGGTGGAAGTCCATGGGCCGCAGCCTCGCACGCACCTGATGACGGCCATGGAGCTGGCCCTGCTCGCTTCCACGCCGGACACGTCGCTCGTCTGGTCAGCGGTGAGCCGCGTCAGCGAGTTGCACATGGTGTACGGCGCCGTGTCCGCCCTGACGAAGGCGCCGCTGCTGACAGGAAGGGCATCCACCGTCGCGCAAGGCAGCACGCTGGCGGGGGTGCGCACGGCGGCGGTGCGGCTGTTCGTGGGCCGCATCTCACTGGTGGCGGCCCTGGCGGCGGTGGACACGTACCGGGACGAGCTGTCGCGGACGCCCGAGGGACGGGACTTCCTCGCAGTGCACGACCTGGCCATGGTGATGCTGGCCGGCCGGGACATCCACAAGCTCGCCACCTCAGGCATCGGACGCGAGCTGGTAAACCGCAGCAGGCTGGCGTTGAGCGCGGCGGGCGCCCGGGCCTCGTCCGGCCTGCGTGAGTCGGTGGAGTCCGTCCAGGCCCTGGTGAAGACGCTGGAGCGGATGCTCGCCGAAGGCAAGGCCGTTGCGACACCGGACGGACTGCGATTTTCCCTTCCTGGCGGCGCCGAGGCCTTCTTCGCCATCCGCGGGGAGATGGCCGCCGCACGGGTCCTCGGCGGCATTCGAGGCGCGGGGCTCGCGGCAGACGGGGCCGAGAAGACGCTGGAGGCGCTCAAACTGCTGGCGGCGGAGAGCCAGGAGATGGCGCTCGCCTACGGCGCGGTGGCACGGCGTGCGGCGGCGCTGCCGGCCGACAAGGCCCAGGCCTACCTCGCCGCCGTGGAATCGCTGCGCTCCTCCGCACGCGGTGCGGCGA
Source organism: Archangium sp. Cb G35 (assembly GCF_001896145.1). Lineage (NCBI taxonomy): Bacteria > Pseudomonadati > Myxococcota > Myxococcia > Myxococcales > Archangiaceae > Archangium > Archangium sp. Cb G35. The sequence continues at coordinate 550,113 of NZ_MPOI01000009.1, forward strand.
AGGCGACACTACCGGGATTGCTGCACCACTCTGGAGCGCCGAGCCTGAAGGATCCACTTGCATTCCTGAAGGAGGCGGAGTGGCTCGTCAGTCACCCGGAAGTGGAAGCCGAGGCAGTGGCTGAACTGGCGAGGAAAGCAGGCAAAGGTCGCGTGGACCTGGTCTGGCTGCGTTCCACAGGGCTGACCCTGAATTACCTCAACTTCATGGCCAGGAACGAGAAGACGGCCTGGAAACTGTTCCAGAAGGCGGCAGCGGAACCGTGGAACTTAGCGGTGCAACGGCGGGCGCGTGAGCAACTCCGAGGCATCGCGATGGAGATGCTGACAGAGCGCAATGCTCAGAAACTCTTCCCAGGCTTCCGGCTCACGGGGCGACAAGTGCCATTGGAAGGGGGGCACGTCATCGACAATGAGATAACGGCAATGATTGGCTTGCGGCTTCAACATGGAGTGGAAGCAAAGGGCTGGAACAAAGACAGGTGGCGCATGGCTCTTGATGCTTGGCGAGCCGGACAGCGCGGCAGCAAGCTTGATAAGCAACAGAGAGCGCTAGCAAAGCAACTGCAACACCTGCTTGATCAACTCGCAGATGCGGCGAAGGCTCCGCGAGGCGACCCGTTCCTTGTCATTACTGACAAGTTGAGTGGACCGACCAGGGAGAAGCTGACAGACTTCCTGCAAAGAAACGCGCGGAGAACACGGGTCATTGAGGTGGAGGAAGCCCAAATACTCGAGACGACGAAACAATTTCGCGCGGCACTCAAGCTGCCCGAAGATTTGACTGGTGGTGCGCCATGACTCGGTGGCCCCTCTGGGCGGTTCTGGCCCCAGGTGAGCCCGCACGGCTGGAGAGCCGTGCCCGCTCCATCGTGATGTCGGATTTGGCTCAAGAACTCGGGAAAGAGCAGCCCTTCGAGATCATCCTGGGCAGTGGCCATTACCACGCGATCGTAGGAACGGACCCCAGCGACGTGGGCGCGGAGATGCAACTCGCCGAGGAACTATCGCTCGAAGGTGATGAGCTGGTGTACTCGATTGAGCGCGCCAACGACCCCTGGACCGTCATGTCGTGGCGAAACGGTGCTCTAGAGGTCGAGGAGGTAGACCCAGAAGATCTGGCAAAGTCTCTCGGCTGCCCGCTGCCAGGCACCGAGGACTCTTCGGACTCGCCCGCGAGGAAATCTCTGCAAAAGGTCGCCTTGGCGGAAGGAGTCTGTGCACAAGAGGCAATTCCAGTGCTGGAGGAGGAAGCTGGCGAACCGCTCGTCCCGGGGCTGTATCGCCTCGAGGACACGTCGCGAGGACTCCTTATCGCCAGTGGGACGGGCGACATAGGGTACGCCGACATCACTGTGTCGGAGCGGTTTCCCCATGCGACCGTGTATACGGTCATTGCCACGCCGGGCCTGGACGATTTTTTCGTCACCATAAGGCGAGGGGGTGAGGGCGTCGAAGAGTTTGCCCAGCCACCTGAAGAGTTTCCGCGGCTTCGGGTTGTTGGCGAAATCAAGGGGGAACGCGCACCAGAGCGGATACTGGCGGCACTGGGCATCCCAGCGGAGTGGTTCAAGTGAGCATGGGCGCTATGGGAAGGTGATGTCTGGGATATTGATGGCGCGAGGCCCCGCCTCCCACAGGCGCAGCGTGACGTTGCCTCGCGGCTCTCCTCGGAGGGCTGGCGCCTCCACCACCACCCGAGCTGTCTTGCCTGGCGGAATCGTCGTGGCCTCCCAGGAGAGCCCTTCCATCGGCACGCCGTTCACGGACAGAGCGGCACCGACAACCGTCCACGGCGTCGTGCCAGCGTTCTCCAACCAAACATCCAGCGCGACGGTCGTGTTCGACCGGTAGCTCGCTCCGCGCCTCACGGTGAGCTCGCTTTCCGCGTATCCCAGCGGGCTCTGGAGAAATTCGCGGGACTGGATGGCCTCTACCCCCAATGCTCCGCTGATGATGAGCCCCCGGAGTCCACTGGACTGATTGAGCCTGGCCTCTGCTCGCGCAAGTGCCTCGCGCAGTTGCGCCGTCCTGGCACGCTCCTGGAGCAATTCCCGCCGAAGGGATTCCTGAGTGCGCTCGTCGCGGGACACCTCCACCTGGTGCGTCGCCTGCCCCAAGTGGCCCACCAGCATCAACGTGATGCCGCTCGAGGAAGGCTCTCCCTCGAAGTGCACCGTCAGCCGCAGCCGTTCCCCCGCGGCCATGTCTGGCGGCGGCATCAACGTGAGGAGCCGGCGGTCACGGAGAACCTGCTCGAAGCGAACCTCGTCCTGCAGCTCCACGATCGCGGGAGCGTCGAAGCGCAGGCTCGTTGCCAGGCCAGGGCTGACACAAATCTCCCGGACCCCTACCGGGGCGGCCAGCTCAACACGTTCCACGGTCTCACACGCCCCGGCGCCAGGCGGTGTCCGCGGTGAACCCTGAAGCAGCACGAGAACCAGGACCGATGGGGATGGTAGGAGCACGGTACGAAGCCTCCAGATGAGGACCTGATCACTCGAAGCGGCGGACCGGAACGACGCTCACGGAGGACACGATGAGCGCCACATCGCCCTTGCTGCCGGGCTCCTTCGGAAGGCCCAGGTCCGCATTCCGCACCATCTCGAGACAGATCGGCAGCACCTCGCCAGTCAGGAGACGCACCTGGGTGAAGCGTGCATAGACGCGGTCCTTCCCGAAGAAGACGCGTCCGGTGAAAAGCGCTCGATCAGGGAGCGTCCCCCAGTCGCCGATGTTCTCGGTGGTGATGGGCCCCTCGCGCACCGGGTGGACTCCAATCTTGTCGAAGGGCGGGAACGCTGCCCCGTGCCCCCCGACCATGCCGAAGTACTTGTGAGTCGCAGCTGCTCCGGGGGGACACTCCGCCGGAGGGGGCGGGCGCGACTGCGGCCCGCTGACGCAGCCGGGGGAGCCGGCAACACAACCGGCGGCCACCAGGGTACGGATCGTCTTCTTCATCTTGGGCTCCTCGCTGTTCGTCGCGGCGGCGACGGGCGCGGGCGGGAGTGCCGCGCCGGGCACAACTTCCGCCTTCTTGGCCGGGGCCACGACTTCCTGGCCGGAGTTGCCCTGGGGCGTTGCGGAAGAGGTGGGTGACGCCTTGCGTGGGGTGACCCCGGATACGAGCAGCAGGAGGGCCGCGGTGAGAACGAGCCCGCCAGCAACCCACCACTGCCAGGGCAGCTGGCGTCGGGGCTCTCCCGGAGCGGGGGATGGGGAACTCTTTTCCTGGCCGCTTCTCGGAAACATCGGCGTGCGCCAGGAGTAGTCCACCTCGGTGCACTGCTCCAGAAGGTCCGCCGCGAGTGCCTTCGCGTCCGGGTAGCGGTCCTCGAGCTTCTTCTCCAGCAACCCCATGCACACGTCGCTCAAGACCTGGGGCACACGCGGGTTGAGTTCATGCGGGGCCGAAGGTGTCTCCTCGAGGATGGCCCGATTCAACCCGGGATTGTTCCGGTCTCCGAAGGGGAGCGTGCGCGTCAACAGGCCGTAGATGATGACCCCCATGGCCCACAGGTCATCTCCCGGCGAGAAGGGGTAGTGCTCGCCCTCCCACTGCTTCGCGAAGCGCAGCGCCTCGGGGCTGCGGTACTCGGCGGTGCCCGGCGGCAGCCGCATCGTCAGACGGAGTGCCCCCTCCTTGAGGCCCGCAGCGCCGAAGTCCACCAGCACCGGTTGCCCGTCCGACTCGCGCACGATGATGTTGGCCTCCTTGATGTCCCTGTGCACCACACCCGAGGCGTGCACGTCCGCCAGGGTGAGCGCCAGGGGCAGCAACACCCGCATCACCAACTCGAGCGCGGAGGGATTCTCCTCTGCCGCCCAGACGTCGAGCGTGCGGCCCTCGACGAGTTCCAGGGCCAGCACGAGGAAGCACGGCTCCTCCTCGGGCCAGAGGCCATATCCGTGGAAGGTCACCACATTGGGGTGCCGCAGCAGACGGAGCGCAGCCGCCTCCCGGTCACCTCGCGGAGTGATGCGCACCAGCTTGACTGCGTAAGGTCGCCCGCTCCGTCTCGCGCGGTACACGGTGCCGAAGCTGCCGGAGGCGATCGTCCCCTCGATGGTGAAGCCCGCCACCTCCGTGCCAGGGGTGAGCTCAGGCACTGTCCCCCACAACTGGCCGTCTTCGTCGAGCATGCCGCGTCCCTCCGGAAGCCGCGGACGCTACCAGAGAGAGAAGTGGGCGGGCCCTGACCTCTGGGGTTGGGCATGGAATGAGGGAGGGGAACCCGGGGGCCTCGATACCCTCACCCCGTCCCTCTCCCGGAGGGCGAGGGGTTCTCTGCGCCAGAGGTCCTTGGGGTCCTCTGTGTCTCTTGCGTCTCAGGTCCCTGGGGGAACTCTGCTTCAGGACGCTTCGGTGAGGGCGAGCACCACTCGGCCCGTGCCCACGTCGACGGGTTGGGACACCGTCCTGCCCGACGCGCTCGTGGCCTTCACCGTGTAACGCCCCGCCGCCGGCAGGTACGTGTGGAACACTCCGGACTCCGGGTGCGCCGTGAAGCGCTCCCCGTTCGGCCAGCTCACCTCCTCCACCGCCACCGTCACCGGCCCCTCCTCCCGAAAGGACTCCGGCACCCGCACCGTGAGCGCCGGTCCATCCAGGAAGCGATCCATCAACACCTGCCAGAAGCCTCGCGCTCCCTCCACCATCGGCGCGAGCGGCCGCTTCGGCCCCGGTGACACGAACGGCAACTCCACCAGGTACGCCAGCGTCCCGAAGCTCCAGTAGAACCAGTCCTGATCCGTCCCCGCCACCGGATAGAGGTGACGCACCGCCTCGTAACGCTTGCCTTTCGGCAACGGCGCCACCGCGTCGATCATCCCCGGCGCCACCGCCCACGCCGCCGAGGGCTTGGGCTCGCGGGCTCCTTCCACCGTGTAGGGCACGAGCAGCCGGCTCGCCGCCGCGTGGTACGACACCATCGCGACGAAGCGCCACGCCTCCCCCAGCTTCATCATCGCCTGCACCTCGGGCTCCGAGCCCGCCGCCGGCCCTCGATAGAACGGGGTGCGCGGATCCTGGCTGTTGAAACGGTCCTCCACGCTCCCCCACTGGAAGGGGTAGTTGCGGTTGAGATCCACGCCGTACTCGAACAGCCCCAACTCCACCGCCTGCTCGTCCTTGTACCGGTTGGTGCGCCCTCGCTCGGTGGACACGTGCCAGTACCCGTGGCTCCCATCGGGATTCACCAGCGGAACGATGACCACATGGAACGTGCGCAACCAGCGCGCGACCCGCGGGTCCTTCGCGTTGTCCAACAGCCAGCGCGCCGCGTCGAGCGGCAACTCGGGCGTCACCACCTCGTTGGCGTGGGTTCCGCCACACAACAGCACCGCCGGACGGGAGTGGTCATCCAACGCGTCGCCGATGAGCAACGCGAGCATCGGCCGGTCCTCGTGCGTACGGCCGATCTCGATGATGCGCGTGCGCTCCGGAGCCCGTGCGGCGAGCGCTCTCATCGCGCGCTCGATGAGCTCGGGATCCTTGATGCCCTCGACGAAGCCGTCGCGCACGGGTGCCCTGCGGGCCCGCGCCAGGCGCTCCCCGAAGGTGGCTTCCATGAAACGGTACGGAACCCCGGGATGCAGCTCGCGCACGCTGACCTGGCTCGCGCGCAGCAGGTGCACACCGAGCTCGCTCGCGATGTACACATCCGCGTCCGCCTCTCGCGCGACACGGCGCAGGTGACGGCGCACATCCGGCTCGAACTGGAAGCCCCGCTCGACGCGCACGAGCGACTCGAGCGTCAGGCCATCGCGTGCCGAGGCCTCCTGCGGCGGAGGATCCGGCACGAACACGGACACCCGCACGTCCGCGGCCTGCGTCCTGTGCGCGTACACGCCGAGCGAGCCCCCGGCGAATGCCGCGTCGGACCAGACGAGGCTCGCGAGTTCCGCCTTGGTGCGGGCGTCATACACATGGACCGCGAACGCCGGACCGGCGAGGAACAGCACGAGCTCGAGCTCCGGCACCTTCGCGAGTCCGGGCACCTTCGCGCGCACACCACTGTCATCCGAGCGTGCCCCGTCATAGCGCACGAACCCCACCGTCTCCTTGCGCCCATCCACGTAGAGGCCGTAACCCGTGAGCGCGAACAGGGGCTGGGTCGCGCGCACCTTCGCGCGGAAGAGGATCGCCAGATCGGCCCGGGCCGGGTTCGGGATCCTGGCGCGCACGAAGGGGGCCGGGGACGCGGCCTCTTCCTCTTGGATGAAGTAGTTGCGGAGCGCCCGCGGCGTGGCGAGCGCGAGCGCTTCGCCCTCCGCCTTCCACTCCCCGACGGTCTCCGCGGCCTTCCACGCAATCGGGTGCTCACCCCGGGGGATGGGGTAGCCCGCCCCTCGCGCGAGGCCCGCGGCGAGCAGCACGGCGAGGACGAGCGCCCCGCCGCACCTCAAGGCGTCGACTCCGCGACCATGGCTCTCATGGACGAGGGCACGCCGATGTAGCTCAGGAAGTCGATGTAACGCTCGCGCCGGGGCGTCTTCTCCGTATCTCCGGCGGAGGCAGCGGCGGCGGTGGTGGTGGCGAAGAACGCGCCCACCTGATGGCGGTCCTCCATGAAGCTCCAGACGTTCGCGTACCCCGGCAGGGCCAGGTGCTCCTGCGCATGCAGGCCGCCGTGAACGATGTAGTGCCAGTACGAGTCCGACTTGTGGAACTTGCTGGAGATCAACGTCCGGAGAATCACGCTGCGACCGTCGAAAGGCATCTGGCGCACGTTCTCCCGGTACTGGGGAGGAAGCTGCTTCCACTGCTCCTCGGCGTTGGACGGGTAGTAGACGCGGATGGGCACCCCCAGGGAACGGGCGGCGCGAGCGATGGACGGCAGCGCCTTGTCCGTGAGCATGTTGCCCTTGACGGCGATGATGCGCCCCTGCTCGAACATCAGGCGCACGTAGCGGTAGTTCTCGTCCGTCTGGAGCCAGCCGAACCCCTGCGTCCAGCGCGCGGGCTTCAACTGGCGCGCGTAGTTGGCCCACAACTGCCTCCGCGCGCGCTCGAACACCCCGGTGATGGCGGCGCGCTCCTCCTTCGGCAGGGACGCCCACTCCTCCTCGATGGCGGCACGCGTCGCCTTCACCCGCTTGTCCGTGAAGGCCTCGACGAAGTCCTCGCGGGCCGGCGCCCGCTTCACCACGGCCCTCATCACGTGGTGGAGCCGCACCACCGTCGGGTCATAGTCGAAGAGCCACGCCCACTGGCTCCGCGCATGCGCGATGTACGAGTAGCCCTGATCGGCCCCGAGCCCGACGTAGCCTCCCCCCACGTTCTTGATGGCATCGCCGAAGAGGTATTGGAGCACCTCGTTCGACTTGATGTAGCTCATCGGATCGCGGCAATCGACGCGCGCCCTGCCCACGCGGCCACAGAGGGGAATCTCGAAGACCTCCGTGTCCTCGACGACGGCGAGCGCCTTGGCCCGCTCCTCCTCGCTCGGCGGCTTGGGGTCCGCCGGCCGGGCCAGGGGCTCCGTCATGAACCGGGGCGGCCACGCGGACAACTGGGGCGCTGTCGAGGCGCAGCGGAAGCTCAAGCGGTGGAGCCCGCTCGTGGGGCGCTCGCCCCGCCGCCAGGAACCGCGCAGCATCTCCTCGGGCCAGTACCAGGAGCCACCCTTGAGCACACGCTGGGTGTAGCCCTTGCACGGACGCGCGCCGTCGCACGGCCCTTTCGGGTTGGCGCGCATGCACGCCTCCCCACACGCCTTGTCGCAGCCGTTGTAGCAGGGGGTCCACCAGTCCTTCACCCACTCGTACCCGTTGCCCGCCATGTCGTAGAGGCCGTAGGCGCCGGGCGGATAGCTGCCGGGCCGCCGCGTGGCGTCTCCCGGGCAGCCCTTGTAGTTCGCCTTGTCGCACGAGGGCGCCTCATTGCCCCATGGGTACGTCTTCCCCTCGGGCCCGCGCGCGGCCTTCTCCCACTCGGCCTCCGTGGGCAACCGCTTGCCCGCGAACACGCAGTACTGGTGCGCCAGCTCCCAGGTGACCGGCACCGCGGGCAGCTCGGGCCTCTGGAAGCGCGCGTAGTACGGCGGGCGCTGCAACTTCGGGCACGCCCCCGCCCGCTCGCACCGGCTGTAGTCGGCGACCGTGACCTCCTTCGCATCCAGGTAGAACGTCTCGACGAACACCGGGTGCCGGGGCTTCTCCGCGGCCGTGTGATCGTCGGCGCCCACGATCGCCTCGCCTCCCTCGATGCACACCATGCCGGGGGGCGGCGTCTTCTCGCACGGCACCGCCGTCACGAGCCACAACAGAACCAGTTCGAATCCCATCGCGGGCGATGCTACCCGCTGCCCTCCCCCCTCGGCGAGATCTCTTCCCCCCGGGTGGGCCCCCGCCCCCTCCCAGAAAGACAGACAGGGCATGCTGTATGGTTTGGCGGAAGGGCGCTCGCCCCCCCGCTCGCCGCTTGCAAGCCATTGCACGAGGCAGATGATTTGGCCTCAAACAATGTCCAGAACCCAACACCCCCATTCCTCCCTCCTGTCCTGCCTCATGGGCGTCACGTTGTGGCTCACGGGTTGCCTCGCGGCCCCCGAGGAGCTGGAGCAGACGGAGCAGCCAGCGCCCTTCCAGGAATCGGACCGGGAGCTCGCCCCGGCCATCACCCTGCCCATCGAGGTCCTCGGGGCCGAGGGCACCACGAAGAGCGTGACGGTGGACCTGACGGCCCAGGACGCGCAGCAGCCCCTGCGGCTCTGGCTGCAGGTGTACAACCTGAGCTACGCGAACAAGGGCAGCGTCCGCTTCAACTCCGGCGCCTGGCTGCCCCTGAGCAACACCACGGTGACGGTCGAGGGGCTCGGGAAGAACTACGGAGGCATTGGCGGTGCCTTCTCGACGCTGAAGCTGAACCTGGGCGTTCCCGCCGGGGCGCTCGTGGCCGGGTCGAACCAGATCTCCTTCCGGTTCAACACCTCGGACGGGCGCTCCATCGGCTACCGGGTGTTGAAGCTCAATCTCCTCCGGGCCGATGGGAGCCGCATCCTGCCGGACTCCCTCTTCGTGCAGGAGGACCCCAACACCTGGAAGCCCCCGCTCGCGGATGCCGCTTCCATCGCCGAGGGCGAGAAGCTCTGGCGCACGCGGCAACTGGTGCGCTCCGTCAAGAACCCCACGGCCATCCGGGCCCGGTGCGCGGACTGCCACGCCCAGGACGGGCGGGACTTGAAGTATTTCAATTACTCGAATCTCTCCATCATCGAGCGCTCGAGGTTCCATGGCCTGAGCGAGCTGGAGGGCCAGCGGATCGCCTCGTACATCCGGAACCTGTCCGTGGCCAACCCGGGGCGGCCGTGGAACCCGCCCTATCAACCCGGGCCAGGGCTGGACTCCAAGCCCATCGAGCACTGGGCGGCGGGAGCCGGAGTGGACGCGGTCGTGGAGCAGAACCGCGACATGCTGCGGTACATGTTCCCGGCGGGAATCACGAAGGAAGCCATCTCCACGGCGAAGAACCTCAGCGCCCGCGAGGTGCCCATCTTCTTCCAGCTCCCCGACTGGAATCACTGGCTGCCGGGCATCCATCCCAAGGACGCCTGGGGAGATGCCTTCGTCAATGACAGACTCAACATGGCCTACAACGGCGAGGGCACCGCGACGCCCACCGAGTCCATGCGGTCGCTGGCCACGCGGGTGAAGGCCTCCGGCTACACCCAGTACCGCAACCTGCTCTACTACCCCGTTGGCCAGTGGAACATCCGCCTCTTCGAGTTCCTCTCACCGAGGTTCCCGAGCGCCACCAACGGGCTGACCACCGAGTACTCGCAGAAGGTCTACTCCACCGCGCTCTGGCACGTGGTGAAGACGTGGGAGCTGATGCAGGAGTTCGGTCTCGAGGACAAGGTGCGCCTGCTGTACCCCTCCTCGCGAGACACCCGGGCGTGGATGACCAACAGCACCTTCGATGCCTCGCCGAACATGCTCAAGCTTCCGGTCAACAACACGGGCATCAAGGACAACAGCCCGTTCATGTTCACCTATTTCTCCATGGGCTGGTACCACCTCTCGCTCGTCCTCTTCAATGGCAACCATTCGGATGGAGCGGACCGCACCTCCCAGCGGCCCATCGACTGGGGTTATGTCCCCGGCGCCATCAAGGGGCTGAGCCGGACTCCCGGCGGCACCACGCCCGTCCAGGGATTGGTCGCGCTCTACCTGGCCAAGGGGATGCACACCGCGGACAACACGCTCAAGCCCAACGCGCCGTACGGGGCGGGATGGAGCCCGAGGACCTCGGGCGACCTGAGCCGCTTCGTCGTGACCGATCTCATGCCGGGCTGGTCCGACATCACCGGCCAGGAGCGCACGGCCATCCTGCAGGCCTTCCTGTCCACCTGGTGGGACAAGACCCGCCAGTACAGCGTCTCGGACTGGTGGAACGGGGGCGGCGCGACCAAGACCGAGGTCATCAACGGCTTCTACGACGGCACCCTGGGCAACCGGATCTACTTCATGCTGCCGCGGTTCAAGTACCACGGGGTGGACCCCGCGCTCGTCAACACGATCGCGGACTGGGCCCGGACCGTCTGGCCCCAGGGGGATTGGGCGAGGGTCAGGAACGCCACCTGCGCGCCCTATGGCCCGTACATCCAATGCACCAGCGACGTGACCTGACGCGGGGGGGATCACCCTCCGTCCGGGAAAGTGGTAGGAGTCGGCCGCCATGAGTGAACAGACCGTCCCCGCGGGCCCGCGCCGCGCCACGCTGGCCTTCATCTTCGTCACCGTCCTGCTCGACATCCTGGCCATGGGGATGATCATCCCCGTGCTGCCGAAGATCGTCGTCTCCATGCTGGGCGGGGATACCGCGCGGGCCGCGGGCATCTTCGGCGTGTTCTCCACGGCCTGGGCGCTGATGCAATTCATCTTCTCGCCCGTGCTCGGCGCCGTCTCGGACCGCTACGGCCGGCGGCCGGTGATCCTCCTGTCCAACTTCGGGCTGGGACTCGACTACATCCTCATGGCGCTGGCGCCGACGCTGGGCTGGCTGTTCGCGGGCCGGGTCATCTCCGGCATCACCTCGGCGAGCATCAGCACGGCCAGCGCCTACATCGCGGACGTGACGCCGCCGGAGAAGCGCGCGGCCAGCTTCGGATTGATCGGCGCCGCGTTCGGCGTGGGCTTCGTCCTGGGGCCCGCGCTCGGCGGGGTGTTGGGCGGCGTGGATCCGCGCCTGCCCTTCTGGGTGTCCGCGGGACTGAGCCTGACCAACGCGATGTACGGCCTGTTCGTCCTGCCGGAGTCCCTGCCTCCCGAGCGGCGCAAGGCCTTCCAGTGGCGGCGCGCCAACCCGATGGGCGCGTTGAAGCTGCTGCGCTCGAACGCCGAGGTGCTCCGGCTGTCGAGCGTCAACTTCCTCTATCAACTCGCCCACGTCGCACTGCCCAGTGTGTTCGTGCTGTACGCGAGCTACCGCTTCGGCTGGAACGAGCGCACCGTCGGGCTCACCATGGCGGGCGTGGGTCTCAGCTCCGGGTTCGTCCAGGGAGTCCTGGTGCGGCCCACCGTGAAGAAGCTCGGTGAGCGGCGCGCCCTGATGCTGGGGCTGTTCTTCGGCGCGTTGGGGTTCATCATCTACGGCCTGGCGCCGACGGGTCTCGTGTTCTGGCTCGGCGTGCCGGTGATGGCGCTGTGGGGGTTCACCAGCCCCGCGGCCCAGGGGTTGATGACCCGCCACATCAGCCCCTCGGAGCAGGGCCAGTTCCAGGGCGCGCTCTCGAGCATCATGGGCATCGCGGGGATGGTGGGCCCCGCCATGTTCACCCAGACGCTCGCGTATTTCATCGGCCCGGGGCTCGGCTGGAACCTGCCCGGAGCCCCCTTCCTGCTCGCCGCGCTGCTACTGGTGCTGGCGATCGGCCTGGCCGGCTGGGCCACGAGCCCGCGCGAGCAGGACGCCGCGGTTCCTACCCCCTCCCCCTGAGGAATGCTCGCCAAGCGCGGCTTCGTGCCGGACGCCAGTCACTGAACCTACCGGTTCGGTCCGGCATGGGCTGAGCCTGCCCATTCCAGTGCATGAGGGCCCGGTCCCCAGGACCCTTCGGGGTGTCCTCGTCGTCCGGCGGTGCGTCGTGGACTTGCGGCTCGGAGGACACAACCGGGGGCGGCTCCTCATGCTCAACCTGCTAGAGCACCGGACGGATTGAAGCTCTAGAGATTTCGAGGGCTTGGAAGGAGGCTCGACAGAGAAGGGGCAGGATGGACACCTTACTTCAGCCGTGAGGCGGAGCGAGGTAACCATGGAGATAGAGCGGTGGAGGCCCAAGCAGGAGCTGAGCGAGCAGGAGGAGCGCATCATCGAGCGGATGAAGAGCACCGGGAAGCTCTTCGCCTTCCTGCGCAGACACCGCCACGAGCTCTTCGATGAGGCCTTCCAGGCCGAGTTGGAAACCATGTATCGCCAGACGGGGGCGGGAAAAGAACCGCTGCCTCCGGCACGCATGGCCATGGCCACGCTCCTTCAGGGCTATCTGGGCGCCTCGGATGCCACCATGGTGGAGCTGACTGTTTTCGACCTGCGCGTGCAGATGGTGCTGGATTGCCTGGGCCACAGCGAGCCAGCCTTCTCCAAGGGGGCCTTGTGCGACTTCCGCCACCGCCTCATTGGCGCCAACATGGACCGGCGCCTGCTGGAGAAGAGCGTGGAGGTGGCCATGGGCCAGCAGGAGTTCGGCTGGCGCGCGCTGAAGTCCTCGCTGCGAGTGGCCATCGACTCGCGCCCATTGGAGGGAGCAGGCCGCGTCGAGGACACCTTCAACCTGCTGGGTCATGCCGCGCGCAAGGTGGTGGCATGCGTCGCGGGGCTGCTGAAATGCTCCACTGACAGGGTGTGTCGCGAGGCGGGCATTCCCCTGCTGCTGGAGTCGAGCGTGAAGAAGGCGCTGGATGTGGATTGGAATGAAGCCGGGCAGAGGACACGGGCGCTTCAAGTCCTCATCCAACAATTGGACAGCCTGGTGCAATGGCTGCGGCGGGAGTTGCCCGAGCAACTCGTGGAGGAGCCCCTGGCGGGGCACCTCAAGACGCTCGAGCAACTGCGCGGCCAGGACCTGGAGCCGGACCCGGACGGAGGAGGAGTGCGCATCCGCCAGACCGTGGCGCACGACAGGCGCGTGTCGGTGGAAGACGGCGAAATGCGTCACGGGCGCAAGAGCCAGAGCAAGCGCTTCAACGGCTTCAAACAACACATCGCGGCGGAGATGGAGTTGGACCTCATCGTGGCGTGCACCGTCACCCCAGCAAATCGGCCCGAGGCGGAAGCCACCCCAGAACTCCAAAAGGACATGCAACGGCAGGGAATGGAGATTGGCGAGCTGTACATCGACCGTGGGTACATCAAAAGCCCGGTGGTGGAGTCGGTGCTGGAGCAGCGAGGCGAGGTGCTGTGCAAGCCGTGGGCGACACAGAATGGGGAACTGTTGCCCAAGTCAGCATTCAAGCTGGACATGAGGAGCCGGACAGTCACATGCCCAGGAGGCCAGAGGCTGCCCTTCAAGCCTGGGTCTGTCGTGGAATTCGATGCAAAGGTATGCGGCCAATGCCCTCTACGTGCCGAGTGCACGACGGCTCAACCCGAGCACGGGCGGATGGTACGCATTGCCGAGGATGAGGCTCTCCAGCAGCGACTGCACAAACT
>NZ_MPOI01000033.1:0-21666 GCF_001896145.1 Archangium sp. Cb G35
GCCTCTACCCCTTTGGCCTCAAAAGCGCGCAGCACACGCCGCACGGTCTTGTCGCTACATCCCAGGTGCTGGGCGATGAGCGGCGCGCTCCAGCCCTTGGCGGCCAGCAGCACCATGTCGACCCGCTCACGCACCCACCAGCCTGCATCAGGTGCGCGGCTCAGCTTTCGCAGCTGAGCGCGCATCTTCTCGTCTACCCCTCGCGGTCTCATCCCGGGGGTGGACAATATCTATGTCCAGGGGCTTAGCGCATCGGCGACTGCTGGCGCGCGGGGCCGAAGTTGGGACGGTTGAAGAAGCCGCCCAGGTGCGCCACGCGGTACTTCGGATCGGTCTTGTCCGGGGGCAGGATGGTCAGGCCCGCGCCCATGATGCCCAGCCGCTTCACGAACTCCGGCTCGGCCTTCAGCTTGAAGTCCATGTCCGGCTGGCTCACGTCCAGCCGCTGGCCGAACTTCACCGTGCCCGAGCCGAGGATCTCCAGGTCCTCGCTCCGGGCCTGCAGGGCCTCCACGGTGCCCAGGCCCTTCTCGATCTTGATGCGCGCGTCGATGTCACCCAGCGCGATCTTCGGCAGGTCCATGGGGGTGGGGGTGCCGTACATGGGCACCATCACGTTGCCGCCCTGGATGAGCAGTCCCTTGGTGTCCAGCGAGAGCTGGCCGTTGGCCTGGCTCAGGTCCGGCTGGCCGCGCGTCTTGGGCAGGGTGAGGTCGAGCGAGCCGTTCAGCTTGCCCGTCAGGTCCACGCCGCTGAAGCCCTTGAGGTTGCCCCCGGAGGTGTCCAGGTCGGACAGCTTCACCGCGACCTTCACGTCGCCCAGCGCGCCCACGTTGCCGCTGAGGCTGCCGCCGAGCAGGTTGGCGTGGAACGCCACACCTGGAGGCAGCAGCGCGGGCCGCACCGCCACGGAGTCCACGATGATCGGCTCGCCCAGCTCCTCGGGGCCCGGGAGCATGGAGGTGTTGCTGGCGAGCATTCCGTGCAGCTCGGGCGTCATCCCGTTGGGCACCTTGCTGATGCGCACGTTGGTGGCCGTCAGCCCGCGCAGTCCCGGCCGCAGCGAGCCGATGCGCAGCGCGTACCCCGCGTCCGCCGCCGCGTCCACGGCGCGCTTGCGCAGCATGTCGTACGGGAACGTGAGGAACAGGCACACGAGGAAGGCCACGAGCGAGAACGCACCGTAGCCAAGGGCGAGCTTCCAGCGGGCGATCTTGGTCTCAGCAGCCATGGTCATTGCTTCATCTTGTAGGTGGCGACGGTCGTCCACGCCGTCAGGGTTTCCGAGGCATCGCGCGGCTCGAGGCGCAGGCTCTTCACCTTCACCACGCCGGGCCCGCGCTCCACCGAGGACAGGAAGTCATGCAGCTTGCGCAGGTCCACGTCGGTGAACGTCAGCTCCACCGAGCTCTCGACGATCTGCCCGTCCCCGATGCCCACGTCGTTCTTGGGCGTCATGTTGGGCACGGTGAGTCCCGCCTGGGTGGCCTTCTCCTCGATGTACGTCATCAGCCGCACGTTGCTGCCGGTGAGCTGCTGCTCCACGCTCTGACGCTCCTGGGTGGCCTCGCGGTAGCTGGCCGCCAGCGCCTGCACCTCGCGCAGCTTGGCCATCTTCTGGTCCGTGCGCTTGCGGTAGGCGTCCGCGCTGCTGGAGAAGGAGAAGATGATGACGAACAGGACGAAGGCCAGCACCGCGCCTCCGGTGCCCATCACCATCTGGCGCTCCCGGCTGGTCAGCCGCTCGAACCAGGCCTTGGCGTCGTTGAGGAGTCCTCGAAGCTTTTCCATGTCCTAGCCCTCCCCACCTTGGGTCTGCTCGGGGCACTCCACCTGGATGTCCAGGCGGAAGGAGACCTTGTTGCCATCCTTGGTCTTCTCCATCTTGCCCTCCTTCACTTCCTTGAAGCAGCGGTGCCCCTTGAGTGCGGAGGAGATGGTGTCGATCTGCTTGGAGCCGTCCGTGATGCCGCGCACGCTGATGCGCTCGAAGTCGATGTCGATGCGGTCGAACGTCACGGGCACGTCCGCCGGCACCCGCTGGGACATCTCCGCCAGCAGGTTGACAGCGGACATCTTCGGCAGCGCGGCGGCCGGGCTCTCCACGCCCTTGAGGCGGTTGAGCGCGATGTCGTAGTTCTTCTCGCACGAGCCGAGGATGCGCTGGGTGACGTCGCACAGCACGGCGTCCACCTGGGCCTCGCGGCGGGCGAGCACCGAGTTGCGCACCACGCCGCTGGCGATGAGCAGCAGCAGCAGGGTGGCGGCGAAGGAGGCCAGCAGTCCCAGCTTGTCCTTCACGTAGTCGTAGTCACCCTTGAAGGCGAACTCGCCGCGGCGCAGGTTGAAGCGCGGCGCCTTGGGGCCCGAGGCCTGGCCGCGCAGCGCGAGCGAGTACGCCTGCATCGCCGTCGGCTGCTCCGAGGCGGGCACCGTGGCCGTCGCCTCCGAGGGCAGCGCCAGCACGCGCACGGGCATGCCCAGATCCTTGCTCAGCTGCTCGGCGAGGCCCGGCATGCGCGCGGTGCCGCCGCACAGCAGCACGGCGCCCACCTGCCGGCGGGTGCGCGCGGTGAAGGCCTTGAAGGACGGGCGCAGCTCGCGCAGCACCGGCTGCAGGCCGCGCACGAAGGCCGACGCCGCCCGCTCACCGTCCGGCCCCTGGGCCGTGGCCGCGCTCGCCAGCGCTCCGTGCTGCTCCTTCCAGTGGTGCGCTTCCGGCTGCGGCGTCTGGAACTCGGTGGCCAGCGCGCGGCTGAGGTTCTGCCCGCCACCGGCGAAGGTGCGCGCGAACTCCACGCCGCCGCCGGGCCGGCCGATGGCCAGCGTCGTGCGCTCGTGGCCGAGGTCCACGATGGCCACCGCCTCCGCGTCCGTGCCCGCGAACAGGGCCGGCTGCTGCAGCAGCAGGTTCTGGTAGGTGATGCCCGGGTGCGTCACCACGCGCGGGTCCACGCCCAGCTCGTTCAGCACCTGCAGCAGCGTGGCCAGCTCCTCGCGGCGCACCACGCCCACCAGCAGCTCGCTGCCCTTGTCCTTCACCTGCGAGGCGACCTGGTAGTCGAAGACGGTCTCGTTCAGGTCGAAGGGAATCTGGCTCTCCACCTCGAAGGGGATGGTGGCTTCGATCCGCTTCGGGTCGGTGAAGGGCAGGGCGAGCTGGTGGGTGACCAGCGAGGGGCCGGGCAGCGCCACCACCACCTGATCCGGATGGTGGAATTCCGGGCGCGCCAGCAGCTCGCGCAGGGCGGTGCGCAGCGTCTCCTGCCGCTCGCCTTCACCACGGCGCACCTCGGCCCAGGCCCTCACGGCCGGGTTGCGAGCATTCGCCTCGAGGAGCAGCCCCTTCACCGAGTGGCTGCCCAGGTCCAGACCTAGAATCCGGGCCATCGTTATTCCTCTCTCCAGTACAGGAGCTTGCCGAGCCCGTCGTCGAGCCGGACCACGGCGGTAATCGTCTTCTGAACCGACCCCGCCTCTCCCACGGACTTGATGCTGAAAGTGTTGCTCTTGTCGCCCAGCAGGCGGTTGCCGGCCACGTTGGCCTTGAGCTGGGGATTGACGGCGATTCCCGCGCCCTCGATGGCGGTCACGAAGTCCGCCACACCCATGCCGAAGAAGCTGAAGGCCCGCGCCGCGCGGATGCGGGAGATGAGCTCCTGGACGAAGACCGGATCCCTCAACCGGGGGTCCGGCCGAGCGGGGTCCGCCGCCGACAGGATGGCCATGTACATCATCATGGGGTCATCCGTGTTGACGTTGGGCTTGGAGTTGACGTCCGGGTACACCGTGAGGCGATCCCGGAAGGCGGCCATGAAGCGGTCGTTCACCCCATGCACCCGGTACAGCTCGTCCATGCTGTCGAAGCGCGCGTTCTTCGACTCGTAGCGGGGATCGAAACGGCTGTAGGGCCCGTTTTCATCCGAGAAACCGGCGGCGAAGGGGCTGACGGCGTTGTTGGGGTCGAAGGCGGACTGCGTCTTGTCCTCGTCCACCCAGTCCTTGATGGCGATGATGACGTCCTGCGGCAGCACGCGCACGCCGTTGGCGTCCTCCTTCGAGAACAGGAACTCGAAGCGCTTGTCGCTCAGCAGGTCCATCAACCGCATCGCGGTGGGGAGTGCGTCACCCGTGCCCGCGTTGAGGCGGTGCAGGTTGAGCTTCTCCTCCTCGTCCTGGATGGTGGCGAGGAAGCAGCCCGAGAAGCCGCCGAAGGAGCGCCGGGAGGGACCCAGGGACAGCTCACCTGACGCCGCGTCATCCTCCTCGGAGAGCGGGGGCAGTGCGGGGGCCTCGTCCTCCTCCTCGTCCAGGAGGCCGCCCCCGGTGGTCAGGCCCTTGAGCATGTGGCAGTCCACGCGAGCCAGCTTCCACAGCTGGATGTTGAGCGAGGAGGCCGGCTGCTGTCCGCCCGCGGCCCCGCCACCGCCGCCCGTGATCTGGGAGAGCAGCCCGCCGATGTTGGGGATGGGCGTCTGGTCCACCTGCTTCTGGAAGCGCAGCAGCAGGCGGGAGAGCGCCACGCCGGAGCGGGCCATGTACATGGCCTGCACCTCGTCGCGCTGGTTGGCCGCCAGCTGAAGGTCCACGCGGGTGTTGTAGGCGAACTCCGTGGCCACGACGGTGAGGATCGTGATGGCCACCACGGCGATGATGAGCGCCACGCCGCGCTGGCGGCGGTTTCCCCGGGCATCGCGGCGGGCGCCTGCCGGCCGGGCCTCTGTGTGGTTGGGGCTCGTCATCTCAGTACCTGGGTAGCTCCGTGTTGAGCATCACACGGGTCTGGGTGGTGTAGCGCGTCTCCTTGCCATTCTCGTCGAGCGCCACCAGGGTGATACGAACACGCGTGGGCATCTTGGACTTCAGCTCCGTGCGGCGCGTGTCCCACTCGTCCTCCCACTCCTTCCGCTCGGAGTCCCAGTAGGCGAACTCCAGCTTCTTCACTCCCTCGAAGAGCACATCCGTGGTTCCGCCCCGCTCCATCCGGCCTTCAACATTCGGATTCACCCGGCGCATCAGGTCCATGCGGCCGTTGGCCCCTCGCTCCGAGGACGTCTGGACGGAGTACTCCACGATCGCCTGATCGGACTCCTTGGCGTCCGTGTACAGGCGCTGGTGGGCGAAGGTGGTGATCGTCAGTTGATCCTCCTCGCCGATGAAGTTGGTGGGCCGGTCGTTCTGGTCGCGGTAGCGCTGCGCGTCGTAGCGGTCGCTCACGTACGCGGAGCCGATCTCCCGCGCCATGCGGTTCATGGCCGCGCGCAGCATGCGGTAGTGATCGGCCTCGCCCTCCACCACTTCCTTGGCGTGGAAGCCCGTCTGGAAGGCCATGCCCACCATGGCGCCCATCAGGGCGGTGATGGCCACGGCGATCATGATCTCCATCAGCGTGAAGCCACGGCGCATGGAGCGCTTCATCGCACGCCTCCCCGGATGCTGCCGAGCGGGTTGGCGCCATTGCGCTGCTGCAGCCAGTCCGAGCGCCGCATCAGGGGCTGCCCCGTCTGTGGGTTCACCATCCCGCTGGGGCCGGGCACGCCCTGGACGATCATGCCGCTGGCGGGGTCCACCCACTGGTTGGCGGTCTCCGAGGGCTGCGTGCCGTTAGTGGGGCTGAAGCCACCGTTGCGGTCCGAGCCGGGCCCCAGCGACACCACGTGGGTGACGAGGTCCAGGCTCTCCACCTGGGTGCCTTCCTTCCAGTAGACGGTGAGGTGCACCTCGCGGACCGTCTGGGTGATCTGCTGCACCATCTGCGTGAACATGGGCTGGGCCATGCCCATCGCCGCGCCCGCCATGGGGTTGCTGGTGGTCTGCGAGGGGCCGCTCTGGCCGTCCTTGCCTCCGGCCGCGCCGCCGCCACCGAACATGGCGGCCAGGCCGCCCATGTCTCCGCCCTCGCCGATGGGCAGGTTGAAGATGGCGCCGATGAGCTGCTCGGGGGAGACGCCGTCCGTCTGCGGGGCGATGATCTTCGCCCGCCACTTGTAGTTGTCCCAACCCTCCTGGGAGAAGTCGCCGGTCTCCTCGTCGTCGTCGTTGGAGAAGCCCTCGTCGTAGAGCTTCTGCTCCAGGTCCGTCATCTTCGAGCGGGCCAGGAGCGTGGCCACGGTGAGCTTCTTGGCGTAGGCGTGGTTGGAGACCGCGCCGGAGTTGATGTCGAAGATGGCCATCAGCGCCAGCGCCAGGATGGCGAGCGCCACCACCGTCTCCAACAGGGTGAAGCCACGGGAGCGTCTCATGACTTGGGCACCTCCAGCGCCTCGCCGACGATCTCCACCTTACCCGTCAGCGGCGACACGACGAGCGTCCAGACGTTGTCACCCTGGCGCACGTAGACCTGGGCCTTCTCGGTGAAGCCCTGGGGGAAGAAGTAGAGGTAGGCCGCGCCCTTCTCGGCGGGCTCGCGCTGGTGGCGCGTCCACACGGAGAGGGAGACACCGGCGGGCAGCTCGCGGGGCCGGACCTCCTCGGCGGTGTACTCGGAGAAGCGCGCGGCGTTCTCCACGCGGCTCTCCTCCTGGGCGAGGATCTCGTCCAGGCCGGGCAGGTCGTCGCTGCCCCGGGTGAAGTTGCGGCGCGGATCGCTCCGCGTCTGGCCGCGCTTCGCGTCCTCGCGGGCGCGGCTCTCCTCTTTCAGCATGTCGTCGCGGTCGCGCGAGGTGGTGACGTTGCCCGCGGCGCACTCGGCGCGGTAGCGGGTGATGCCTTCCTCGTCCTTGGGGTCGGCCAGATCGAAGGTGAGCCGGCACGTCTTCCCGCTGAGCGCGGCGGTGTCGTAGAGGGAGCGGATGACGCCGGCCAGCTCGGCGGCGGACGCCTTGGCCTTGGCGCCGGTGATGGATCCGATGGAGATGGTGACGGCGGCGAACAACACCGCGGCGATGCCGATCGCGATGGACACCTCGATGAGGGTCAATCCGCGCTCCCGGGCCCTGCGCCGCGCGATGCTTCCCTGTCCGTTCATTGCTCTCCCCCCTTCGCCGCCTCCTGCTGCTGAGGCGTCCCGACGATGGCGTTGTTCAGCACGCCTCCGCTGATGAGGTCCGAGGCGTCGCCGGTGCCGCCAGGCACCCCGTCCGAGCCGTAGGACACGATGTAGCCCTTGCCCAAATCCGACATCCGGTACTGGTACGGACGCCCCCAGGGATCGTTGGGGACCTCCTTGAGGAGGCCCACCTGCAGGAGCGGATAGAAGTTCTCCGGCTGCGAGGGGAAGCGCCCGGTGATGCGGTGGTAGGACTTGAAGTAGCCCTCCAGCCCGCGGATCTCCGCCCGCGCCTGGCGCTGCAGGGGGCTGAGCGTCTTGTCGAAGGTGAGGCTGGCGATGCCGAAGGCCCCCGCCGTGGCCAGGACGATGACGACGGCGACCAGGAGCCGCCCCACGCGGGACGGACGCGCCGTCTCTTCTGCTTGCTGCTGCGTGGATGCGTGCTCGAGGGTCATGGTGTCGTCTCGTTGCCTGGAGGGTCGGCTACTTCTTGGCCGTGTCGCGCGAGGAGATGTCCGCGTCGGGACCCTCGCCGCCCTGCGTGCCGTCGGCGCCGTAGGACATGAGGACGGGCTTGCCGCCCTCGTTCATGTACACGTACTCGTTGCCCCAGGGATCCGTGGGAACCTTCTCCAGGTTCTGCGTGTCCACCAGCGCCTTCAGGCCGGTGCCCGTGTCGGGGTACTTGCCCTTCTTCGTGTAGTAGAGCTTCAGGGCGTTGTGGATGTTGGCGATGTCCAGCCGGGCCGTGTCCTGCTTGGCCTCGTCCAGCTTGGGAATCACCGCCACGCCCACGGCGGCCATGATGAGACCGAGGATGGTGATCACCACCATGATCTCGATGAGGGTCATGCCGCGGCGGCGGCGCTGCTGATTCGTCTTCTTGTCGCTCATGGTCATTCCTCTCGTGACTTTTCGGCAAGCCACCGGGCCGTTATCGGGTTGTCCCTGTCAAAATGTCGTGCGGCTGGGAGCTGCCGCCGGCCGTGCGGGCCTTGGAGTCGGAGGCGTACAGGGCCACCCCCACGGTGAGCAGCGCCGCCGTCAGGGCGAGCAGCGCCACGAGGGTGACGCGCTGGATCCACCGGTCGAGCGTGTTGTTCATCGCGAAGCCTCCGTTACCGGATGGCCGAGTTCACCTGCAGAATCGGCATCAGGACCGAGAAGGCCACGAATGCAATGATCACGCCCATGAACACGGTGAGCAGCGGCTCGAGCATGGAGGTGAGGGCGCCGATGCGCACGTTCACCTGGTTCTCGTAGCTGTCCGCCACCGACAGGAGCATGTCCTCCAGCTGTCCGGAGCGCTCTCCGATGGCGATCATGTGGTACACGAGCGGAGGGAACTCGCCGGAGCGCTTGATGGGCGTGGCGATGCTCTCTCCCTCGCGGATGGCGTCGCGGGCCTTCTCCACCACGTCCGCCAGGATGGAGTTGGTGATGACGGCCCGGGTGATGTCCATGGCCGTCAGCAGGGGCACGCCACTCTTGAGGAGCGTGGCCAGCGTGCGGGCGAAACGCGAGATGGCCAGCAGGCGCAGCAGGCTGCCGAAGATGGGCGCCTTCAGGGCGAAGCGATCCCACACCGGTCTACCCTTGGGGCTGCGGAAGTAGGAGGTGGCCGAGAAGATGATGACCGCGATGAGCGGGAAGATGATGAACCACCAGTCCCGCAGGAAGTTGCTGCCCCAGATGAGCATGCGGGTGGTGATGGGCAGGGTGGCCTTCATCGTGGTGAAGATCTTCGTGACCTTCGGGATGACCACCACCATCAGCATGGTGAGGATGCCGGCGCCCACCAGCATCATGATGGCGGGGTAGGTCATCGTGCCGATGATCTTCTGCTGAAGCTTGGACTGGCTCTCGGTGAAGTCGGCCAGACGCAGCAGCACGGCATCGAGCGCGCCCGAGTGCTCGCCGGCGCGAATCATGTTCACGTAGAGCGAGCCGAAGACCTTCTGGTGCACGGCGAGCGCGTCCGCCAGGGAGGCGCCCTCGTTCACCCGGCCCTTCACGTCCGAGAGGATGATCTTCAGCCGCTCCTTCTCCACCTGGTCCACCAGGGCGGAGAGCGACTCGACCAGCGTCACGCCGGCGCCCAGCAGGGTGGCCAGCTGGCGCGTGGTGATGGCGATGTCGTCCGTGGTGATGCGGCCGCGGGCCATCTTGCCGAAGTTGACCTCGCGGTCCGCCTGGGCCGCGTTGGCGCCCTTGCGCACGGCGGCACGGCCGCCCTCGGCCTGGCCGAGGACCTCCGTGAGGAACTTGCCGTCCTTGCGCAGCTGCGAGCGCAGGGTTTTGGGCGAGTCCGCCTCCAGCATTCCACGGATGGGTTTTCCGGCCTGATCAAGGGCCTTGTACTCGAAGACTGGCATGGTGGGTCGCGGAGTAAAACCGCGCCCCGAGCCTCTCCCTTCCGGAAGAGGTGGGGCGCGAGTGCTTTAGAGGTCTTCCTGCGTGATGCTGAGCACTTCGGCGATGGTGGTCTCGCCCAGGGCAATCTTGCGAGCGCCGTCATCCAGCAGGGTGCGCATGCCGTGGCCCACGGCGGCCTTCTTGATGGTGGAGGCGTCCACGTTCTTCAGGGCCAGCTGGCGCACGGTGTCGTCCACCAGCAGCAGCTCGTAGATACCGGTACGGCCGCGGTAGCCGTTCTGGTTGCACGAGGGGCAGCCGGCGGCCTTGTAGATCTTCTCCACCCCGTAGCGCTCCTTGAGCAGCGCCCGGGTGAGGGTGAGCTCCTTGAGCTCCTCGTCGGTGGGCGAGTACTGCACGCGGCAGTCCGGGCACACGCGGCGCACCAGACGCTGGGCGAGCACCCCGGTGAGCGAGGAGGCCACGAGGAAGGGCTCCACGCCCATGTCCACCAGACGGGTGATGGCGCTGGCCGCGTCGTTGGTGTGCACCGTGGAGAACACCAGGTGGCCCGTGAGCGAGGCCTGGATGGCGATTTCCGCCGTCTCCTTGTCGCGGATTTCGCCCACCATGATGACGTCCGGGTCCTGACGCAGGAAGGAGCGCAGGCCCTGGGCGAAGGTGAGGCCGATCTTCGGGCTGATGGCCATCTGGCCGATGCCCTTGAGCTGGTACTCGACCGGGTCCTCGACGGTGAGGATGTTGAGGTCCGGGGTGTTGATGCGCGAGAGGGCGCCGTAGAGCGTGGTCGTCTTGCCGCTACCGGTGGGGCCCGTCACCAGGACGATGCCGTGCGGGCGGCGGATGACGTGCTCCATCTGCTCGAGCATCTGGGACGCCATGCCCAGCTCGGTCAGATCCAGCAACGTGGTGTTCTTGTCCAGCAAGCGCATGACGATACGCTCGCCGTAGGTGGTAGGGATGGTGGACAGACGGATGTCGATGTCGCGTCCGGCCAGCTTGATGCGGATGCGGCCGTCCTGCGGCAGGCGCTTCTCCGCGATGTTGAGCTGCCCCATCACCTTCACACGGCCGATGATGGCGTTCTGGTAGCGCTTGGGCGGCTTGATGATCTCCTGCAGCACGCCGTCGATGCGGAAGCGCACCAGGAGCTCGCGCTCCATGGGCTCGATGTGGATATCGCTGGCGCGCTCCTTGGCGGCGCGGAAGAGCACGGAGTTGATGAGGCGGATGATGGGCGCCTCGTCACCCTCGTCGTTGAGCAGGTCCTTGACCTCCTCGATCTCCTGGGCGAGCGAGTCCAGATCCGTCGCATGGAGCTCGTCCACGAGCTGCTCGGCCTCGTTGGTGGCGCGGTCGTAGACGCTGTTGATGGCGTCCACGATGGTGGAGGTGAGCGCGATGCGCGGGTGGATGTCCCGGCCCAGCAGCATGCGCGCATGGTCCAACACGGTGGTGTCCAGCGGATCCGCCACCGCCAGGGCCACCGCATCCCCGTCCACGGACAGGGGGAGGATGCGCGCCTGCTTGGCGAAGTTGATGGGCATCCGCTTGATCAGCTCGGCGTCCACCTCCTCCAGGAAGATGCGCGCCAGGTAGGGCAGATCGAGCTGGAGGCCGAGCGCCTTGGCCACGTCCTCCTCGCCGAGGGCCTTCATGCCCACCAGGACTTCCCCCAGCCGGCCGCCCTTCTCGGCCTGGAGCTGGAGCGCCTCCTGAAGCTTGTCCTCCGTGAGGCCACTGGTGTGGCGGAGGATCTCCCCCAGGGGCCGGCCGCACAGGAAGGCGGGGCCGTTGGAGACGACCTGGGTGGCGGCGTCGGCGGGCTTGGCGAGTGGGGCGTCAGCGAGCAGGCTCATGTTCTATCTCTCGTTCCCGGTGTCCGGCTGGATGCGCAGGCGCTCCTGATCTTCGGGCGCGGGCGGCGGCTGCACGGGAACCGGCTCCGCCGCCGGAGTCAGAGAACCCCCCCCGGACGGCGAGACTTCCCCGTCGCGGGAAGAAGGCTGCGAGGGGCCATCCGCCGGGCTGCTCGGCCGCAGGATGCGCTCACCGGGCTGGCCGGGGCCGCCGTTCTCCGCCTTCTGCTCCTCGGTGGCCAGCACCCGGCGCATGCGGCTCAGGGGCCCGCTCTTGCGGCTGAAGTCCACCGGCACGTCGTAGCCGGCCACCTGGCCGTAGAACTGCTCCACGAACTGCTGCCGCTCGGCCATCTTGCGCTCGAAGATACGCCGGAAGTCCGACTGGTCCCGGATGATGTGGGGCGTGAGGAAGAGCAGCAGGTTCGTCTTCGTCTTGCGCGTGTTCGTCTGCCGGAAGAGGTGGCCCAGCAGGGGCACGTCACCCAGGATGGGCACCTTGGCCACGGACTCGAGCGTGCGCTCCTGCATGATGCCGCCGATGACCACCGTCTCCTGATCCTTGGCCACCACCGTCGTCTTGGCGCTGCGCTTGGAGGTGGTGGGACCGAGCACGGGATCCGTCGAGGCGATCTCCTCCGTCTGCTCGGAGATGGTCATGCGGATGAAGTCGCTCTCGTTGATCTGCGGCTTGACGGTGAGCTTGAGCTCCACGTTCTGGCGGGTGATGGGGGCGTAGAGGCTGCCCAGTCCGCCCAGGCTGCCGAGCAGCGACGGGGTGAGGCCGCCGGTGGCGCCGCCCGTGGTGCCCAGGCCGGTGCCCAGCGAGGAGGGCGAGAAGCCGGACTGGAAGGGCACGTTCTGGCCCACGGTGATCTCCGCCTCCTCGTTGTCGCTGGTGAGGATGTGCGGGGTGGAGAGCACGTTGACGTCCGAGCTCTGCTGGAAGGCGTGCAGCACCACGCCGAAGGCGGGGATGTCGATGCCCAGGTTCTTCAGCTCGGGGATGACGGGGCCCTGCAGGCCGGCGAGGAAGCCGCCGAAGCTGGCCAGGTTGGCGAGCGAGAAGGAGGGGGGCAGGCCCTGCGTGGTGTACTTGGTGCCGATGATGCCCGAGCCCGTCCCCAGCGGGGTGCCCAGCTGGTAGCCGCTGTGCAGGCTCAGCCCGAACTCGTTGTTGCGGTCCAGGTTGACCTCCATGATGACGGCCTCGACGAACACCTGCCGCCGCGCCTTGTCCAACTCGCGGATGACGCGCACCAGGCTGCGGTAGTCGCTCTGGCTGGCGATGATGACGAGCGAGTTGGTGCCCTTGTCGGCGGAGATCTTCACCTCACCGGCGAACAGCTCGGCGGAGCCGCCGCCCGGGGCGCCACCGGGACGGGGCACGCCCGGAGGCATCGCGGGGGTGGGCGTGCGCGGCCGGCTGGAGGTGCCCTGCGCCAGCGACTGCAGCGTGCTGGCGATCTCCTCCGCGTTGGCGTTCTCCAGCGGGTAGACGTTGATGCGCTCGGTGCCGGCGGTGGGGATGTCCAGCTCGCGCACCATGCCCTGGATGCGCTCGAAGGCGGCGGGGCTGGCCACGACGATGAGCTTGTTGGTGCGCTCGTCGGGGATGATCTGCGAGAAGGTCACCGGGCCGGAGCCGCTGCTGCCATCGGGCCCGGGCATGGGGACGGCGTCGGGGCCTCCCTGGGGCATGACCGCCGGCGGGCCGGCGCGGTTGGTGCCGGGACGGCCCGCGCCGCCGCCCTTCGGCTCGAAGAGTTTCTGCACCGTGGCGGCCACGTCCGCGGCGGTGGCGTACTGCACCTGGATGATGCGCACCTCGTCACTGGCCGCGCGCGTGTCCAGCTGATCGATGATGCGCTCGAGCCGGTGCACGTTGGCGCCCACGTCGTTGATGATGACGATGTCCGGCGGGTACGGGATGGTGTCGCCGTCCTTGGACACCAGCTGTTGCAGCACCCCGCGCAGAGGCTCCACCTCCACGTTCTTGATGCGGAACAGCTTGGTGATCATCTGCTCGTTGGTGGTGTACGTCGCGTCCGGATCCACCACCGTGGGGATGGTGCCCTGCTTGGCGGCGCGCTTGTCGACGATCTTCAGGAAGCGCCCGTGCGGGGAGATGGCCAGGCCGTTGGCGTCGAGCGCCGAGAGGAAGGCGGCGTAGAACTGATCCGCGTCCACCTCCACGCGCCCGTTCTCCGGGCCGATGATGGAGATCTTCCCGCGCACGTTCTCCGGGAGGATGAAGGTGCGGCAGGTCGCGTCCGACACGGTCTGCACCAGCTTCTCGATGTCCACCTTGTCGAAGTAGATGCCGTAGCGGGCGCGGCGGCGGACCTCCTCGCACGTGGGCGTCTGACGCACGCCCGTGCTCCCGCCTTCAGGGGACGTCTGCGGGGAGATCTCCCGCTCGGCGGGAGTGCCCGCGGGCGGAGGTGGACCGGGGCGGCGCTGCGCCAGGGCGGGCGCGGCGATCGCCAGGCACAGCAGGAGCAACCAGGACGGAAGCGTCTTCATGGAGGGGCGGGGTAATGCGGGGTTAGCGGATGGTGTAGTTCTTGCGGACGCTCGAACCGTTGCGCTCCAGCTCGATCTCGATCCGCGAGGCTTCCTTCAGCTTGGTGTAGACCTCGAGGGCCTTCTCCGGGCTGTTGAGCTCGAAGCCGTTGATGCGCTTGATGACGTCACCGTTCTGGACGCCGATCTTCGAGTAGATGGAGTCGGGACGGATGGAGAAGAGCTTGAAGCCCTGGGCCTGGCCGTCCTTGAAGGCCGGCACGATGCGCGCCTGCATGGCCACGTCGTTGAGGTTGGCCAGCGTGCGATCAATCTCCGCGCGAGGCACCTCGTAGTCGTTCTCGCTCATGGCGCGGATGCCGCTGCCATTGGGAGGCGCCTGCACGGGGGGCCCAGCGGGCACCGGCGGGGTGTAGTTGGCCACGGCCGCGCCATCACCCGGCTGGTTGTCGATGTACTCCTTGCGGCCGGCGTTGATGATGATGACGCGCTCGCGCTCGATGTCGATGACCTCGGCGCCCTGGATGCGGTCACCCACCATGTACGTGGTGGAGCGCTGGTTGTTCATGTCCTGCACCGAGGACACGGACCACATCTTGTCGCTGGCCACCAGGGTGCCCAGCAGCTTCACGCGCAGCCCGCTCTTCACGGGGGCGGCGCTGGGGTCCACGTCGGTCTGGGCGGAGGGCTCGGCCACCATGGGCTCGGGCTCGGGAATGGCGATGCCGGTGAGGTCCGACAGGCGCTTGAGATCCAGCGAGGCCAACGTCACCGCGGGCTTCGCCTTCTGCCGTGCGGACACCTCGCCCGAGGGCAGGGGAGTCATGGCGGACTCGACGAACAGGTTCACCGTGCGTGCCGCCAGGAAGGCGACGAGCAGGATGAAGACCAGGTTCACGGTCCAGAAGTACTTGCGGAAGAAGAGTTCCATCACGCGTCCAGAGAGGGCCTACTCGGGATTGAGCAAGCGGGGTGCCACCCGCGAGGGGGGGCGGGCAACCCGAGCCTTACAGCCAAGTGCTTGAATTCATTCCGGAATAAGCCGGGCCGCTGGTGGCAGAAGCGGCCGTCGTGGCAGCTTGGGACAAAATGTCAGCGGCCGAGCAAAGAGCCTGACGGGCTGTCACTCGGCGGGGGGCGAGCCGGGGCCCTCTCCGCTGCCGGGCGTCTCGGAGGCCTCGCGCTCCAGCTTGCGGTAGATGGTACGAGCGGCGATGCCCAGCAGGCGGGCGGCCAGCGTCTTGTCCCCCTTGGTGTGCCGGAGGGTCTCGTGGATCACCCGGCGCTCGACTTCCTCCATGGGGGTGCCGATGGGGATGACGAGTTGTCCGGCCGAGCCGAGGGGGCCCTTGCGCACCGTTTCGGGCAGGTCGCCCACCTCCAGCACGTCCGATCTGGCGAGCACCACGGCGCGCTCCACGGCGTGCTCCAGCTCGCGCACGTTGCCCGGCCAGGCGTAGTTCTCCAGGGTGCTGAGGGCGTCGGGGGAGAAGCCGCGCAACACCTTGCCATTCTTGGAGGCGAAGCGGCGCAGGAAGGCGTCGGCCAGCAGGGGGATGTCCTCGCGGCGCGAGGCGAGGGCGGGGATGCGCACCTCCACCACGTTGAGGCGGTAATAGAGGTCCTCGCGGAAGCGGCCCTCGGCCACCTCGCGCTGCAGATCCTTGTTGGTGGCGGCGACGATGCGGACGTCCACCTTGACCGTCTGGGTGCCACCGAGGCGCTCGAGCTCACCCTCCTGGAGGACGCGCAGGAGCTTCACCTGGGCGGACAGGGGCATTTCACCCACCTCGTCCAGGAAGAGGGTGCCGCCGCTGGCGCGCTCGAAGCGGCCCTCGCGGCGGGCCACCGCGCCGGTGAAGGCGCCGCGCTCCACGCCGAAGAGCTCCGCCTCGAGGATGCTCTCGGGGAGGGCGCCGCAGTTGATGGCGACGAAGGGGCCCCTGGCCCGGTTGGACTGCTCGTGCAGGGCGCGGGCGGCCAGCTCCTTGCCGGTGCCGGACTCTCCGAGCAGCAGCACGGTGGCGGTGGAGGGCGCGGCCTGGCGGAGGGTGTCCATCATCGCCCGGAAGGCGGGGGACTGGCCGACCATGGAGCGCCCGCCGGTGCTGCCCATCTCCGCGAGCTTCGCCTTGAGGACGCGGTTCTCCGCGGCCAGCTCGTGGCGCTCCAGGGCCTTCTGGACGGACTTCACCAGCGAGTGGCGCTTGAGGGGCTTGGTGATGAAGTCGTAGGCGCCGTCCTTCATTGCGGCCACGGCGGTTTCCACCGTGCCGTAGGCCGTCATGAGCACCACCTCCACGTCCGGGCGGATGGTGCGCGAGGCCTTGAGCAGCTCCTGGCCGTCCATGCCGGGCATCATCAGATCCGTCACCATGACGCTCACCTCGGGGCGGCGCAGCAGCTCCAAGGCCTCGGTGCCGTTGCTGGCGGAGAGGGTCTCCAGGCCCTCGCGCTGGAAGATGCGCGAGACCGAGTCGAGGTTGGCCCGGTCGTCATCGACGACCAGGACGGTGGTGGGCGGTGTCGTCATGGCGCTGGCTGCCTTGCAATCCTTATTCCGAGTCCTCGGCCAGGAGGGGTCCACTCATCCGGCCGATGTCCTCGCGGTTCACCTTGTCCAGGTTGAACTTCCGGGCGCTGGAGATCATCCGGGCCACGGTGGGGTCGAACTCGACGGGTCCCTCTTTCTTGAATCGCAGGAAGTTGATGCGGGCCACGACGAAGTTCTTGAGGTAGGGGTTCTGCATGCCCCGGGCCTTGAGGCCGTCCACCACGGTGGCCACGGCGTCGTCCAGCTCCAGCAGCTTGCCGGCGCGGGCCTCGCGCACCTGGAGGGCCTCGGCCAGGGGCAGCTCCAGGAAGGACTCGGCGCGCTTGATGAAGGGGTTGTAGGCGCCTCCGGAGAAGCGCGGCCGCTTCTCGTAGGCGGCGCCCAGGGTGAGGAAGGCGGGCTCCTCGAAGAGGTGGGCGAACTCGGACTCGCGCCCGGCCCGCGCCCCGGTGAGGCCCCGGTGCATGCGGATGACCTCGAGCGAGCGCTCCTTCAGGTTGTGCGCCTTCTCCGTGTTGAGGGCGAGGATCTGATAGGCCACGTCCTCCTCGGGCAGCACCAGCGCCATGATGGACTTGCCCCCCAGCAGCTTCGAGGCGTGGAGCCGGTGGTTGCCGTTGGGCGTCCAGTACCTGCCCTCCTTGCGGATGGCGATGATGGGGTCCAGGAAGCGGTCCAGGCGCTCCATGGCGCCGGCCAGCCGCTTCACGTGGGGCTCGGACAGGTCGCGCTGGTAGGGCGTGGGCTCGACCTTGTCGATGGGCAGGACGGCGAACACCACCGTGTGCGCGCCGAGCGGGTCGCGGTAGACGCTCAGCACCTGGCCGCCGTCCTCCTGGATGCCCTGCACCAGCTCGACGGGAGGCGTGGCGGCCTCGCTCGCCACCTCGGCGGCGCTGAGGCCCTTGGAGGCGGGCTCGGCCTTCTTGCGGCGGGGCCGGCGCGTCGTGGTGCTGGTGGCTGCCTTCTTGCGCGGTGACTTCGCTGCCATGGTGCTCCCCCTTGTCGCGGAAGGGGGAACCTAGGCGATCGTCATGGCGCGGGGCAGGGGAAACCACTCAGGAAGTCATGTGCTCGCAGGGGCCGTGACCCGGGACGTGTTCACCCCCATGCACAACGGCGCCGCGCACAGCGACACCAGGGCCGCGGCCATCCACACATGTCCGAACGCCGCGCGAAGGTCTCCGCCAGTGGACCCGCCCACCAGCGCCACCAGCAGGCTGACGCCGAGCGCCATGCCGACCTGGCGGCTCATGTTGACGATCGCGCTGCCCGTGGCGGTCCGCGCCGGAGGGAGCCCGACCGTGGCGGAGGCCAGCAGCGTGGGAATCGCGAGCCCCACGCCCACGCCTGTCAGCAGCCAGCCTGGCAGCAGCCCGGTCACGTAGTCCGGTTCGGCACCCACCCCCATCCAGGAATAGAGCGCACCCGCCGCGCAGAACACGCATCCCGCGGCCGCGAGCCATCCCGCTCCGACCCGGCGCGAGAAACGTTGGGCGACGCTGGCGAACACCGGAACCATCAGCGGACCGGGAGAGACCGCCAGGCCCGTGCGCAAGGCCGAGTAGTGCCACACCTGCTGCATCCACAGGATGCCGGTCAGCAGGCTGGCGGCGAACGCCACGCTGAACATGAACACGCCGAGGTTGGCCCAGGCGAAAGTCCGCACCCGGAGCAGCGCGGGCTCGACGACGGGCGCGGGATGGCCGCTCGAGCGCCACCAGAACAGACCTCCCGCCACGGCGGACACCAACAGCGACACCCCCGTCCGCCCATCGCTCCAGCCCCACTCCTGCACCTTGTCGAGCGCGAGCGAGAGCGCCCCCACCGCGATACCGAGCAGCCCCGCGCCGAGCAGATCGGGCAGGGGACCGGGCGTGGCATCCCGCGAGTCCGGGACGATGCGGGCGGCGGCGACGATCGCGACGATTCCCACGGGCAGGTTCACGAGGAACACCCATTGCCACGAGAGCTCGACGAGCAGCCCTCCCGCGACGGGTCCGGCCGCGGCGGCCAGGGAACCGACCGCTGCCCAGATTCGCACCGCCCGCGTCCGTCCTTCAGGGGGCGTGGCGTTGAGCAGGAGCCCGAGGCTCGTGGGCGTCAGCAGCGCCGCGCCCGCCGCTTGAAGGATCCGCGAGAAGACCAGGCTCCACAGGCCCGGGCTCGCCGCGCAGGCCGCGCTCGCGGCCGTGAACAGTCCGAGCCCCAGCAGGAACCCGGCCTTCCTCCCGAACCGGTCGGCCAGGCGCCCGAGCGGAATGAGCAGCGCCGCGTAGGCGATGGCGTACCCGTTGAGCACCCAGCTCAGGTCCGCGAGCGAGACTCCCTGGAAGCTCCGGCCCAGGTGCTCGAACGCCACGTTGACGATGAAGAGATCGAGGCTGGCCAGGAACGCGGCCGACGAGACCACCGCGAGCACCGCACCCGGCCGGACCTGGGGTGAGGCGTGGACCTCCACCGCGGACAAGGCAGCCGTCATCGCCCGCGCGCCTCGTCTCCACGGAGGACCATGCACGAGCTGAACACCTTGGCCACGAGGCTGTTCTTCTCGTCCTCGACGTCACACTCGATCAGCCCGAGCGCCCGCGTCCGTTTGACCACGCGCCCGGTGGCCCGGAGGCGCGCGTTCCAGATGGGCTTGAGGAACTTGGTCGTGAGATCGAGCGTGGTGAAGCTCTCCTCGTCCTCGAGCGTCGTGGCCATCGCCGCGCCCATGGCGAGATCGGCCAGGTCGCAGATCACGCCCCCGTGGAGCGTTCCCATGGGATTGGCATGGCGCGCCGAGGCGTCGAGCTCGACGACGACACGGCCTGTCTCGGCGCTGGTGAGCATGAGCCCCAGCAGCTTCGCGATCGGAGGGGGTGGTGCCTCTCCTCGCATGATCCGCTCGAGATCCTGGAGGTGCCGCGTGGTCTTGGGAGCAGCGACTCGGCCGTTCATGACTTTTCCTCGTTCTGATGCCCGCGACGGGGCATGGCCCACGACGTGTGCCCGGGCCGTCCCGTCTTCGTATTATGGTCATAATATGAATCGGGATGCAGTTCCAGGGAATCGACGAGGAGGGGAGGATGGCGGCTATTGGGCGGGTGCGGCAGGGCCGAGGCCCTGCTCGCAAGGCCGCGCTCAGTCGAGGAAGCGGCGCTCCCATCGACCCATGTCCTCCTGGGTGAAGCCATTCCAAGGGTTCTGCCGCTGATGGAGCCATGGCTCCAGGATGCGTGCCAACTCGCGGTGCAACGGCAGTTCGCGACCTTCCTCGGTATCGCCCGCCTCGGGCCATTCCCCAAGAGTGACGACAGCTCGCCCGCCTTCCAGTTCCCGCACGGAAATATCCGGAGAGGACAGACGGGCACGCAGAACCGATGCCCCCCCAAGCTCGCCAAGCACCGGCTGACCTAGGAAGGTCAGCCAGTATGCTCCCTGCACCCTCGTGCCGATGTCCCAGGCGGTATCTTCCAGGGTCTGGATGTTCATCCCAGGGTAGCGGAAGCACCACTGACGGAGTTCCGCTGAGCCCCCCGGGAGTTGCATCAAGGAATTGAATGCAAAGCTGGCGTGGCCGGAGTTGAAGGGCAGCGGCGCGGCCAGTTCCAGAGCCAACTCACATACGTGGGCGGGCCCATGTGTCTCCAGATATTCGGGAGGAAGGCAGAAGGAGACCGCGCACACCGCACCCGGGTTGTTCACGAACAAAGGTGAGTCGAGCGACTTGCCGTAATAATCGAAGGCATACTGGCTGACGCCACTCGGAGTGTCCCGCAGTCTGAGGATGGGGCTGCTTCGCTCCAGCAACTTGAGACGGATGTGGTCCCAGCCCGCATCATCGAGTTCCTGCCAGTCCCCCTCCGGGTCCACGTACCAGCCGAGTGCTTTTTGTCCCACTGTGCGCGAATACGTCTCCAGTGAGCGCATCACCGCCTGGGCAACCTCCTTGTGGGAGCGACGCATGTAGAAACAAATGCTCACACCCTCACGGACCACGCTCACACCCTGCTTCGTGTGGAGCCTTATTTCTGGGATTCGAGCCACCGGATGATTCCTCGTATCGGTGCGATCAGATTGGGCCCTACCTTCAAGATCTCCAAGTACATCTTTCCCTGGGTCGAGCCCGCGAAGGGTCCTTTCTCGTACTCCCTCCAGGAGGGCTTGTTTGTGTCGGGGCAAGGGAATTTGAAGTCGTAGACGGCCAGAACCTCGAGCGGATTGCCCGAGTGGATGACGATGTCGGGCACGATCGTACCCTCGAGTTCGTCGCCGCACCCCTGCTGCAGGAGGGTTCGTACCTCCTCGCGGCTGACCAACTGTTTCTGCCCGGTCTGCGGGTCGTAGCGGTATCGCGGCTCCCGGCTGAATCGCCCTGGAATCAACTCGCCCAGTTTCTCCTCCGCGCACTGGAGGGCCAGCGCATGCTTCTCCGTGCCCAATTGCATGGCCCGGGTCATTCTTCTTCCACACGGGTCCGTTCCTGATACCTCCTCCTGGCATTGTTTGCGTGAGGGACTGTTGCCGCCGAATCGGCGGCGATTGATTTGGTCATTTGCCCAATCGACGCACTTCTCCAAGGACGTCTCGATGTCGGCCTGCGTCTTGGAGTTCAGCACCCGCAGCGCGGCCCCTACGGAGGCAGTCTCAGCAGCACCCTGGATGGTGGGGACCACCGCCTCCTCTCCAGCCACACGAGCACAATAGTTCGGGTTCTGCCGACAGGCGCTCGTTGCCGAATCGAGGGCAGGACCTGCCGAGCCGAGGGTTGACACCAGCAGACTGATCGTGAGCACGGCTGGCTTCACCCGCGCTATCAGTGGAAACGACATGACGTCCTCCAGGGGTTCATGCTGCGGGGCTCCAGACCTGTTCCATCAACAGCGCCTCGCCTGTTCTAGCCCGGCAGCGGCGAGGCCTTCATCGTGTCCACCATGTGGCGGATGAAGGCACGCACGCGGTGCGGGACCTGCCCGCCTCCGACATGGACGGCGTGGATCTGCTCCAGGTCGCCCGGGTTGTACTTCTCCAGCAGGGGGACGAGGCGGCCGGCCTTGAACTCCGCGGCCACATGCCACAGCGCCAGGCGGCCGATGCCAACCCCGTTCAGGAGCAAGTGCTTCAGGGTCTCGCCATTGTTGTAAATCCTCGCCCGAGCCCGTCGTGACGCGAGAGCAGAGGCGTGAGCATGTCCGTCGCCCCCGTGAAGGAGGAGGAAGCGATGGAAATGAAGGAGCAGGCGGAGAAGTTCCGGCGGCAGGTACTCGAGCGGGGCGAAGTGGGCCCGCGTACGCGCTACACGCAGGAGCAGAGACAGGAAGCGGTGGCGTACATGCGAGCGCGCCAGCAACAGGGGGCGAGCAGGGAGGAAGCGG
>NZ_MPOI01000028.1:0-68133 GCF_001896145.1 Archangium sp. Cb G35
GGGCTCCGGGGGCCACGGCCTCGTCTTCAAGGTGCGGCGCGCCGGGCTCCCCTTCGCCCTCAAGCTGCTGCGCGGCCGGAGCCTGGAGGCCCGGGGGCAGCGGGAAATCAGCATCCTGCGGCGCCTGAAGCACCCCAACGTGGTGGGCTTCCACGGTTGCGGCAGGTGGCCGCACCCGGTGCACGGCCCGCTCTACTTCGTCATGGACTTCGTCGAGGGCCGGACGCTGGAGCAGTGGGCCCTGGAGGACAACCCGTGCGCGCGCAGCGTGGCGCGCGTGCTGCTGGAGCTGGTGCGGGCGCTGGCGCACATCCATGCCCGGGGCGTGCTGCACCGCGACCTCAAGCTGGAGAACATCCTGCTGCGCACCTCGGACGGGGTGCCGGTGCTGGTGGACTTCGGAATCGGCTGGCTGGCGGGAGAACCCTCGCTCACCCACGGTCCGCTGCCGCCCTGCACCGCCGAGTACCGCAGCCCCGAGGCGCTGCGCTTCGCGCGCGCGCACACCGGCGGGCAGGAGCGCTACGTGCCGGACGCGGGGGACGAGCTGTGGGCGCTGGGCGTCATCCTCTACTGGCTGCTCACGGACATGCTGCCCTTCGGGGCTCTCTACCAGCAGGGCCAGCCGCTCGACGAGCGCATCCTCACGCAGAGGCCCAAGGCGCCGCACGAGGTGAACCCGCGCGTGCCCCGGGCGCTGGGCGAGCTGTGCCAGCGCATGCTGGAGAAGCAGCGGGAGGCGCGCTACGGCACGTGCGAGGAGCTGGCACGGGCGCTGGAGGCAGCGCTGGCGGGGGCGGACGGAAGCTGGGACGTGCCGTTGGTGGACCCGAACGCCCCGGAGCGCGCCGCCACCGAGGAAGAGCCCGGGCTGGTGCCGCGCAGTGCCGCGGAGCGTGAGATGCGGCGGTGGAGCATGGGTCGGCCCCGGCGGGGAGCGAAGGCCCGCCACCCGCCCACGCCCGAGCCCCCCGCGCAGGCGCAGGGAGGAGCGGAACCCGCGCCTTCTGGCCAGGTGCCGGAGAGGGCAGCGGAGGCTCCACATGTCCCGGAGATGGCCCCTTCTCCGGTGGACGCCGCCGCTCCTGTTCCCGTGGCCGCGGAGGAGGGAGCGAGTGGAGTGCCGCCCGCCCTCGCGGCGCCGGGCCCCGTACACCGTGCGCACGTGCTGCCCGGAGGAGGCGTGTCACGTGTGGGCGCGGTGGCGCTGGCCGCCGGGCTGCTGCTGAGCGCATGGCTGCTGGCGGGCTCCCGGGCCGAGCGGGGCCCCACGGGCATGCCCCCCGTGGCGGCGCCCACGGCGGCCCCGTCACCTCCCGGGAGGGGAGCGGGCCCTCCGACGTCTCCCCCAGGGATTGTCCGTGAAGTGGCGGTACCGGGCGGGCCGTCCGAAGCTGGAGGGGGCGCGGCGCCACTCGTGGCCTCCACCCCCGCGCTCGCCACCGCCATGCCTCTTCGCAAGCAGGAGTCCCGTTTGCCGCCCCAGGAGAAGCCCGCGTCCCCCAGTCGGCTCGAGGACGGGCGCTGCAGGAAGTGGAAGTGCCTCACCGCCGCGAGCTGCGGCTGGGTGCTGGTCGCGTGCACCGCCCCCCAGGTGCGCGCCACACCCGGGCCCGAGGACTGCCCGGCCGGCGCCGTGAAGACCATGAGGGAGGAGTTGGGCCTCACCTTCAGTGACAGCGTTACCGCCGACATTCCACCCGGCACACGCGGGGAGGTGGTCACGGTGCGCGCGGGCGACGCCGCCATCACGATGATCAACAAGCTCGGCGAGCTGGACGAGGGCACCGTGCTCACCGGGAAGTTCATCCTCGGCAAGGAGCGCCTCTTCGGCCGTTTCACACGGGCACAGACGCCCCAAGGTAAGGTGTACCCCGTGTGCATGGAGATCGGATCGCCAGGCGGGGCTGGCGTGCCCATCGACGCCGAGGTCGGCCCGGATGCCGTCAGGGTCCACGCCCGATTCAGCGTGTTTCCAACGGGCCAATTCGAATAGGACGCCCGGGCGCTCGGCGGCCCGGAGGCTCGGGCCTCACTGGCGAGCTGTGGTAGAGGCTACGCCTGAAGTGGGGCGGCTCCACGCCCCCGGAGAGGTTGACCCCCGTGCCCCTTGCGTCCTCCGCTGGCCTCCTGTCCCTGGCCCTGCTCACCTCAACCGCTGACGCAGCCGAGCGTCCACCTCTGCCCCCGTGCGAGGCGGGTGATGTACGCCTGGACGTGGACGCGGATGCTCCGGGCAGGATACCGGCGCTGTGCATCACCCCGGACCTCACCAGCAACTTCCTCTTCGACGCGAAGCTCTCGCGCGTGGAACTGGAAGGGCGCGAGCACTTCCGGCGGGCGGTGGAGGCGGCCGACTCATTCATGGTCGTCCCCTCGGAGGCCATGCGCGACATGCAGCCGCAGCGGGTGACGGTCTACTTCGCGGATGGAGCGGCCCCGGCGAGCCTCACGTTTCTCCTGGTGGTGCACCCCGCGCGGGCGGCACGGCAGGTGGACGTCATCCGCAAGACGCGCCCGGTGGACTTCTACAAGCAGAAGGCGTGGGATGCGGACGCGAAGGCACAGCGCTGCGAGGACGAGAAGGCGCGCCTCCTGGCCGAGCAGGGCGGGCCGGGTGGACTCCGAGGCCTGCGCGCGGCGGGCCTTCTGAACGAGATGCGCGGTGTCGCCGTCAAGGACATCAGCAGGTACGTCAGGACGAGGCCGCAGGCTGCGCTGACACTGGATCGGGCGTGGTCCTCCAGCGCCGGGAATGCGGAAAAGGGCCGAGTCGCGGTGGAATTGGAGTTGAGGAACCCGGGAATGAAGTCCTGGACGCTCGCAGGCGCCCTGCTGCGCGGGGCCAGGGGCGAGGAATTGACGCCGCTTCCGGACACGCCCGTGTCCATTCTCCCGGGGGCCCCTGGCCGCGTCATGGTGGAGTTCGAGGCCACCACGAAGCAGGCCCAGGGGGCGTATACCTTGACGCTGTGGGACGCGGACGGGCGCTCCGTCATCCTGGAGAACGTGACATTCCCATAGCGCCGCTCCGCGACTGGTGGCGCAACGCCTGAAACCCACCTGCTGCATCCTCCATCCCTTACCCAACCCAGTGGCTTGACGGGCGCATCCGTATTTCCGTGTAGTTCCGGAGCGACGGTTTCTGACCGAGTCGCTTCCGGAGGTGCGCCGTGTCCACCCGTCTTCCTGCCGCCCACCCTACGGGCGCGCGTCTGGGCCTCTGCTGTCGTGCCTGGGCCCTCATCGTCCTCTTCCAGTTCGCGTGTGCCACAGGCACTCCCCACGGCGGCCTCGTCGCGACGGGCTACCGCTACGACCCGCTCACGCCCCCACCGGCCCCCCGGGAGCAGGTGGACACCCCGACGGAACCCAGCCTGGAGTCGGCCACCGTGTACGTGGTGGACTTCCTGGAGCCCGGCAACGTCGCCACCCGGTCGGTTCGTATTGCCAGGGTTGATTTCCAGCAGGCCTTCCATCGGCTCGCCCAGGACGTGCGGCTGGGCGCGAAGACGCCGCGACATGCTGCCCACGAGGTGCTCGGACTGTTGGGGCCACCCGAGGTGTCCACGGTGGAAGCCTCGGGTGATTGGACGCTGGAGGCGTACGCAGGCCGGGGTTACACCTGGATACCCGAGCGCCAGGAGGGGCTTGTTGTCCTCACCCCCCAGGCCGAAGAGGCGCTGAGGGAGAACTACCTGAAGTGGTGTGAGCCCCGGGGTGGAGGCGACTGCCGGGGCCTGCTGGACGACGGGGGCTACCTGCGCACCGACGACCGGCGCACCCTGGCCCTGTCCATCGCCCTGGGCCACGTGCTCGACGAGACGCAGGCGGCCCTGGGGCACGAACTGCTGAGCGCACAGGCGCTCGTCTCCATGGTCGTCTGGACGGTGGCGCTCTACTGCACGATGTGGCTGGTGCCCGAGCCGACGACCAAGGCCATCGCCGCTGGCATGACTCTCCTGCTCATCGGTTACCTGGGCCTGGGGACGGTGTACAGGCTGATGGACGGTTGGGCCCGCATGGCGGATGCGGCGCACCACGCCACCACCTTCGAGGAGTTGCGCGTGGCGGGCGCGCAGTTCGGCAAGGTGCTGGGCGAGGACGCGGCCCGGGCGATGATTCTCGCGGTGGCCACGCTGAGTGGGCACACGCTGGGACAGGTGGTGGCGCGGGTGAAGTCGCTGCCGGGCTTCAACCTGGCGGGGTCGCAGTTCGAGGCGCAGGGGGGCGCTGCCGTCATGGGGCGGCTGGAGGCCACGGAGGCGGCACTCGCCTCGGAGGGGGCGCTGGCCCGGGCGGTGGCGGCGGCGGAGATGGTGGCCACCTCACCGCAGGGCCCCCTGGCCGTGGTGATGCTCAAGAAGGGCTCGGGCCGTGGTGCGGAAACGGCCCCTGGGGGCCGCTCTGCCGAAACCGTCATTCGCCACCGGGGCGGCAACCGGCAGGTGGAACTCAGCGACGGCCAGCGCTGGCACCTACCCCGGGGCAAGTCGGCCGCGGATATTCCCGCCGAGGACAAAGTGGGGGATATGCTCCAGGAGGTCGTCACAAAGGCCGCGAACAAATGGACGCCCGACAGGCTCTCGCGCGCCGAACGAGAGGCCATCGGCGAAGCCCTGAAGAAGGGCAAGTACTGGCTGGCGCGACTGCTAGAGCGCGAGGCGCGGGGGCGGTTCGTGCACGAAGAAGTCAAAGCCCAGTTGCGAGGTAGCCTTCGGTACAAACGCCAGGGAGTAGATGTGGTTGACCTGAAGACGGGCCGCGCGTACGAGATTCTCTCCGGCACGGACTCGAATCTCGCGCGTCACGGCAGGCGCATGGCGGGCGAGTTTTTCCGGATGCTCACCTTCTGAAAGGAGCAACCATGGGGTGGCTCAAGAACGTCCTCATGGAGGACAAGGAGATTGCAAACGAGCGGCTGGAGTTGACAGACAAGAATTCGCTCTATTTTCTTGGTCCTAACCTATTGCTTAGAAACTGCACCATCATCCTGAAGGTCTCCGCCAGGAACTTGATCATCGTTGGTGCACGGTTCATTGACTGCACCTTCGAGGTGAAGCAGGAGCTAAAAAACCACCAACAGTGGGTGAAGGCCTCCCTCAAGGGGTGCCGCTTCAAGGGGCGGTTGACCGGGTGCGACTTTGGGCATTGGCCCGACTACGGCACAGGGTGGGAACACGGGGCCATTGAGGACTGCGACTTCACCGAGGCCAGCCTGGATGGTTGCCGCATCATGGGGGGTGACCCCTCCACCATCCGCTTTCCCAAGTGGCCCTGCTTCACCATCCTGGACCCCATTGGGCGAGCCCGCGAGCTCAACAGCGTCCAATGGCCAGGAGGTTTTCGCCCGATCGTCGTGGAGGGGCAGTACAGGGATCCTCCCTGCACAATGGCCGTAACGTTCTACGCCCCGGCCCTCGCCAAGCGCCGAGAGACCACCGAGGACGCGTTCAGGGCCGTCATCGAGAAGTTCGACTGCATCGTCTACTGACTCGAACTGCGTGCACGGACCATCGCGATCGCCGATTCCGGAGCAAGCCGATCAGTGATTCCGGGCCAGGCCGAACAAGGACACGGACGTAGGGATGCCGGATGAAGTCCAAGGGGTCATCCCCGGAGTCAAGGGAGCGGAGACGACGTTGGATGTCACATGGAAGCAGGCTGCTTCCTGTCAATAAGCTCGTCACCCAGACCGAGTGAGGTTGGGAGAGCGCCATGACGAAACGGTACTTCGAACTGTACGAGGACATGAGCAGCCCGGAGCGTTGGGTGCTGGGCGAGACCCTTGACGCTCAGGGAATGGGGGTGGGCGAGCGGCTGTACCTGAACGAGGCACCCACTCGTTTCGACGGTCGCCTGCGCGTCCCCATTCTCCATCCTGGAAGTCCGCTCGACTTCTCACTCGCGGACGGTGGCGATTTTCCCGTGGTCACGGAAACGGTCGCCAGCACTCTTGCCGAACTGGCTCCCGGTGACGTCCAACTCTACCCCGCCGAGGTGGACTCACGGTCAGAGCCCTACTTCCTGGTCAACGTCGCCCGCCTTGTGAAGTGCATCGACGACGCGGCCTGCACCGAAGTGCGGTACTGGAAACCGGAGCACGGACGGCCCGACAAAGTTGGGCAGTACCGAGCGGTCTACGGTATGCGTATTGATCCCTCCACGGTGCGCGATGCCAAGGTCTTCCGGCCCTGGGGATATCCAAGGGCCCTTCTCGTCGCCGAGGACGTGAAGGAGTCCCTCGAGCGCACGGGCGCCTCGGGCCTGGAGTTCAGGGAAGTCACCGGGCCCAGTCCAATCAGCGATGAGGAGCGCGCCTACAAGCGCAGGTGTCGTGAGCTGCTGGAGCCCCCCCCAGCAGCGAGACGTGCAGCGTGGAAGTCGCTTGGCAGGCTGGACAAGCTGGCCGTCACCCCCAGGGCCATCTGCCACGAATGGCCGGGCCACCGGGAGAACTGGGCCATCATCCATCGGGAGGCAGAGC
Source organism: Archangium sp. Cb G35 (assembly GCF_001896145.1). Lineage (NCBI taxonomy): Bacteria > Pseudomonadati > Myxococcota > Myxococcia > Myxococcales > Archangiaceae > Archangium > Archangium sp. Cb G35. The sequence continues at coordinate 6,488 of NZ_MPOI01000028.1, forward strand.
GCATCCTCCTCGTCTCCGAGGGCCTCTCGGACCCGTTCATTGCCCACTTGGAGCCCTCCGTGGGTTTCGGCTTGGAGCTCGCCCTGGAGACGGAGCTGGCGGAGCTGCCCCTCGATGCCATCGAGGGAAGCTGGCCCTACGTGCTGCTCGAGCGAGTTTCAAAGGAGGTAGTGGCCCAGGAGCACGTGCGAGAGAGGGCCAAGGCGGGCCTCGTCGTGCTGGAGGTGGCGGGCAATGGCCTGCCCGCCACCCTCGTGAGCGCTGAGGGGCGCGTGGGGGTGCTGCTCGGCCAGGAGTCGCGCTCACTGCCCCGGCTGTTCCCCTCGCCCTTCGGCGACGTGCGGCTCGTCACCGTCAAGGCCCTGCTGCCCGCCGAGTTGGAGTACGCCTCGATGCGTGGCGCGCAGGGCGCGGCCGAACTGGCGCAGCGCTTCTCGGAAACCGGGGAGGAACACGTCTCCCGCGCCAGCCGGCAAGCAGAGGGAGCACCAGCCTTGCCCGGCTGACGTCCCTCCCCTCACGGTGACTTCACCTCACGCAGCGACCGGCTTCTGCGTCAGCGCGAGGGTGGGTTCGGCATCCATGCCCTCCTGGATCGCCTGCGTGAGCCTTGCCAGTTCCGTCATGGGCACATCCTGCAGGCTGATGAGCGTCTTGCCCTCCTTGTTGCGAGAGGTGAAACGCACCTCCGCCACCCCCTCGAACTGGTTGTGGATGCTGTCGGCCAGGAACAACAGACGCGCCTGATCCGCAACGGGGACCCTCACCATGGGCGTGGCCCGCTTCGCCCGCGCGGCGCGCTCCACCTCATCCACGCAGCACTCGGCGAAGGGCTTCTTCACCACCGAATCATCATCCTGCGGCACGTCGATGAGCATCGGGCCCGGGTCCGCGAGCGCGGTCATGCTGGTCGCATCCAGGTAACGCAGCAGGGCGCGCAGGTGGTACATGCCGTACTGGGCGCAGATGTCCGGAATGAAGCTGCGGGCCACCGTGCCGTACGTGGTGAGGGTGGACCTGGAGAGCGCCTTCACGTGCTGGTTGAGGTACGTCGCCGCGTCCTTGTACCCGGCCAGCTCCGCCAGCTTCCGGTTCACGATGTGGTTGTACATCGCGCCGAGCTGGTACTGGTTGGTGCTGCTCTGCCTGGCCATCTCCTTCATGATGTCCTTGATCTCGTCGAGCGTCAGGTCGTCGAGAGTCGTCAGGGCGGCAGCGCTCATCTCCTTGCCAGGAATCGCCAACGTCTTCTGCTTCTGCATCTGTCTTCCCCCTCTTTTGGATGATTCGGGCCACGACTTGTGACCTGGGCCGCGTTCGCGACCGAGCGGGGACAGAGCAGTTGGCGAGCCAACGGCGAATTCATCTCATTCCGTGGACTTAGGCGCATCACAGGCTTCGGACGTGTCCATGAGCTGGGCAGACCGTCCGAGTTCTGAGATGGCCAAGTGTAGATATCTACACCTGGAAGTGTATGCCTCAAGCATACACCAAGTGTAGATATCTACACCTGGACCGGGCCCATGCGCGCAATCTTGATTGCGCCGCGCGCGGGCCCTTCCGGTTCACTGTCCCGGTGGCTTCAAATCACCCGGCAGCCCCGAGCCCGTGGAGGGAGGACGCTCCACGGACGTCGGGGGCTTCAGCTCCGCGGGAAGCCCGGAGGTGGGAGGCACCTCCGCCGGCTTCTCCGGCGGGGGATTCGTGGGACAGGCGCACAACAGCAACAGCGCGGCGAGCAGCGGGAAGTGACGCATGGCGGAGTCCTCGCTCAGTACTTGACCCAGATCTCGGTGCCGGGATGGATGGCGCTGAGCACCTGGGTGTTGGGCTCCTTCTCGATGAGCTGGAGCGTGGACGGGTTGGAGCTGTAGGCGGCGCTGCCCGCCCAGACGATCTGCGCGTCTGCGAAGACGGACAGGTCGTGCACGTGCTGCTCCACCGTGTACTTGTTCCAGCCGGGCGTGCGCGCGGGCAGGAGGAAGACATACGGAGCCGGCGATGCCGTGGCGCCCTCGGGCCGGAGGTGGTTGTGCTCCGTCGTGGTGTCCACCCACTCGGTGGTCGACTCGGTGCCGTCCGCGGCCCGGCAGGTCTGGATCGTCGGGAAGAACAGCGGGGTGAAGGGCGCATCCGGTAGCGCGGCGTTCAGCGTGAACTTGTAGAGCTGGGTGTCGCTGGGAAGCACGTCCGCGGCGGCCTTCGTCCAGGTCACCGAGGTGATCTTCCCCGTCCCATCCTTCGACACGACCGCCTTGCCAAAGGTCGAGTCCAGCGGGCGCACGCCGCCGACGCCATCCGGGATGCGGATCTCCACTCGGTAGGTGTCCGCGCCGTTGCAGCCGTGACCGACCTTGAACGTGAGCTCCTGGCTCTTGGCCGCGAACGCGGGGCCCGAGGACACGGAGATGTGGGCCTGGGCACTCTGGCACAGCAGGACGGTGGCGACGGCGAACAGGGTGCTCGAAGGAGCCTTCATCGTTTTTCCTCCAATCAAGGGACGAGTCGAGCAGGCTTGTAGAGCGGGGACGTGGCACGAGGAATGGGACACGTTGTCGCACCCGCTCCAGGGGCTCTGGAGGTGATCGCTACTCTGGCCGTCAGGTCCAGGATATGACTGCCCCATTGGAGGCAATCACCCAGGGGGAGGCACGCACATGAGCGAGGAGGAGCCACGGGCGAAGGGAGACTCGGGCACCGGCCCCCTGGAGGAAGACGCCACGGTGGTGCGCCCCCAGTCCTCCCCGCCGGCCCGGACGCGGCTGGACGCGGACGAGCTGGGAGAGGCCGCTACCCAGGTCCGCAGCATCGCCACGCCGCTGTTTCCCACGAGCCCGTCCACCCCCGGCTCACCGCGGAGCGGCTCCGTGTCCACCGCGCCGGGACAGACGCTGGCCGGCCGCTACACGGTGCTCAACCGGCTCGGCCAGGGCGGCATGGGCGAGGTGGTGGCCGTCTATGACTCGCGGCTCGACCGGCGCGTGGCCCTCAAGCTGCTGCGCCGCGATTGGGACCCCGGCCTGTCCCAGCACGACCTGGAGACGCGCATGCTGCGCGAGGCCCAGGCCATGGCGCGCCTCTCGCACCCCAACGTGGTGGCCATCTACGACGTGGGTACCCTCGAGGATGGCGCCATCTTCATCGCCATGGAGATGGTGGAGGGGCAGACGCTGCGGCGCTGGAGCGAGCAGGCCCCGCGCACCTGGCGGGAGACGCTGGACGTGTACCTGGAAGCGGGGCGCGGGCTGGCGGCCGCGCACGAGGCGGGCCTCGTCCACCGCGACTTCAAGCCCGAGAACGTCCTGGTGGGCAGGGACGGACGGGTGCGGGTGACGGACTTCGGCCTGGCGCGTGCCGGTACCTCCTCACCGGGGGTGCCCTCGAGTACGCCCCTGCCCCTGCCACCGGGCGCCCTGGACAGCCCCCTCACCCTCCAGGGCACCCTGCTGGGCACGCCCCGCTACATGGCTCCCGAGCTGCTGCGGGCCGGCCCGGCCGATGCGCGAAGCGATCTGTTCGCCTTCTGCGTGGCCCTCTACGAGGCCCTCTACCAGCAGCACCCCTTCTCCGGCGCCACCCAGGCCGAGTCCACGCAGGCCCAGCTCGAGGGCCGGGTGAAGCCGCCTCCCGCCAACACGGACGTGCCCGGGTGGGTGGAGCGCATGCTGGTGCGGGGCCTGCGGGCGGACCCCACGCAACGCCCCGTGTCCATGCGGAAGCTGGTCGCGGCGCTGGAGGTGGACCTCGATGCGCGGCGGCGGGACCGGCGGCGCAAGGCGGTCCTGGTGGCATTGGTGACGTGCCTGGCGGGCCTGACGCTCTGGAGCGGGATGCTGTACCGGGAGCAGAAGCCGGGGTGCACCGGCCTGGAACGCAGGCTCACCGGAACCTGGGACGAGACGGTGAAGGCGCGGATGAAGCGGGCCTTCCTGGGCACCCGGCTGCCGTATGCGCCGGACACCTTCACGCGCACGGCCTCGCTGCTCGACGGGTACACGGGGACGTGGGTGCGGATGCGGACCGAGGCGTGCGAGGCCATGCGGCAGCCCTCGCCCGGGAAGCTCGACGTGCTGAAGGTGGACTGCCTGGAGCGGCGGCGCGCCCAGCTGCGCGAGCTGACGGACCTGTTCTCCCGCGCTCCCGACCGGGACAACCTGTCCAAGGCCGTGCAGGTGGTGCAGTCGCTGCCGCCCCTGGGTGCCTGCGCGGACGCCAAGGCACTGACGGCCACGGTGCCCCTCCCGGATGAGCCCTCCCTGCGGGCCACGGTGGAGGCGCTGCGGGCACAGGTGGACCGGCTGGAAACGCTGCGGCTGGCCGGCCGGTACCGCGAAGCGCTGGCCCCTGGCGAGGAGCTGCTACCCCGGGTGGAGCAGGTGGGCTACGGGCCCCTCGTGGCGCAGACGCTGTACGAAGTCGCCTCGCTGAAGGACCTGGCCGGGGATTACGCCGCCGCCGAGGCGCTGGCGCGGCGGGCCAGCACCGTGGCCGCCAGGAGCAAGGCCCTGGTGCTGGTCGCCAAGGCCTGGTCGCTGCTCTTCCGGGAGGTGGGGTGGAGGCAGGCGCGCTACCAGGAGGCGCAGGGGCTGATGCTGGCCATGGAGTCGGCCGTGGAGGTCGCGGATGATGACGAGACGCGCTCGGACTCGCTCAACGACCAGGCCATCGCCTTCCAGGAGATGGGCCGCTACGAGGAGGCCCGGGCCGCGTACGAGCGCGTGCTGGAGCTCCGGCGCAAGGTGCTGAGCCCCGAGCACCCGAAAGTAGTCATGGCGCTCAACAACCTGGGCGTCGCGCTCGGGGCGCTGGGGAAGTACGAGGAGGCGCGGGCCCGGTACGAGCAGGCGCTGGAGCTCCGGCGCAAGATGCTGGGGCCGGACAACCCGCTCGTCGCCAACTCCTACAGCAACCTGGGCACGGCGTTCGGACAGTTGGGGAATCACGAGAAGGCCCGCGAGCTGTACGAGCACGCACTGGCCATCCGCAAGAACGCCCTGGGCCTCGAGCACCCCGACGTGGCCACCTCCCGCAACAACCTGGCCGTCGCGCTCAATGACCTGGGCCGCTACGAGGAGGCGCTGAAGCTGCTCGAGGACGCGCTGGCCCTGCGCGAGAAGGTGCTGAATCCGGAGCATCCCGACATCGCCAACACCCTCAACAACCTGGGCAGGGCGCTCCGGGGACTGGGCCGTTACGAGGAGGCGCGGCGGCACATCGAGCGTGCGCTGGCCCTGCACGAGAAGGTGCTGGGGGCGGACCACCCGGACGTGGCCACCACGCTCAACGACCTGGGCGAGGTGTTGCGGCTCATGAAGAAGCCCGCCGAGGCGCGGGCGCGGCACCAACGCGCGCTGGCCATCCAGGAGAAGGCGCTGGAGCCCGGACACCCCGACCTCGCCATCTCGCTCAACGGCCTGGGCAACGTGGCGCGGGACCTGGGGAAGTACGACGAGGCACGGACACGGTACGAGCGGGCACTGGCCCTGCGCGAGAAGGCATTGGGGCCCGAACACCCCCTGGTGGCGGAATCGCGCGACACGCTGGCCCGGACCCTGGAGCGGATACACCCTGGAGGCACCGGCAAGAAGGGCGAGGGGACCCACTTCGCGGTGCCCATCCCTTGAGCGAGGGAGGTTCCGGCGGCGATGGGGAGCAACTGATCCGACAGTCGGATCAGTTGGCACGCCGCGCGCCCGGAAGGCGCTCCGTGCTTCCGCTGGCTCAAACGGTGAGGGCGAGGTGGGAGGCCGCGTCGCGCAGGGTCACCACGTCGTAGTCAGACTTCAGCCAGCCGAAGAGGGTCCTCAACCGCTCCAGCTTGTGCGTGACGGGCACCCGCAGATCCCTCTGCTGACGCACCAGCTCGGGCGGGATGCCATCCTGGGCGTCGAGCACATCCGCCGCGTGCAGCTCGAGGTTGAAGAACGAGTCGCCCTGGAGTGAGCGGTACGCGGCCCGGATGGCCGGCAGGGGCAGCGTGAGGGCGAAGGTGCCGATGAACGGGAAGCGCACGCCAGGAGTCACCGTTATGGGCAGCTCCAGCACGGCCCCCGAGCCCCGCTGGTAGGGCCGGGCCGGGTCCGGCCGGTACGGCGTGCGGGGCGCGAGCAACACCCGGGGCGAGTCCAGCACCGCCCGCGAGGGACGTCCCAGCAGGGCCAGCGAGCCCATCACCGCCGCCTTGGCCGTGTAGTACGGCACGGCGGGAAAGGCGGAGGAGCCATAGCGGTAGCCGCGCTCCACCGTCGCCGCGTACAGGGCGGCATTGAGCGTATAGCCCGGCGCGCGGAAGCCCACCGGACGCACGCCCGTGGCCGCCTCGAGCACCTCGTCCGCGCGCCGCAGATCCTCGCGGATGCTCTCGGGCGGGCGGCGCGTCAGTGCGTAGTCATGCGAGAAGCTGTGGCTCGCCACCTCCACGCCCGCCTCGTGCGCCGAGCGCAGGGCCGCCGCGGCCCCCGAGTCCCCCGCTACGTCCTCGCCGATGGCGAAGAACGTCCCCGGCACGCCCACCTCCGCCAGCAGTTGCCTCAACCGGGGCACCGCCGTGGTGTAGACGAGCCCCCGGGCCCGGGTGTCCAGCAGTGACTCGGGCAGCCCGTGGATGCGGCAGTAGTGCGGCAGCGAGTCCAGGTCGACGGAGATGGATGCGAGCCGCCGCGCCACCCGGGCCTCCTCAGGTGCCGCGGATGCGGATGACGTAGACGAGCTTGCCCACGTTCCTCAGCACGTTGGGCACGCGCTTGAAGAGGTGGATGGAGGGCTGGCGCTTCTCGTGGAGCTGGATGGGGATTTCCACCACCCGCAGCCCCTCGCGCCAGGCGCGGATGACGAACTCGCTGGCGAACACGTCCATGTCCACCACGCACCGGGCCACCACCGGCAGCAACGCCTCGCGCCGGAAGGCCTTCAGCCCGTGCGTGTCCGTGCCCTGGAAGCCCAGCGCCACCCGCAGCAGCTTGTTGTGCACCCGCGTGGCCACGCGCCGCACCAGGGGCCGCTGATCACTCGCCCCCTTGGCCGCCTTCGAGCCCACCACCATGTCCACCCCGCCCTTCTCCAGCAGCGGCAGCGCGGCGTCGTAGAAGCTCAGGTCGCACAGGTCGATCTCATCGCAGAAGACGTAGGTGCCCCGGGCCTTCTCGATGCCGGCCTTCAGCGCCACGCCATAGTTGGGCCGCTCCGAGTGGAACCAGCGCAGGCGCGGGTTCTTCGCGCACATGTCCTCCAGAATCTGGGGCGTGGCGTCGCGCGAGCCGTTCTCCGCGAAGATGATCTCGTAGTCCCAACCGCGCGCATCCAGGCCCTGGGCGAGCTCCGCCGCGGCGGAGGCGACGATGGACGCCTCGTTGTAGACGGGGATGACGATGGAAAGGTACGGGGGGGCCATGGGCGGACGTGCGACCTAGCACGCCCCCGCGGGCCCCGTCGATGCACAACTATCGCCGGTCCCCTCTCACCGTCAGCCGTTCAACCGGCGCGCGCAGGCCCGTCCGCCCAGGATGGCGTCCTCCATGGACGAGTACTCCCACTGCCCGTACCGCCCCGCGGTGAGGATGCCCGCGTGCTCCAGGAAGCGGAGGATCTCCGCCTTCGCCGGCCCATAGGCGTCGTCATAGAGGACATACGCATGGGGAATCTCGCGCGCCTGGGCGAAGAGGATGCCGTCCGCCGAGTCCACCATCCGCGAACGCACCAGGTCCTCCACCGCGTACGCCTCGGCCTGGGCCATGGAGAGCTCGCCGTGGTGGCTGTACTCCACATAGAAGGTGGAGGTGTCCGGGGGCGCCAGGGGCTCGTACACCGCCGAGGGCGAGCCGATGCGGTACGTCTTGAACTCGGGCTCGGGCAGGTAGATCCAATGCCACGGCTGCGGATTCTTCCCACGGGCGGCCACGCACACGTACGTCACCGTGGTGGCGCGCAGGCGTCCGGCGGCGGCGAGCACCTCGTCGGGCACGCCGGAGGCCCCCTTCGCCACCAGCCGCACCAGCCCCGGCAGGGAGATGGTGGAGAGCAGCTCCGAGTAGCCGAGCGAGCGCCCGTCCGACAGCGTCACCTTCCGGGCCTTCCAGTCGATGGCGGTGGGCTCGGTGTTGACGCTCAGCTCCCCGCCCTTCAAGTGGGCGAGGATCCCCCGGGCGAGGCTCTCGATGCCGCCCTCGCGCGGGTAGACGAAGGAAGCGTTGTAGCCCAGCGCATCGCTCCCCACGCCCAGCGCCCCGTCCACCACCTCCTTCAAGGTGGGACGAGGCACGAAACGGCCCACCCAGGCGGCGGACAGCTCGGAGGGGTCCACCGTCCACAGCTTCTTGTTGTAGGGGAACATGAAGTTCTTCGCGAACCCCTCCCCCATGTAGCGCAGGATGAACTCGGCGAAGTCACGCGGCTCCCGCTCGCGCAGCTCCCGGCCCTTCTCCCCGTAGACGGCTTCCACGTAACCGATGAGGTTCTCCGCCACGACCTCCGCGGGAAGCCCGTACGTGTTCACCTGGTACGGAAAGCGCGTGAAGACGCCCCGCGAGTAGATGGCCGCCTTGCGCTGGATGGTGACCAGTTGCCCCGGCAGCCAGCGGGTGTTCACCAGTTCCTTGATCTCCGGGTCTCTCAGGTGCAACCAGTGGCCGGTGGGGTCGAAGGCGCACCCCTCGATGACCTCGGTCTTGATGAGGCCGCCGACCCGCTCGGACTTCTCGATGAGGCGCCAGGGGCGCTGCAGGAAATGAGCGGCGGACAGCCCCGCGAGGCCCGCGCCGAGGATGACGATGGGGTCCATGGAAAATCCGGGTCTACCACCTTCGGCGCCACTCCGGGCAACAGGAGCGTCACCGGGGGCGCCCGGGAGGGGGGTCCCCTGCCCGCCTGCCCTGCCGCCGGGGCGATGTCCCCGGGGAGACGTCTCGTTCTTTGCCGCCCGGAAAATGCCTCTGATAACCTTCGCCCGCCGCGGGAGCGCGGCCGCTCGCGACCGTCCAGCCCCCGCTGAAGGAAACCCATGAAAGTCTCCTGCCCGTCTTGCCAGACGAATTACAACATCGATGACAAGCGGATCCCGCCGGGCGGCGCGAAGCTCAAGTGTGCCCGGTGCCAGAACACCTTCCCCATCAAGGCCGAGGAGCCGGTCAGCGCGCCGCCTCCCGCTCCCGCCGCCATCCCGCTGCCCGGTGCCGCCGCGCCCCAGCCGGATCCGTACGCGGCCTACGATGACTTCCAGCGGCCCGCCGAGGCCGAGACCACGCGCGTCGTCTCGATGCCCGTGCCGAGCGCGGCCTACCGCGATCCCAGCACCTCGCAGGCCATCCCGCTGCCCGGTGCCGCCATGCCCTCCGCGGACTACTCCGACCCCGCGCAGGGCTACGATCCGTCCCAATCGGCGGCCGGCTATGACGTGAGCGAGGCCCAGGGCGGCGCCATCCCACTGCCCGGCGCGAGCGATCCGTACGCGAGCAACCCGTACGGCAATGATCCGTACGCGGGCGCGCAGGGCGACGCCGTGCCCCTGCCCGGCGCCTCCGATGGCTACGCGGACAACGCGGGCGGCTTCGACTACGTCGAGGATCCGTACGCCGCCGCGCCCCCGCAGGGAGACGCCATCGCCCTGCCGCCGCCTCCGGCCGGCAACCCGTACGGCGATCCGTATGCCGCGGATCCCTACGCCGCCGCAGACGCCATCGGCCTGCCGCCGCCTCCCAGCGCCGAGGAGCCCTACCCGTACGCCGCCACGCCCGCGGGAGCCATCGCGCTGCCGCCTCCGCCCGCGGACAACCCGTACGCCTCCGCCGATGACTCGTTCCTGGCGACGCACCAGCCGAACACGTCCGAGGTGGACACGTTCGACCTGCCGCCTCCGCCCGCCGAGGATCCGTACGCCGCCGGTGGCGCCGAGGATCCCTTCGGCCTGCCTCCCGCTCCCGTCGCCCCCGAGGAGGCCGATCCCTTCGCCCTGCCTCCCCCGCCGGCCGCGGATCCGTTCGCCGCGGATTCCGGTGCGGACGACCCGTTCGGCCTGCCCGCCGCTGACGTCGTGGAGGAGGCCGATCCGTTCGCCATGCCTCCCGCGCCGGCGGCCTCGGCGGATCCCTTCGCCGACGAGGATCCCTTCGCCCTGCCTCCCGCTCCGGGCGCGCCGGCGGGCATGGGCTTCGCGGAGCCCGCGCCCTCCACGGTGGACGTGGGCATGGACTTCTCGGAGCCTCCGCCCGCGGCGCCCATGGCGTCCGCCGACGCCTCCATCCCCGACGCGCTCGAGTTCGATCCCTCCGCGCCCCTGGCCGCTGGGGATGACCTCGAGGCGGACCTCTCCGCGCCGCTGCCGCCGCTCACCAACCCGGGCACGGCGGACGGCCTGGAGATGCTGAGCTTCATCGACGACGCGGCCAAGGACAGCGGCGCCAACAAGGCGAAGTCCAACGTGCGCCGCTTCCACGTGCGCCGCCGCTCCGGCAAGGTATTCGGCCCGTTCGAGGAGGGCGTCGTCGTCAAGATGCTCGAGGACGGCCAGCTCCTGGGCAACGAGGACGTCTCCAACGACGGAGACTCCTGGACGCCCATCGGCACGGTGCCCACCTTCGCCGCGGCCATCCAGAAGCTGATGGAGGGGCCGGGGACTCCCGCCGTCGCCGCCGCCGCGCCGCCCGCGGCCGCCACCGAGCCCGGCTCCAAGGCCAACGCCAACTCCGCCGCCAACATGGAGAAGCTGCAGCAGATGTACGGCGGCCGCATGGCTCCGGTGGCGGTGACGGACAGCACCACCAAGCTGGAGATCTTCCTCGGCAAGGTGAAGCAGCGCCTGAAGCTGGTCGTCTCCGTCGCGGCGGTGCTGCTGGTGCTCATCGTGGGCTTCAGCTTCAGCGCCACGCGCTATGGCGCCTTCGGGTTGAAGAAGTTCATGCCCGCCAAGGTGAAGCCCGGCAGCTCGCAGCACGCGGACGTCGAGACCGCGCGCAAGGCGATGCTCAAGGGCTCCTTCGAGGACTACAAGCAGGCCTACGCGCTGACGACGAAGGTGCTGGCCGGGGACGAGTACCCCGAGGTGCGCGCCATCTGGTGCCAGGCCGTCTTCCACCTCCAGCGCCGTTTCTGGGCCGCCAACGGTAACGAGGTGACCCGCTGCCGCACCGAGGAGGAGGCCGGGAACCTGGAGCTGCTGGGGGAGAAGAACATCGAGTACACCAAGTACCTGGTGGGCAAGGCCCTCATCGCGGGTGAGCCCGGCACGGCCATCCAGCTGGCCAAGGACGCCTGGAGCCGCGACGGCAACCAGGCCGATGCCGAGCTGGGCCTGCTGCTCGCCGAGGCCCAGATGGCCAAGAAGAAGGACAGCACGGAGGCCATCGACACCCTCACCCGGGTGCTGAAGGCACAGCCCGAGCTGACCCGTGCCCACCACGCGCTCGGCAACGTCTACCAGGCCGCCGGCAAGGCGGATGAGGCCGCCAAGGCCTACGAGGCCGCGCTCAAGGTGGATGAGACCCACCTCATCTCCGCGGTGGAGCTGGCCTCGGTGGAGCTGATGCTGCGCAAGGACGCGCAGAAGGGCCTCGAGGCCGCCGAGCGCGCGCTCGACGAGAAGGGCCAGGCGAAGATGAGCCCGACAGAGCTGTCGCGCGCCCGCACCTTCAAGGGCATCGCCCTCTTCCAGCAGGGCAAGCTCGAGGACGCCGAGAAGGAAATGCGCGCGGCGATGGAGAAGGACGCCAAGTCCCTGCTCCTCAAGAGCTACCTGGCGCGCGTGCTGCAGACGCAGCGCAAGTTCCAGGACTCCCTGCCCTTGTACGAGCAGGTGGCCAAGGCCGAGCCGCAGAACCTCGAGGCCACGGATGGCTACATCTCCACCCTGGTGGCGCTCGGCAAGGTGCAGGACGCGCAGAGGCAGGTGGAGGACGCCCACAAGCGCTTCAAGAACAACGCCCGCCTCGAGTACCTCAACGGCCGCATCGACGAGGCGCGTGACAGCAACACCACCGCCGAGCAGCACTACACGCGCGCCATCAAGGCCGACGAGAAGCTCGTCGAGGCCCATGTGGCCCTGGGCCGCTTCCACCTGCGCCTGCGCCACAACGAGCAGGCCAAGGCCTCCTTCGAGGCGGCCGCCGCCCTGGCGGCTGACAACGCCTGGGTGCAGCTGGGCCTGGGTGAGCTGGCGCTCGCCGAGGACGACACCGCCCGGGCCCAGGAGGCCCTCGAGCGTGCGGTCTCGCTCGACGCCCACCTCGCGGATGCGCACCTCGGGCTGTCGCGCCTGGCGCTGCTCGCCGGGGACCTGGACAAGGCCCAGAAGGAGGCGGAGCGCGCGCTGGAGCTGGATCCGTACACGCTCCGGGGCGCCCGCCTGCATCGCGGCATCGTGCTGTGGCGTCAGGGCAAGCTGGACGACGCCCTGGCCGAGCTGGACCAGGCCAAGAAGGCCGAGCCTCGCTCGGCGGGCACGCTCATCACCCTGGCCGCCGTCCAGCTCGACAAGGGCAAGGCCGCCCCCGAGGGCAAGGAGACGGAGGCCACCAACAGCTTCAAGGAGGCCGAGGTCAACCTGACCCTGGCCCTCAAGAGCGAGCCCTCCAATCCCGAGGCCAACTTCTACATGGCCCAGGTGCTGGTGGCCCAGTTGAAGGCCGCGGCTCGCGCCAAGGCCCTCAAGGACAAGGTGGATCTGGCGGCGGTGCCGGGCGGCGACTACACCCCGGCCATCGAGAGCATGCGGGCCGCGGTGGAGCGCTCGCCCAAGCGGGCCGACTACCGCTACGCCTCCGGTCTCCTCTACCAGGACGCCAAGCAGCTGCCCGAGGCCATCAAGGAGTGGCAGGAGGCCGTGGCGATCGATCCGAAGATGGTCAGCGCCCACGAGGCCCTCGGCCAGGCCCACCTGGAGCGCAGCGAGTTCGACGAAGCCCTCGACGCCTTCCAGGCCGCGCTCAAGGTGGAGCCCAAGCACACCGGGGTGATCGCCTCCATTGGCAACACGCACTTCGCCGCCGCGCGCTGGCGCGAGGCCATCCGCTCCTACGAGCAGGTCCTCAAGGCGGACCCGGCCCAGACGGCCGTCTACTTCAAGATGGGCCGCGCCTGGAGCGAGCTGAACCAGTACGCCAAGGCCATCGACTTCTACGTGAAGGCCTCCAAGCTCGAGCCGAAGCGGGCCGACATCTGGTACCACCTGGGCTACGCCTACAAGGAGAAGGGCAAGAAGAAGGACGCCGTCAAGGCCTTCGAGGAGTACATGGCCAACAGCAAGGAAGACGCGGTGGAGCGCAAGGAAGTCGCGGACGAGATCACCTTCCTCGAGTAGCCCGCTGGACTCCCCGGGCGTCCGTTTCCGGGCGCCCGGGTACTTCCTGCCTTGCCCGGCCCGCGCGGGGTGACTACAACCGCCCCGCCATGCTGGATCTCAAGAACGTCGCGCAGAACTTCGATGCGGTGGTCGCCCGGCTGCAGTCCCGGGGCGGCAGTCTGGACCTCGGCCCCTTCAAGAGCCTCGTGTCGGAACGGCGCGACCTCTATGTGGCCATGGAGTCACTCTCCGCGCGCCGCAACACGGCCAACGAGGAGATGAAGCGCAAGGCCAAGGAGGATCCGGCCGCGCTCGAGGCCCTGCGCGGGGAGATGCGCACCGTCTCGCAGACCATCAAGGAGAAGGAGTCCCGCCTCAAGGAAGTAGAGGAGGAGCTCAGCCGCATCCTGCTGGTCATCCCCAACATCCCCCACGAGTCCGTGCCCGTGGGTGGCGGCGCCGAGGACAACGTCCAGGTGCGCATCTGGGGCGAGAAGCCCAACCTCCCCTTCACCCCCAAGCAGCACTTCGAGCTGGGTGAGAAGCTGGGCATGCTGGACTTCGAGCGCGCCGCGAAGGTGTCCGGCTCGCGCTTCGCCTTCTACAAGGGAGCGCTCGCCCGGTTGGAGCGCGCCCTGGTGAGCTTCATGATCGACGTGCACACCCCCAAGGGGTACGTCGAGATGCTGCCGCCCTACCTGGTGCTGCGCGAGACGATGATGGGCACCGGCCAGCTGCCCAAGTTCGAGGAGGACGCCTTCAAGACGGTGGGCGAGCCCGAGCGCTTCCTCATCCCCACCTCCGAGGTGCCCGTCACCAACTACCACGCGGATGAGATTCTGGACGGGGACCAGCTGCCCCGGAAGTACTGCGCCTTCAGCCCGTGCTTCCGCGCCGAGGCGGGCTCGGCCGGCAAGGACACCCGCGGCCTCATCCGCCAGCACCAGTTCCACAAGGTGGAGCTGGTGAAATTCGCCACGCCGGACACCAGCCTCGACGAGCTGGAGAAGATGACGGACGACGCGTGCGACATCCTCCGGCGCCTGGGGCTGCACCACCGGGTGATGCTGCTGTGCACCGGGGACATGGGCTTCGGCGCCCGGAAGACCTACGACATCGAGGTCTGGCTGCCTGGTCAGGGGACGTACCGGGAGATCTCCTCCTGCTCGGACTGCGGTGACTTCCAGGCGCGCCGGGCCAAAATCCGCTACCGGGCCCAGAAGGGGGACAAGCCCCAGCTCCTCCACACGCTCAATGGCAGTGGCCTGGCCGTGGGGCGGACGACCATCGCCATCCTCGAGAACTACCAGCGGGAGGACGGAAGCATCGCCATCCCGGAGGCGTTGGTGCCCTACATGGGAGGGCTCAAGGAACTCCGGCCGCTGTAGCCGGCGTGCTGTCAGCTTCCGGGGCCCGATAACGTTGTTGCAATGGGCCCCGGATGATGTAGAAGGGCGGCCCACGCAGTTCGGTGGCCCGCGCGGCTCCAAGCAGTGGAGGAGTGGCCGAGCGGCTGAAGGCAGCGGTCTTGAAAACCGCAGGTGGCGCAAGCTTCCCGTAGGTTCGAATCCTACCTCCTCCGTTTTTGTTGTTGCTGTGCGCGGTTCTTTGACAGTAAAGGCAGTGGAGAGATGGCCGAGAGGCTGAAGGCACAGGTTTGCTAAACCTGCATACTCGAAAGGGTATCGAGGGTTCGAATCCCTCTCTCTCCGCCACTCATCTTGGTTGTGGTAGCGCGAAAGTGGTTGTGGTACAGAGTTCGCGGTTGTGGTAGATGCGGTGAAGGAAACGGCAAGCTCCCTTAGCTCAGCTGGATAGAGCGTCGGACTACGAATCCGAAGGCCGGAGGTTCGAATCCTCCAGGGAGCGCCAACCTTTCCCCCGTCTCATTCCCTCATGAGTCTGGACGAAGCTTTCATGCAGCAGGCACTCGCGCTCGCGCGGGAAGCCGCTGGACTCGGGGAAGTCCCTGTTGGTGCGGTGGCCGTACACGATGGCAAAATCATCGGCGTCGGCTTCAATCGCAGGGAAATCGACCGGAATCCCCTGGCCCACGCGGAGATCTTCGCGCTGGACGCAGCAGCCAAGGCGCTAGGAGCATGGCGGCTCACGGGTGTCACCCTGTATGTGACGCTGGAGCCGTGTGCGATGTGCGCCGGAGCGCTGGTTCAGTCGAGGGTCACGCGGCTGGTTTTCGGAACGATGGACCCGAAAGCTGGAGCTGTTGGTTCGCTCTACAACCTCGCCGAGGAGCCCCGGCACAACCACCGGCTCCAGGTGATGAGTGGAATATTGGCGGACGAGAGCCGCCAGATGCTGAAGGATTTCTTCGAGCGACTGCGCGAGAAGAAACGCGACAAGTGAATATTGGAGAGCTGGCCGAGTGGTCGAAGGCACCTGACTCGAAATCAGGCATACCGGGAACGGTATCGTAGGTTCGAATCCTACGCTCTCCGCAGAATGTCTCATGGAGAGGTGGCCGAGCGGTTGAAGGCGCACGCCTGGAACGCGTGTATATCTGAAAGGGTATCGTGGGTTCGAATCCCACCCTCTCCGTAGTTTGTTTCGCAGTACCAAGAGCTTGTGGTCGGGACAACGTGGGGACGTGAACCCCGCCAGGTCCGGAAGGAAGCAACGGTAGCGCACCTCCGCGTGTGTCCCGGCCGTTCTTGTGAAGGAGCCGAATCCTCGAAAGAGGATTCGGCTCTTTCTTTTTTGCCCCTCAGTCCCGCGCGAGCAGCGTCTCGCGGCCCACCCGGCCCACCACGTGGAAGCCGGCCGACTGGAGCTCCGCCAGGGCCCGGCCCTCGAAGGTGACGGCACGGTTGAAGCGCCCGTCCCGCATGGCCGCCTGGAAGTTGGCGTCATGGGGCCAGTCACAGGTGAGCCAGGGGATGTTCTTGCCGATGTAGAAGAACCCCCCCGCTCCCCACAGGCCCTCGTTGACGATGAGCAGTCCGCGAGCGCCCTCCCCTCGCGTGGCCTGGACGATGGCGCGGAACTGGTCTCCCCGCAGGTCCACCGGCGGGAAGAAGAACCCCGCCAGCAGCGTGGTGGCCAGGGCCACCGCGCCCAGCCCCCACCTCGAACGGGTACTCTCGCGAGCCAGGACGAGGGCGGCCAGGGCCGGAGCCGCGGCCAGCGTCAGGAGCACCAGTGCCGGGTAGAGGAATCGCTCCTCCTTATGGGCCGTAGTGGTGATGGCGAGGAGGTAGGCCCCCGCGCAGAAGACCGGGAGGGAGATGGCGAACCGCTGGCGCAGGGAGCTGAGCCCCTGGGGAACCACGGCCCAGAGCCAGAGGGGCAACCCGGAGAGGAAGGGCCACAGGTAGAAGCCCGGCGGTGAAGCGCCGAACTGCCTCGCGGCCTGCCCGGAGAGGACGTTGAAGTCCACGTAGGCAAAGAAGGAATGGAAGGGCTTGCCCCACGTCGCCCAATCGAGGGCCCCCAGGCCCAGCGCGACGACGAGTCCCCCGAGGCAGGCGAAGGCGAGCACCCGCCACCGCCAGGCCGCCGCCAGCCAGACGAGCGCCGCCAGCACCACCACCGCCGAGCCGTAGCGCGCCACCACCGCCAGTCCCAGCGCCAGTCCGCCCACCAGGCCCGCGCGCATCGGGCGCTCGGTACGGTCGAGCGCCTCCAGGGCCACCACGAGGAAGGCGGTGGAAAGCGACTCGCCCAACGTGCGGCCCGCGAAGACGAGCACCGGCCCATACAAACCCACGGCGAATAGCGCGAAGAGGCCGCCCGAGCGTCCCGCCCGGCGCTCGGCGTAGCGGTATGCGGCCCACAACATCCACCCATGCAGCGCCACCTGCGGCACGGCGATCAGCGCCCGGTACGCCACCGGGTGCGTGAGTCCCAGCACGTCCGCCAGCCGCAACAGCCACGAGGCCAGTCCGGGCATCGCCCAGTTGCGCAGACCCGTGCGCCACTCCCAGGCCAGCACCCCATAGCCATGGGCGCGAAACCAGGCCGGCTCGAGCAGCTGGTACACCTCGTCCGGGTGGATGCGCCCGAGCTGCGCCACCGCGATGAGCGCGGGCAACAGCCCGATCCCGCCCAGTAGAACCACGAGCGGCCACCGCGGACGCTTCTCGGAGAGTGGCACCTCGGAAGCCGGAATAGCGGAGGGCGGAGGAGCGGAGACGGGCGCGGACACGGTCATGGGAAGGGCCTCGCGACTCTCCCCGCCCTCTCGTGGAAGCGCAAGCCAGGAGGCGAAGCAGGCCCCTGGACAAGGAGTGAACCGCACCCGACCTCATTCGTCCCATTCGTGGACTTCCGGGCAGGACTGGAAAAGTAGAGCGGGCGGTGCATGGAAGTTGTGCGCTGGGGTGTTCTCCGTGTTTAGATTCGCCGCCCCCATGAGCTACCTCGTCCTCGCCCGTAAATGGCGCCCGCAGACCTTCGACGACATGACCGGCCAGGAGCACGTGGTCCGGACGGTCGCCAACGCCATCAAGATGAACCGGGTGGCGCACGCCTACCTGTTCTGCGGCCCTCGAGGCGTGGGCAAGACGACCGCCGCCCGCCTGCTCGCCAAGGCCCTCAACTGTGAGCACGGCCCCACCCCCGAGCCCTGTGGCAAGTGCCAGGCGTGCACGGAGATCGCCGCGGGGACGTCGGTGGACGTGGCGGAGATCGACGGTGCCTCCAACAACGGCGTGGAGAACGTCCGCGAGATCCGCGAGAACGCCAAGTACCTGCCGCAGCGCGACCGGCACAAGATCTACATCATCGACGAGGTCCACATGCTCTCGGGAGCCGCGTTCAACGCGCTCCTGAAGACGCTCGAGGAGCCGCCCGGTCACGTGAAGTTCATCTTCGCGACCACCGAGGCCCACAAGCTCCCGGACACCATCCTCTCGCGCTGCCAGCGTCACAACTTCCGCCGCATCTCCGCCGCCGTGATGCTCCAGCGGCTCAAGTACATCTGCGAGCAGGAGAAGGTCGCCATCTCCGAGCGGGCGCTCTCCATGGTGGTGCGCCAGTCCGAGGGCGGCATGCGCGACGCGCTCAGCCTCCTGGATCAGATCTTCTCCGCCTGCGGCCCCGAGCCCAAGGACGAGGACGTCGCCGACGCGCTCGGCGCCATCGATCGCACGGTGGTGCAGGGCTTCGCCGAGGCGCTGGTGCGCAAGGACGCGAAGGGCGTGCTCGAGCGCGTGGAGGAGGTCTTCAACCGCGGCACGGACCTCAAGCGCCTCACCGAGGAGCTCGCGCTGCAGCTGCGCCACCTCTTCGTCGCCAAGACGCTGGGCGAGGCCCCCGCGGAGCTCGCCGAGTCCGAGCGCAACGCGCTCACCGCGCTGGCCAAGGAGGCGGACCCGGCGCAGATCTCCCGCCTCTTCGACGTGGTGCACGGGTGCGTGTGGGAGGTGTCACGCGCGGCCCATCCCCGGCTCGCCCTGGAGATGGCGCTGCTCAAGGCCATCCAGCTCTCGCCAGTGGGCTCCATCCCGGAGCTGCTCGCCCGGGTGGATCGTCTCGCTTCCGGCCTCGGTCCCACCGAGGACGCGCGCAAGGTAGCTGCTGGGGCGCCCGGAGGTCGCTCCAGTCCCGCCAACTTTCGCTCCCACTGAGCGTCCCCCGGAGCCCGCCCGGGCCCCTGCCCCACTGCCTCGCGCGCCCGAGCCCGCCGCACCTCCTGCGGCGGCCATGGCTCCGTCGCATCCGGTGGAGGCCCGGAGTCCGGCGCCCATGGCCTCGGCCCCGCGAGCCCCGGCACCTCCTGTCCAGGCGGCCGAGCCCGTCCGGTCCGCCATGGCTCCGGCCTCGCCGCCTTTTGGCATGTCCCGGGGCGGCCCCGCGCCCGTCGCGCGGGCTCCCGAGGCTCCCGCGCCCACACAGCCCGTGGTGCGCGTGACGAACGTGCGCCTGCCCCCGCAGCCGCCGCAGCCCCCTCCTCCCGTCGACGACGAGCGCTACTTCCCCGAGGAAGCTTCTCCCGAGGGCTGCGCCTCCGGTGAGTGCCTGCCGGACGCGCCACCCGTTTCCCTCGCCGAGCCGGAGCCGGAGGCCGAGTCCGTCCGGCCCTTCGACGTCCACCACGCGGGGCGCGCCGCGGTTCCCATGGCCGCCTCGGGCCGCGACAACCCCCGGAAGCCGCTCCAGGACCGGTGGCGCTCGACGGTGGACACCGTGCGCGATGCCTCCGGCCGGCACGCCAAGTCGCTCGCCTGCGGCCGCCTGCTGTGGATCCGCGAGGGCGAGGTGGCGATCGCCTACACGCCCAAGGACGGCTTCCACAAGACGACCGTGGCTGGAGGCGCCGGGCGCGCCATCGTCGAGAAGGCCCTCTCCGAGCACTTCGGCCGCCCCACGAAGCTTCTGGTGCAGGACATCTCCGAGAACGAGGCCCAGCAGAGCACTGGCTCGAGCCTCATCAGCATCGCCCAGGAGGATGCCCAGGAGCGCGCCGCCTACGAGAAGAGCACCGAGGGCCGTGTGCGCAGCCACCCCGCCATCCGCGCCACCCTGAAGTTCCTGGGGGGCGAAATCGAACACATCCAGGTGTACGACCAGCCCGCGCGCCCGGTAGCCGCCCCGGCGAACGACCTCCCCGACGAGAGCCCCTGACAACCGGCTCGCCCGACGCTAGGGTGCGCGTTTCGCACTACACCGAGCGGTCTTCCGACACCCGCTCGCATGTCCTACGAGGAAGCGCATGCCCGGCATCGACTTGAACTACTTCATCCGTCAGGCCAACAAGCTCACGGAGAAGATCGAACAGCGCAAGAAGGAGCTGGCCGAGGAGACCGTCGAGGCCAAGGCCGGCGACGGCCGCGTCACCGTGGTCGCCAACTGCGTCCAGGAGATCAAGAGCATCAAGATCGACAAGTCCCTCGTGGACCCCAACGACCTGGGAATGCTCGAGGACCTGGTCACCGCCGGCGTCAACGCCGCCCTGGCGAGCAGCCGTGAGAAGATGCAGCGCGAGCTCGGAAAGATCTCGGGCGGCGTGAAGATCCCCGGCATTACTTGATTGGCGAATGACTCCTGATCCGCTCAACCGGCTGGTCGCCCAGCTCGCGAAGCTCCCCGGCATCGGGGAGAAGACCGCGCAGCGGCTGGCGTTCCACATCCTCCGCGCCCCGGGCGAGTACGCCCAGGAGCTCTCCCAGGCCATCCGCGAGGTGAAGGAGAAGGTGCACCTGTGCGCCCGCTGCTTCTCCCTGACGGACTCGGAGCTGTGCGGCTTCTGCCGGGACAACCGGCGCGACGAGCGCACGTTGTGCGTCGTGGAGACGTTCGCGGACCTGATGGCCCTGGAGCGCACCCGCGAGTTCAAGGGGCGCTACCACGTGCTGCACGGCGTGCTCTCGCCGCTGGACGGCGTGGGCCCCGAGCAGCTGCGCATCAAGGAGTTGCTCACGCGTCTGGGGGACGGCCATGTCGAGGAGATCATCCTCGCCACCAACCCGGACGTGGAGGGCGAGGCCACCGCGCTCTACCTCACGCGGCTGCTCAAGCCGATGGGCATCCGGGTGAGCCGCATCGCCCAGGGCCTGCCCATGGGCGGGGACCTCGAGTACGCCGACCAGGCCACGCTGGCCAAGGCGCTCAGCGCCCGGCGCGAGCTGTGAGCCGCCCCGGCTACCGCGTCACGCGGTAGCCGAAGGGCAGCACCACCGTCACTTCCTTGTCGCGATGAGCCGGGAAGCGCAGGCGCTCCACCTGCTTCTCCAGGCACTTGCCCACGGGCCGCGCCGCCAGCGGCCCCTGCGTGGTCGCGTTCGCCTTGCCCGAGGAGATGATGGTGAAGCGCACCTGCACGTTGCCCTCGTCCGAGGGCAGGTCGCGCTTGTACTGCTCGAAGCACGACATGATGCGCGCCCGGTTGCGCGACACCACCTTCTGGATGTCCGCGGCCTCCAGCGTCACGCGCTTCTGCGTCCGCGACGACACCTTCGCGGCGGGGGGCTCGGCCTGCTCGGCGGGTGGAGCCTCGGTGGACTCCGTCGCGGCGGCCAGCGCCGTCTGGGCGGGCGGAACCTGGGCGGAAGAAGGAACGGCCTCGGCGACGGCGGCCACGACACTCCCCGGCACCGCGGCTTCCGGTGACGCGGGAGCTGTCTCCGTGGGGGCCGGAGGCGGGGACTCGGGCGTCGAGGGCGGAGCGGCCTGGGCCACGGGCTGCGCCGCCGGCGGTGCCACGGGCTCCGAGGGAGCCGTCCCGACCTTGCGCCCCACCACGAACGCCCCTCCCGCCAGCAGCAGGCACCCCGCCACGACACCCGCGACGACGCCACGCCAGCGCGAGGACCCGGCCATCGTACCGTTCGTCCCGGGCTGGGAGGGAACAGCTCCCGTCCGCACCTCGACGGAAACGGAGGGCATGGAGCCCGACAGCCGCATCGAGGACCCGGCGACCGTCTCCGGAATGGAGAGCCCGGACTGCTTCAGCGTCGTGATCGTCGGGATGCGCGTCTTCTCCGCGTAGCGCTCCTCGCCGAAGCTGGTGCGCAGGTACGCGGCCAACTGGGAGCCCGTCGTGCGCTGGGGCTCCTTCGACAGGAGGTGCTCCAGGTCGTCCGCGAACTCCGCGGCGGTGGCGTAGCGCTCGTCGGGGTCGTAGGACATCGCCCGGAGCACCACCATCTCCAGCTCCGGGGACAGGTCGGGCCGCAGCTCCCGGGGCGGCTGGAAGTCTCCCTCCAGCAGCGCGTTGAGCACCGCCAGGTCGTTGTCCCGGGCGAAGGGCCGCACGTGGGTGAGCGCCTCGTAGAGGCTCACGCCCAGCGCGAAGACGTCCGCGCGCTGGTCCACCGGGGCGCCCCGCGCCTGCTCCGGAGCCATGTAGATGTACTTGCCCTTCACCACGCCGGTGCGCGTCTGGGCCTGGCGCGACTCGTACTTGGAGATGCCGAAGTCCAGCACCTTCACCTGGCCCTCGTACGTCACGTACAGGTTCGAGGGCGAGATGTCGCGGTGGACGATGTTCAGCCGCCGTCCCGTCTCATCGGAGAACTCGTGGGCGTAGTGCAGGCCCCGCGCCGCGTCCGCCAGCACCCGCATCACCAGCGGCACCGGGACGTACTCGCCCCGGAAGCTCGCCGTGCGCACCGTGGTGGAGAAGTCCTCCCCCGGCAGGTACTCCATGCAGATGTAGTAGCAGCCGTCCGTGAAGCCCAGGTCCTGGATCTGCACGATGTTCGGGTGCGACAGCTTCGCCGCCAGCCGGGCCTCGTCGCGGAACATGTCCACGAACTCGGGCAGGCCCGAGAGATGGGCCAACATCCGCTTGATGACGACGTTGCGCTCGAAGCCGTCCGCGCCCACCCGCTTGGCGAGGAAGATCTCCGCCATGCCGCCCTCGGCCAGCTTGCGCACCAGCACGTACTGGCCATAGGCCCGGAGCTGAGCGTCGGGACTGCCTCCAGCGACCTTTCCGGCGTCGGGCGTCGTCATGCGGGCCTCACTTCAGGGTGCGCACCGTATACACATCCGGTGCGCGGGGACGTGACAGCTTGAATACCACGAGGGGTGGCCGTCCCTCCGGCACCACCCAGGTATTGAACCGGTGTTTCGAGTCGAGGTTCACCGGCCGTCCGTTCACGGAGAGCTTCGAATCCACCGGGGCCACTCCCGACACGCGCACGCGAGGCCCCGCGCGCTGGCCCTCCCGGGGGGCGTTGATGACGAGCGTGGGCACCGAGTTGTCGAAGACGAGCTCCAGCTTGTTCATCCGCCCGCCGCGGATGGGCTGGCCGCTCGGAGCCACCGGGGTGACGGACCAGAGGAAGCTGCCCTCGTTCAGGATACCGGCCTCGAGAGGCACCTGGGGCGCGGAGGCGGTCCGCTCCGCCACGGGCTGGCGCAGCTCGCCGGTCCGGTACACCGCCACCCGGTAGGACGCCGCGCCCTGCACCGCCTCACAGGTGAAGGTGACGGCCGGCGGCTTGTCCTGGAAGAAGATGGTCGTCTTCTCCGGCCCCTCGGGTACCCGGTTGCGCAACCGGTCCAGCTCGCCCTTCGTGGAGCGCTCCGGCCCGAAGGACGCATTGCCCCGCGCCACCACCGAGCCGTCCGGCCGCCGCACCCGCCAGAACAGCGAGCCCCGCGCCGGAGGCGTCACGTTGACGAAGCCATTCCGGGCCGCACCCGCCAGCACCGGCTTCTTGAAGTCCGCGTCCGAGGCCACCTCCACCCGCACCTCGCCCGCCTCCTCCCACGTGAGGGACACCTCCGGCAGGCGCCGCTGGAACACCTGCTGGCCCTCGATGGAGGGCAGCGCGAGCGGTGCCCGCGCCAGCGCCTCGACCTTCGCGGTGGCCTCGCCCGCCACGGTGGCGCGCTCGCCCGCGTGCAGCGGCTCGCGAGCCCCACCGCGCACCAGCGTCACGTCACCCGCGCGAGAATCCACGGTGAAGCCATCCCCGGTACGCCGCACCTCGAGCCGGGCCTCCCCGCTGCTCTCCAGCGACAGTCCCGGCAACACCACCCGGCTGGCACGCCCCGAGGCCAGCATCAACCCCAGCTCGCCCTTGCGCAGGTCCAACCGCGCCTCTTCCGTCGAGCCCGCCCGGGACACGTCCTCCACCACCAGCTCGCCCCCAGCACCCAGCGAGAGCGTGGACTCCGAGCCCTCCAGCTTCAGCAGCGCCGTGCCCTGGCGCACGCGCACGCTGTCACCGGCCTTGAGCGACTCGCCATCCCGGTCCACCCCGCGCCACCGGGCACTGCCCTTCTGGCGCCACTCGGCGCGGCCCGTCCCGGCATGCACCGTCACCTCGACGGGCGCCAGCTCCAGCACACGCGTCGTCACTCCCCCCACCTTCACCGACGCCACCTGGCCCTGCTCGGCCTTCACCGTCTGCCCGTTCTTCGCCACCACCTCCACCGTGCCCAGCAGCACTTCCACGCGGCCCTCGTCCGGGCCCACGTCCACCTTCACCGCGCTGCCGTCCGAGCCCACGCGCGTGAGACCGAATGGGGTGAGCAGGGTGAGCTGCACCTTCGGGCCCGCAGGCCCCTTCGGCTGGTCCGCCGGCACCCGCGACAGCACGAAGCCACGCGACACCGCCATCACCACGCCACTCGAGTCCTCCTCCAGCACGAAGCGCGCATCCGGCCCCACCTCCACCGTGCGCCCGTCGGCGAAGCGCACCGTGACGCTTCCGTCCGCGCCCGTCTCCACCGCGTCACCCCGCGACAGAGGGCCCTGCACCGCAGGCGACTGCTTGCCCCCGCGCTCCAGCCGCGCCTCGCCCTTTACGCTCTCGAGCCGCGCGAGCTCCACGGCCTTCGCCTCCGGCACCGCCACCGGCTTCTGCTCCACGACGGCGGGAGGAGGCGGCGCGGGCACGGGGGCGGGCACGGGCTCCTCGTCTCCGCAGGCGGTGGCCAGCAGCAGACACAGAGCGGACACGAGACGTGGACGGAGGGAGCTCACCGGGATTTGGGGAAGAGATCGACGTTGAAGATGGCTTGTTCGCCTTCGCGGACGGTGACGACCTTGGTCTGGGACAGATGTCCGGGAGCCGAGAAGACGAGACGATACCTACCTTGCTTGAGTTGGACCTGGAAAGACCCCCGGGCGTCCGTACGACGGCGGATCTTCGCCTCGGGGATGAACACCAGGGCCTTCAGGGGCTTGCCCTTCCGCACACTGCGCACCTGCCCGGACAGGGTGGCGAGCGCTCCCTGCCGCCCGGACACCAGCGTGACGGGCAGCTCCGTCTCCGTCCCCACGGCGATGACCACCGCCTCCTGCGCCGTCCGGAAGCCCTCGGCTGATACTTTCACCTCCAAGGGACCAGGCGGCAGCCCCTCCACGCGAACCTGACCTGTCGCGTCGGTGCGGAACTCGCGGGAGCCCACGGACACGGCCGCGCCCGGCAGGGGCTTGCCACCGCGAGCATCCACCACCGTCACCCGCAGGGTTCCCACGCGCGGCTCCGGACGCGCCCGCACCACCAACTCCGCGCGCTCGCCGGCCGTCACGGTGACGCGCTCCTCCGCGGGCTGGTAGCCCCCCGCGCTCACCCGCGCGAGCACCTCTCCCGGCGGCAGCACCACGTCCGGCAACCGCCCGTCCACACCCGCCACCCGGGGCGCCTGCTCCACTCCGCCCGCCGTCAGCACCACCCGGGCCTCGGGGAGCGGCAGGCCGGTGTCCGCGTCCACCACCGTCAGCAAGAGCTCGCCCGTCTCCGGCCGCCGCTCCGTCTCCGCTCCTCCCAGGGAGAGCTCGAACGCCACGCCCGCGCGGCTGATGGTCTGGCTCGACACCACGCCATCCGCCGTCGTCAGCGCATCACGCACGTACTGGTAATCCAGCACCAGCGCCCCGCCCCACCCGCCTCGCCGCAGCACCGGGACGAGCAGCGCTCCTCCGGCCGCGAAGCCATTCGACGAGGAGCCGATGGACAACACCGGCAGCTCCCCGCGCACCTCCGCGCGCAGGCGCCAGGGCAACGGCACCACCACGCGGGCCCCCACCAGCACGGCATGGCGCGCCGTGGGCACGAGCTGCACCTGTCCCGCACTGGAAGAGAAGACCGGCAGCTGCGCGAAGCCGTAACCCGCGCTCAACTCCGCGCGCACCGGCCCCAGGAAGACGCGCGCCGCCGGTCCCACCGAGGCCCTCACCAACGCGCCCCCCGTCACGGACTCCGAGCCCAGTGAGAGACGGAAGCCCTCGCGCTGCACACGGGCCCACCCGCCCCACCAGCCCCCGCCGAACGCGGTGAGCCCCAGCGCCACGTCATTGGGCGTCATGCCCGAGTACGACACCGCCGGGCCCGCCTCCTGCGCCCCCTCCCGGAAGGCCAGCCCGTAGCGCAACCGCACCGAGGCCCACTCCGCGGACTCCCCCTGGGCCCACGCGCTGATCGGCGCTCCCAAGGTGAGCGCAAGTAGGAGAATGGCGAAAAAGGGAAGGGAGCGGAACGGCACGGCCGGAGTATAGTGAAGACTCGACAGGTCCCCTCGAAACTGGAAGCGACCGGGTTTCCACCTCCCCTTCCTACCTCGGAAGATGCCCTCCTCAATGAGCCCCTCACCCCTCCCGCTGGCCCCGAGCAGGCAACCTCTGTGGGCACGTGCCTGCACGCCAGCCCCGGGAGCACCTGGTTCCAGGGATAGAGGTGGCTTCTTGCCGGGTTGGAAGGGCTTTGCTAAAGCTCCCCCGGTCGGGAGCGCCGCACCTAACCTCCGAAATTCATTCCGGAAACCTTCGGGGGCCGCGGGAGTCAAGGTCGAGCGAGACGCTTAGGAGCGTAAACGCCCATGGGCACGCAACTGGTGATGTACGAAGAGGAGTTCACCAAGATCAACGCGGTTTGCGACCGGCTGACCAAGGACGCGAACGCGAAGGTGGTGTTCCTCGTCGACAAGAACGGGCAACTCATCTCTTCCGCGGGACAGACGCAGAACATCGACACCACCTCACTGGCCTCGCTGACGGCCGGTAACGTGGCGGCGATGGGCGGTCTCGCGAAGCTGATTGGCGAAAACGAGTTCCCCCATCAATTCCACGAAGGGGCCAAGGACTCGTTGTACATGACCATCGTCGGGAGCCGGGTGGTGCTGGTCGTCATCTTCGACAACCGGACCAGCCTCGGCCTGGTGCGCTTGCGCATCAAGAAGGCCAGTGACGAGCTGACCAAGATCTTCGAGAGCCTCGTGAAGAAGACGGATGGTCCCGGGGTCGGCTCGCCGTTCGCCGAGATTTCCGACGACGATATCGACAACCTCTTCAGCGAGTAACCCGAGAAGCCATGTCCTTCATCAACTACTCGTCTCGCGAAATCAACTGCAAGATCGTCTACTACGGTCCCGGGTTGTGCGGGAAGACGACGAACCTGCAGTACATCTACAACAAGACCGCCGCGGAGACGAAGGGCAAGCTCATCTCGCTCTCCACCGAGACGGATCGCACGCTCTTCTTCGACTTCCTCCCGCTGTCGCTCGGTGAGATCCGCGGCTTCAAGACGCGCTTCCACCTGTACACGGTGCCGGGCCAGGTCTTCTACGACGCCAGCCGCAAGCTCATCCTCAAGGGCGTGGACGGCGTGGTGTTCGTCGCCGACAGCCAGGTCGAGCGCATGGAGGCCAACATGGAGTCGTTGGAGAACCTCCGCATCAACCTGGCCGAGCAGGGCTACGACCTGAACAAGATCCCGTACGTGATGCAGTACAACAAGCGGGACCTGCCCAACGCGGTGACGGTGGAGGAGATGCGCAAGTCGCTCAACCTGCGCAACATCCCCGAGTACCAGGCGGTGGCGCCCACCGGCGTCGGCGTGTTCGACACGCTCAAGGCGGTGGCCAAGCTGGTGCTGACGGAGCTGAAGAAGGGCGGCTAGGGCCGTGTGGCGGGCCGCTCGCGTGCTGGCCGTGGCGTGCACGGCCATGTGGGCCCCTGCCTTCGGGCAGCAGGGCCCTTCCGCCGTTTCCACGCCCGCGCCCACGGAGGCCGCTTCGCCCGCCGCTCCGGCGCAGGCTCCCGCCGCGTCGCAGGCCCGCACGGCGGACGAGGCCTTCAACACCCGGGTGCGCACGCTCGAGGAGCAGGTCGTCGACCTGAAGGAGAAGATCTACCGCTCCAAGGCCCGCCTGCAGTTGCTGCAGGAGACGGTGCTGGGAGGAGACCTCTCCACCGGAGCGCGCGCGGTGCTCGTGCACCGCAACGAGATGGGTGACTCGTTCGTGCTGGAGTCGGTGGTGTACGCGCTGGACGGCGCTCCCATCTACACCCGCACGGACGAGACCGAGGAGCTGTCCAAGAACCGGGAGTTCGAGATCTTCAGCGGCCGCATCGTGCCGGGCCAGCACCAGGTGGCCGTGCGGCTCGTCTACCGCGGCCATGGCTTCGGGGTGTTCAGCTACCTCGAGGGCTACCGCTTCAAGGTGCAGTCCAGCTACACCTTCAACGCGGAACCGGGGAAGGTGACGACGGTGCGCGTGGTGGGCTTCGAAAAGGGAGGAGTGACCACGGACCTGCAGGACCGGCCGGCCGTGCGCTACGACATCGAGTCGTCACGCGAGTCCGAGAAGCCGAAGCCGGCCCCGGATGCCGCTCCGCCGCCTCCCGCCGCGGCCTCCGAATCGAAGTAGAGGGCCGGCCTTGAGCACGTCGCGCCTCCACGCCTTGCTGCTCACGGCGGCCACGCTCGTGGCACCCGGCTCCGCGCGCGCCGCCGAAGCCCCTGCCCCGCCGCCAACCGCTCAGGAGCTGGCCTCGCGGCTGGAGCAGGTGTCCGTGCGGCTCGAGGCCGCCGAGAAGGACCTCCGCTTCGTCGAGACGCAGTTCACCCAGCGCCCCGAGCCCGGCGAGGACGAGCTGCTGCTGCGCCGCTTCTCCGATGGAGAGATTCAGTACCTGCTGGAGGACTGGGCCGCGGCGTCGGTGCTCTTCTATGATCTGGTGGGCGACCCGGGATTCCGCGCGCAGGGGCGCTACCCGGACGCGCTCTTCTACCTGGGGGACTCGCTCTACCGGCAGAAGAACTACGTGGGCGCACGCATCTACCTGCGCGAGCTGCTCACGCGGAGCGACACGAAACACTACCGGGACGCGCTCGCGCGCTACCTGGAGATCGCCGGCCGGCTCAACCAGCTCTCCGGCATCGACGAGTACATGGAGCGGGCACGGCGCCTGTCGGGAGGCCAGCTCCCCCCGGAGCTCGAGTACGTCTACGCCAAGTGGCTCTTCAAGCGGACGGACCTGCCGGAAGCGGAGCGGCGCCAGCGCACCCGCGCGGCCTTCCAGCCCCTGGCCACCACCGCCGGCGGACGCTTCCAGAGACAGAGCGCGTACTTCCTCGGAGTGCTGTCCGTGCAGGCGGGTGACTACGCGGGAGCCGTGGAACAGTTCCGCCCCCTGGCCGCCGAGGAGGCACAAGAGCCGGAGATTCAGCGGCTCAAGGAGCTGGCGAGCCTGTCACTGGGGCGGCTGCTCTACGAGCTGGGACGCCTGGACGAGGCGCTCGACCAGTACGCGCGGATTCCGCGCGGGAGCGAGTCCTTCGTGGATTCGCTCTATGAAATGGCCTGGGTGCACGTGAAGAAGGGGGACTTCGAGCAGGCGAAGAACGCCACGGACATCCTCCTGCTGGTGGGACCCGAGGCCCCCATCGCCCCCGATGCGCGCCTGCTCCAGGGGCACCTGCAGCTCAAGCTGCACAAGTACGACGAGGCCACCGCCACGTACGAGGAGGTCGTCGGCACCTACAAGCCGGTGCGGGATCAGTTGGACGCACTGCTGAAGACGAACCAGGACCCCGTCGCGTATTTCGACAAGCTGCTGGCGCGCAACGAGGGCACCCTGGACGTCACCACGCTGCTGCCGCCGATGGCGCTCCAGTTCGCCACCACCCAGGAAGAGGTGACGAAGGCGGTGGCGATGCAGCAGGACCTCGACAGCAGCCGCGAGGGCGTGGACGAATCGAAGGCCATCGCCACCCGAATCCTCCGGGCCCTGGACGAGCGCGGCCTCCAGGTGTTCCCCGAGCTGCAGGAGGGCTACCAGCGGGCGGACGCGGTGGACAGCGCACTGGTGCGCACGGAGCAGTACCTGGTGCAGGTGGAGGGGGACGTGCTGCGGGGCCGGCTGCGGCCCGAGGAGCTCACCGCGCTGGAAGGTGTGCGCCGCGAGCGCGAGGCCCTGGGCGCGCGGCTGGCCACCCTGCCCACCACGCCTCAGGAGCTGGAGGCGCGGCGGGAGCGGATGCAGGCCAGGGTGGACGAGCTGGACCGCGGCGCGTTCCAGTTGAGCTTCGAGCTGCAGAGCATGAAGGCCACCTCCTCCGCGGTGCGCAAGCGGTTGGACGATACGCGCGCCGAGCGCACCAGCACGCCCGAGGACGAGCAGGCGTTCCTCGCCCAGCTGCACACCGAGGAGCAAACGGTGGAGGCGCTCGAGGCCAGGCTGAAGCTGCTGCGCTCGAGTCTGGCGGACGAGCGTGCGTCCGCGAGTGCCTTCGTTTCGGGTGAGGACCTCCTGCGCATGCAGTACCGCGAGGCCCTCCATCACGAGCATGCCCTGATGGCCGCCGCCGAGCAGCGGCTGTCCGGAGAGGACGCGGCGCTGGTGGCCCGGACGCACGAGACGCGCCGGCGCTCGGAGCTCCTGCGCGCCCGGGTGGACACGGCCCGGCAGGTGCTGCGCGCCCAGGTGGAGCGGCGCGGCGCGGCCATCAAGGGCAAGGTGCTGGCCGAGCAGCAGTTGCTCCAGGACTACCACCAGGAAGTGGCCAGCGTGACTGGCGACGCGCGCAACCTGGTGGGCCGCATCGCCTTCGAGAGCATCCAGAAGGTGCGCAAGCAGTTCTACGACCTCGTCCTCAAGGCGGACGTGGGACTGGTGGACGTCGCTTTCACGCGCAAGCAGGACAAGACGACGGAGATCCAGAAGCTCTCCGCGCAGAAGGACAAGGATCTGCGCGACCTCGAGAAGGAGTTCGAGGAAGTCCTCAAGGACGAGAACTAGATGCGCCGCCCCCTGCTGCTCGCCCTGCTGACGCTGACCTCCGTGCGCGCCACCGCGCAGGACGAGGCACGTCCGAGGCCAGCCGCCTCGCGCTTCTCGGGGCTCGGCCGCACGCCCGAGCAGGAGAAGCTGCTGGAGGAGCTGAGCGAGGCCGTCCAGCGCTACGAGGAGGAATCCCGCGAGTACAAGCAGGAGATCCAGCGCCTCATCGAGAAGAAGTATCGGGACAGGCGCGACGGGCTGGGGGCGTCGTACGAGAAGGCCATCTCCAGCATGGAGAGCCAGGAGCGTCAGGAGCGGCTGGATGCCATCGCGCGCTTCGAGGAGTTCCTCCAGCGCTACCCCGACGAGCCCCGCTACACCCCGGACGTCATGTTCCGCCTGGCGGAGCTGTACTACGAGCGCTCCAGCGACACGCACCTCGTGGCCATGCGCGAGCAGGAGGAGAAGCTGCGCACCCTCCCCGAGGGCGCCGAGCTCCCTCCCGAGCCGCAGCCGGATTTCAACCCGTCCATCTCGCTCTACCGGCAGCTCCTCTCGCGCTTCCCGGACTACCGGCTCAACGACGGCGCGCAGTACCTGCTCGGCTACTGCCTGGAGAAGCAGAACGCCTTCGAGGAGGGCCTCGCCTCCTACCAGGAACTCATCACCCGCTACCCCACCAGCCGCTTCGCCACCGAGGCGTGGGTGCGCATCGGCGAGTACTACTTCGACGCGTACAGCGATCCCGACGCCCTCACCAAGGCCGCCCAGGCCTACGAGGCCGCCATCCGCGACACGGCACACCCGCTCTACGACAAGGCCCTCTACAAGCTCGGGTGGACGTACTACCGCATGGACCGCTACGACGAAGCCGTCGACCGGTTCATCACCCTCGTGGACCTCTACGAGTCCTGGCGCGCCACCCGGGGCGACGAGGCCGGCAGCGGTGACCTGCGCAACGAGGCCCTCCAGTACACCGCCATCTCCTTCTCCGATGACACCTGGGGCGGCCTCGACAAGGCCAAGGCGTACTTCGCGAGGATCGGCCCCCGCCCCTACGAGCCCGAGGTGTACCGCCGCCTCGGCGACGTCTTCTTCGACCAGACAAACCACACGGCGGCCATCGAGGCCTACACGCTGGTGCTGCAGAAGGCTCCGCTCTCACCAGACGCGCCCCTGCTCCAGCAGAAGATCGTCCAGGCGTACGAGCGGGACCGCAAGCTGACCGAGTCCTCCGCCGAGGCCCAGAAGCTCTCCGAGCTCTACTCGCCCGGCTCCCAGTGGTACCAGGCCCACCAGCGCGACCCCGACGTGCTGGCCACCGCCGACGACCTCACCGAGAAGAACCTCTACTCCAGCGCCATCTACCACCACCAGCAGGCCCTCGTGTTCAAGCAGGAGGGCAAGTTCGACCAGGCCAAGGCCAGCTTCGAGCTCGCCGCCTCCGGCTACTCCAAGTACCTGGAGCGCTTCCCGCGCAGCAAGAACTCCTACGAGCTCGAGTTCTACGCCGCCGAGTGTCTCTACAACTCGCTGCAGTTCGGCGAGGCCGCCAAGCACTACGAGCGGGCGCGCGACTCCACCCTGGGAAACAAGTACTTCGCCGAGTCCGCCTTCAGCGCCGTGCTCTCCTGGCAGAAGCAGCT
Source organism: Archangium sp. Cb G35 (assembly GCF_001896145.1). Taxonomy (NCBI): domain Bacteria; kingdom Pseudomonadati; phylum Myxococcota; class Myxococcia; order Myxococcales; family Archangiaceae; genus Archangium; species Archangium sp. Cb G35. The sequence continues at coordinate 38,823 of NZ_MPOI01000028.1, forward strand.
CGAGGTGGACATCAAGGCCGGCAAGCAGCCCGCCTCGACCCCGCTGCGCTCCAGCGAGCGACTCGAGGGGCAGCCCATCAAACCCTCGCCCCTCACCGCGCTGGAGGCGAAGCTCGTGGCCGCCTCGGACGCCCATGTGGCGAAGCTCCCCCAGAGCGAGCGCTCCCCGGGCATCGCCTACAAGGCCGCCGAGCTGTACTACGCCCACGACGACTTCCCCGAGGCCCGCCGCCGCTTCGAGGCCATCGTCAAGGCGTACCCCCAGCACGAGGTGGCCCGCTTCTCCACCAACCTCATCGTGGAGACCTTCCTCATCAGTCAGGACTGGAAGAGCGTCGAGGAGGTCAGCGGCCAGCTCGCCTCCAACAAGGACGTCATCGACCCCAAGAGCGATCTCCACAAGGACCTGGTCCGCTTCAAGCTCGCCGGCCGCTTCAAGCTCGCCGATCAGCTCCTCGCGGAAGGCAAGTACGAGGAGGCCGCCGCCAAGTACATCGAGCTCGTCAACGAGGCGCCCCGCCACGAGTTCGCCGACAAGGCCCTCAACAACGCCGCCGTGGCCTACGAGAAGACGCAGCGCTTCGACTCTGCCCTCAAGCTCTACGAGCGCATCTTCCGCGAGTACCCCTCCTCGCCCCTGGCCGATGGCGCCCTCTTCCGCGTGGCCGTCAACGCGCAGAACTCCTACGACTTCGACAAGGCCGTGGAGAGCTACCAGAAGCTGGTGAAGGACTACCCCGCTTCCAAGGACCGCGAGGCCGCCCTCTTCAACGCCGCCACCCTGCTCGAGGGCCAGCAGCGCTACGCCGAGGCCGCCGCCGCCTTCCAGCGCTACGCCGAGCTCTTCCCCACCGCCGAGGACGCGCCTCGCAACCAGTTCCGCGCCGCCCTCATCCTCGAGAAGCGCGAGGACTGGAAGGGCGAAATCCGCGCGCTGGAGTCCTTCGTGCGCAAGTTCTCCTCCCAGCCCGCCCAGGTGGAGCTCGTGGTGGAGGCGAAGCGCCGCATCGGCGATGCGTGGGCGAAGCTCAAGAACGAGAAGGAGGCCCTGCGCGCCTACACGGCCGCCGCCGATGAGTTCGACCGCCGCAAGCTCCAGCCCGAGGCCCAGCCCCGTGCCGCGGATGCCGCCGCCTTCAGCCGCTTCCAGCTCGCCGAGGCCGGGTTCCGGAGCTTCGACAAGCTCAAGATCGGCGGCAAGGGCAAGGCGCTCGAGCGTAGCTTCACCGCCAAGCGCAATGGCGTGAAGTCCGTCAACGACGCCTACGCCCGCGTCTTCCCCTACAAGCGCCTGGAGTGGACGCTCGCCGCCCTCTACCGCCGCGGCTACGCCCTGGAGCGCTTCGCCAACACCATCATCGAGACCCCCGTTCCTCCCGACGTGAAGCGGCTCGGCGAGGAGGCCGTGGTGGCCTACCAGGACCTGCTCGCCCAGCAGACCGCCACGCTCGAGGACGCCGCCGTCGAGAGCTACGCCGCCACCCTCCAGGAGGCGCGCAAGAACCGCATCTCCAACGAGTGGACCAAGAAGACCCTCGAGTCGCTCCACCGCTTCCGGCCCAAGGAGTACCCGGTGCTCAAGGAGCCCAAGGACGCCATCTCCTCGGACCAGCTCTACCCCGAGGGCCTCGTCGGAGGTGGCCCATGAGCCCTCGCCGTCTGCTCGTCCCCGGCCTGCTGCTGCTCGCCTCCGCGTGCGCCACCACGCCCAAGCCGCAGGCCACGGCCGCCACAGCCATCGCCGCCACTCCGGACGCGGGCACTCAGGACACCGCGAAGGCTCCCGCCCAGAAGGAGCCGGACGCAGGGAAGAAGGCCGCCCTCGCTCCGCCCTCCGCGGACGCGGCGTCCGTGGCTCAGCGCGGTGAGCTGACCGCCGCCGAGTCCAGCTACAAGGCCCAGACCGAGCGCCGCCCCAAGGATGACGCGGCGTGGACGAACCTCGGCATCACCCAGGAGCGCCTGGGCAAGAACGACGAGGCCGAGCGCTCCTACCGCCAGGCCCTGGAGCTCGCACCCGCCCAGCAGACCGCCTGGGACAACCTCACCCGCCTCCAATGCCGCACCGGCAAGGCCTCCCAGGCCGAGTCCTCGTTGCGCGAGCTGCTCGAGGCGAAGCCAGACGCCGTCGCTCCCCGCATCGCGCTCGTGCAGGCGCTGCTGTGCCAGAAGAAGCTCGACGCGGCCACCCTCCAGGCCAAGCGCGTCCTCAAGGCCGAGGAGCGCAACGTGCGCGCCATGCAGTTGCTCTCCCAGGTGTACTACCGCGAGCGCAAGTACGAGCTGGCCCGCATGGTGCTGGAGAACGCCCGCACCATCTCCCCCAACGAGGCCGCCACCCACAACGCCCTCGGGCTGGTGTTGCTCGCGCTCGGGTCCAAGCCCACCGCCCTCGAGTCCTTCAAGAAGGCCTCCGAGCTCAAGCCGGACTTCGCCGAGGCCCGCAACAACCTCGGCGCCCTCCTCAACGAGGCCCAGGACCACGCCGCCGCCGCCGTCGAGCTGGAGGCCGCCGTCCAGGCCGCCCCCGGCTTCGTCTCCGCCCGCCTCAACCTCGGCAACGCCTGGCGCGGCCAGGGAGACTTCGCCCGCGCCCTCGCCGAGTACCAACAGGTGCTCCGCCTCGCTCCGGCCCTGCCCGACACCTACTTCAACCTCGCCATCCTCCACCTCGACGCCGAGCCCAAGGAGCTGGACACGCTCGAACGGCTGCAGACCTGCCTGTCCTTCTTCGAGCAGTACCGCTCCCGGGGCGGCCGCGACGAGCGCACGGACGACTACGTCAAGGACGCCAAAAAGGGCATCGAGAAGGAGGAGCGCCGCCGCGAGCGCGAGAAACGCGAGCAGTTGCGCAAGGCCCAACAGGCCGAGCCCCCTGCTTCCGGCGAGTCTCCCACCTCGGGTAGAGTCGCCGAGGAGAAGAAGTGAGCCCGCCCATGCGCCCCGCCATCGCCCTCGTGTTGCTGCTCGCCGCCGCGCCCGCGTCCGCCCAGGACACCGCCGCGTCCAGCACCACGCCCCCTCCGTCCCAGGGCTCCGCTTCCCAGAAGGACGCCTCCCAGAAGGACGGCAAGAAGCGCAAGGTCATCCGCCTGGACGCCATCACCGTCGAGGGCAACATCCAGAAGCCCCAGGCCTTCTACATCCTCCAGCGCTCCAACCTGAATTTCGACGAGCTCAACAAGGCCGAGAGCTTCACGCCCAAGGTCGTCAAGAGCGTGGAGAAGGAACCCTTCTAGGGTAGGAAGGGCTCCGAGAAGACCATGGCTCCCCCCTCGCCGCAGAACCGGATCCTCCGCGTGGGCCTCCTCCAGGGCACCCGCGTCCTCGAGGAGCGCCACCTCCACAAGCCCGGTGACTTCACCATCGGCCAGGATCCGAAGAACTCCCTCGTCCTGCCGCTGCCAGAGCTGCCCGCCAGCTTCCCCGTCTTCGAGTACCGCGCCAGCCAGTACAACCTCGTCTTCACCGACGACATGCAGGGCCGGGTGAACCTCGGCTCCTCGGACGTGGACTTCCACACCCTGCGCACGCAGGGCATGGCCATGGAGCGGGGCATGCAGTACGTCCTGCCCCTGCAGGAGAGCGCCCGCGGCGTGGTGGAGCTCGACGAGGGCCTCCGCCTCTTCTTCCAGTTCATCCAGCCCCCACACCCCTCCGAGGCACCCCGGCTCCCGCCGGATCTCCAGGGCGGCTCGTGGCGGAGCATGGACCGGATGTTCTTCGGCATCCTGGCCGCCTCGCTGCTGCTCCACTTCTCCGGCGCCGCCCTCATCATCTCCTCCGAGCCTCCCCCCGAGCCCGAGCTGGAGCTGGACCAGTTGGATGACCGCTTCGCCCGGGTGCTCATGCCTCCCAAGGTGGAGGAGCCCAAGAAGCCGTCCACCGACACGGCCCAGGCCGCCGCCGACACCGAGAAGGACAAGCCCAAGGCGAACGACGCGGACGACAAGCCCGCCTCGGACAGTGCATCCAAGCCCGCCAGCCCCGAGGAGGCCGCCGCCCGGCGCGCCGCGGTGGCCAAGAAGGTCGCCGGCAAGGGCCTGCTCAAGATTCTCGGCTCCTCGGGCGGTGGCGGAGGCGCGTTCTCGGACGTGCTCGGCGGCAGCACCGGTGGCGGGGACATCGCCCAGGCGCTGGCCGGCGCGGGCGGCGTGGGCATCGCCACCGAGGCCTCCGTGGGCGCCAACGGCCCTCGCGGCGGTGGCTCCGGCAAGGTGGCCGGCATCGGAGACCTCGGCACCAGCGGCGGCGGCAAGGTGGACCTCGGCTCCAAGAAGGAGGTGGAGATCTCCGGCCGCGTCTCCGCCGCCACCCCCGAGGTGGACAGCTCCGACGTGGATCGCGAGGCGCTCGCCCGCTACATCAAGACCCGCCTCAAGGCCATCCAGGGCTGCTACGAGAAGGAGCTCAAGCGCAACCCCAGCCTCAAGGGCAAGGTGATGGTGCGCTTCAATATCCTTCCCTCCGGCCGCACCGGGGACATCGAAATCGAGGAAAACACCCTGGGCAGCGACGCGGTGGGCAGTTGTATCCGGACAGTGGTGCGCGGCTGGGTGTTCCCCTTCAAACCAGATGACGAAGTCCCGGTGGCCTACCCGTTCGTCTTCACCCCGGCGGGGTAGACTGGAGCCAGCAACCTGCATCCCGGGGGGTCGGGGTCATGGAGAAGCTGGCCGTCATTTCATCCTCACCGCTGTTCGAGATGCTCTCCAGCACGGAGCTCGCCTACCTGGCCGAGCTGGCCGAGCAACAGCGTTACGAGGCCGGGGAGCCCGTCTTCGAGGAGGGCGCGCTGGGCGACAGCCTCTATGTCATCGTCCGCGGGGAGGTGGAGGTGGTGCGGCGCGACAGCGGCGGAGTCCCCCGGCCCCTCACGGTGCTCACCGCCCCGGACTTCTTCGGGGAGATGAGCCTCATCGACAAGGAGTACCGCTCGGCCACGGTGCGGGCGCGCACGGAGGCGGTGCTGCTGCGGCTCACCACCCAGCACCTGGCCACCTTCCGTCAGACGCACCGCGACGGCTTCACCTTCGTCGTCATCAACATCGCGCGCATCCTGTCGGCCCGGGTGCGCGAGGCCAACGCCCGGCTCACGGCCAGGCAGGCCTGAGCGTCCCCGCGCGTTGACACCCCCCGCCCGCCTCTCTAGCGTCGGGGGCATGCACCGCGGGCCTGGAGAGGACATGCGTTACGTCGGAGTGCTGGTGATGGTGCTCGCCAGTGGGCTCGCCCTGGCACAGACGGCCCCCCGTCCGCCCCCGGCCCCCGTGGCCCTGTCGGCGGAGAAGGCCAGCGACGTGCCGGACACGCAGAAGCTCGAGCGCAGCAGCAAGGCGATCGGCTCCATGCGCGAGGTGCTCCGGGACGTGCTGGCCAAGCTGGAGGAGGCCCGGCGCGCCAAGGACGTGGTGAAGCTCAACTGCGTCAACGAGAAGCTCACGCAGATCAAAGGTCTGCTGCGCATCTCCGAGCAGTCGGACGTGTCGCTCCAGGAGGCCGTGTCCACCCGGGACCCCACCTCCAGTGCACACGAGTACACCAAGGTGATGATCGCCCAGCAGAAGGTGGCCCAGCTGCGCACCGAGGTGGAGAAGTGCATCGGGCAGCTGGCATTCCAAGCGGACGAGAACATGGCCGTGGAGGTGGAGGAGCCCTCGAACCTGCCCGGGGGAGACCCCACCCAGCCGGCCCCCGTGGAGGGGATCGTCGTCCGTCCGCCGCCCGCCAGCGCGGTGCAATGATCGCACCGGGTTGTCCCCCCGCTCCCCGGCCGGCCGTGGCCGTTGGGGAGAAAACCAAGTCATTTCGAGCACGGACGATGCGCGTGCTATGACCGGGAGCCCGGGGTGTTGACCGTTTCATGACGCAGCCTGCCAACAAGTGGAGGGCCTGGTGCCTGCTGGCCATGGTGGCGGCATGGCCCGCGTCTGGCCAGGCTCCGCCGGGTGGCAACGGCCTCAAGGTGGGCGATGGCAGGCTGCACGCCACCTTCGACTTCGAGACGCGTTACGACAGCGCCGCCGGCTACTTCCCGCCCCCGGGCAACACGGATCCCGCCGTGGTGTCGGACCAGCTGTCCGGGGAGGCCCTGCTGCACATCCGGCCCGGGCTGAGACTGGACCTGCCCGGCAAGAAGGTGGACGTGCAGCTGAAGGGCTACGCCGACTACGTCCACTACACCGGCCTCTTCACCCCCGGCTCGACCAACACCTCGCACGTGCAGGCGCTGGTGGACCTGAATGTCGCCTTCAACAAGGAGGCGCAGGTGGGGGTGGAGCTGGTGGACACCCTCCAGCGCTCGGACCGGACGCGCAGCGCGGCGATTGGCGCGGGCGTGCTGTCGCTCTACAACGAGCTGAAGCTGCGCGTGCCGCTGCGGCCCGGAGGTGGAGCCCTCGAGGTGGTGCCCCAGGTGGGGTGGGCGCTGGAGCGCTTCCATCCCATGGGCGCCCTGGTCCCGGTTGGCTGCGACGGCCCCGAGTGCGACCCGGCCCTGGTGAACCGCTTCGACTACGACGATCTGCGGTTGGGCGTCGAGGGCCGCTGGCGCTTCCTGCCGAAGACGGCAGTGGTGGCGGATGTGGACCTCAACCTGCGCACCTACAGCCGCGGCGGCAGCCCCAACGCCCTGCTGATGCGGGGCAAGGCGGGTCTGGCGGGCCTGGTGACGCCGAAGATCGCCGTCACGGCCACGCTGGGCTGGGGCCAGGACTTCCAGGGCGCCTCGGGGGGCACGCTGATCTCCCAGGTGGAGGGCACCTACCTGGTGAGCCCGACCACGACCGTGAAGGCCGGCTATGCGCGGACCCTCGAGCCCGTGGCGGCCTTCGGCCAGTTCCGGGATGACCGTGGGTACCTGGAGGGACAGGCCCTGCTCGGCGGGCGGCTCACCCTGCGGGCCGCCAGCGCCATGGACTTCCTGCGCTTCGAGGGGGACCGGCGCGACACCCTCTTCAAGCTGGACGTGGGCCCCCAGTACCAGTTCGAGAAGTGGCTCGTCGGCGGGGCTGGCTACCTGCTCAATACACGGACGTCGACGGCCCCGGGCGCGGGCATCAACTACTCGCGCCACGAAGGGTATGTTCGGATGACCGTGTCGTACTGAGACGGCCCTCCGTGATGCGCTCCTCCTTCCTCTTCGTGCTGCTGCTCGGTGCGGTGACCGCGTGCCGCACCACCGCTCCCACCCAGGCGATCGACGCCTCGGCGCTGCCCGCGACTCCCGCCTCCGCGGTCTCCGAGACCCAGCGGACGCTCGGGCCGGGAGACCTGGTGGACGTGCGCGTCTTCCAGGAGCCGGACCACTCGGGCGTGTGGGCCGTGTCCCCCGAGGGCACCATCGATTACCCGCTGTGCGGCAAGGTGCATCTGGCGGGACGGACCTCGGGCACCGCCGCGGACGCGCTGCGCGACTGCCTCGCCCGCTACCTGCGCCACCCCGAGGTGTCCGTCGCCATCCGCGAGTACAACTCGAAGAAGGTCTTCGTCTTCGGCGAGGTGCAGAAGCCGGGCACGTTCTCCTACGAGGAGGGCATGACCATCATCGAGGCAGTGACGATGGCGGGGGGCTTCACGAAGCTGGCCTCGCCCAACGGAACACAGGTGGCGAGGCAGGACGCGGGACAGCAGATGAAGATCCGCGTGCCGGTGAAGGACATCCGCGACGGCGCGGAGAAGAACTTCGCCCTGCGGCCCGGTGACATCGTCTACGTGCCGGAGAGTTTCTTCTAAAGAGCCTCAGCGCCTCCAGCCACGACCGTGCCCATTTCCCCTCGCCCTCCGGGAGAGGGACGGGGTGAGGGTGCCACGCATCCCGGGTTGAACCCGTTGTCCACACTGGGGGCCGCGGGCTGGAGAACGGGGACAGATACCCTCACCCCGTCCCTCTCCCGAGGGGAGAGGGGATATCTTCGACCACTTGCCTCAACTGGCTCAGACGCGCGGGGCTGGAGGCATCCAGCCAAGGTCCGCGAGGAACCCCTTGCTCTCGGCAATCAGCGCATCCGCCAGACCGGGCGCGCACGCGAGCACGTCCCCCACTCCTACCTGGAACGGGGCCCCGTCGATGCGCACCATCGCCCCACCCGCCTCCTGCACCAGCAACGAGCCCGCCGCCACGTCCCAGGGCTTGAGGCCGAACTCGAAGAACCCATCGAAGCGTCCGGCCGCCACATAGGCCAGGTCCAGCGCGGCGCTGCCCGTACGGCGGATGCCCTGCGCCCGGACGATGAAGCGCCGCAACAGCCCCATGGGGCCCTCGGGCTTCTGGTGCACGTCATACGGAAAACCCGTGCACAACAGCGCGTGCGACAGCTCCGTGCACCCCGAGGCCTTCAAGGGCCGCCCATTGAGCGTGGCCCCCTGCCCTCGCGCGGCGGAGAAGAGCTCGTCCAGCATGGGGTTGTAGATGGCTCCAGCCAGCACCCCGCCCGGCCCCTCCACCCCCACGCTCACGCAAAAGTGCGGCACCCGGTGCGCGTAGTTGGTCGTCCCATCCAGCGGGTCCACCACCCAGCGCAACCCCGTCCCCTGCGAAACCCCACTCTCCTCGGCCAGAATCGCGTGGCCCGGGTAGCGCTGGCGGATGAAGCCGAGCACCGCCGCCTCGGCCGCCCGGTCCGCGTCGGTGACCAGGTCGGTGTCGATGCCGCCCTTGTACTCGATGGTCCGCTCGCCCAGGAAACGCTCGGAGAGCACCTTGCCGGCGAGCCGGGCTCCCTCCTCGGCGATACGGCGCAGCGTGGCGGGCGACTCGTCGGACATGGCGGCTCCTCCTTCGTCTACTTCGCGGGCTCGGCGAGCAACTCCTCGATCTCCGCCTGGTACTTGCTCAGGTACTCCGCGGCGAAGCCCTCGTGCACGTAGCGCACCCGGCCCTGCCTATCCAGCAGCACCGTGGTGGGCATGCCGCGCACGCGCAGCACCTTCTCCGACACCTCGGCATTGGCATCCAGGAGCACGGGCAGCGTCACCTTCGTCTCCTCGAGGAACGGAGCCACGGCGCGGGTGTCCTCGTCCACGTTGAGCGCGTACACCTTCAGGCCTCGCGCGGCGTAGTGCTTCGCCAGATCCTGGTACATCGGCAGCGCGTCCTTGCAGGGCTCGCACCAGGTGGCCCACACGTCGAGCAGCACCACGCTGCCCCGGTCGCTGGAGATGGCGTGGGACTCACCGCCCGGGTAGCGCTTGACGGTGAAGTCCAGCGGCATGGCCGTGGAGGACTCCAGCGCCGTCGAGCTGGCGGCCAGCCCGGGAGCGGTGAGGGACGGCATGTTCCGCGCGCACCCGGACAGGGCGAGCGCGGCGAGGACGAGGCGGAAGGAGCGCATGGGGCTCATTTTTCCCCGAAGCGGGCCCGCAGCGCGACGAGCAACTTGTCGATGAATCCCCCGAAGGCGCCGTTGCTCATGACGAGCAGCACGTCCCCGGGCTTGGACTCGCGCGCCACGCGCTCGACGAGCGAGGGCACGTCCGTGGCCGAGTCCGCGTCAATCCCCTGGGACTTCAACGCCTCGGTGACGCGAGGCACGTTCAGCTCCTCGTCCACGGGCACCTTGTCGTGACGCTCGGGCACCTTGAGGCTGGCCCGGTTGGCACCCGTGAAGGCGTGGGCGTAGTCCTCCTGGTGGATGTTGCGGCGGCTGGTGTTCGAGCGCGGCTCGAAGATGGCCCACAGCCGGCGCTCCGGGTAACGGTGGCGGATGGCGGCGATCGTCTCCCGCACCGCCGTGGGGTGGTGCGCGAAGTCGTCCACCACCATGATGCCGCCCACCTCCGCGCGCACCTCCTGGCGCCGCTTCACGCCCTGGAAGCTGGCCAGCCCCTGGGCAATCTCCTCGAAGGACAGGCCCAGCCCCCGCGCCGCGGCGATGACACTCAGCGTGTTCTCCACGTTGTGCATGCCCGAGAGCGGCAGCAGCACGCTCCCCAGCACCGTGCCGCGCTCCACCACCTCGAAGCGCGCGCCCTCGGGGCCGAAACGCACGTTGCGCGGGGTGAAGTCCGCCGGCGCGCCCTCCTTCGCCACGTACGTCACCACCTGGCCCGGGCACGCCTGCGCGAGCTTCACCGCGTTGGGGTACGCCGCGCACACCACCAGCCGCCCGTCCTTCGGAATCAGCCGGACGAACTTGTCGAACGTGGACTCGTAGTGCGGCAAGTCCCGGAAGATGTCCGCGTGGTCGAACTCCACGCTGGTGAGGATGGCCGTCTTCGGCCGGTAGTGGAGGAACTTGGAGCCCTTGTCCCAGTAGGCCGTGTCGTACTCGTCACCCTCGACGACGAAGTGCGGCCCCTTCCCCACCCGGTAGTTGCCCGAGTAGTTCTGCGTGACACCGCCCACCAGGAAGGACGGATCCTTCCCCGCCGCCACGAGCACGTGCGCCATCAGCGAGGACGTGGTCGTCTTGCCGTGCGTCCCGGCCACCACGACGGAGTGCGCCCGGTCCAGGAAGAGCGAGCCCAGCGCGGCCGGGAAGCTCATCTGCGGAACGCGGCGCTCGCGCACGGCGGTGGCCTCGGGGTTCACCCGGCGGATGACGTTGCCGATGATGACGAGGTCCGGCTTCGCCGTGTCGAGGTTGTCCGGGCTGTAGGGCGTGAGCGCCTGGATGCCCCACGCGCGGAGCATGTCGCTCATGGGCGGGTAGACGTTCTCGTCGCTGCCGGTGACGTCATAGCCCGCGGCCTTGAGCATGCCGGCGAACGAGCCCATGCCGGTGCCGGCCACGCCGACGAGGTGGATGCGGCGCACGGCGCCGGGAGTGATGGTTTCGAGGACGTTGCCGTTGTCGTCAGCCATGTGCTTTCGGGGTCAGGTCGTTGAGGCCGAGTGCTTCCACGACGAGGTCGTGGAAGACGGGACGGAATTCACGGATGCGGACTTCCTTGCGGCCATGGGCCACGCGGTTGGTGACGAGCGCCACCACGAGGGAGCGGCGCAGATCCACCCAGAGGCTGGTGCCGGTGAAGCCGAGGTGGCCCACCGCGCCCGGAGCCGTATCCCCGATGAAGTGGCCCGCGCTGGACAGGCCCTGGGAAGGCGTGTCGAAGCCCATGGAGCGCGTGCTGCCCTCCACGAGGGGATCATTCGCCAGCGCGCGGTACCACAGGGGCGCGGGCGCGAGCGTGGGATCTCCCGAGCACCCGGCGAGGATGGCCTGGCCGAAACGGGCCACGTCCACCGCGGTGCCGAAGAGGCCCGCATGGCCGCTCACCCCGTCCATCACCCAGGCGTTGTCATCATCCACCTCGCCGGGCACGGAGGGACGCGAGGGAAGCTCACCCCACATGCCCTCCTGGCCGGGAGCGGGCTCGCGCGGGCGGGTGGCTCCGGTGGGCGCGACGAGGCCCTCGGCGGGGAAATCGGTGAGCCGGTGGAAGCGCGCGGACAGGCCGAGCGGCTCGGCGACATGGCGCGAGAAGAGGACGTCCAGGGAGGCTCCCCCCACGCGGGAGAGGATCTCCCCGAGCAGGATGAAACCCACGTCGCTGTAGGCGGTCCGGGTGCGCAGCGGGGCCGCCAGGGGCGTGGCCGCGGCGGCCTGGAGGACCTCGTCACGGACGCGGGCGCGGGTGGCCGGCGAGCAGGCCGGCTCGAGCAACTCCGGGTGGGCGGTGAGCGCCTGGGCGAAGAAGGGCACGAAGGGCGGCAGGCCCGAGCGGTGGTAGAGCAGATCCGCCACCGTGGCGCCCGCGTCCCCCACGGGCGAGCCCGGGAAGAAGCGGGCCACGGGCGTCTCGGGACCGACCTTGCCCTCGGTCCAGAAGCGCAGGAAGAGCGCGGTGGTGCAGAGCACCTTGGTGACGGAGGCCAGGTCGAAGCGGGTGTCTCCCGTGACGTTGCCCGCCACCCCGCCGAAGACCTGGACGCCCCGGTGCATCACCACGGCCTGGGCGGCCGGGAAGATGCCGAAGGTGACGGACTCCTGGAGGACCTCCTGGAGGTTGGCGATGGGGTGGCTGCTCATGCCTGCACCGCTCCTTCCAGGAAGGTGAGGCGGGCCACGCCGGCATCCAACCGCACCTGGGTGCCGAGGGCGACGGGGTAGTTCGGAATGCCGTGGCCGATGGGGAAGCCAGCGGCACACGGCAGGCCCGTCTCCTCGGCGAGCGAGCGGAGGACGTCCTCGGAACTGTAGGGAGCGTTCCGCAGCTCGCACTCGGTGAAGTCGCCGAGCACGATGCCGCGCACCTTGTCGAACACGCCCGCCAGCCGCATGTGCGTCCAGATGCGGTCGATCCGGTAGGGGGCCTCACCCACGTCCTCGAGCAGGAGGATGGTCCCGTCGAGCGGCGGCATGTAGGGGGTGCCCAACAGCCGGGAGAGCACGGAGAGGTTTCCGCCGAACAGACGGCCCTCGGCGACACCGGGGACGTAGGAGGCCTTGCCCTCGAGGGACGGCGGGGGCTCGGGGGACTCGAGCAACCGGAAGAGGTACTCCTGGACCTCGGGAGGCTGCTTGCCCAGGTGGGTGACGACGGGCCCGTGGATGGTGACGCGGCCGAGCCCCTGGAGGGGCAGATGCAGGGCGGTGAGGTCGGAGAAGCCGACGAAGGCCGTGGGGACCATGTCCGCGAGCGGGAGCGAGGGCAGCAGGCGCATGACGCCGTAACCGCCGCGGGCGCAGAAGATGGCACGGGCGTTGGAGTCGGTGAGGGCCCGGATCAGCTCCGCGGCCCGGCGGGAATCAGGACCGGCGAGGTAACGCCAGGCCTCGTACAGGTCCGGCTGGTAGACGGGGGAGTAGCGCTGAGCGATGACGCCGAGACCGACCTCGAAGGTAGGCGGGTCGAAGGGACCGGCGGGGGCGACGATGTGGACGGTGTCGCGAGGACGCAGCAAGGGGGGCTTGAGCCAACGCACGGGCGCCTTCATAGCACCGGGGGCGCGCATGTCTCGGGCTACGAGCACGCCATGTCCGAGGGACAACCTCCCCCCGCCCCCGGGGAGAAGGCCGGGACGCCCCCTCTCCCTTTGGGAGAGGGCCGGGGTGAGGGTCTACCGCTCCCCTACCCGTTCGCCCGCTCCAACACGGCGGCGAAGAACCCATCGGTCCCGTGCGAATGGGGAGCACAGAACAGAAAACCCTCGCGGACACAGGAGGGGTCCAACCACCCCGCCCCGGGAGGCACGAGCCGGAACCCGGGAGCCTCACGTAGAAACCCGAGGACCACCTCCTCGTTCTCCGCGCGGTTGAGGGTACAGGTCGCGTAGACCACGCGGCCCCCCGGACGCACGAGGCGGCCCGCGCGCGCGAGGATGTCGCGTTGCACTCGAGGCAGCTCGGACAGGGACGAGGGCTCGAGGCGGAAGCGCGCATCGGGCCCACGGCGCAGGGAGCCCAGCTCCGAGCACGGGGCATCCACGAGCACCCGATCCACGAGCATCCCCTCCGGGGGCGCGCGGAGCACCTGGACGTTCGAAACCCCGGCCCGGGAGCACCGCTGCAGGAGCCGGTCGAGCCGCCCGGCATCCGGGTCGTACGAGAGGAGCTTGCCCCGGTTCTCCATGGCGGCGGAGAGCTGGAGCGTCTTGCCTCCGGCGCCGGCGCACAGGTCGAGCACGCTCTCCCCGGGGCGAGCCTCGACGAGCAGGCCGAGCAGCTGACTGCCCTCGTCCTGGACCTCGAAGAGGCCCTCCCGGAGCGAATCGAGCCCATAGAGGTTGGGCCTGGGGCCCACGACGTGGAGCGCGAGGGGGCTGAACGCACCGGGCCGGGTCTCGACACCCTCGGAGCGCAAACGTTCCGCCAGGGCTTCACGCGAGGTACGCAGCGGATTGACCCGGAGCGTGATGGGACCGGGGACGTTGAGGTGGGCGCAGAAGTCGTCTGCGGCGGGGCCGAGCTCGCGGGAGAAGTGCTCGGCGAGCCAGTCGGGCAGCGAGTACCGGAGGGCCAGGGACGGGGGCTCCTCGGAGAAGAGGGGCAGCGGCGCCCCGACACCGGAGAACCGGGCGGCCTCCTCGGAGGGCACACCGGCGAGCCCATGGAGGAAGGCGAAGAGGAGGGCGGAGGGGGTGGCGTCCGGATTGCCGAGGAGGAAGCCGAGCCGACGGCGCCAGAGGCCGACGTTGAAGAGGGCCTCGGCGAGGGCCTGACGCTGCTCGCGGGAGAGGTCGCGGTGGGCGCGGAGGGTGCGGTCGAGCACCCGTTCCGCGGGGCTGCCGGAGAGGATGAGGGAGAGGGCCTGGGCGGCGATGGGGGCGATTCCATCGAGCGCCGACCAGGGGACCGAGCGAAGCCGGGAGAGTGGGTCAAAACGGGTTGTTGACAGGACGGACTCCGTTCTTTAGAAAGCACCTCGTTGTCGCGGCGGTCCACACCGGCCAACGCGCAGCGGACATATTCCCCGATAGCTCAGCCGGTAGAGCGGGTGACTGTTAATCACTAGGTCCGAGGTTCGAGTCCTCGTCGGGGAGCAAGATTCATCAGTAATTTCAGGGCCTTGGACGAAAGTTCAAGGCCCTTATCATTTGCCCTCCCCTGCCCGTGGGCAAAATACGGGCAACCCCCCCGACGTTCTTCCCTATGGAGGGCGCGGGCGCATGGGTGAGAGCACGGGCAAGAGCCAGGACTACGCGGAGACGTGGGAGGGTGGGTTCATCCGCCACGACTCCAGGGGTCGCAAGGTCTACGTCATCCGCCGGATGATCAACGGGCGCAGCTACAAGGTCAGCACGCGGGCAACCACGCTCCGGGCGGCCATGGAGCAGCTCAAGCGGTTCGAGACCGACCCGGACCACTACAACCCGGCAGGCTCGTCCCACGAAGCGCCCATCCACCTCGACGCGCCGCTCGCGGCTGAATTCCTCGCCTACTCGCGCGACGTGGACAAGAACAGCTCCACCTGGGTGAAGAAGCAGCAGGGCTATCTCGCGTGGTGGGCCGACCAGCTCAAGGGCCGGGACCTGCGGAAGCTCACGCTCCTCGATGACATCCTCCCCGCCCTGGAGGGGGCGAAGGCCCGGGGTCATCGGATCGCGGTCCTCAAGCGGGTCTACTCCTGGTTGCGCAAGGTGAAGCACGTCCTCTCGGTGGCCGAGGATCCGACCTTCGGGCGGCTCACCGTGCCCCAGGCCAGGCCCGAGCAGTGGAAACGGACCAAGGTGATTCCCCGGGAGCACTACCTCCTCGCCCACGAGTACCTTGCGCCTCACTGGCGCGACGGGATGGACGTGCAGGCGGGCACCGGCTGGCACGTCTCGGAGCTGGTGCGCTTCGCCAGGATGGGCAGCGTGGAACCGTACCGGGGCGAGGCCGAGGGGATCGCGGGCGTGCTGGTGTGTCCGCAAACCAAGAGCGGCGTGCCGTTGCGCACCGCCGTGTCCACCGAGGTGCTGGAGGCCGGGAAGCGGCTGCTGGAACGGGGCTCGCTCAGCTTCGAGAAGTACGGCCTCGCAATCAAGGGAGCCTGTAAGGCGGCGGGCATCCCGCCCTTCACCCCGGGACGGTTCCGGCATTCCGTCGCCACCTGGGCCATCGAGAAGGGCGCGGACCCTGCCTCCGTGGCGGCCTTCCTCAACCACAAGAGCCCGACCACCACGCGGCGCTTCTACGCGACGCACGCCGTCCCAACGAAGGTTCCCACCTTGCGATGAAGCTCGCCTACCGCTCTATGGAGACCGCTCTCTGACGGTGCTCGAACAGCCTCTGTTGAGGGACGCGTGTCAGCGTTGGTTCGATTCCTTGGCCATGAAGTCCCAAGCAGTCTGGATAAGCACCTCAAGAGCGGTCAGCTCGCGCTCTGCCTTCTGTTGCACATCCGCAGAGGGGACGTAGGCGTCTCGAACCGGGTCGTATTCGAGTGGTACATCCTCATGCCTCCCCTGCCGCCATACGGAGAAGGTGTGGTCGTTCCGATCGTAGCTGATGACAACCTCGGCGTGACGCTGTGGAACCTTGATCATCACGCGCCGGTACTCCCCGGTCGTATCTGGACCGGAGACGATGGTGATGGGGATACCATCGGCCCCGAGCTTGAGTAGCGCATCCAACAGCTCGTTACCGGCCGCGTTGACGCGCTCCTTATCGGGGCGGAGCTGATGCCGGATGCGGGTAAGCAGTTCTTGCGCGGGCTTCATGTCGTACCTGGGGGGCTGCGTGTCGTCGGCCATGTGGCCTCCTATCCGTTACTGAGGGGGTTCATCCCTTCTTGTTCGAGTCCTGCTGCCGTCGCAGGTTGGCCTCGCGCATGTACTGGAGATTCTCCTCTTCGGTAGCGCGCACCTCCTTGACGCTCCTGTAGTCCCCGACCATGGGGGTGACGATGGGAAGCGCCTGGATGGCCAAGTTCACATCTGTGAACTCCTGCGCCCCATACCGGGCGAAGTGGGTGATCTCGCACAGCCTCTCGTCTGGAGGCGGGGAATCGATGGTCATCACGTACCCGAACGGTGCGAACGAAATCTCGCTGAGTGAGACATCCTCCCCTCCGAACCGGATGATGCCCGACAGGCCGAGATGCCGAAACCGCGCGGAGAGATTGAAGTAGACGAAAAATCGGTACTTCGGAGGTAGGTAACGGGCCTGCCGGTTCAACACGAAGCGCACAAGTTCTGGGTGACCTGCCTGGAAGGAAGGGGCGTTCACCGACATGAACATGGTGACAACTTGCTTGAGAACCTTCAGGGGCATTGCGTGAATGGGGTAGACGAGCCGGGGCTCGCCCTTGGCGGCTAGAAGGATGCGCATCCCCTGGTAGGTCCAATGCACGAAGGCATTTCCGTACCAGAGGCCAGTCTGGTTATTGCAGGGCTGGCAGAGCGTGAAATCACCGGACCCGCGCTGCTGAGTGCGCCCCTTGATGGGGGCCTCCAGGTCCAGCCCCATCAGCGCCTCGAAGGTGCTCAGGACGATCGGCCTGTTGTTGAAGGCGGCCCTTGGGGGAACGTGCTCGAAGGTGAGTGGCCCCTCCTTACCGCACAAGTGACATACCCCAGAGTGGGATGACCGAGCCATTTCTGAGTCCTTAACCCCATGACATGACGCGCTCAAGAAGACGGCTAGGCGTCTTCTTGCTGACGAACAGCCGCTCAATGCCCGGTTCTGGTAGACGCACTACATGGACGAGAAGCTGCAACGCATCCTGGGGGACGCGGCCCGGGCTGCTCGCCTGCGGCTGGGGCTCACGCAGGCGGAGGTGGCCAAGAAGGTGCGCTTGAAGTCCGGCGTCTACGGCCGGGTGGAGCGCGGGATGATGACGCCCAGCGTCCCCACGTTGCGCCGCATGTGCGAGACCCTGGGCATCTCCTCGGACGTGCTCCTGTCCCTAGGTGCCCAGGCCCGCGAGGAGACGGCACCAGCTCCTCCGCCCGGGGCCGGCGAGCACCCTGAGCTGAGCCGCATCATCCACATCTTGCAGGGATGGCCGCCGGAGAGGTTGGCGCTCTTGCGCAAGCTGCTGGAGACAGCCGACACCCACCTCTCGGACGAGAGCTAACCGGCCTCGGGCGACACGAGGCTGCGTGCCATGTAGCCGACAGCGGAGAGCTGCTTGTCATCCAACTGGCGCAGGGTGCGCAGCAGGCGGCGCAGTTGTGGCGATTCCTCCGGGGTGGGCTCGGACTCCTGCAACCAGGTCGCCGCCTCGTAGCCAGTGAGGTTCAGGACGGCGTTGGCGTCCACCCGGAGCGCCACGCACAGCCGTCGCAGACTGGGGACGCTGGGCGTCAGGTTGCCCCGCTCTATCCGCCCGTACACCTCGGTGGCCATGCCCACGCGCTCGGCCACGTCCGCCTGGGTGAGTTCGGCCTTGAGCCGGGCCTCTCGCAGCACTTCTCCCAGGTAACCGGTCATCTTCTTCTTCGTCAGATGGGTGTTCTTCTTCATGGTCACTCACTCCGATCCTTCGTCTCTTCCTCGGTGGCTTCCTCCTCGGCTGTGGCTTCCTCCTCGGGGGTGGGCAGCACGCCCTTCTCGATGGGGAATGCGTGCGTCTCCTGGGGTGGAGGTTTCTCGCGCAGGAGGGCTCCCAGCTCCGCCTCCGCCTCGGAGAGTCCGAATCGTTGGCCCTGGCCGTTGAGCCACGCGCGCAGCTCGTCCCGCATCTCACCGGCGGTCTGGTAGCGGTCGTCCGGGTGGGCGTGCAGGGCCTTGTGGAGGATGCACTTGAGCGGCTCGGGCACCTGGGCGGCCACCCGCTCCACGTCATCGGGGCCGAAGCTCAGGATGCGGTTGGCCAACTCCCCCGGGCTCGTCCAGGAGGGCCGCTCGGGACGGACGCGGGCGTTGTACCGGCTCACCTCCGAGGACCCGCTGTAAGGCACGTTCACGTCCGGCGGATCCAGCGGGTACTGCCCCGACAGCATTTCCAGCAGCACCATGCCCAGCGAGTAGAGGTCCGCTCGCCCATCCGGCTTCTGGCGGCGCATCACCTCGGGGGCGGCATAGGCCAGTTCCGCACGCAGCACCTTGGAGGGCGTGTCCAACCGGCCCACCATCCGCGAGTACGCCACGCCGAAGTCGGTGAGCGTCACCCTGCCGCTGAACTCCAGCCGGATGCTCGTAGGACTCACGGCCCGGTGGACGAGGTGCAGCGGTCGGCCGTCCTCACCCTGGCTGTTCCAGGCGTAGTGGAGCGCGTCGGCCACCTCGGCGGCGATGAAGACGGCATGGGCGGGTGTGAGCGTCCTGCCCAGCAGCAACGCCGTCTCCATGGCCGTCGCCAGGAAGACACCCTCCGTGTGCTCCATCACCACGTAGGGCACACCCTGGTAGTCCTCCAGCCCGTACACCTGGACGATGCCGGGGTGACGCAGACGGGTGGCGAGCCGAACCTCCTCCACCGCTCGCTGGCGGCGCTCGTCCTCCGGGGGCATCTGCACCCGCTTGAGGATGACGCGGCACGCAGCACCCTCCCCCTTCACGGGAGTGCGTCGGGCGATGGCCATGGGGTCAGGCGCATCCAGCAGCGGGGAGACGAAGGTGTAGCGGTACGCGGGTCCCTCGAAGAGAAGACCGTCAGGACCCGTGGGGTGGATGGGGAAGCTGTCGTTGTTCGATGGATCTTTCATGAGGTTGCCTCCTGAACCTTTCAGATACTCGGAACTAAAATCGAGTCCCTTTCAGGTAACACGGGAGACTATCGAAAGAAAGCACCGGCCAACCAAGCAGGTCAGCGCCCAGACTCAACCTGTCAGAGCGGAGGAGCTTCTAGGGGAACGTCACGCCGTCGAGGTTCACGCCCCCAGCTCCAGCTTCTCCCGCCCACAGCTTGAGCGTGTAGGAACCCCGGGCCTCGTTCTCCGCCGCGTCCAACTCCACCACGATGCGTTGCGACCTCCCTGGCGGGATGGGCTCCAGGGACTGCACCGTCAGCCCCGTCAGCTCCTCGCGCTTGGAGCCCACCAGGGCCGCGCCCGTGGGCGTCCACGTCACCGTTCCCCGGTTGAACAGAATCACCTCCACGGCCACTCGTCCCCGTCCTTCGGGTCCAACGGCTCGGTAGCTGACGACGTTCGACGCGATGAGCGAGTCTCCCGGGCGTGAGGTGACGTCCTTGAGCCATCGGGCAACAACGCCCTTCTTGCCGAGCCATCCGTTGACGATGAAGCCCGTGAGCCCCAACTGCCCATGGCACTCGGCCTGGAGACGCGCCTTCTCTTCCCGGCACTGCTGGGCCTCGGCTCGTGCCTGCTGCTCGCCCTGCCGGAGGGAGGCCATCGTGCGCTCGCGGCGTGACACCTCCACCTGGCGCTCCGCCTGGGAGGGGTGGACCACCAGCACGAAGGTGGCACTCGTCGGGGCCGCGCCGTCCTGGAAGTAGACCGTCACCTGCACGCGCTCTCCGTCGTGCAGCGCCTCCGAGGCCACGAGCGTCAGGGTGTCGTCCACCACCTTCACCCGGCGGAACCGCTCGCGCCCCTCTACCTCCACGCGCGCCAGCTCAGCGTCGAAGAACAGGGTGAGGGACAGCTCCGGCCGGATGCACACCTCCGGCATCTTGCTAGGGGCGTCCGCCGTCAGCTCGATGTAGCGCGTGCCCGTCTCACAGATAGGGAGCGTAGCCCGCTCGGTGGCATCTACGGGGGCGGCGAGCAGGGCCAGTCCGATCAGGGCGGTGGAGGACAAGGCGAACACGGAGCGGGAACCTCCACGAAGACGAGGAAGAGACCGGAGACGTGGGCCTCTAACACACCATCCTGCCCGGTAGTTCGCGAGCCTGTCCGGGCTTCCAGCCCGCCAAGCCCCAGGATGGCGCTACTCGAAGCGCTCCACCGCCTTCACGTCCGCGAAAGGGTGGACCGTGACGGCTCCTCCTCCGTCAGGCTCGATCTCGAGTCCGCGATCTCCAACCTTGTCGTACAGCTCCATGCAGACTGAGAACGTGTCCCCGGTGGGCGTGACGACCTGGGTGATGCGGCCGTAAACACGCTTCTCCCCGATGCAGAGTTGCCCGGAGAGCCGAGTGCCGTCCGGCAGCACCTCTCGCCCGCCCCGGAGCATGGCATCCTTCCCCACTCTCCAGTTACCTGTCAGCTCTAGCGAGAAGGCACCTTCCTTCACTGGGACGGGCTTGTTACTGCCCTCCTTCCTGCCGGGGAGCTCGGCCCCGCTCATGTCCCCAACGGGAATGCCGAGCTGGCGGGTCATGGTCTCGACAGCACCGGCCGGGCACGCCTGGGGCGCGGGCTCCTTGCGCACCTGGGCACCGGGACAGGCCATGTTGGCGGCGGCGGCCACCGCGAGCAGCACGTTGGCCCCGGTGGAGTTGTTGCCCTTCTTCTCCTTCTCCGCCTGTGAGCCGGGGGCCTTCTTCTTCATGCGAGTCGTTCCCGAGCTGAGCGTCATGGTGGTGACGGGCGCAGGGGTATTCGCCTTCGAGGGCGTTGCGCCTGCATCAGCTTCGGGCGGCTTCCACGGGGGCGCTACTTCATGGACGTGCGTGGCCCATGGCGCCGGGTCATCGAGGGAGAATTCCCCAGGTAGGGGAAGCGTCAGCACGGGCTGGCCTGGAGTCGGTGAGGAAGGCGGCTGCTGGCGTTGGCCGAGGACGTGGCCCAGCCCCGCCCCTACTACCGCGAGTCCCACCACCGCCATCAGGACCGGAGCGGCCCGCCTCACGCGGGTGCGAAGCGTGGGGACCGTTGACGTGTCGGGCGGCTCGGGTGGGGCGGGAGCAACGACGGGTGGAGCAGGCGGCCTGCCGCGTTTCGGCTTCTGCCGGATCCACTTGCGCAGCCACGCCTCGGGGTCGTGGCCCACCAGCTCCGGCGCGTCCTCGGTGGTACGTCCGTCCACCGTCCAGCCGTAGCACAGGGGCACCTCCCACCGGGGGTCCGCCTTCGCCGCCTCCAGCAGCTTCTCCAGCGCCTCGCACAACGCCTCGGCATCCGGCACGCGGGCGTGCGCCTTGGCCAGCAAGCGCAGGCACAGCTCACCCAAGGCCTGGGGCACGCGGGAGTTGCGCACGTGCGGGGGCTTGGGGTCGCCGTCCAGAATCTCCCCCAGCAGCTCGTCGTCCGGGCCGTTGAAGGGGTACACGTCGGTGGAGAGCACGTAGAGGACGACACCCAGCGCGTACAGCTCGTCCCTCACCGAGTAGTCGTAGCTCTCCCCCCGCTTACGGTCCTCGCGCAGGAAGAAGGCCACGGCCTCGGGGCTGCGATAGCGGAGGTTGGCCGGGGCCAGGGCTCCGGTGACGCGAGGAGCGCCCGGCATGGCACCGGCTCCGAAGTCCACCAGCACCGGCTCTCCGTCCGTCTCACGCACCAGCACGTTGTCGCCCTTCAAGTCCCGGTGCTTCACCTCCTGGGCGTGAACCGCCTTCAACGCCCGGGCGAGCGGCAGCAGCTTCTCCACCAGCTCGCGGGCACACGGGTTGTTGTCCCGCGCCCACTGGTAAAGCGTCACTCCCGGCACGTACTCCATGACGAGCACCAGGTACTCGGGCTTCTCCTCCGGCCACTTGAAGTGGCTCAGCAGCTTCACCACGTTGGGGAACTCGTGGCGGAGCATGATGAACAGCTCCCGCCAACCCCACTCCCCCACGCTCTCCAGGTGGATGAACTTGAGGGCGCACGGGCCACCGTCGCGCCACGCGAGGAACACCTTGCCGAAGCCGCCAGCTCCCAGCTTCTTCTCGATGCGGTAGCCGCTCACCACCATGCTCGGCCGCACCACGTCCTCCAGCGTGGGCTTCATGGTGCCTCTCCAGCGGCACCGGCCAGTAACGGTGGAAGTCCGGTCATGCGCTCAACCTCGGGAGTGGGGAGGCTACCAGAACCCGGGGCCTCCCATGCTCGGGGATGGACCCGGTGGAAGCGGTGACGTGCCCGGCTGGTCGGAGTGCCCACCAGCAACTCCACGGCGAGCGGCGGCATAAGCCGCAGGACGTAGGGCATGGGTGCCCTCCGTCTGCACACCGCATGGAGGACCCATGAGCGACAAGAACACGCGCACCCTCCGCTCCGAGTCGAGTGCCGTCAGCCTCAACCTGGAGCTGTCCAACCTGGAGCACGCCCTGCGGGGGGCTTCGCTCCTGGCCGAGCTGCTCGGCAACCACGATCTGCCGGACGAAGAGACGCAGCGGATGGCCCCTCACTGCATCGTGGCTCAGGTCTCACTTGTCAACGCCCGGCTGCGCCACGTGGGCCGGGTCATCCGGGGGGAAGAAGATGCCGAGACCCTGTGGGCTCCGCACAACGCCACCAGCCCCACTCCCCTACCTGGGGATGATGAAGACGTGCGGCTGGTGGTGAAGCACCCGCCTTCCATTCCTCGGACCACGGAGAAGACGGTAGAGCGCAAGTCCCGGACTCGACGGGCGGTGAAGAAGACGGCCAGGAAGAAGACCGCGGAACCTCCCAAGGTCGAGGAAGCTCCACCAGCTCCGCCAGGGTCGGCAGCTTCTTGAACTCCACCGGCAGGCAACTCGCAGCCAGCTCGCGGCATAAGGCCCATGACGGGATGGACAGGTACGTCCCCGTCCAGCCACCCCAATACCTGCCGCCCGCGTCGTACCTGGAATTCCAGGGGAAGGGAGGTGAAGACGACGATGGGAATGGTGAAGAAGCTGGCCACCTCACCGCTCACCCGCCGGGTAGCAGCGGCCATCCTGCTCGGGCTGGCCGAGCACCTGCGGGACGTGATGCGACAGGGGCGGTGAAGAAGTCCGAGAAGAAAGGCACGGTCTCCGCTGCACCAGCACCCACCATGGTGTTCCCGGTCTCGTCCGGGTGGTGTAGCGGGGGCCAGGTTGTCGGGCACCAGCTCCGGTGCAACTCCACCGCCGGAAGTCCCCGGTCACTTCTCCCGGTAATCCTCGAGTTTTTAGGTGTCAGGGGCGCCCGTACCCCTCGTGCGCGAGGAGAAGCACGGCTTACCCTGGGTCCCCCCATCGGGAAGGCCAGGGCGTAGGCCAGCAACCGGGACGATGTGCAGCTCGCCAGATAGCCCCCAAAAAATTCGAGCTCCACCCCATTGCCAGGGGTTCTCGATGAAGACCGGACACCTTGCGGATTGGACCCGAGACAAGGGAACCACTGTCCCCCTGGGGTGGGGGCCTCTCCCAGATTCGATAGCCCTAGGTAAAGGCGAGGAGGGCGAAGAGGGCCAGGAAGGGCCGTCAGAACGAACCTGCGGTCACTCACGGCTGCGGCGAGAGCTGATGCCGTGCCCCGTTTCATCCGGGCTAGGTCCAATGTACGTTACTAGCGATGCCTCCGACCCACAGCCCCCCTCCTGCTCCTGTCGATGCAAAGGCTACCGCGTCTCCAAAGGACTCCGGGAACGAGGGGGCGGTCTGGATACTGAGCGTGATGGTGTGCATCCTCAGTGGGGTCATTCTCGCGGAGGGCACGCGCACAATCGAACGGGGAGGCACCGGCGAGGTCGTCGTCGGCGTGGTGATCTTCTGCGTGGGGTTCCTCTTCCGGTTTGCTGTCTGGAAGGAGGGAAACGCGGAGCGCCTGACTCGTGAGCGGTTTGCAATGCTCGCTTGGGGCTGCATCTGCTGGATGCTCGCGGGGCTGATCCCGCAGATCCTCTGTTCTCCGTGGATTTGGAGGCCGGGTAAACTGACCACCGCGCAATACGTAATTGCGTTCTCCACGGGCGCGGGTGCGTTCCTCGTGGCTCACTTTCTTGGATGGGCCATCCGCAACCCGAAAACCACCATGAAAGTCGTTGGATGGGGAGCTGTGGTCGTAACCGGGGCTGCACTCGCGAGCTGGGGTATCAGTGCCATTTTCGAGGCGCTCACCGTGAAGGCCCTGCTCGCCATCATTGTTGTCCTGCTACTTCTTCAGGGCGGGCGGAGATCCTAGTTTCTTCCGCCTTACTTCACGACCCTCAAGCGCACGCGCAGTTCCTTGGCTTCGGACGGGTTCTCCGTCTTCGTGTTCGCCATCTCGGCGCGGAGCTGGTGAAAGATGCCGAGCTGCCGCTCCATGGTGGTCTCCAGGGTCCTGCGGTGACGCTCCAGCTTCTTCAAGTCCGCGTCTTCGAGCAGCAACACCTCGGCGGCGAGCCGTTCACGCAGCGGCCCGAGGACGGCTTCTTCTTCGGCCAGCTTCATGGTGAGGGCGCCCTTCACCACCCGGGCCATGTTGCCCAGGTTCTCGTAGATGGCTGTGGGGATGCGCTCCGTCTCCTCGTTCTCCTGGGCCGTCTTGAGCGCGAAGGCCAGGGGCTCCACCACGGCCATCGGTAGGCCCGGCACCTCGCGCAGCACGGTCACGGTCTTCTCCACCCCGGTGAGGAAGGCTTTCGTCCTCTCCGCGTCCTTCGGCGGGGTGGGGATGGCCTCCACGGACTCAACGAAGGCCGTCATCATCGCCAACGCCATGCGGGTGTTGTCGTAGGTCTTGAACTCGTCCGTCTTCTCCAGCTCCTCCTCCAACCGGGCCCGCATCCGGCCGTTCTCCACCCGGCTCAACCTCTCCAATTTCCACGACGTGTCCGCGAGCTGCGCGACGCTGGCGGCCTCGGGCATGGTGGTTGGAGCCAACGCGGAGAACCACGAGTCCAGGAACGCCTCGTAGGCGGCCGGGTCTTCACCTGGAAGAAGAAGATGCGCGGCGGAGAATCCGAAGCGGATGGAGTTGAGCGAGGAGGTGGCCTTGCCCTCGGAGGTCTTCGGGCCGTGGGACCTGGCCCCGTTGATCGCGCTGGTGGCGGCCTGCCGGGCGGAGCGGACGGTGGGGTTCATACGAGGATTGTCCCGCCGGGCCAGCTCGCGTGGGAAGGGCTACTTCTTGGGCCAGGGAAGAGGGGGAAGAAGACGAGGGACTTCTTCACGGTCTCGTCTTCTTCATCTTCACCAGCTCGCCGGCTTCTTCATCACTCCGTCTTCTCTCGGGGGCCGATTCGAGGGAGACGCCGGTAGTCACGCCAGCGGGAAAGGGCCAGGTCCACCGAGGGCCGCTTCTTCATCTTCGCCACCACGCCCACGGGAATCTCCAGCTCGACCGCCACGGCCTCATTGGGTTGGGCGTGCATCCGGTGTTTCACCAGGGCCCGGACGAGCGCGGCCTCGGCGGGAGTGCATCCCCTTCTCTCCGCCCTCTTACCCAGGCCCAGCTTGATGTCACTTCCCCGGCGCTGGGTGTTCACCCTCGGGATGGGCTGGCCACTGTCGAGGTGATCCACTTCTTCCGCGAGACGGGGCAGGGCCATCTTCAACTTCTTCTCGGCCTCTCGGAATTCACCCTCTTCTTCCGGCGGACGCGGTGAAGAAGAAGACGAGGGCCGCGTGAGCTTCCCCCGCTTCAACAGCCGCACCAGCTCCGTGAACGACGGCTCGCGCACCGGGCCGGGTGCATGGGGACGGTACAACCCGCCGTAGTCCTCGCGCTCCCGGGGCGAGAACTTCTGCCGCTCCAGCCGGTGACGTTCCGCATGAACGCGACGGTGAAGAACTTCGAGATTCGAGATCTGAGCGTTGAGCTTGTCGTGGTCTCGATGATGGATGACGTGGCCCTGGTTGATGGGCCCGTGGTGCTGCATCCACACGAAGACGTGCAACGGGCAGATGGGCTTGTGCGTCTCCTGCTCGAACACCCAGGGGTAGTCCGGGTCATGCTCGGGCGCGAGCAGGAAGTAGAAACCGTGGGCCATGATCTGCTGGACCATTCTCCAGTCCACCTTCATGCCCTCGTAGGTGAAGGGCTTCACTCTTCTATGCGGTTTCACGGCAACACCAGCGGTAGTTGGGTAGTACGGGGCTCGCGTAGCGCGTGAGGGAGGAAATGGGCCGCGAAGCGGCCAGTTTTCCCCTCTTGGATACACGCGCAGCGAGCCCCGTCTAGGTAGACGGAACTTCCATCGGCATTCTCACGCGGAGACCGATGGAGAAACCTTCAGAGCGCGAAACTGGTCCAGACCCAACCCACCCACCATCAGCGAGCTTGTCCACCTGTCCTTGGTGGCTTTCTCAGGGCCACCCCACTCACTCCGTCCAGCAAGCTCCCCCTGCCGACCAGGATTCGGCTGCGGCCGAAGAGTCCAACACATCCCCCACAAGGGGGAGCCAGGGATGCGTCCTCCGTGACGTGGAGGCTACGTTTTCAGTCCCTTCTTCACGGGGAAGAGATGCCCGGCATCGTTCACACTGATGCTCGCTTTAGAACTCCGTAACTCTCACGGGGGAGCACGGCCCGGCCTCTGACTTCGAGTGTCCCGAAACCCATTGGCCAACGAGAGGCCGCACCAGCTCGGGGTTCACTCCGTCTCCCTCCGTTTCCGCGCCCATTGACCAACCGTTGGTCGCACCGGCGTTGCTCGGCTAAGGCGGAGGGTGACGGTTTCCGTCAGAGAACGACCAGAGGGTAACGCCACCCGCACGAGTGTGCAAAGCACGACGCGGTGGGGGCACCAACGCCGTGAAGCACTTCCGTCTCGGGGACGAGCAGGCGAGCGGCCTACCCGTGAGATTCCGACCCCTGCTCCCTACCTTTCATTGATACGAGAGCGGTCTCCATGGACGAGAACGACAAGAAGGACGGCTCGGCCACCTCCCAGGGTTCGGCGGCGGACAACCCGCCCGCCACGTCGTCTCCTGCTGGCGAGAAGCCCAAGCGGGTGCTGCGAGGGGCCATGTGTGCTCCACCTCCGCCACCTCCACCGGAGTACCTTCGCCAGCCACCTCCCATGCTCCCCGCCCGGCCCGATGGCTGGGTGTGTCGGGATTGCTGCGCCTTCTGGAACTGGAAGTACAGGCCCCCCTCGGAGCCAGAGCTGGATGACCTCTGTGGGAGGTGTGATCAGCCACTCAGTGCCGAGGAGCGCAAGGTGGAGGTGCAGCGTCTGACCCTCGCCTTCCTCGCGGGTCGCGCTCCCACCGTGACCACCATGCCGGTGCCCACCGTCCCGGGCCGCCAACAGCGCAAGGCCAGTTCCGGGCTGTTGTCGAAGAAGGAGGCCGCCCGTCGCCTCGGGGTTGACCGGGCCACCACCCTGGCGCAGTTCATCGCCTCGGGCCGCATCAAGACGGTGGATGTCAACGGGCACCAGCGCATCCCCGTGTCCGAGATCGAGCGCATCTTGAGCGATGGCCTCCCTGCTACCGAGTCGCAGCCCTCCAGGGCTCGCCGGGCTCCGAAGGTGGCCACGTCCAGGCCGTCGGAATCGCCCGCCGATGCGATCCGCAAGCTGAAGTTCTAGACTCCTCCGGCCATATGGAACTTCTTGTCCTTCTTTTCGGCCTCTGGGCGCTCCACACGTGGTGGGAGGGAAACGTCTCCTGGTACGAGTCGCGCGGCTGGCCCGTTCTTCTCCCGCTGAATCTGGGAATCGTCTGGTTCTTCGGCTTCCCGTATTACGTCATCCGGGCATATGACATCCGCTCTCCCGGGATGGGCGGAAGAACGCTCCCCCTCTGGCAGTCCGCCCTGATTGCGCTCACCTGGGTGGGTGGGATGCTCCTCCATCAATATTGGTTCGACCGAGCGATGGAGGCGGGGAAGAGGAGGAAGGAAACGCCAGAGCGGTGAGCACAGGGCCTTCGGAGGCCAGCCGTGCAGCAACCGTCCGATTCTTCGAGAAGGCCATGGGCAAATTACGGGCAACCACATCGCCCATTTTCGACCGTTCCAACCTCCTCCCTAGGAGCGTGTCGGAGTATCCCACCGTAGAGGGTGGACCAGAGGGGTGACGCCCCAGGTGGTCCTTCAGAGGGGAGGCGAGTTCTGGTTGAAGGTGGAGGGTGAGCACCACCTCGACGAAGAAGCCGGAGCAGGCCGCCCTGTTGGAAGTAGCCGCCAGCGAGAAGCCGGAGCGGGAGGAGGAGTCGAAGAGCTCCGCCCGCTACGCCTCGCCGAGGCCATTCCGGGAGTGGACGCCGGAGCAGGGGCAGTTGCTGCCGCAGTACGCGAGGGAGGTGCTGGGAGAGGGGCACCTGGCGTGCTTCTTCGCGGACCTGCGCAAGACGCTGGACTTCAGCCCCATACTGAAGGCGTACACCCAGGAGCGCGGCCAGCCGCCCTACCACCCGGTGATGATGACGCTGCTGCTCATGTACGCGTACGCGCGAGGCATTACGAGCAGCCGGGAGATTGAGCGGCGGTGCGAGACGGACATCGCCTTCCGCTACCTGACGGGAGGCGAGAGGCCCGACCACGACACGGTGTGCGCCTTCCGGGTGAGGCACCTGGAAGCCTTCCGAGCGCTCTTCGTGGACACGCTGCGGCTGGCGCGTAGCTCGGGGCTCAAGAAGCTGGGGCACCTGGCGGTGGACGGCTCGAAATGGAAGGCCAACGCCAGCAAGCACAAGGCCATGAGCTACGGACGCATGGAGGAGGCCATGAAGAAGCTGGACGAGCAGATTGACAGGCTGCTGGAGGAGGCCGCGGCKCTGGATGCCGAGGAGGACAAGCGTTACGGCAAGGGGCAGCGCGGGGATGAGCTGCCCGAGGAGATGAGGGACCCCAACAAGCGCGCCGAGCGGCTGCGGGAGGCGGCACGCCAGYTGGAGGCGGAGAAGAAGCTCGAGCTGGCGGTGGAGAAGGAGAAGCGCCGGGAGAAGATTCAAAAGGCCAAGGAGGACTTGGAGAAGGAGGCCAGGGAGAAGGCCGAGGCCAAGGGAGAGGACCCCGAGAAGGCCAGGCCCTCGGACAAGGCGCAGCGCAATTTCAACGTAAATCCTCGCCCGAGCCCGTCGTGACGCGAGAGCAGAGGCGTGAGCATGTCCGTCGCCCCCGTGAAGGAGGAGGAAGCGATGGAAATGAAGGAGCAGGCGGAGAAGTTCCGGCGGCAGGTACTCGAGCGGGGCGAAGTGGGCCCGCGTACGCGCTACACGCAGGAGCAGAGACAGGAAGCGGTGGCGTACATGCGAGCGCGCCAGCAACAGGGGGCGAGCAGGGAGGAAG
>NZ_MPOI01000030.1:0-35100 GCF_001896145.1 Archangium sp. Cb G35
GCTCACGCCCAACTCCTTCGCCGCTTCCTCCCTGCTCGCCCCCTGTTGCTGGCGCGCTCGCATGTACGCCACCGCTTCCTGTCTCTGCTCCTGCGTGTAGCGCGTACGCGGGCCCACTTCGCCCCGCTCGAGTACCTGCCGCCGGAACTTCTCCGCCTGCTCCTTCATTTCCATCGCTTCCTCCTCCTTCACGGGGGCGACGGACATGCTCACGCCTCTGCTCTCGCGTCACGACGGGCTCGGGCGAGGATTTACCAGGCTGCCGAGCTGCGCAAGAGGCTCGGAGAGGTGCTCCCGGGCTTTGATTCGATCAACCTGCGCGATTGGGCAACACTGGAAGGACTCGCCTCCCGCGCGATTGAGTCGATGTCGCTGGCTCGGTTGAAGTTGCTAGGGGTCGATTTCCCTGGCGGTAACCGTTCGAAGACGCGCGGCACGGCATCTCGTGGTGCGTGAGGTGCATGCGCTCCCTCATTGCGCCACGAGAGGCCCTGGTGAGATTGACCCGACACGAAACTGGGGCAGAGGCCCACCGCCCACGCGGCCTGCTCAGCTGGCTCCTGAGCCTGCCTCGGTTTTTGTGGCTCTCCCGCAGTTTGTGTGAATCCAGAGCACAGGCGGGGTGTCCGCACGAGTGAGGGTCGCTTGCTCGCTGCCCCTGAACCACACGAAGTGCGGGAGAGCCACGTAACCGGGGCAAGCCCACTACCGCCAGGCTCCCACGAAACTCCGCCAAGCCCGCTCCGGGATTGGCAGGCGGCGGGTTCGATTCCCGCCGCCTCCACTGGAAGTAGCAAGTCCCCGGCCGCCATCAGGCGAGCCGGGGTTTTCTTTTTCCGCTGAAACCGCCAGCGGCAGCCGGGCGAGCTGGCCTCGTTCGTGGCGCTGTACCTTGAGTTTCGACACCTCGGCGCAGAGGGCCTCCTGAGCCTGCCTCCACACCGCGGACAGCAGGTGGACGCCCAGGGCTTCACACCGCTGCACTACACCGTCTCGGGCGTGGAGCTCACCGCTACGAGGGGTGAAGCCCGGCGCGTGGGGCGCGACCAGGGGCAGCCGCCACCGGACCGCAGCTTCCTCCGGTGGCTGCTCCGTCTTGTCCGGCCATCAGCCCTTCAGCGTCACCCGCACGTAGCCGCACGGCCGCCTGCGGCTCCTGTCGAACACGGAACCATAGAAGGTCCCGGAGGCGTCTTCGGAGAACTCCAGCCTCAGCATGAGCACCCGGTCCTCGGTTCGCTCGAGGGTGCCGCGGATGGACTGCTGGGGGTTTTCCACATCATGCAGGGGCAGCAGCTTGAGGTCCCTCAGGTCCGAATCAGGCGAAAGGTCCATGAGCACCTGGGCCGGAGCCCGGGTGCTCGGCTGCATCACGACCAGTTGGAACCAGGGCCATTGGGCAGGCGAGAAGGACGCGGGCCTGGGCGCCTGGAATCGTGCTTGGGAGGGCCAGGAGGGGTGCTCGTAGCGCCTGTCGTCCCACCAGCGGCCGGGTGGCGGCGAAGGAGGGGAGGCTCCCACGAACGACTGAATCACGGAGCCAACCATGCTCATCCACATGTTCGCCATCTGGGTACACAAGAAGCGAACGGGAGACTGGGGTGGAGGGTTTCCGTAGCGGTAATAGGGCTCGTACATGGAAGACTCTCCTGTGAAGACAATCTACCGCTGCCCGGGAGCGGCCTCTTTGGAATACGCCCATCCGGTTTTCTTGTGGACATGGTCAGGCAAGGGCGCTCCGTTGCCACCATGTAGGTGCCGGTGAGCCCGCCAGCCCCTGGGAGCGCACCCTCCCTTCTAAACGTATACGGTGGGTTCGAGCTTGATGGAGACTTCTGGTTTGGGGGGGCTCGCGAGGGGGGAAGGCCCCACGTACCAGACCGGTTGCGGCGTCTCGGGATCCCAGTAGAACGATCGCTCCTGGCCGTTCGGGTATACGCGAAACTCCGTCAAGGAGTTGCCTCTGACGCAGAAGTCTGGCTTCTGCCACAGTCGTGTTGAAGTGTAGCGGTAGGGAGTGAACGAGACCGCGTCCGGCGTCTTGCGCTGCTCTTGGGCCTGCTCCGCGACCAGGCGTCCGGGAGCTGTATTGAGCCGAGCCAGAATCAGCGCATCAGCCGCTTCCGGTCCCATCGTCGAGTTCGCATTATTGAGCCTCTGCAGCTCGGGGAAGACGCGCGGATTGTCATCCCAGTTCTCCCACTCGCGGCTGAGCACTGTGTGGAGGGTCATCTGGGGTTCGATCTTTTCCACGGCCTCCTCTGCGGTCTTGACATCCAGCAGGTATTTGCTGCCCGGGCTTTGCCTGCTCTTCCAGTCGTCGACCTGTTGATACAATCGCTGCCAGCCGTTGAGCATCTCGTCGGGATCATGGAGGTACGAGGGCGTCTCGTTGACCTCGGGACGCTCGTTCTTTTCGTTGCGAACGAAGTATCTGTCGCGGTCGCGGTGTTCATTCATGACCCATTCGGAGGTGTTGGCCCGCCAGCAGAGGTTACGACCCAGCTTCGTGCGTAGGCCTGCCTTCAGCCAGAAGGGCCGTACGGCCTCCAGATTGTGGATGATGGTCCCCCCCTGGGTTTCCCGCGTCTTCCAGACGAGCCCCAGCGTACTCACGATGGGATGCGTGGGGTACTGGTGGATGCGCACATGAACGATGGATTCGATTTCCTGAAGGGTATCCAGCCGGTAGACTTCAGTGCCAGTCTCGACGATGGACTGATAGCAGGCGCGCTCTGGCTCATCGGCATCCCTGAACTGCTTGAATGTGATGTGGTTGATGAACTGTTTGTTGGCCAGAAGCTCCAGCGCGAGGGTCCGTGAGGCCTTGAGGTCGCGCTCCGCCCCCATCGAGTTCTTGCGCATGCGGTACACTTCCTGCTTGAGCGTCTGTCCCCAATGCGCGATGACGTAGCGTTGGGTAAAGTCATCGTTGTAATCGACGACCTCGCCGCCGACCAGGATGTCCATGAGCAGTCGCTGCTCGATGGGCTGGCTCTGCTCGAGTGCCGAGAGCACCTGGGTGCTGATCTCCATCACCGGCTGGGGCTTCGTGTTGGCGGGACCTCCGCCCTCCATCCAGGTGCTCGGCGGGATGGTGATCTTCGCACGCGAGATCGGGGTGCCACTCACCTCGGCGCTGGTATTGGCCGCGACGACGTTGTCCGCGTAGCAAAAGACCGGAACAAGTGCGACCCCCATGAGCTTCTCAGGGTGCTGTTTCGAGTAACGTTTGACGGGCAGGTAGAAGCCGACCTCCTTCTTGGCCCACAAGCCCACGTTGTTCGTCTCGGAAGACATTTCATCGTAGTTGGTGACGATGAGGTAGACATAGGTCCCCCAGGGCTTGAACTGCAGGTTCGCGCCTTCCAGCGGCGTGTTGAAATAGGCGTCGCAGAACTGCTCGAGCTTTTCCTTGGTCGCGAGAAGAGGCAGGACGCGCAGGGTCGTCTTGGGGAAATCAAAAGGACCGGAGATCTGTTGCGCGACCGTGCCATCGGTGGTGCGAATACGCATCTGCTGCCGGTGGTCCTGATCTTGCCTGGAGCTGCTTCCGGTGAAGTCCAGGGGGCCCGTGCCCTTGCGGCTCCAGACGCCCGCACTGGAAGTGATGGTCCGGGCGCGGTCGTAGCTCATGTCCAGCTCGAGCCAGAAGGGCATCACCGGACGAACCGTCCAGACGGCCTTGTCGTCGATCTGCCACTTCTTTCCCTGCAGCCCAAAGGTCTCGGCCAGGGAAAGGGAGGGGTAGCGGTGGAGGCGGATGCGGTAGCCCCCACTGGTATCACCCGCGAGGACCCGGGTGTCACCGAGCAGCCCCACCCGCTTGAGCCGCTGGACTCTCAGCTGGTAGTTGACCAGGGCCTTGTAGCACGCCAGCTCTGGATTGCTGGCCGAGCGGAACTGCTTGAGGTTGACGTTGTTGAGGTAGATATTGGGCATGTCGCCGGAATATGGGGGCACGGCCAGCCGCAGCGCCTCCTGGAGATAGGGGGACGGGGCCCTGCCGGGAGGGAACGGGTCGAGGAACTGTCGCCGGAATATCCTGGAGGCATCGCCGAGCATCGCGACGAAGTTCTGGATGAGATGGGGAATCCCCACCCAGGGCAGGAGCGGGCTTTCCTCATCGAAGCGTATCTGGGACTCCGCAATCTCATTCTCCACTTCCAGGAAGACACGGTCCTCGTAGCTCTTGCCCGCGTAGGCCTTGTCCAGCACCCCGGTGCTGATGGAGACGACGGGGGTGGAGGAGAGCGGGTGGCGGACCCAATCGCTCTCCTTCTGCCCCAGGGTCGCTAGGCTCTTGGGCCAGCCGTACACCTCGCGCCCGATGGACATCGAGATCTCTTGGTCAACGAAGATGATCGGCGCGACCGAGGCCCAGCTATGCAAGGAGAGCCCGTTTCTACCGAGACGGTACCACTCCAGGGGAATGTTGAAGAACATCTCCCGCTGAGACACCCACCCGAGGTTCGTCGCCTCGGCGCTCATGCTGCCGTAGTCGACCACCATCAGGTAGACATAGGGGAGAAAGGCGCGGAACCAGCCGGCCTTCTCCACCGGAAAGCTCTGGTTGAGATAGCCATCCACGCGCTTCTGGAGGACGTTCAAATTCGCCCGGAGGGGAAAGATCCGCAGGGTCACCCCCTTGAACGAGATGGGAGGTGTGATCCAGTTGGGTCCGTAGATTCCACGGGCGTTGTTGTAGCGCGGCCTCACCAGATGCTTCAGTTCCGTTCGATCACCCATGTGATCAACTCCTCGATGAATTGTCTATCCCGGGAAGCGGGCAGAACGCCATAGACCGTGGAGAACTCACGCAAAGCCGCCCCCGCCAGGCCATTGGCGACTTGGCGGGCATGCTCGATACATCCGTGCACATCCATCCGCGAGCGGATCCACCGCACGTGCTCCACCGTGCGCTCGTGACGTGGCAGGCCCAGCAACTCCACGACCCGGGCCTTCTCGTCAGGCTTGGCGTGCTTCAGCAGGTGAATGAGCATCAGCGTCCGTTTTCCCTCACGGATGTCGCCGTTGAGCTCCTTGCCGTAGGCCGCCTCATCCCCGATGAGATTGAGTACGTCATCCTGGATCTGGAAGGCGGCACCCACCAGGAAGCCAAAGCGGATGAAGGGCACGAGGTCGACGCGGCCCCAGGACCCGATGAGTGCTCCAACCCGGCTGGGATAGATGGTGGTGAGCCAGCACGTCTTCTTGAGAACCATCTCGAGATAGTCGGCCACTGTCACCTCGGTGACATTGTCCCGGCGCCAACCAATATCCAGCGC
This sequence comes from Archangium sp. Cb G35, assembly GCF_001896145.1. Classification (NCBI taxonomy): domain Bacteria; kingdom Pseudomonadati; phylum Myxococcota; class Myxococcia; order Myxococcales; family Archangiaceae; genus Archangium; species Archangium sp. Cb G35. Next base: position 5,289 of record NZ_MPOI01000030.1, read on the forward strand.
TTGTCCCTCGGCCGATTCAATCGCCGTACGCTCGCAGTCCTGGAGGATGCGAAGCGCTAGGTCCGGTCCCAGCTGCCGCTGGTTCTCGAAGAGCGGCCGGAAGCTCAGGACCAGCAGGGCGTCTCCCGCGTTGAGAGCCAACGGCAAACCCTCCTGGAGGTGCAGCGCGGGCCGACCACGCCGCAACTCGCTCTCGTCCTCAATGTCATCGTGGATGAGCAGTGCGTTGTGGAACAGCTCGATGGAGGCCGCACTGGCGAGCGCATCCTCCAGACGGCCACCGAACGCGCGCGTGGTGGCGATACACAGGCTGGGCCTGAGCGCCCGCCCCCCACGTTGGGGATAGTCCGCCGCGAGATCGTAGAGGTACTGACGTGGCTCTCTCTCGGGGAGGTATCTGGAGAGCACCTGTCGTGTGGCGGCACCGTACTCCGCCAGGATCAGGGGGACGAGTTTGGAGGACACCCTCCGACTCACGTTGTCTCCGGGCCCACGTCGGGCGCCTTCTTCTTCTCGGTAGCTGACGCCGTGTCTGGCACCTTGCTGAGCCGCACGCGTACGAATCCAGATACCTTCGGAGAGACCGGCTCGAACGTCATCGGCTGATAAGCATCTGGTTCGAAGATGGGACCCTCGTACGTGCCAGGCTCCTCATCCTCCACCGAGATGCTGCATTGCGCGGAGTTGACACCCACGCGTTCAATCTTGATCTTGTTCAAGGTACGGGGATCGTCATCCTGGACGGAAGTGAGTTCACGCACTTGAAGGGAGGGGATGTGGGCGCCGGGGAACAGTTCCGCCGTCACCTCGACCCTGATCTCGTGCTGCTTGCTCGACTTGACCCGCACGGACACGGTCAATCCGGTGTCCGCGCGTTCCGAAGAGGACTCATAGGCGTAGGGAGCGCCCCCGAAGCCAGGAGCCGGGGGAGAGGGGGGTGGTGGATGGGGGTATCCCGGAGGTGGCCCCGAATAGGACGGTCCGGGAGGCGGCGGAGAAGAGGAACCCCAGGCGCCAGGCGGGCCAGAGGGCCAGCCGAAGCCAGGGGGGAAGTCTGGTCGAGTGGCCTCGGGCGGTGACGCCCACCGGGGGCGCAGCAAGTCGAAGCAGGACCAGACCATGTAGCTCCACACCCGCATGGCATCCATGGCGAAGTCCCGGATGTCCCAGTTCATGGGAGGCATGCCCCTGGGCGGGTAGGGATAGGGAGGGGGGGCGGGATTGAACCGCTCCGAGGCCTGGTATCCCCTCCGGAGGTACTCATCGAGCACTCCATAAGCGGTGCCCACTCCGCTCTCCGCCGCGTCATGAGGAGGCATCCCGAAGGGCCTCCTCTGCTCAGGTCCTTGCTCGGGAGGGCGCATCGTGGTGGCCGCGCTGCGGAGGGGCCCGGTCCGCGCGGGGGGAGTGCGTCTGAATCGGTCGTCGTGTGTGCTCATCGTCTCTTTTACCTGTGTCAGGGATGGTCGTATCCGATGATGGTCTCGAGCGGGGGCCAGCCAGAGATGGCATGTGCGGCGAGTTGCCCGGACATGACGGCCGACTCGACGCAGCCCGAATTCAATCCGCTCTCGGTCCAATCACCCGCGATGGTGAGATTGTCGAACGTCAGGTCCAGGGGCGAGATACGGTGGCGGCTGGCTCCCGGAAGGGAGAGCACATAGCGGTCCGAGGGATTGACATTGGCCGTGAAGAACTGGCTGTCGAAGCGGGCCTCGCCGGTTCTCTCCGGAGTGCCCTCGGAGGGATCGAGGAGCAGTTCCCAACGGAAGCCCTCACGGCGCACGGCCAGGGGCCAGAGCCATCCGATATCGTGATTGAGGAAGTGAATGGCGTTGGTCCGCACGCGGTGGTGCTCGGCCGCCAGGAACCCCTGGTCCGGGGAGTGCGGCGTCGGGGGCGGCTCCGGGAGGACGTTGCAGAAATAGGCGATGGACTGGGGCGGCTGGCGCCAGCTCTCCTCGGGGGCCAGGTGGCTCATGTCCGCCCAGGTGTCAAAGGGCTCGACGAAGCCAGCGAGCAGAACGCGCGACTCCCTCCAGCCCAGGGCCCTGACATCCGTGTTCATCCAGAGCTGGAAGGCTTGCGTGGCGACGGTCTTCACCTCCTTCACCATCTTCTGCCAGCGTGTATCGCGTGCGAGGAGCTCGCTCGCGACGTGGGGGAGGGCACCGATGCTGGTGCCCAGGACAACCAGGTCGAAGTCCTGTCCCACGTGCAGTTGCCGGGTGCCTGCCCTCCGCTCATCCCAATGCGATTCGAAATTCCATCCTTCTCGGGCCATGCACTCGCCATCGATGAGCTGGCTATAGTCGGGGGTGGAGGGCCAACAGGGCAGGCCTCGGACATCCACGAGGGGCCAGTACTCCACGTCCCCCTTGACCTCGGCCTGGAGGTCGAACTCGAGGGCCTCCACGTAAGGTCGCTCCTGCGGGGACGGGGGAGCGAGCCGGAGGTTGCGCAGGCGGTGGAAGAATCGGAAGCGGACCCCCCGCCGTTTGAGCACCTCGTACATTGGGGCGAAGATGGTGTCCCCCATCCCTGAATTCATCTTCCAGAACAACGCGCCCCGGTAGGTGAAGAACATCCGCAGCAAGCCCCGGAGCATGACGCTGGCGGACAGCCGGGGGCGGTGGGGGTCGCCGTCCTCATAGGCGAACATGAGGCCATACAGGGAGCGCAGGAAGGAGGAAGACATGGCGGTGGAGGAGAGGCCATTGAGTCTTAGCCACTCAACCCAATCATAGTCGTCGATGGCGTCGAAGCCGCGGGGATCCGTCGCGAGCCCGAAGCGGACGCTGCCTCGGATGAGGGTGAGGATAAGATCAACCACTTCCCAGACGCGCCGGAGCTCATCGTCCCTTTCCGTCAGGGCCTCGAGCTGCCGGTGCGCTGCGGCCCCAAGGCCATCGAGGAGCTGAAGGAGGAGTTCCTGGGGCCTTCCCCGGAGGTGGACGTGCGGGTACAGCGTCGAGACGGCGGTGTGTAGCAACCAGACGCCTTCGAACGTGGCCGTCGCACTGATGAGTTGTCCATATTTCAGCAGCCGGCTGATGCCCTCCCACACGGAGCCGGACTGGGGCGGGGGTTGCCAGGGAGGCGCCGTGTAGCCCACGGGCCAGGGACCCGCCGACTCGGACGGGAAGCGGGCCGAGCGTACGAGCTCGAGCAGCAGGTTCGTGGCCCGCGAGAAATAGCCGCGCAGAGAGAAGGGATTCTCCCCAGCGAGCGGATCTCCCGGCAGGTCCCGGGTGGGAGGGAATCGTGCTGCCCAGTACTCCCACTCCCCCAGGCGGGTGCGATTGGTCAGCGCCAGGAGTGGCACGGGCGAGAAGGCATCCCGCCAGGTGGCGATGCGGCAGGTCCGCGGATCCCGGCGCAGCTCGGAGTAGCAGTCGCGGATCATGCGGAAGGCGTTCTCGTAGAAGCCCATCCACAAGTGGAGCCCGTGCTCCTCGATCCGATCAGCGGCGCCGCGCCCCGAGGCGCCTTTGCCTCCGAGCCTCCAACCCAATTGGTAGACGGTGACCTCGTACTGGGAGCCGAGCTCTGGGCGAGTCAGCTCGAAGGCGGTGGCCATAGAAGCACAACCGCCACCAATAATAGCGACCTTGATGGGTTGGTTTGTACGCATGAGGGGCTCTCTGCCCATCATGCGTGGCCGCGTTCTTCAGGCGCAAGCCCATTTTGGGCTCGCCTGGAACAGCCCTATCCCCTAAATGAGCGCAAGGCGGTCTCTCCTGCGGCGGCCCGCAGCTCAGCGAGCAGGGCACGCGCCTCCTGGAGATCGAGCGCATCGCTGTCGTCCGGCAGCGCGCGGCAGGCCGGCTCGAGGAGCTCCAAGGCCTCGCGGTGTTTGCCTTGGGCCTTCCACATGAAGCTCATACTCCTCGACGCGCGCAGCTCCAGCATCGGGGCGCCGTGCGCGCGGGCCAACTGCAGTGCGCGGTGCAGGCACTCCTCCGCCTCTTGCGTGCGAGACGGATCCGCCAGCATCAACACCAGCTCCCCCTTCTGCCGCCACAGCTCTGGCAGGGCGAAGTTCCACTGCGCCGTTTCCCCGTGACGCACCCCGGACTCCGCCATGCGCAACGCCTGGTCAAGCCGTCCCGCCGTGGTCAGCCCATGCGCCACCAGGTTGAAAAAGTGCCCCATGGTGCAGCTGGAGGGAGCGAATCCCTGGAATACGGAGAAGCTCTCCAGCAGTTGCTCGAGAGCGCGCTCGACGTCCGGACCCTGCTGGCTTCGGGCCCAGGACAGGTAGATGGCCGAGACCGACACCCAGTAGGGGAACTTCGCCTTCTCCGCCGCTCTCCGCATGGCCTCCGCATGCACCTGCACCTGGGCCGGCTGCCTGAGGCAGAATCCCAGATAACAGCCATACCAAAGGGAAAGACAATCCGTCATGGCATGGTCAAGCTTCTGGTGGTGTTCCAGCACCATCTTCAGCCTGCTCTGCGCGAGCGAGAGCTTGCCCTGATGCCAGGCCGACAGCAGGCTGTAGCCAAAGAGAGTCGCGAAGACGGAAGTCCCTATCTCCTGGATGCAGAGCTGATCGCACTCCAGGTCCACGTACTTCTCGCTCCTCAAGGCCACTTCCAGGGCCTGGGCGTGGTTGCCATTGAGGAAGTGGGCCGCCACCGCGGTTCCGTCAGCGACCGCGTGGGTGAAGGGATCCCGGGTCTTTTCGGCCAGGGCGCGCAGGCTTTGCATCGACTCCATCGCCTTCGCATGCTCTCCGAGCACGACGAAGAAGTTCCAGCGACCGCTGATGATGGCGGCGATGCGGTCGAAGTTGTCCACCTGATGCGCGAGCTGGAGCGCGCGCTCATAGGTGGTATTCACCGAGGGATGTGCCCAGCTGCGCAAGCAGTTGAGCGCCCCCCCGAGCGAGAGCTGGAGCGGCAACTCCTTCTGGGCTCGCTCCAAGGTGTCTGGGAGCGACTTGAGCAGCCCGAGGGCTTGCTCGAAGTGGGCCACGGCCTCCTGAAAAGCCGCGCGTGACAGCGCCTGCTCCGCGGCCCGCTGCCAGTGCCGGATGGCCTCCCACGTGAGCCCCGCCCCCTCGCAGTGGACGGCCATCACGTTGGGCTCCGCTTCCGCGATCTCTGGAAAGCGCGTGCGCAGGGCCTCCATGATCTGCTGGTGGTACTGCTGACGGGTCTTGCGCAGCAGGGACTCGTAGGCGGTGTCCCGGATGAGCGCGTGCTTGAAGACGTAGCGGACTCGCGGAGGCACGCCCTGCTTGACCAGGAGCCCCGCGTCGATGAGCCAGGCAAGCTCCCGCCGGAGCGAGGCGTCGTCCATGTTGGACACGGCCTGCAGCACCTCATAGGGGAATTCGCGGCCCAGGGTCGCCGCCAGCTGGGCCACCGGCCTGGCCGTGTCCAGCCGGTCGAGGCGGGCCATCAATGAGTCCTGAACCGTCGTCGGCAACAAGCCCGCCGGCAGCGGCCCTTTCAATTCGTAGTGCTGCTCCTTCTCCTCGAGCAGGCCCGTGCCCAGAACGGCCTTGGTCAGCTCCTCTACGAACAGGGGGATGCCTCCCGCGCGAGCGACGATCTGCGCTTGCACCTCTTCGGGCAGGCGCTTGCGCCCAGCCACGTAGGCGACCATGCACTCCGTCTCGCTCGAGGGCAGCGGCTGCAGGGGCAGCTCGGTCATATGCGCGGTGGACGGCCACGGCAGGCTGAACTCTGGCCGGAAGGTCAGCAACCCCATCATCCTCACGGGCATTTCCCGCTCGACCAGGCGGCGCACCAGCTCCAGCGTCGTGGCATCCGCCCAGTGCAGGTCCTCCAGGATGAGCAGGACAGGACGGAGCTCCGAAGCCTTGAGCCACCACGCCTGCAGGGTCTCCAACGTCCGGATGCGTTGCTCGGGGGGGGGCAGTTCCAGGCGGGGGTAGCGATGCTCATAGGACAGACCCAGCAGCGACGCGAGGAGGGGGATCGTGTCCGGAGGATGTGGCGCCGTCCGGCCCATCTCGTCCTCCAACCGTTGTAGCCGCTCCTCCGCGTTCGCGGCTCCGGGCCAGCCCAGTCGCCGCTTCAGCATTTCGATGAGTGGATAGAGTGCGCTATTGCTATGCATGGGTGAGCATTGGCACTCGAAAATCTCGAAGCTCCGGACATTCTCCTGTTGCTTGACGACTTCCAACAGGCGGGACTTCCCGATCCCCGGCTCGCCACACAGCATCACCAGCCGGCTGTGGCCCTGCTCGGCGTCGGCGAAGCCGCGCTGGATGACTTTCAGCTCCGCGTCCCGGCCCATGAAAGGCGTCAGCGCCACCGCGTGGGGTAGGTCCATCCGGGACACCGCCCCACTCTCGGCCAGCACGCGGTAGAGCGGGGTGGGCTGAGCCACCCCCTTGAGCGTCCGTGTCCCGAGTGCTTCGACGTTGAAGAAGCCCTGGGTCAGGCGCTGGGTGGCTTCGCTGATCACCAGCGCGTCCGGAGTCGCCTCGCCCTGGACACGCGCCGCAATATTGGGAGTCTCTCCCAGGGCGAGATTCTCGCGATGACCCAGGCCGCCCATTTCTCCGACCACGACCAGTCCCGTGTGGATTCCAAGACGCACCTGAAGCTGTCGTCCATGAATGGGCAGCCGCATCGTCTCGAGGATGGACAGCCCCGCGGCCACCGCGCGGCGGGCATCATCCTCATGTGCCGTCGGGAAGCCGAAGTAGATGAGGAGGCCATCTCCCAGAAACTGCGCCACATGTCCATCGAAGCGGTGGATGACCTCGGCGCATCGCTGCTGGTAGGTCCGGACCAGCTCGCGCAAATCCTCCGGGTCAAGCAATCCAGACAGGACGGTCGAGCCGACCAGGTCGCAGAAGAGCACCGTGAGCTGGCGGCGCTCGGCCCGCGCGGGGGACACCGTGGGAGGCTTCAGGGCTGCGCCGCATTCGCCGCAGAACTTGCTCTTGACCGGGTTCTGAGTTCCGCACTGCACGCATTCCATCTTCCCACCCTGATATATTGAAAATCGGACATGAGAATATGGTAGTTTTCCAGAACTTCCAAATCCATGGGAGGAGGTGTGGCTCCCTCGAAAGCTGGGAAGTCAAGGAGTGGAATGTTCTTGCTCCAATGATCGGCCTTTCCAGGAGGCCTCATGCCCGCGCCGCAGGCTCCTCCGTATGCACGCCTCTTGCTCGACCACCTTGTCCGGGGTGACTTGGCCCTTGCCCGAGTGCTTGGCCAGCACATGCACTGGGGCTGGTGGCGTCATCCCGGGGCGGGGGATGGGACGCTCGATGACTTCGCCGCCGCGCTGGAGCGGATGAGCCAGCGCGTGATTGATATGGCGGGCATCCGCGAGGGTGGATGCGTGCTCGATGCGGGCTGTGGCTTTGGTGGCACGCTCGCCAGCCTCGACCTGCGCTTCTCGCGGCTCGTACTCGTGGGGTTGAACATCGACGGGCAACAGCTGCGTTGGGCGCGGGAGCAGGTGCGGCCACGCCCCGGCAACCGGCTCGAGTTCGTCGAGGGGGACGCCTGCGCCATGCCCTTCGCCAGTGGTTCCTTCGACGCCGTGCTCGCCCTCGAGTGCATCTTCCACTTCCCGGATCGGAGGCGCTTCTTCCAAGAGGCGCGCCGTGTCCTCCGGGCTGGAGGCATCCTGGTCCTCACGGATTTCGTTCCAACACTGCTCTTCCTGCCCATGCTGGCCATGCAGGACGTCTTGTTTCCCTCATATATCCAGCGATTCTTTGGTGCCTCGGACCTCACCTACCCGCTCAATCACTACCGCTCACTGGCTCGGTTCATGGGGTTCGAGCCCCTGGTGGAGGAAGACATGACCTTGAATACACTTCCGACCTACCCGGTGGCCCGGCGACTCGCGCGGGAGCTTGGCCCGGAGGCGCCCTTCGCGCTCGCTTCGATGCTGGCAACTGAATTCGTCACCCGCATGGGACTGCTGCGCTACATGGCCCTCTCCTACAGGAAGCGCTGAACTCTGGCGTCCGTTGCCCACCCGTCCCAGCGGTGGGAGCCGGCGATGGAGAGGACGAAGTCAGCGCCGAATGCGCGTGCCGGAGTGAGTGCCCCCTTCAATTCCTCGCTCAGGACACGTTCCACGGCCCTCACCCCCGACAGGGCAGTGAACGCATAGCCAGCCCGTGTTTCCAGCCAGGCCTCGGCATGCCGCCCGTCTGGAGCCCAGGCGCGCGCCCAGATGTAGCCCCGCTCCCACTGCCGCAGGACGGGGGCAGGAGTCACAAGTTGGAGGTCGATGAACTGCTCGGCCCGTTCGCGCACCGCCCGCACCCTCAGGAGTCGCTCCAGCAGGGGAGCGGCGAGGCGCGTCACCTCCGCTCCTGTGGCCCCCCCGGGAACGGCCAGGAAGACCGTGATGTTGGGGATGCCGGTGGTGTGCCACGCCGTCACCAGATCCGCCCAGAGGGCGGGAATCACGATGTGCTCGCCGTCTGGGAAGAGCATTCGCCGTGCACCCTCGCCCAGGGGAAAGGGCCAGAGCTGGCCATTTCGTCTCACCCATCCTCCGCTGGACAATAGTTCCAGACTTGACTTGAGGGTACCCGCCGTTACCCGGGTGGTGCTGGTGAGTGCCAGCTCCAGGGAGTGGGCTCCGGGCACCTTCTCCGCCACATGGCGCGCCAAGCAGTCGGTGGGGATGATGTCAAAGCCTACCCCGGACATCAGCACGACGCCGCGTCGGCGGGCCTCGGCATCGTGACGCAGGGTGTTCTCGAAGACAGAGGGCTCACCGGAGATGTCCAGGTAGTGTGTCCCAGCCGCGAGACACGCCCGGAGCATGGGCATACTGGTTCGCACGAAGGGTCCTGCGGCGTGCAAGACCAGCCAGACATCCTCGAGCACCGCCATCAAGCCTCGGGTGTCTTCCAGCTCCACGACCACCATGTCCAGCCCGAGCTGTCGGGCCAGGGGTTCCAGCTTCGCGCCCGAGCGGCCCGCGAGCACCGGCCGGAATCCACGACGCACCGCCTCCTCCGCGAGGAGACGACCTGTGAAGCCCGTGGCGCCGTAGATCATCCACTGGGGAGAAGAGCGCTTGGCAGATCGCATGCGAGCAATCCTATCGCACCGAGATGCCCGGGAGTTCACGTGACCCACCGCACGCGGACTTTGGGTTCCTCGTGACACGCGCGCTAGCCCCCCACGCACACCCGCACGTCCTGGCGCGGGTAGTCCTGGGTGAGGACGGGCACCTGCTCGGGCGTGGTGAAGTGTAGACTGCTGGTTCCCGCGGGTGTCCATGCTCCATGCCGGGGCATGACGCGGGGACCAGGAGTCGGCGTATACGTGCCTTGCTACATTGTTACAGCAGACCCGCGCTGGAGCGCTCTCAACAGAGCTCGGCATGGAGCAGGGAGCAGCGTAAGCGGTTGGAACTCCTACGAAAACACGCTCTCGACCGCACTGGAGCGCTCTGGCCGGGAGCCTCCGGCGGCGGGTTCGATTCCCGCCGCTTCCATGCAGAACAACCCGCCGCTTTGAGCCGAGTCCGCTCCTAACGAGGAGATGCGTGTCGGCACGTACCTTTCCGCCTGTGGCCTGTGCCACATCAGAGGGGTTTCAGGATTTGGGTAAGCTCGAAATTCGAAGTGCTCCCCCGCAACCGCCGAGACGCCTTCCGGTATCAATGCGCAGAAGGGAGAGAGCCGTTCATGAAGATCGTCATCGCTGGAGGCACGGGCCAGCTCGGGGCCATCCTGTCGCGGGCTTTGCGTCAGGCCGGATATCGCGTCGTCATCCTGAGCCGTCACCCCGAGGGACCCGAGCAGGTCGCCTGGGATGGGCGGACGCTCGGAGCGTGGGCGGACGAGGTCGATGGCGGCGACGGGGTGATCAACCTGGCGGGCCGTACCGTCAACTGCCGGTATTCGGAGAAGAACCTGCGCGAGATGATGGACTCGCGAGTCGAGTCCACGCGCGTGGTGGGCGAGGCGATCGCCCGAGCGAAGGCGCCGCCGCGCGTCTGGTTGCAGATGAGCACGGCCACCCTCTATGCGCATCGCTTCGATGCGGCGAACGATGAGGTCAGCGGCGTGCTCGGCGGTGACGAGCCGGATGCGCCCGCGTACTGGAAGCGCAGTGTGGAGATCGCTCGTGCATGGGAGCGCGCTCAGGAGGAGGCGATGACACCCCAGACGCGCAAGGTGGTGCTGCGCACGGCGATGGTGATGAGCCCGGACGCGGGCGGGGTGTTCGACGTCCTGTCGAAGCTCGTGCGAGCGGGGCTCGGAGGCGCCGCGGCGGGGGGCCGGCAGTACGTGTCGTGGCTCCATCAAGATGATTTCGTGCATGCCATCCTGTTCCTGCTCCAGCGCGAAGACCTCAGGGGCCCGGTCAACCTGGCCTCGCCGCATCCGCTTCCGCAGCGGGAGCTCATGAAGACGCTCCGGGAGGCGTGGGGCAGGAGGTTCGGGCTGCCGGCGACGAAGGCGATGCTGGAGCTGGGCGCCCTCATCCTGCGGACCGATACGGAGCTGCTGCTCAAGAGCCGCCGGGTCGTCCCCACGAAGCTGCTCGACGCGGGGTTTGTGTTCTCGTTCCCCCACTGGGAGGACGCCGCCCGGGACCTGGTCGCGGCGTACCGGGCACGTGGACGGACCGCTGCAAACACCTTGGTGTAGACTGCGCGATGGAGGAGCGACGATGGCCAACCTGTGCTCGCGTATTCGTGGGGTAGCGGCAGGCGCCGTGCTGCTCGGCGTCACCTCGGTGGCTCAACCACCTCCCTCGAAGCCGGAGCCGCAACAGTCCACGGTGAGCGCTGGGAGTGCGGACAACGAACTCGACGCGCTCTTCAGGGTGTCGCTCACGTCTGGTGGCATCTGGAGCGAGACGCCAACGGACGGCGGCACGGCCTCCCCCGCGCCGAGGCCTGGCACGGGTGCGCTGGAGTCCTTCCCGTGCGAGGAGGAGCTCCTGGCGGTGGTGCTGAACCACAAGCAGGCCATCCTCCAGTGCGTGAACGAGCAGAAGAAGAGGCAGCCGGGCCTGAGCGGTAAGCTGGTGATGCGCTGGAGCCTCCAGACGAACGGCAAGACGAAAGACGTGTCGTGCCGGACCCCGGAACTTTGCTCGACCTACCTGGCGGGCTGCATCTCCGGGCTCATCCAGGGCTGGAGCTTCCCCAAGCCCCGGGCGCAGCGCGGGCCCATCGACTTCCCCTTCACCTTTTGACGGGCTCGCTCGTCCGCTTCCCCAATCAGGTGAGGAGTGGGCGAGCGTGGCACCTGAGGCAGCGGTCAGGAAGGCGCCCAAGAAGGAGTGGATGTCGCGCAGCGCAGGGGCCAACCCAGCTCGGGCGCGAGGATGACTGAGCGCCCCGTGGCGTGCAGGCTGCACTCCAGCGCAGCATGTTCAGTCGCCGGGCGGCGGGGGAAGGCCGGGAGGTGTCTGGTATGCCTTCTCCTCGGTGGGGCCAAGACGCTCTTGAACCCATCCAAAGAGTGGCTGCGCCTCTTCGCCCAGGCGCAGTTCATCGGTCGCGGCCCGGGCCCCCGTGCACTGTGCTGTCTCGTACAGGCGCAGAACGTCCGAGCGCACCAGTTGTCCGTAGAGGGTCTGGCCCGAGTCGAGGTGAAAGACGAGGCGGGCATCCCAGGGGGGAGGAGTCAGCGCCGCATCCTTGGAGAGCGTGGCCTGGGAGAGGGCCTGCTGGAGCTGCCGCAGAAGGGGGGGCGGCAGCGTCGCGATCCGTCTGCCTTCCGGGCATGAGACGAGCTCGATGGCGGTGAGGTGAGCGGCTTGCGTCTTGAGGAGCTCTCCCGGCACGGGAGCCCGGGATTCGGGGGCAGGTTCCGCGCTCGGAATGGACGAAGGTTCCAGCCTGGTGGGGGGCGTCCCGGGTTTGCTCGGACGAGGTGTCTCCTTGCATGCGGCCCCCGCGAGCAGGATGGCGAGGAGGCCGGTGAGCAGCCGTGTGCGAGCTCTCTCAGAAAAGGATGTAGCCGGTGTCATCGGGGACGATTCCGAAGAGCTTGCTCAACGCCGTGTACTCGAGGGCGTAGGTGAGCTTGTTGATGTACATGTGATTGTGCTTCTTGCTGCCCACAGGGACTGCTCGGAGGTCTGCTCCCATTCCGGGAGGTGCGCCATAGACCTTCAAGCCGCCGCCTACCGCCGTGCTCAACTTCGCCATGTAATTGAACTCGAGGATGCTGTCTCGGAAGTATTTCTTTGCATCCCCTGCCGTCATCTTCTTGGTGGTTTTGTTCCATTCGACGGAGATGGTCTCGGAGTCGCTCTTGGTCTTGGCGATGGCGCGGAGGAGATTGCGGTAGACCGTGGTCGCCATGCATCCCCAGATCTTGGCGATGGCATCCGAGGCGAACGCGGCCTTGAAGTCCTTCAGGCGGGGCATGTTGACGAGATCGAAGTCCTTGAGCCGGGGGTCCTTGTCGTTTGGATCCCGCCGTGTCTGTTGCGCACCGCCCGCGGCGTATGCGGAACCTTCATAGGTCTCGATAAGAATGGGCCCACCGGCCCAAGCATGGGAGAAGATGTGGAATTCCCTCAGCGAGCCAGGGGCCGCGGCACCCAGGGTGATGATGTAGTCGTAGACATGCTGGATGGAGATGGAATCGTCGAGATAGCGCTTCTGGACGTTCGTCGCGTCCTTGTAGGAGCCGAGATGGGTCTTGACGGTCCCTTGAAGGACCCGGTCCATCTCCATCCATCCCGAAGCGCTCTTCACCATCCGCGAGCGATTGCCCGTCTTGAAGTCGAAGATGGTCACGACCGTGGAGTTGTCGATTCTCCGGGGAATGCTCTGCCTGGCGCCGGTCCGGTAGGTCGTTCCCGAGGAGAGGTCATCGCGGTAGGTCTCGCAATAAGCGGCGTTATTCGTGCCCCCGCTGTAATCCCAGCCCGCGACGAGGATCACCTCGGAGTGCGTCTTGGTCAGGGTGAAGGCCAGGGTATGGAGCTGTTTCGTGGCGGCTCCGGAGGTCTCACTGCTTGAAGTGATGGCCGGGCAGCACAGCGGCGCGCTTCCTGTGTACTTGGGAACCAGTCCGGTGCCTTCCTTGACGAGGGACAGCGGGAAGACGAGCTCTGGGTGACCTGCGACGGAGATGCACAGTTCGTACTTTCCCGGGCCCAGGCCACTCAGGGCGAGGTGCGGTGTTCTTTCCGGCCCCACGGGAGTGCTCTTCGCGAGAGAGGGCTTCAGCTTGACGTCATTCACGAGGAGGGGGGTGCTGCTCTCATCCGTCGCGGTGACGACCAGAAAAGGAATCGCACTCATTGTGTGCCTCTCTCGAATGGACGCACGAACTGTACGATGTGCCAGCGGCCACCGTCGAGCCCGAGGCGCTTCAGTCGCGCGAACCACCAGGGACCGCCCGCCGCCGGAGCAGGGCTCGTTCTCGTCTGCGGGATGGCTCACCCTCACGGCTTGGAGTGCTATAGCCAGGAGAGCTACGCCGCTTGCGAGCTCGAGGCGCAGGGACGTCCTTCGAGGAGTGGGTAGACCCCACTACACGCTGCTGACAGCACGGTGGCAGCAGCCCTCCGCTACATCGGCAATCCCGGATTCTTCCACATCAACAAGGGAGTCGACCGATGACCGAGGCATTCTCACAAATGAACTGGCTGGCCGTTCTGGTGGCGACCGTCGCCCATTTTGGGCTGGGCGGCGTCTGGTACATGGTGCTGTTTCCCAAGCAATACAGGGCCTCGCTCGGAAAGGGAGACCAGCCGGCGCAGACGCCAGGTCCGCAGTTCATCGTGGGGCCGATCGTGTGCAGCGCGCTCAACATCGCGACGACCACGTTCCTCTTGCGCGCGCTCGGCATCACGACCTACGGCGATGCGCTGCTCCTGGGGGCGCTCGTCGGCATCGGCTATCTGGTGCCCATGACGGTCAATATCGCCATCAACCCCAACTTCCCGCGGCCGTTCTACTACAGCCTGATCAGCGGCCCGATGTTCACGCTGGGCAGCCTGATGTCGGCGGCGATCATCGTCGCGATGTCGTAGGATCGGGCACGGCATCTCACGGCGCGGGCGAGGTCGCGAGCGCGCTTCCCCGCCCCCGCTGACGAACGGACCCCCATGCGACGCGCCGACCGCTTGTTCGAGATCATCCAGGTGCTGCGCCGCGCATCGGCCCCGCTGACCGCCGCCGCGATCGCGGCGGAACTCGAGACCAGCAAGCGCACCATCTACCGTGACATCGGCGCGCTGATCGCGCAGCGCGTTCCGATCCGCGGCGAGGCGGGGATCGGCTACATCCTCGATCGCGGTTTCGATCTGCCGCCTCTGATGCTGACCTCGGACGAGATCGAGGCGGTCGCGCTGGGGGCCCAATGGGTGATGGCGCACGCCGACTCCGAGCTCGCCCGCGCCGCCCTCGGCGTCCTCGCCAAGATCGCGGCGATCGTGCCCGAGGATCTGCGCCCGATCATTGACGACCCCGCGGTCGGAACCCCGCCGTCGCGAGAGGTGCACGGCGACGCCGGCGTCGATGTCGCGAAGCTCCGCGCGTGGAGCCGGCAGGGGCTGAAGCTCGCGATCGGCTATGTCGACAAGACCGGCCAGACGAGCGAGCGCGTCATCTGGCCGTTCATGGTGGGCTATGTCGCGACGGTGCGCGTCGTCATGGCGTGGTGCGAGCTGCGCGCCGATTTCCGAATCTTCCGCACCGACCAGCTGACATCGGTCGGCTTCCTCGACGAGCGCTATCCCGAACACCCCGTCGCCCTGCGCCGCCGCTGGCTGGCGATGATGAGAGAGAAGCAGGCCATTGCGTCTGTCCGCACCCAGGATGCCGATCGCGCATGACCGATAGCGAGCCAAGCACCCAAGGCGTGGCGCACACGACTTTCCGGTGAATTCATGACAGGGGGGCTTGTAGGCCCCAGGGCGCACGGGTAGGGTATTTACCCAGGGTGCGCCCCCCGTCGCACACAGAGAGGGTTGGTCATGGCCGGAATCGAGCGTTCGTCGTCGTCGTCGTCGTCGTCCTCGTCCCAGCGCAGCACCCAGGAGTCCTCGCGCGTCTCCTCGAATGAGGCCACGCGGAGCGTCCGGCCCGAGCAGAACCTGCCCAATGCCGCCACGCAGCAGGCGCGGACCCCGCAGGGGGCCGGGCACACGTTCCGGGATGGCTGGGATGACGCCCCCGTGCGAGCCAATCTGAACCTGGGGACGGCGGACGCGCGGCAGGCGCAGCAGCTGCACCAGGTGCAGCAGACCGTCGCCGCCGAGGAGGTCGCGGAGCCGGGCGCGGAGGTCGCCGAGCCGGGCAATGACATCGACTGGGACTTCATCGCCGAGCAGGAAGGCGCGGCGCTCCAGGATGCCTATGTCCCCGATGCCGAGGGCAGCCAGAGCGGCGTGACGGTGGGCACGGGCGTGGACCTGGGCGCGCGAGACCTCGCGGACCTGCAGCAGCTGGGCCTGTCCGAGGCGCTCCAGGAGAGGCTGACGCCCTACCTCGGGCTGCAGCGGCAGGAGGCGGTGGACTTCCTGGAGGCGAACCCTCTGCAGCTGACGGCCGAGGAGGTCGAGGAGCTGGACCAGGCCGTGCGGGACCACGAGGTGGAATCGCTCATCACCAGCTACAACGCCGAGGTCACCTCCAGGAATGCCGAGGACGGTGGCGAGCGGGCCTCCTTCGAGGAACTGCCCGCGGAGATGCAGACGGTGATTGCGTCCGTGCACTTCCAATACGGCACGCTGCGCACGGAGACGCCCAACTTCTTTGGCCAGGTGGTCGACCAGCGCTGGGACGATGCGCTGGGCAACCTGAGGGACTTCGGGGACGATTATCCGTCCCGCCGGGAACGGGAGGCGGACCTGCTCGAGTCGGGCATGAGCGCCGCGAGCTGAGGGGCGGGGCAGGGCGGTTCACTCCGGGTGTAGGCTGCGGGCATGAACCGACTGCCACCCGGTCCAGGGAACAACCTCCTCGTCTCGCTGAAGTATCTGCGCGATCCCTACGCGACCCTGCTCGAGACCGCGCGGCGGTACGGAGACACCTTCGCGTGGCCGGGCTTCGCCGGGAAGATGGTGGTCACCGGACATCCCGAGGGTGTCCGGACGCTGTTCACGGCCAACCCCGATACCTACCTCGCGCTCGGTGCGGAGCTCCTCGCTCCCATCCTCGGCGAGAGCAATCTCATCCTGCTCAGCGGTGAGCGCCACCGGGCCATGCGCAAGCTCCAGCTGCCGCCCTTTCATGGCGCGCGCATGCGGGCCTATGGGCAGTTGATGCTCGACGTCGCACGGGAGCACGCCGCCCGGTGGACGCGCGGCCGGCCCATCCCGGTCCATCGGACCATGCAGGAGATCTCCCTCCAGGTCATCCTCGAGGCGGTCCTCGGCCTCCGGGAGCCGGCGGAGCGGGAGTCCTTCAAGGCGCAGGTGCTGTCGGTCATCGCGGCGCTCAAGCCGTCCTTCATGTTCATCAAGGCGCTGCGCCGTCCGTTGCTGGGCTTGAGTGCCTGGGCGCACTTCCAGCGGAAGCGGGCGGAGATCACCGCGCTGTTCGCGGACGTGGTGCGCGCGCGCCGGGCCTCGGCGGAGCCGCGCGAGGACATCCTGAGCCTGCTTCTCTCCGCCCGCTATGACGACGGCCGCGCGCTCACCGACGACGAGCTGCTGACGCAGATGCTCAACCTGATCGTCGCCGGTCACGAGACCACCGCGAGCTCCCTGGCCTGGGCCTTCCAGCTCATCCACCGTGACCCGGCGGTGAAGGCGCGGCTGGTGGAGGAGGTGAGGGGCCTGCCGGAGCCACTCGACCCGGAGGCCGTCTCGCGCCTGCCCTACCTGGAGGCGGTCTGCTCCGAGGTGCTGCGTCTCAACCCCGTGGCTCCCATCATCGGCCGGACGCTGCGCGAGGGTCTCACGCTCCGGGGCTACGAACTGCCGCCCGGAATGGATGTGGGAATTTCCATCCTCCAGGTCCACCGGAGCCCCGGCCTCTACCCGGAGCCCGAGCGCTTCCGCCCCGAGCGTTTCCTCGAACGCAGCTACTCTCCGTTCGAATATCTCCCCTTCGGTGGCGGCGCGCGCCGGTGTATCGGCGCGGCGTTCGCGCTCTACGAGATGAAGCTCGTGCTGGCGGCCATCCTGAGGAAGTATGACCTGCTCCCCGCGGGCGATGCGCCGGTGCGTGTGGCGGTGCGGAACACGACCGTGGGGCCGCGCGGGGAGATCGGACTGCTGCTCGCGTGAGACCGGCGAGCAGATGAGGCGTCACTTCGAGCGCTTCGACTCCCGATAGGCGGCCCACGCGCCGGTCGACCACAGGGCACAGGCGACGAGCACGGGCTGGAAGAAGAGCCGGATGAACCGTGCCCTGTCGGTGTCGAGACCGAACGCGCTGATGCCGTTCGTGTACTGAGAGATGTTGCCCGGGAAGACCGCGACGAAGAACGCGGCCACCACCCACCCGACCTGCGTACGCCAGCGGCGCGCGAAGAGGAGCGCCGCCCCGAGCACGAGCTCGACCACGCCCGAAGCGAGGACGACGAAGTCGGCGTCGAGGGGGACCCACTTCGGAACCTGGGCCAGGAACTCGGTACGGGCCCACGTGAGGTGACCCGCCCCAGCGAGGAGCAAGGATGCTCCCAGCCAGATGCGTGCAACGGTCTTCAGGACACTCGGGCGTGCCACGGCAACGGCTTGAGACATGACTCCTCCAACGTTTGGCTGTCAGAACCATTGCGCACAATTGAGTTGTACGCAATGGTTTTCGGTGAGGAGGCGAAGGGCCCGGAATCGCGAGACTCCGCGGTGGTTGAATATCGTGTCGGCTTTTCCGTCGATTGCCGCGCTCAACGCGATGGCGGATTATTCCTGACCGTCTGCCACATCATCGAGGAAGGCACATGAATTCGAGCGGTAACGACATCCAGAAGAAGAAGTGGGCCGGGCTGCTGGGAGGGCTCCTCCTGGCGGCCTGTGGTGCGCCGGACCTCGCGAGTCCGGGCGTTGGAGAGGAAGTGCCCGGCTCGCCAGGCGTGGCCCAGGCGCCGATCGCCTTTCCTGTCGACGCGGTCTACGACCCCACCCTGATGGCCGTCAAATGCGACGGCCTGACCTGGAACTGCGATTCGAGCAGGGAAGTGGATGGCCGCGGGCAGGTCATCTCCGAGCGCTACCCTCCCAGCACCCTGGGCGGGACATGCCTGGATGGCAGCCAGGGCTCCTATTGGGACGACGAGTGGATCCGCAAGGTGCGCATCTTCACCGAGGACCAGACGCCATTGACCCAGGGCCGGCCGGCGAGCATCGAGGTCACGGTCCGGATGCCCACGACGCCGCAAGGCAACTTCCTGGACATCTATGCCGCCTCGTCCGTGACCAGCCCTTTCTGGATGTTGATCACCACCCTGACGCCGGCGGGCCTTGGCTCGGAGACGACCCTCAAGGCCACCTACACGGTTCCGGTGGGCTCGAAGGTGCAGGCCGTCCGCGCGGCCCTGCGCCGCGGCGGAACCGCGAGTCCTTGCACCCTCGGGGGCTACGATGATCGCGATGATCTCGTCTTCACGCCGGCCCCGGCGTACGTGAGCGGCTCCAAGGCCACCAGCGTCGCGTCGGGGAGCATGCACTCGCTCGCCTTGCGCGCGGATGGGACCCTCTGGGGCTGGGGTGACAACCACTTCTCCCAGCTGGGCGCGGGGGCCTCGCCTTATGTGAGCACGCTTCCCGTCCAGGCCACGATCCTGTCTGGTGTGAAGTCGGTGCATGCGACGCGCCAGTCCTCCCTGGTGCTGCGCACGGATGGGACTGTGTGGGCGTGGGGTGACAACAGCACGGGAGTGCTCGGCAACGGGACCACCCTCTCGAGCGCGACCCCTGTCCAGGTGTCTGGCCTGACGGGCGTGACGGAGCTGGCCGCGGGCTGGGAGTACGTCCTGGCGCGCAAGAGCGACGGCACCGTCTGGGCCTGGGGGAACAACTACTTCGGGCAGCTCGGCGACGGCACGAGCATCAACCGGACCCGCCCGGTGCGAGTGGGGACCCTGACGGGCGTGACGGCGATCGCCGCGGGAAAGAGACACGCGCTCGTGCTCAAGAGCGACGGCACGGTGTGGACCTGGGGTGACAACTCGATGGGGTGCCTGGGCAATGGGACGACGGAGTCGAGCTACGTTCCCATCAAGGTGACGGCGATGTCGGGCGTGACCTCCATCGCCGCGGGCGACACCTTCTCCCTGGCGATTCGCGGAACGCGGGAGCTGTGGGGTTGGGGCGTGGGACCGCTGGGTGACGCCATCTCGAGTCACCATCCGACGCCCGTGCGGACGTACCTGTGGAGCTCGGGGACGTTCTCCGTCTTCACGGGCCCGTCCCACGCGGGGGCGATCGAGCGCACCCAGGGCACGCTCTGGACCTGGGGGGACTTCCGCTCCAACTGCACGTCCTCGACGGTGAACTACGGCGCCATCCCGGCTCCGCTCGTTGGCCTGAGCGGCGTGTCGGGAATGAGCATCGGCGAACGGTACGCCCACGTCCTGCTCACGGATGGCACGGTCTGGGGTTGGGGAGACAGCGGCATCTACCAGAAAGGCACGGAACAGGCGGCCACGGGCTACTGCGCTCCCTTGAAGGTCGCCTTGCCCTGACCCGGAGTGCCGGGGGGCACGGGACAGGCTAGAACCTCCTCCATGAGCGTCCCGCCCATCCCGCCGCCCCCCGCGCCCACTCATCGCGAGGCTCTCGGCTCGCTCCCGGAGTTCCGCTCCGGGGGTCCCGAGGATCGGCTGGCCCGCGCCCGGGAATACCTCCGCGAGGCCCATGCCCGCGTCGAGGCTTTCCATCGCGAGGGGGCCGCGGGCCTCTCCACCTGCCGCCTCCTCTCCGCCGCCACGGACCGGCTCGTCCACGGTCTCTTCTCCGAGCTCTCCGCCGAGCACCACGCCCCTCCCGGCCTCGCCCTCGTCGCGCTCGGCTCCTATGGGCGCCGCGAGCTGTCTCCCCATTCGGATCTGGATCTGCTCCTCCTGCGCGGCCCCGGTGTCTCCGAGGAGGCCACCGCGCCCCTGGCCCGCGCGTTCCCCACGCTCCTGTGGGATCTCAAGCGCGCCGTGGGCTGGAGCGCCCGCGGCCCCGAGGAGTGCGCTCGCGCCGCCGAGTCCGATCACACCATCCGCACCGCGTTGCTCGACGCGCGCTTCGTCACGGGCGATGCCGGCGTCTTCCGCCACCTCTCCGAGGACGTCCTCCCGGAGCTCCTCACCCACCGTGCCGACGCCTACATCCAGGACAAGGTCCAGGAACTGCGCGCCCGCCGCGAGCGCTTCGGTGACTCCGTCTTCCTCCTCGAGCCCAACCTCAAGCAGGGCAATGGAGGCCTGAGAGATCTGGAGACCTCCCTGTGGATCGCCCGCGTCCGCTTCCGCACGCGCGGCCTCACCGGCCTGCTCCAGCAGTCCATCCTTCCCGGCTCGCAGGTGGCGCGGCTCAAGGCCGCTCGTGACTTCCTCCTGCGCATCCGCCACCAGCTCCACTTCCTGCGCGGACGAAAGGAGGATCGGCTCACCTTCGATCTCCAGGAGGAGGTGGCGCGTTTCCTCGGCTACCAGCAGGGCCCCGTGCTGCCCGTCGAGGCCTTCATGCGCGACTACTACCTGTCCGCCCGGGCCCTCCGCCAGGCCGCCGATGCCCTCATCGCCCGCTGCGAGGAGCTCAGCACCGCCCGGAAGATCTCCCTCTTCCCCGAGCGCAGGCTCGGTGCCTTCAAGGTGTTCCGCGGCAAACTCACCCTGCCGGACCCGGGCCTCTTCACCCGCGAGCCCGCCTCCATCCTCGACTTCTTCCGCACCGCCGAGGAGCACGGGCTGCCCCTCTACTCGTGGGCCCGCGAGCAGGCCGTGCAGGCCCTGCCCGCGCTCGAGGCCGCCCGCGCCACTCCCGCCGTCACCTCCGCCTTCAAGGCCCTCTTCGCCCGGCCCGGTACTCGCGGCGAGCTCCTCTTCGCCCTGCACGATGCCGGCGTGCTCGGCGCCGCCGTGCCCGAGTTCGGCCGCGTCACCGCCCACCACCAGCACGACCTGTACCATGTGTACACCGTCGACGTTCACACCCTCTTCGCCGTGCGCCGCCTCCAGTGTCTGCGCGCTGGAGATCTCGTCACGGAGGAGCCCCAGCTCTCCCGCGAGATGCGCGACCTGAAGGATCCCCTCCCGCTCTACCTCGGCATGCTCCTGCACGACGCGGGGAAGGGGATGGGGGGCGATCACTCGGAGAAGGGCCGCCTGCTCATGGTGGCCCTCGGCGAGCGGCTGGGCCTGACTCCCCGCCAACGCGAGGTGGCCGAGTTCCTCGTGAAGGAACACCTGGCGATGAGCCACACCGCCCAGCGCCGCGACCTGAGCGATCCCGCCCTCATCGCCGACTTCGCCCGCAAGGTGGGCGACGTGGAGAAGCTCACCTGCCTCTACCTCCTCACCTGGGCGGACATCTGCTCGGTGGGGCCGCGCATGTGGACGGGTTGGAAGGCGCAACTGCTGCGCGAGCTGTACGACAAGGCCCGGGCCCACCTCGTGGGCTCGGCGGCCGCGCGAGGGGAGGGCTCTTCCGAGCACCTGCGCGAGCGTTTCCACGCGCGCTGGGCCCGTGTCCTCGGCGAACCCCGGGCGCGCGAGCTGGGACAGGTGCTCCCCGAGCGGTACTTCCTCGGGACGGATCCCTCGCGCGCCACGCTCCATGGGCGGCTGCTCGCGTGCGCCCGGAAACGCCCCTTCGCCGCCGCCCTGCGCCACCACTCCGACGCCGGTTACAGCGAGCTGTCCTTCGCCGTCCAGGACAGGCCCGGTCTGCTCGCGCTGCTCGCCGGCGTGCTCTCCGCCCACCGCATCGACATCCTCTCGGCCCGCATCGTCTCCACCTCGGACGGGCTCGCGCTGGACGTCTTCGACGTGCGGCCCCCGCATGGGCTGCTGCTCGAGCGCTCCCGCTGGCGCGTGGCCCGGACGGATCTCCTGCGCGTCCTCTCCGGGGGGACCACCATCGAGGACGTGCTGCGCCGGCGCCGCTCCGGCTCCGTCCTGCAACGGCACCTGCCTCCCGTGCCCCCCAAGGTCACGGTGGACAACCGCGCCTCCCGCGACTTCACCGTGGTGGATGTGGTGGCTCCGGACCGCGTGGGCCTCCTGCACGCCATCTCCTCGGCCCTCACCCGCGCGGGCGCTGGGATTGCCCTCGCCAAGGTGGCCACCGAGGCCCACCGCGCCGTGGACTCGTTCTACATCACCCGCCAGGGGGCCCGGATCGAGGGCCCCGGCGACGAGGCGGCGCTGGTGGAGGCGATCACCTCCGCCCTGGACGCCCTGGAGCGCGAGGGCGCGGAGGTCCGGAGCTGAGGGGGCTCGCGGTGGGGAGCACGGGGACGGATACCCTCACCCCGACCCTCTCCCGGAGGGCGAGGGAGTGGGTCCGCGGGCTGCGCTCATGGGCCCGAGGGCCTCGCTCATGGGCCCGCGGGTGGGAGTTCCTGGACGGTCGACAGCGCGGGCCGGATCCCCGACTGGCTCTTCATCCTCAGGGGCGGGCTCCGGGGCGGTTGAGAGCTGGCCCCGGCCTCTTCCGGCTCGTCGGCCGGGGTGTCCTCGCTGATCTCCCGGAAGATGCGGCGGCCGAGCAGCGCTCCCAGCCCCAGCGACACCACCATCCCCACGCCGGACACCACCGTCATCACCGTGCGCCCCTGCGCCAGTCCACTGCCGAACTGCGCCGTGAGGAAGGTGCCCGGGATGGTGCCCAGCAGCACCCCCATCGCCAGCGGCCAGAAGCGCGCCTTGGCCGCCGTCGCCGCCGCGATCATCACGTCCGTGGGCAGCAGCGGGTTGATGCACGCCAGCAGCGCGAACTTGAAGCCGTGCCGCCTCGCCGCCCGGGTAATCGCCGGGTAGCGGCTGCCCGCCATGCGCTTCATCAACCGCGTCCCCAGCCAGCGCGACAGCCCGAAGATGAGCAGCGTCGCCAGGAAGCTGCCCAGCAGTGAATAGATCGTCGCCGCCAGGGTCCCGAAGATCATCCCCCCCACCGCGGTGAACACCTGGCCGGGCAGCAGCGTCACCGGCCGCACCGCCAGGAAGAACACGAAGGCCACCGGCGCCCACTTCCCCATGGGCGCCAGGAAGGCCGTCAGGTCCTTCTGGTTGATGAAGTCCGGGCCCAGCAGCCTCAGCATCGTGAGCCCCCCGATGGAGGCCAGCACCGGCGCCAGCACCTTCAGCCAGCCCTTGAGACCCATTCCTCCGCCACCGCCCCCGTTCACGCCGTCCTCCCACTCTGGGTTGGCGGGAAAGGTGTGACAGCGAACGGGAATCGGCAATACGCACTAGCGTGTTGTTGACACTGAAGCGTCCGGGCGGGCAGGCCGTAGTCACGCCCGCCGGGACAGCGTGAGCCCCCAACCCCGCGTCATTCCTGGGGATTGCCTGGGTTCTGTCCACTGCGAACGGCTGGCGGTGTACGGAGCTTGCTTGCATCGGGGCGCTTCCGTCCCAAGTTTTGGGGCAAGGGGCACCCTGGCGGGGAAGGGGAGAACGTAGGAGGAGAGACGACATGCAGCAGGACAAAGACAACAAGGGCAGCATGACGGTGGCCGAGGCGGGGCGTAAGGGCGGAGAGACCGTCCGCAACGAGAGGGGCCGGGAGTTCTACGAGACGATCGGCCGCAAGGGTGGAGCGACGGTGAAGGCCGAGAGGGGCCGCTCGTTCTACGAGGAGATCGGCCGCAAGGGCGGCGAGACCGTGAAGGCCGAGCGCGGGGCGAAGTTCTACGAGGAGATCGGCAAGAAGGGCGGAGACCGGGTGAAGGCCACCCGGGGACCGAACTTCTACGAGGAAATCGGCCGTAAGGGCGGCCAGAAGGTGAAGAAGCTGATCGAGGAGGGCAAGCGGGCGGCCCGGGCGGCGCAGGAGGCGGCGGCCGG
This sequence comes from Archangium sp. Cb G35, assembly GCF_001896145.1. NCBI lineage: Bacteria > Pseudomonadati > Myxococcota > Myxococcia > Myxococcales > Archangiaceae > Archangium > Archangium sp. Cb G35. The sequence continues at coordinate 29,191 of NZ_MPOI01000030.1, forward strand.
TGGGACCCCGGCGGCACCGGCGGAGGAGCCCACAGCATCTGCCTCGCCTCCGTCCGGCGAGCCGGGCCCAGGCCGCACCGAGTAGCACGTGACGCAAGGGCCGCGGACCGGATAGACACGGGTCGTGTACCTCTTCCTCGCGTTCCTCGACCACGCGGACCAACCTGAGCGGGCCATCCGACGGCTCCGGGACTTCGGTATCCCGGAGCCGTTGGTCGTGCGGGCCCGAAGCGCCGCGGCCACGCTCTCGGCCGAAGTGCCCATCTTCGCCGGCCTGCGCAGCCTCGCGCTCGGGGCGGACGAGGATCGGCTCGTGCTGGTGAGCCTCCTGCCGTCCCAGTCGGCCGAGGAGGTGGAGCGGCTGGTGCAGCGCGTCCAACTGGAAATGGATGCGGACGATCCCCCGATGGGACGGCTGGTGGCCCTGCCGGTGATCGCCGCCCCCATGCATCGCCGGGAGTGACGAAGCGCCACGAGCGGTGTAATCACCGTATTCGTGCAGGCGCTGCTCGTCTTCCTCGCCATCGCGGCGCTCTCGTTGCTGGCCTCGAGCCGGACGGTGTTGGACCCTGGCCGTTTCCCGGCCATGGCGCACCTGGCGGCCAGCGGCTTGCTCTTCCTCGCCTGTGGGACGGTGATGGGGCCGGGCTCCCTGGGGGTGCTCTCCTGGGACGATCTGACGGCCCTGCGGCCGGTACTGGCCCTGGGGCTCGGGGTGGCGGGGGTGATCATCGGCCTCAACCTGGAGCCCCGGCTGCTGCGGCTGCTCCCCCGGGAGGTGTACGCGGCGGCGCTCGCTCATGCCGGTACGGCCTTCTTGTGGGTAGCCCTGCCCCTGGCCGGTCCGCTGCTCTTCACCATGGGCCTGCCGCCCGGGGCCGCGTTGGGCGCGGCGGTGCTGCTGGGCGCGGCGGCGAGCCTGTCCTCCGGCCACTTCGCGGTGCTGGGCTACCGCAGCGGGCGCATGGAGCGGCGCAGCGGCCTGTCCGTGGCGCTGCTCACCATGCTGGATGATCTGGTGGGGCTGGGGGTGCTCGTGCTGGCGCTGATCTTCGGCGCGGCGGGCCATCCCCTGGAGGGTCTGGGGCTGGTGGCGCTGGCGCTGCTGCTGGGCATGGCGTGTGGTGGACTGCTCGCCTTCCTCATGCATGGGCTGAAGGATCAGGGCGAGTTGATGGCGGTGCTGCTGGGCGGGGTGGCGCTGGTATCCGGGGCGGCGGCGTACCTCCGGGTGTCGGCGTTGCTGGCGGGAGTGGCCTGCGGGGCCACCCTGGCGCTGGTGGGCGGCCGGGCCGTGGAGCAGGCGGCACGCGGGCTCGGGCGCTTCGAGCGGCCCTCGTACCTGCTGTTGATCTTCCTGGTGGGGGCCCACGTGCAGGCGCGGGACGTGATGGCGTGGGTGCTGCTGCCGGGGTACCTGGGCCTGCGTTTCCTGGGCAAGGTGCTGGGAGGGGCGATCGCACAGCGCATCGCCGGGGGCACCCTGGCGCTGCCGCCGCGGCTGGGCTACGCGCTCATCGCTCAAGGTGGGCTCGCGCTGTGTCTGGTGGTGGAGTACCTGGTGCTGGTGCCGGGGCCCCTGTCCCAGCGCGTCTTCGACGTGGTGGTGGCGGGGGCCGTCATCAACGAGGTGCTCGGCAGCCAGGCCTTCCGCCACGTGCTGGCGTCGACCCCGGCGCAGGGAGGCACGCCATGAAGGGGGCGCTCCTGCGGTTGCTGTTCCTGGTGCTGCTGCTGGCGGGGATTGGCCGGGCGCAGATGTGGCGGGTGGACACGGGCACGCCGGTGACGCTCGCCGCGGGGGCGCTGCTGCTGTGCGGGTTGTTCGCCGGCAAGGTGGCCAAGGGCATGGGGCTGCCCCGGCTCACGGGCTACCTGCTGGTGGGCGTGGCGGTGGGGCCCTATGCGCTGGGCTTCATCCCCAGCGCGGGCGTGAAGGGGTTGGAGCTGGTGAAGGGGCTGGCGGTGAGCCTCATCGCGCTGGTGGCGGGCACGGAGTTGCAGTGGGGGCTCATCCGCCGGGTGGGCGCCAAGGTGGCGGCGCTGTGCGTCGCCGTCTGCGGGGTGACGTTCCTGGCCGTCTTCGCGGCGCTCTTCGCCCTCAAGCCGGTGTTGCCCTTCCTGGCGCCCATGACGGTGGGACAGGCGCTGGCCGTCAGCGCGCTCATCTCCACGGTGGTGGTGTCCTTCTCGCCCACGGTGACGATCGCCATCGTTCAGGAGACGAGCGCGCGCGGCAGCTTCACCGAGTTCCTCATGGCCCTGGTGATCATCGGGGATCTGGTGGTCATGGTGGCCTTCGCCCTGGCGGCGGGCCTCACGCGGGCGAGCTTCGGGGGCGGGCTGGACATCGGGGGGCTGTTGAGCGGGGTGGGGTGGGAGCTGTTCGGCTCGGTGCTGGTGGGGTGTCTGCTGGCCGTGGTGATGCTGGTGTACATGCGGCGGGTGAAGCGCGAGCTGCCGCTCTTCCTGGTGGGGCTGTGCTTCGTCTCGGCCGAGGCCGGCGCGCGCCTGCACCTGTCGCCGCTGATGGTGTCGCTGGCGGCCGGGGCGCTGATCGCCAACCTGGACGAGCGCGAGGGCGAGCGCATCCACCACGCCATCCAGCTGGCGGGCCTGCCCATCTTCGCGCTCTTCTTCGCCGCGGCCGGGGCGGGGCTCAAGCTGGACGCGCTGCTCACGGTGGGCCCGGCGGCCCTGCTGCTGGTGGCGCTGCGCGGCGTGGCCATCTACGGCTCGTGCCGGCGTTTCGCTCCGATGGATGATCCGCGGCTGGGGCGTTACCTGTGGATGGGGCTCATCTCGCAGGCGGGCGTGACGTTCGGCCTGGCGGCGCTCATCTCCCGGACCTTCCCTGACTTTGGGCCCCAAGTGGAAGTGCTCATCGTGGCGATGATCACCGCGCATGAGCTGATCGGCCCGGTCCTCACCCGGCGGGCCCTGCAGCGCAGTGGCGAGGTACATTCATAGCCGCTACTAGAGACCGGCCTGAGGAGACACGGTCATGGCGTCAGCGCCGATCATCGAGGTGAACGCGGAGTTCCCGCAGCCGAGGCACATCCAGCGCGCGGTGGAGGTTCTCTCCAGCGGCGGGGTGATCGCCTATCCGACGGACACCTACTACGGCCTGGGGTGTGACCTGGGCTCGAAGAAGGGAATCGAGAAGCTGTACCAACTGAAGGGGCGGGACAGGAAGAAGCCGCTGTCGTTCCTGTGCCCGGACCTGTCGGACGTGGCGAAGTACGCGCACGTGAGCAACTTCGCGTACCGGACGATGAAGAGCCTGACGCCCGGGGCGTTCACGTTCATCCTCGAGGCCACGCGGCTGGTGCCCGAGGTGATGATGTCCAAGCAGAAGCAGGTGGGCATCCGGGTGCCGGACGCGGAGCTGGCGCGGGCGCTGGCCGCGGCGCTGGGGAGGCCCATCGTCACCACCTCGGCCACGGACGCCGAGGGCGAGCCCCTCATCGACGCCAAGGACATCAAGGACGCGCTGGGGCACGGGTTGGATCTCATCCTCGATGGTGGTGTGCGCCTGATGGAGCCCTCGACGGTGGTGTCGTTGATCGGCGACCAGATCGAGGTGCTCCGGCAGGGCAAGGGCCAGCTGGACTGAGGGGGGCGGCTTCGATGCCCGCCGCTTCCAATAGAGGTTGCCCGCCGCCTTGAGTCAAACCCACTCCTAACGAGGAAGTGCGGATCGCCTTGGTGAAACATACATGGGGGAAGGCCTTCCAATGCGCCCGCCAGTGTCATCCGCCCTCGCCGCACGTGGAGACACGGTCTCCCATCGGATGCCGAGCCTCGCCACTCATGAGGAGGCAGGCCAGTGGTTGCTGGCCCACCCCGCCTCTCCCTTTGCCTTCGTCTCCATCGGAGGCGAGTACCACGTCGCGGTGCACCACAAGCGTCTGGGCATCCACACGCTCCACCCCGTGGCGGTCGCCCTGCGGGAATGGGAGCGCATGAAGGCGGCTACCGAAGTCGATTGATTTCAGAGCCGCTGGCGCTGGCCCGTGCGCGCCGCCGTGCGGATCGCCTCGATCATCCGGTGGCGCACCACGGCGTCCTCGAAGCTCGGGACCGAGTCCGGGTCCTCGGCGAACTGGGCATAGGCCTGGGCCACGTTGAAGGCCAGTCCCTCGGGCACTCCGGGCGCTGGTATGTAGCGCTCGGGGATGGGCAGGGGGCCGAAGTCCTGCTTCGTGTTCCCCCCGGAGAGCTTCAGCGGCGTGAGCTGGAGGTGTCCGACGTCGCCGCTGATCACGAGATCGCCCTCGGTGCCGTTGATCTCCCACAGCAGGTTGGTGCCTCGCGAACTGCCCCCTCGGTAGTGGATGGAGGCAACCGCTCCCTTCGCGAGCACTCCGGAGACGGCCACCTGGTCCGCCGTCGTCTGGGTCAGGATTCTGTCCGTTCCAGTGAGGATCACCTGCGGACGGCGGATGGCGAAGGTCGCGCTCAGCTCGGCGAACTCGCCCAGGCACCAGCACAGCGCATCCACGGTGTGGCCGAAGGGGATGGTGAGCAGGGAGGCGCCGTTGCGCTCGTCGAGCACGTATTCGGCGCCAGGAGCGATCGTGGCCCCGTTTCCGCCACCCGAGGCCACGATGCTCGTGGAGAGCACCTCGCCCACGAAGCCGTTGGCGATGAGGTCGCGCACGTAGCGCACGGTGGGGGAGGCGCGGGCCTGGAGTCCCACCAGGGCCCGGACCCCACGCGCCCGGGCGAGGGCCGCCATGTCCTCGGCTTCGGCGAGCCCGTTGCCGAGCGGCCATTCACAATAGACGTCCTTACCCGCCTGGAGCGCCGTGCTCACCAGCCCGTGGTGCGTGGGCACCTTCACCGAGACGATGACCAGGTCCACCTCGGGCCGGGCCACGAGCTCGGCGGCGTTGTCGAATGCCAGTGGCACGCCGAACTTCTGGGAGGCGGCTTCAGCGGTCTCGCGCCGGCTGGTGCTCAGGGCCCGCAGTTCATAGGCCGGGAGGCCACGCAGCGCGGGGATGTGTGCCCGGGCCGCCCAGCTGCTCTCCGGGTTCGCTCCGATGATGCCAACTCCGATGGGTTTGGGTTTCGTCATGGTGGCTGTCGCCATAGGTCTGCTGCCGATGTCTTGCATGGCTACCTATTCAGCTTCCTGGGCAGAGGATCGGCCTGTGCGTGCCGGTCACGAGTTGCGTGTTGCGTGTTGCGTGATGATCTATGCGCTTCCAGGCTGGCCGATTAGGTGCTAGACGGTTCACGTCATTGTAAGGAGCGCTTCACAATGGCTCGACCCAGCCTGAATGACCTCGACGTCTTCATCGTTGTGGGACGGGAGGGCAACTTCACCCGAGCCGCCTCGAAGCTGGGTGTTTCCCCATCGGCCGTGAGCCAGACGATCCGTGGACTCGAGGAACGGCTCGGGGTCCGGCTGCTCACCCGCACGACCCGAAGCGTGAACTTGACCCAGGCTGGTGAGCGGCTCCTGACGTCGGTGGCCCCGATGCTCGAGCAGATCGAGGCGCAGCTCGCCGACCTGAGTTCGAGTTTCGCACTTTTTAGCGGCGTTCAAGCCGCTGCCTTCAAGGAGCCGGGCAGTAGCAGGAGGAGGTTTTGTCGACCCTGGTTGCCATGAGGGTTCGCAGAAATTGCGGCCTGGAGGCAGGCGTAGCGCAGGGTGGTGAGCATGTCGGCGAAGGAGGGACGTACCTTGTGCCGATACCAGGGCCGGAAGGGAGGCTGGTAGAGGGCGTGACCCTCCTGGGCAAACCACAGCACCGTGAGGCTGTAGAGGAGCATGGCCAGGGGCGCGGTACGCCGTACGGCCTGACGACTCCAGCCTTGCGGCTCCTCGAAACCCAGGTGGCTCTTGCTGCCCTGAAAGGCCTCTTCAATGGACCAGCGCCCCGCGTATCCACCCAGTAC